>JBAQJF010000155.1:0-2068 GCA_049300195.1 Terriglobales bacterium | reverse complement strand
GGCTGGCGAGCACCGCCGAGGTTCGGGAAACCACGCGCAGCCCGTGGATGCGCGCCAGTTCAGTGGTGAGCTCGTCAGTCATGCCCGTCGCGAAGTAGTCCTGACCGGGGTCGCCGGAGAGGTTTTGGAGAGGCAGCACGGCAATCGAGCCGATCGCGGCGCGACTGTCTCGATGGAGGAAGCGGGCAGCGAGCGGATGGAGGCCGAGGGTGAGTATTGCAATGGCAACGAGGACGGAGGCGCATAAGGCGGCGACCAGCCCAAGTTTGTGCCAGGAGTTAACAGCCGACCGGATGGAGGCCGCAGCAGAGACCTCTGAAAGAACAGCAATCTCCGGCGGAACTACTACCGGCGGAGGAGCAGGAGGCTCCATCGGAATATCGGGAGCTTGAGTTGGCGCCTTAACCTCTGGCTCAATCGCCGTAATGGTTGCGATGAACCGGTAACCAGAGCCGGAGATTGTCTGTACAAACTGCGGCATGTCGGGGCTGTCGCCAAGGGTTTGGCGAATTTTACGGATGGCCGTATTGATTCCGTGTTCGATATCGACGAAAACTTCCTGCTCCCAAAGGTGGCCAGCGATCTCTTCACGGGTGACGATTTGTCCGTGTCTGGTGACTAGCAGGACGAGGAGTTCGAGGGGTTTCCGCTCCAGCTTGAGCCGGCGGCCTTTGCGGCAGAGCTCAAATTTGCCGGAATGAAGGCTGAATTCGCCGAAACGATAGACAGCAAAGGGCACAGTTCTCTCCGAGGTAGCTGAAGTATAGCATTCGTAAAAATCGTCATGCATGGTTCTTCCTTAGATTGAATCACTTACGCCTTCATCTTTCTTCACCTCTGAATTTACCTTCCTCCATTGTTCGTGAACTCAAATTTGCGTTTTATCTGATTCCAGCCGGCGAATTCCCCCCGGCGGAGGAGGAAGTCATGAAATCAGGAAATTGGAAGCTGGTGCCGGCGCTCAAGCAAGGACTGAGAACAAAGCTCTCCACATTGGGGTTGATCTGCGCCCCCCTCATACTGATGCCGGCACTCGTTCAGGCACAGGATTGGCGAGTCCAGGTTGGCGCGCAGAGCAAGGACATGGGACAGCAAGTCATCGCTTTCCTGCCGAATGAAATCTGGATTCATGCCGGCGACTCCGTCGCTTTTACGGTCGCAAGCGACGAACCCCACACGGTTACATTCCTGACGCCAGGCCAGGTGCGACCACCTTTTCCGGTTGGCTGTCCAGGCACAAGCACAGGCACAACGCCGAACCCAAGCGATGAAGATGGTTCGACCTGCGTAAATAGCGGAACGCTGACCAAGGGGCAAGAATACACGGTGACGTTTCCTACGGCTGGAGATTACAAACTTGTTTGCCTGTACCACCAGAATCACACCGCTGTAATTCACGTTCTCGATCTTTCTGCAGATCTGCCGCATGACCGGGAGTTCTACAGGGCTGAAGCCGCGGACATGGAAAAGGACATGCTTTCTTCTGCCAGCCACATGATGGATCACGACATGGACAGTTCACGCGATGACGTGACAGCGGGAACGGGCACGATCGTGGCGACGGGCGGCGGTTCCGAAACGTTGTCGGTAATGCGCTTCATGCACCCGGATAAGATCGTGCATGTTGGAGACACGGTGGAGTGGACAAACGACGATCCGATAACACCACATACGATCACCTTTGGGACTGAGCCGGCTGACCCCATGCCGCCTTCTGCGAACGTAACCATGGATCCCGATGGAGCGCTGCACGCTACCTTGAGTTCGCCCGGAGACAGTGCACATTCAGGCTTCATCGCCGCGGCTCCGCAGGACCAGATCGGGTTACCGCAACCGCCGGCGGGCACAACTCGCTTCCGCGTCACATTCAAGGGACCGGGTACCTATCAATACAAGTGCGCGCTGCACGACGGCCTGGGGATGCTCGGTAAAGTGACCGTTTTGCCGTGAGCTCATAAAGGCTCAACGACGAGGCAAAAGCCATACGCGAGAAGGGAGCGCGGCAATGCATGAGTCCGGCAGCTTCTGAAATCCCCTTGAACCCAAACCGGGAACGACAACTCAAGAG
>JBAQJF010000154.1:0-8300 GCA_049300195.1 Terriglobales bacterium | reverse complement strand
CGGCAGTGGTTTGCAAGACCGATGTAACTGAAACATCGATGGTCTTGCCGATCATCTTGCGCGCGTTGTCGACTACTACCATGGTTCCGTCGTCGAGGTAGGCGACGCCCTGGTTGTATTCCTTGCCTTCCTTCAGGATGAAGACGCGCATGATTTCGCCGGGCAGCACGATGGGCTTGAGCGAATTGGCTAGCTCGTTGATGTTCAGCACGGCCACGCCCTGAAGCTGGGCGACCTTATTAAGGTTGAAGTCGTTGGTGATGATCTTGCCCTCGTAGACTTTGGCGAGTTCGATCAGCTTCATATCCACTTCGCGGACGGCCGGAAAGTCGTCTTCGACGATTTGGATCATGGGCGAGGCGGTTTTTTGGAGGCGCTGGAGAACGTCGAGGCCGCGGCGACCGCGATTGCGTTTGAGCGAATCGGCGGAGTCGGCGACCAACTGAAGCTCGCGCAGCACGAATTGCGGAATGACCATCAGGCCGTCCAGGAATCCGGTTTCGGCGATGTCGGCAATGCGGCCATCGATGATGACGCTGGTGTCGAGAATCTTGTAACTCTTCTTGCCCTGCTTTTCACCCCCGAAGATTCCTCCGAGCGCGGCAAGGTTGAGAAGGTCGCCCTTATTGGCGCCGACTGCCAGACCCACATAGGCCATGATTAACATGACCATAATCTGGAGGAAGCTTTGGGTCGCGCTGGGAGGAATGCTGTTGCGAATGACCAGCGCAAACAGATACGCGCCGAAGATGCCCAGCACGCTGCCGATGGCTGCGCCGATCAGGCGCTTCAGGCTAATGATCCGCAGGCGCCATTCGAAGACGACGATGGCGCAGCCGATTGCCACGCCAATGATCGCGTCATAATTTTGCGGCAGGTTAAATGGGCGGATGACGAAGCAGATGGCGGCGACGATTAGGACAAATACAATACGTATCAGAACGACGTCCACAGCAATACCCCCATCGGGAAAGCCTGCGCCGTTGCGCCTGCTACCCCCCGCCAGTCTCCAGGGCTGGAATGAGATAAATACCCTGTGCCGACGTTCTAATACGGAGCTGTATGAAGATTATGTCCGCCCCGTGCTGAGTCGATAACTAGGCTAATGCGAATAGTACGCAGGCAGTATATACCGTGCTGAAAGGGTGGACCAGTAATTACAACGGCCGATGGCTATTGGCGTCGCCGCGGACTCTTCCCAGCCCATTTAGACCTACATCCCGTCATAATTCGGGCCCCCGCCGCCTTCGGGGGGAACCCAGGTGATGATCTGGTAGGGGTCCTGAATGTCGCAGGTCTTGCAGTGCACGCAATTGGATGAATTGAGGCTGATGCGCTTGCCATTGGGGGCCGACGAGTCTTCGAGCATTTCGTAGACGTTGGCGGGACAGAAATTCTGGCAGGGGCTGCCAAACTCTTTCACGCATCGCTCGTTGCAGATGTTCGTATCGTGAATGATGAGGTGCGCGGGCTGATCTTCTTCGTGCTTGGTGCCGGAGTGATAGAGGTCGGTGAGCTTGTCGAAAGTCAGCTTGCCGTCGCCTTTGGCGGAGCCGAGCAGGTTGGCTTCGTTGCCGCCGTCGGCGGGCAGCGCGGCAAGCGGCTTTAGATTTTTATATCCGTCGTGCGAGGGAACTCGTGTGAATGGACCGCCTCGCAGGATGGTCTGCAATCCCGAGTTGAAGACGCCGGCGACCAGGCCATTTTTAAATCCCTGATGGAAGTTGCGCACCGGCCAGAGTTCGTCTTTGATCCAGCTGGATTCGACCAGTCCTGGATAGCCGGCGAGTGTGTCGAACGAATACTCTTCTTTCGCCAGGGCTTCGAACGCTACCTCGGCGGCCAGCATTCCACTCTTGATGGCGAGGTGAATGCCTTTCAGTCGCGCCGAATTTAGAAAGCCCGCCGAATCGCCGGTGATCATCCAGCCGTCGCCGGCTAACGGAGGCAAAGACCACCATCCACCGTAGGGCAGCGATTTTGCGCCATAGCGGATCATCTTGCCGCCCGCGAGAAGTTTCGTAATAAAAGGATGCTGCTTGAAGGTCTGGAGCACGTGCTGCGGATCGAGGCGCGGGTCCTGGTAGTCGAGTCCCGTGACAAAGCCGAGTGAGACGGTGTTGTCGGCCGCGCCATAAATCCACGCGCCGCCATATTCTTTCGTAGTCAGCGGATAGCCCATGGTGTAGATGACTTCGCCTTTTTCGATCCGGCCGGCGGGAACTTCCCACAGTTCTTTCACGCCGACGCCATAGGTCTGCGGGTTGCGGTCTTTCATCAGATCGAACTTTTCGATGAGCTGCTTGGTGAGCGAACCGCGCGGACCTTCGGCGAGGATGGTGACTTTGGCTTTCACGTCGTAGCCCGGCTCGAAGTTCGACTTGGGCTGATTCTGCTTGTCGACGCCTTTGTCGTCAGTGCGCACGCCCGTGACGCTATGGCCGTCGTATAGGAGCTCAGATCCGGCGAACCCGGTAAAGATGGTGATGCCGGCTTCTTCGACCTTTGCGGCGAGCCACTTCACGAACTTGTTGATCGAGATGACGTAGTTGCCGTGATCACGCAGAGGCGGCGGCGTGATAGGCAGCTTGTAATGACCGCTGCGGGTGAGGAAGTAGACGCCCTCCTTGTGGACCTGGGCGTCGAGCGGAGCTTCTTTTTCGAAATCGGGGAGCAGTTCGCGCATGGAGCGCGGGTCGAGAAGTGCTCCGGAGAGACAGTGCTGGCCGGCTTCGCGCGATTTCTCGAGGACGTAGATGTTTTCTTTCGAGAGCTGGAACTCGGGATGCCTCGCGTTGTGAGCGTCAATTAATTGCGACAGGCGCAGGGCGCAGGCCATTCCGGCGGGGCCGCCGCCGACTATGACCACGTCAGCGGGCATCTCGGGGTGGTCGACATTGGGGAGAGGTTTGCGGAAGATCAGCATTCGGCCTTAGCCTTTGGCGGTTAGCTTGAAAGATGTCGCACGACTGCACAAAACTGAATGCAGCAGAGTGGGACGGGAAACTCATTATGATAGCGGAAATAGCTCGCGCGGACTGGAACTATCATCTCGCGCGGACTGGAACTATCATCTCGCGTCAGCAACCGTTCGGCGAATTCAAATCGCGCAATGTTCAATTCGACAGAATGTTGGGTTCAATTCCGCAGCATGGGAGAGAGGTCATTCGATCTAGACAAAGGGCATCCCGGAAACGGGATGCCCCAATACTTCGCTACGCGCGATCAGCGAACGACAAACAGCGAGTTCTACGCTCGCGCCGCAATCGCCGGCTCGGCCGACGAAATCGATGCCGAAGCCGCCCTGACCTCTTCCGGCTTCCCGCCCGCTTTGCGAATGTCGATTCCCCCCTTGAAGAACGCGCCGTCTTCAATCGAAATGCGGGCCGCGACCACGTCGCCGGTGAGCGATCCGTCGCTGCGAATGTCCACGCGATCACTGGCGGTAAGATTGCCGCGCACTTTGCCCAACACGACGATCTCCCGCGCGTTGATGTTCGCCGAGACCACGCCGTTCCGTCCGACGGTAACGCGGTTGCCCGACAGGTTGATCGATCCCTCGACTCGCCCGTCAATATACAAAGATTCAGAGCCAGTCACCTCGCCTTTAATGACCAGCGACTTGCCAATGGTGGCCTGGTCCGAAGTGGTGGTGACCACCGGACGCGGGGCGGCGGGCTCGCTCGCCATAGGTGCAATCGTCGGCGTGGACGTCATCGGACGCTCCGGCTCACTCGGCCGACCAGGTGTCGCAGGTTGATTCGTGGGCTTCCACATTGTGCTCGAAATCCTTTCCTTATAAGGGATTGAGACCACTGCCGCATTTCGGTGGCCAAATCGATTCTACTCCGGAGTCGCGGCGATGAAGCTGTGGAAATCCAGCTTTTTGTAGGGTTTTCCGTGGTTCCTCTTTCCTTCCGCTTCGGAGACTGCTGCGATGCGACTGAGTAATCATTTCCATTGCGCGTGCGATTTTTTCGTAGCACGAAGGATCCATGTGTGCCGCGGACACTCCCTTCGGCTTCGCTCGGGCAGGCCTTGTCCGCGCAGGCAGAGTATCCGCTGCGTGCACGCGGACAAGAGTGTCCGCGCCACACAACCTACCACGCGATACTATGTGGGAGAGGACGACAAAGCGCGACCATCGCGCCGCGTCCGGAATCAAACGGCTGGAGGATTTATGAGCACTCTCGCGACCGGCATTCACCGTCCGGAGCCGACGGAATACGACCCGTACTATGAGCGTTATATTTCACTCGTCAAGACCGACGACATAATTGCCACGCTTCACAAACAAGCGCAGCAGACGCGCGATCTCTTGGGCAAAGTGTCTCCCGATCAGTCCGAGTTTCGCTATGCAGCCGGCAAGTGGAGCGTGAAGGAAGTGCTTGGCCACGTCAACGATACGGAGCGCATCATGAGCTATCGGGTGCTGCGCATCGCGCGCGGCGACCAGACGCCGATCGAAGGGTATGAGCAGGACGATTATGTCGTGGCCGGAAAATTCAGCCGTCGCACCATGGACGATCTGCTTCAGGAGTTCATGACTATCCGCAACGCCACAATCGAGCTGATTCGCCACATCGATCAAGAGAGCGCGGAGCGCCGCGGCACAGCGAATAACAAGCCGGTCAGCGCGCGTGCCATCGTCTACGTTATCGCGGGGCACGAACTGCACCATCGACGAATTCTCGAGGAAAAATATTTGAGATAATTTTGTAATTGGGTAATCGGGTAATTGAGTAATTTGCTTTTTGGGCAAGGCATTGTGGAACTCAGGAGTTTGTAGTAAGAGATTTTCAATTACTCAATTACTCAATTACTCGATTACCAAATTACCCAATGCTCTCCGATTCCGCCATCCTTCGCCATATCGAGCGCCAGCCGAAGAAGATGGCTAGTCACAAGCAGTTGCTGCACGATTTCGGCGCCCGGGGCGAAGCCCGCCGCGAACTGGCCGACCGCCTTTACGCTCTGGTGAAAAAAGGAGAGTTGCGGCAGGTCGATGGCGCGCACTATGCCATCCCGCAAGCGCAATCCAAGCCGGGACGCAATACGCTGGTTGGCCGCCTCAGCATGCATCGCGACGGCTACGGCTTCGTAATTCCCGACGCCGCGACGCTCGACCCAAATATCAAGGCGCGCCTAGCCGGAGATGTTTTCATTCCTCCGCCCGCGACCGGGTCGTCCATGCACGGCGACCGCGTGCTGGTCGAAGTGACATCGTTTCGTCCCGACGGCCGCGCTGAAGGCCGCATTCTGCGGTCGGTCGATCGCGCGCATCCGACGGTAGTCGGCATCTTCCATTATGATCGCCGCCACAACTATGTAAAACCGATCGACGAGAAAGTGTCGCAGGAAATCATCATCCCGCCGGGGATGGAGATTCCGCAGTCCTCTGTGACCTCCGTGCCCCCTGTGGTTGAAGCTCTCGCAGGCAGCACCCAAAACTCGCAGGAGAAAAACAAAAGTAGACGCGGGAACGCATCCAAAGATCGCGTAATCGGGGATCAAGCCGCCATCCATACGAAGTGGGAGGATCTCGAAGGCGTAGTCGTCGATGTGGAAATCACCGAATGGCCGAGCGCTACGCAGCAGCCGCGTGGCCGCGTGGTCGAAATCCTCGGCGAAGAAAACGATTTCGGCGTCGACGTCGAAATCATCATCCGCAAATTTCATCTGCCGCATCGCTTCCCGCAGCACGTCATTGACGAGGCGCAGGCACTGGCCGCCGAAACTGCTGACAACGTCGAAACCGCCGATCACGCAGGCGATCTGCGCCATCGTCGCGACTATCGAGACTTGCCAATCGTCACTATCGACGGCGAAACCGCCCGCGACTTTGACGACGCCGTGCACGTTCGCAAACTCGCAAATGGCAATTACGAATTGCAGGTCCACATCGCCGACGTGGCTCAGTATGTTACGCCGAGCACTGCTCTCGACGAAGAAGCCCGCCTGCGCGGCACGAGCGTTTATTTTCCCGACCGCGCCGTTCCCATGTTGCCGCTCGAACTTTCAACCGATCTGTGCAGCCTGCGGCCGCAAGTCGATCGCCTCGTCCTCTCCTGCACCATGGAGATCGACCACCGTGGCGAAATCGTCGGCTACGAAATCAATGAGGGCGTAATCCGCTCGGCAGAGCGCATGACTTACACCGCAGTGAATGCGGTTATCGAAGGCGACGCCGAGGCGCGCCAGCGCTATGCCGCGCAGGTCGAGCATTTTGAGCGCATGCGCGACCTGGCGATGATCCTCAACCGCAAGCGCGAGCGTCGGGGCTCTATTGATTTCGATCTCCCCGAGCCGGTCATCGAGTTCGACGAATTCGGCCTGATGAAGAGCATCACGCGCTCAGAGCGCAATATCGCGCACCGGCTGATCGAAGAGTTCATGCTGTCGGCCAACGAATGCGTGGCGCATTATCTGGAGAACAAACGCATCGCCTCGCTCTACCGCATCCACGAAAAACCGGACGCCAAGCGCGTCTACGATTTCGAAGTGATCGCCGCAACTTTCGGCTACTCACTGGGCGTGGGGGCCTTGCCCATCGAGCGCATGCAACTCAAAGGCGACCGCCGCGCGAACTATGGTAGCGGCAAGCGAGTGCGCGACATTGAAGTTCCGAAGGAAGTGCACATCACGCCGCGCATGTATCAAAAGCTGACCGCGAAAATTGCGGGCAAGCCGGAAGAAAGAATTCTAAGTTTCCTGATGCTGCGTTCGCTGAAGCAGGCGCGCTACTCGGAAGAAAACGTCGGGCACTTCGCGCTCGCCGCGCCCACCTACACACACTTCACGTCGCCCATCCGGCGCTATCCCGATCTGATCGTCCATCGCATTCTGAAAGAAGTCCTGCGCGATTCGCCCGAAAAGATGGACGGAGAAGTTCCGGTAGGAGTTTCAGCCGCCGCTCAAGCGCCCGCCCGGAAGGGGCGAAAGACAAACGACGACGGTAGCTCGGTGGATTCGGCACCATCACCGTGGTCCAAGCGCCGCGATCACGGCTCACATCAAAAATCGCTGGAACCGCTGGGCGGTCCCATCTCGCTCGAAGAGCTGCACTCCATCGCCGAAGAATCCAGCCGCTCCGAGCGCCGGGCCGACGACGCCGAGCGCGAGCTGATGGAATGGAAAAAAGCGAAATTCATGGAACGCCGAATCGGAGAAGATTTCGACGGCCTCATTATCAGCGTGGCCAAATACGGCCTCTTCGTCGAACTCACCGATCTCTTCGTCGAAGGCCTGGTACCGCTGCAAACGCTGGCCGATCACGATGACGATCGCTATACCTACCACGAGAACACGCGCCAGATCATCGGCCAGCGCTCTGGCAAAGCCTACAGCATGGGAGACCGCGTGCGTGTTCTCGTCGACCGCATCGATCCGGTGGAAAAGAAAATTCAGTTCGCGTTGATTCAAGAGGAGCAGCCGCAAGCTGGAACGAAGCGTCGGAGATCGTGAATATCTGGTAACAAAATATCTGGCCCTGCTGGTAGTCCCTTCATACGGGATTTCGAGCGCACTCGCCCGATTACAACAACAATAGGCATTCCCATCTTCATTTAACCCAATCTCTGGTTCATAATTGCTCCATGCTCACTGTGTTACTGAGTGGCGGATGGAATCTCCTTGTCACGGCCGCTTTGTTCATACTCGCGTTTCTAGCGATTGTATGGGCGATGCGCAGGGAGAAGATTAGGCTTGCTCACGGTTGGTTTGCAAGGGGTCTGCTTGCCGGTTGGGCTTTACTCGTGACCGGTGCATTGCTGCTCTTGCTATGGGGCTTTCTAGCTCCCGGCCCGTTCGTCGGATCCGTTATTTACACACTCTTAGCCTTGAGCATTGTTGTGGGGCTCGGAACCTTCGCGTTCGTTGCAGCCTATACGGTAACGAGGCTTCGCTACTATTGGCGCACACTTCGGCGGAAGCCCAGCAACATTCCCCCCACCTATTAGCTCAGGATTGTTGGCGAAAAGGCTCGTTATCGCTCGCTGACCATCCACATCCGTTTTGAGGGCGTTTGAAGGCTGCGCCAGACGGTCATCCTGAATGCCGGATGTGCATCACATCCCCATCCTGCACAATGTAATCCTTGCCCTCGAGCCGCAGCGTCCCCTTGGCGCGCGCGTTCGCCTCGGACCCCGCTTCCAGCAGTTGATCCCACCGAATCGTCTCCGCTCGAATGAAATGGTGTTCAAGGTCCGAGTGAATTGCCCCCGCGGCGTTCTGAGCACGCGTATTCGCCGGAATCGTCCAGGCGCGGCACTCATCTTCGCCTGCCGTGAAAAATGAAATCA
>JBAQJF010000153.1:0-2323 GCA_049300195.1 Terriglobales bacterium | reverse complement strand
GTTTTCGCCGAGTGTTCTGGCTGCTGCTTGCAAATTCTCCCGATTTCGACTGACGATGAATACGAAGGCCCCTTCTGCCACGAATCGCTGTGCCGTCGCCAGGCCGATTCCGCTGCTAGCTCCAGGGATTACCGCGACCTTGCCGTCTAACCTCATCATGTTGACATTCCTTTTCCGCAGCGGCATGGTCAATAGCCTGCCACGCTGTGTCCCAGTCAGCTGCTTGGGAGCCGGTTCTTCCAGTATTGGGTATCACACCCGGCCGCAACATACGACGCGTCAAATCGGTTCTCAGTCACTTATGCCCGTTCAAGTTCTGAGATGTTCCAAAAGCAATAAGGTTACAGAAGTAGTTGGGTGCCCACATCGCGAGGTAAACCCGGTGATTCAAAACGACGCACGAGCGAATTCGCTGATCGGAGACTATCCTGGGCCAGCTTGACCTTCCTTAAACGGCGCGCAACGGGCTAGGGATGAGGGAAGTCTATCTCCACCTGAAACGCTGTGCTGAAATAGTTCGTAAAGATATTCAAAACCGTAAGACCAAACACCTCGGCGATCTCGCCATCCGTGAGACCCCCTTTCCTAGCGGCTTCGATGTCGGCCGCGCCCACCGCGCCGTGCTCTTCGAGAATTAAGCGGGAAAAGCGAAGTGCCGCATTTGCTTTGGCGTCTTTTGCATGTGCCTGGTGGCTGTCGAGAATCTCGCTATCGTCAAGTCCAACCATCTTGCCAATCGCGGAATGGGCAGAGAGGCAATATTTGCATCGATTTGCTTCAGCGGTTTCCAATGCAATACGCTCGCAGCACCTTGCATCGAGACTTCCACCCTCAAGCGCAGAACTGAATTGAATGTATGCCTCGAGTGGGGGGGCGAATTGGCCATGACGCGCGCCATGTAATGATAGGCAGACGAGCCATCGTGAATTTCCTTTGCGTTTCCGTTCATTCAATTTCTGGGACGCGCGTATGTGATTCTCAGGAATTAAAGAGGCTTCGGAAGCGACTTCAAACCAGGAAGGCGCCGCGTCAAGATCTCGGCGCCACCCCCGATGCGAAGTTTCCGGTCCTACTAGTCACAAAGCATCCATGCTGTTCGGTTCTCCCTTGCCAGGTTTTTCCCCACGTCGCAACTCCTGAGCGACGAGGAGTCCGCATCTGCCCTACCAACGGCCGACTGGCTCCGGGCCTTAGTTACAGAGACCTCGATGGTTGCCTGCGGGCTGCCTCCGAGGCCTCCGTAGCCGGCTGGCTCATCGCGAGGGACGAGCAATTCACCGAGACCTAATTTCAAGCAAACACAGGTCAGAGAAGACTCGCGCGCCGAGAAGTTCAACCGGACACTGTCAGCACAATGTGAAGCCGGGCCCTGAATTAGAACCTGTCGCCGTTGTTTCCACCAAACTGATCGTCAGGCCCGAGGATTCTAGCGCCAGGAAGTAGTCCGCCGCTGGGAGTGAAAATCACGGAGCACTCTACGGTAATATTTGTTTTTGTGATCGTGACTTCACCGGCTGAGGCGGCCTTCGAGATGTCAGCCTCCGAGGTCAGCGGTCGCGACCTGTGGCCGGAATTCCAGGAGACCAGGTTGACTTGCCATAATGGAGAGTAAGCTGTATTGCTGTTTGCCGGACCCGCCGGATTCGGCGCCGATGCGAGCACATTGCCCTGCGTGACGTTGGTGAAGACATAGATGTCATCCACCGCTGCGGTGCCGGGCAGGGTGCCGAAAGCCGTAGGAACGAAATTCGAATTAAATCCCTCGGCCACTGTGTTCGCCAGGGAAGTGAAACTTGAACCAGGAGTCACGCCGACTTCGGGCGTAATGTAGAGTGCCGTTTTATTGTTATAGAAACCTGTCTGGAGGGGCAGGCTCACTTTTGACGACACATTGCCACCGGCTGCCGCATTCAGAGCATCGAGGACAACTTTGGAATCGGGTAGCACGCCACCGGGCGAGAGCGAGAAGATCACGGAGCACTCGACGATGATGGGTGTCGGCGTAACTGTCACTTGGCCGGCAGTCTGCGCTGCTTCTACTTCCGCAGTCGAGGTCAGCACAGTTACCGTACTGCCAGGGGTCCAGGCGACCAAGTTCACCTGCCAGAGCGGCGAGTAGTTCGCCTTGGTATCGCCAGGCCCGGCGGGAGTGGGAGTCGCGGACAAGACGTTGCCCTGCGTGCTAAAGACGAAAATGTTTCGCACCGCCGGAGAGTTAGGCAGGGTGCTGAAGTTCGTAGGTATGAAATTAGCGCCGAATCCCTTCGCCACTTCCTGTGCCGTGGCGACGATATCTGCGCCCGCTGAAGGATCGACTCCGACT
>JBAQJF010000152.1:0-15716 GCA_049300195.1 Terriglobales bacterium | reverse complement strand
CTGGGTTGGGCGTGACACCATACTTCACCTCCGGATACGCGCGATCGAACAAGACCCATAGTCCGAGGATCAGGAGGAAAAGAAGAAAGCTGCCCTCGGGACCGACGGAGCCTCCGGTCAGCCAGTCTGGCCCGTGGAAAGTGGAATTCAGCAAGTGTCCGCGGGAGATGGTTCCGCTGTCGGGGACGGAATAAAAATAGCTCTCGCCCCAGTCCCAGGACATGTGGAAGCCCACGGCCCACCATAGGGTTCCTGTGCGGCGGAGGGTCAGACAGAAAAAGAATCCGATGACGACTACCGCCGCGATTCCGATTTTTGCCTCGCCGGGATTGGCAAGATGCATCAGTCCGAACAGAAGCGAGAGTAACGCGGCCGCCGGCCAGAAGCGCATTCCCCGCGCGAGCACCCACTGCGAGTAGCCGCGCATAAAAAAATCTTCGAAGCAGGCGGCGATGAAGAAGAAGACTGCGTAGTAGAAAGCAAATTTGAAGATGCGCGCGCCATGGAGACTCAGCGAGCCGAACGAGAAGGCCCCGATGGCGGTGAGGACCAGCATCAGCACGGTGAGCGAAGCGATTCCCCAAAGAGCGCCCACCCAGAAGTCGCGCCTGAAGGCTCGTTTCGCTGGAAACCCGAAGTCGCCGAAAGAACGGCCTTCGATACGGGCCATTACAAATGCCGGCAAAATGACAGCCAACATCATGCGGGCTTCGGCGACCATCCCCCACCAAACTGGGACGGGCTTGGGCTGCAAGCCGATGAGCAGAGAGTTCAGAAAGCCGAAGACGATGAAGACAAGCGCGAGATAAATGAGCCAGCGCGTACCGGGATAAAGACCCTCGGGCCCGGCGAAAACGTCAATGAGCGGCGTTAGAGCCGATTCGCGAGGATGTGAATCAACTTGCAGATCCCGATGCAAATCGAACTGCGAATCGCTTCGCGATTCGGGCTCTGAACCGAGCGGCGGAACGGGATCGGTATCCATGATCGTCCTCGACATGGTAAAACACTCGGTCTGACCTTGATACGCCGATTTCTCGATTCCGATTCGATTGGCAAGCCGCAATTGGTTGCGGGCGCGCTCCTGCTCATCTATTTGTTGCAGTGCATCTGGCTGATTCGGGTGGAAACGGTCCATGGATTCCTTCCCGAGTCCGATCATGCGTTGTGCATCTACGATGGTCTCGCGCAATGGAAGGGCGGACCGATCGCAGGCACGCCTGAGGCACTGCGCACCGAAGCCCTCACCGGATTGCCATCCGCGGGACGCGCGGGGCACTTGCGCGTGCGTAGCGGGTACGATGTGGATCGCTCGCCCTTTTACTATCTGATGGCCGCGGCCCCTGTACTCGTGCTGCCACGGGCTTTGGCGGCGGACTCGCCGCTGGGGCAGATTTGGATCGCGACTCCGTACTTGTTTTTTGGAGCGATGCTCGGCGCTTCGCTCTGGTATGTATCGCGGCGGCTTTACGGTAATGCGGGAGGGTATATCGCTTTGATACTCTACTGCTTTTCTCCGGGCATGATTCTGGCTGCCGCGGGAACGCAGGATTTTGGAGAAATCGGCGGGGTGTGGGGAGCGTTTGGCACCGTCTTCACCGGCATTGCGCTAGCGCACACGTTATATGCTCCGCGCGAAGTCATCCTGTGGAACTGGCGACGGATTCTGTTGCTGGGATTGTCCGTAGCTTTGGCGGTGGGAGGACAGTTTTCGTTGGTGATTGCGGTGGTGGTGGTTTTGCCGATCATGTTTTGGGTCGCGCCGGTGCGGTCGCGGGCGGTAATGGTCATCTGGATTGTGTCGCTTGCGATTGGAAGCGTGTTTTTGTTCGGGTTCTATTTTTTCCAGTTCGATTTGTTCAGGCAGGCCATGCTGCGGGCAAAGTGGATTGACGTTCAGCCCCAGGCGTTTGGGATGATTGCGTCGTATTCGCAAGCCTTGAAGAGAATGGTGACGAGTTGTCCATCTTTGCTACTGGCATTGCCCGTGGCTTTGGGTGCATATAGCGGCTGGCGGCGGACCCGATATTTTGGGAATACTGCCCCGCTATTGGTCGGCGCGCTATTCTTCGTTTTGGAACTCGGATCGCCGGATTTTCCTGGACAAGGATTCCATTTGGCAATGCTGGTATTCGTGTTTGTGTTTGTAGCGGGAGTACTTGCCGATTTAATGGAGAGTCAGCAGGGTCTTTTCGTGACCGCTGGAGTGGGTGGATTGCTGGGCGCCGCCGGATTGTGGAACGTGTTGCAGTTGCTCCGGCTAAGATAGAGTGCCTGCGGGATCGCAGCCCAGGTCCAGGCGTGCGGATGTTAACTTCTTCTCCGCGGATCTAGGGGATGAACGCGGATTTTCGCTTTCGCTTTATTTGTTGTGATGGAAGTGGACGAATGACTATGCACGATGTCTCGAATAAAACCATTTATGTTACACGCACGGGTTTGCCGGTCAGCTTTAAGTTCGACTGGCCTTTTCGGCATGCTACTTCCGGCGCCGACTTTGACGTTCTGCATGCGGAAATTTTTCTGGAAAATTCGGACAACTTGCGGGCGCTGGTTTCCGTAAATTTGTCGGCGACGCTCCGTGAAGTGTTGCCTTCACTCGAGAGCAAAGACACGGAAGGGCCGGTGATCAATGCCTTGCGAAAGGAGATCGATCGGAAACAAATTGAGTTTGTGAAGTCGGCCAAGCTGGTTCCTTTGCCGTTTTCGAGCCGGCATTACGACTTCAAACGCAACCAGTGGGTATTTGGGAAGGCCACAGACGAGGAGATGGGGCGCTTGATCGAGCACAAGGTTTATTGGCAGACGCGGTTGGTTGGTGGAGCTGTGTGGTTGGGCGATCCCACTGAAGCGCTGTATACGCAAACTACGACAGAGCGCTTGGTTGAGACGGCCGCTGGGCTCGCCGGACGGGGCCTTTTTAGTTTGGCCAGCGAGCGCGCTACGGCGCTGCCAGCTCTGATGGAGCAGGGGGAACGGTTCGAGAGAGATGCGACTGAAGCTTTGCGAGAGTTGGAAGAGAAGCATGCATTTGAACGCGGCTAGAAACTTGTTGGAAGAGGCCGTTCACTCGCTCTGCCAGCGAGTCTCATATCTTGACAATCTCGCGATGCGGCGCGCGGCAATTTATCGCTACCTGAGTGTGCATGTGGCAGAACCACCGCGGATAGGAGTGTCCGCGCCACACAGGCATCACCAGACGCGGCAGCTGTTTTCGCGGACCATCGGTTGGCTGGCTTTGCAGTGGAATGCTTCGCGATATTCGGGCATATTTGCGACAACGCCGTTCGCGCGATACTTTGCGGGTGAGTGAGGGTCGACGGTTGCTCGCAGGCGTTTGTCCGGGTCGCGTTCGTTCTCACACCAACTCTGGCCGTAGGCTACAAAGAAGCGTTGCTCAGGAGTCAGACCGTCGATCGGCTCAAGCTTTTGACCGGCTGTGTCCTGTTTCCATGCGAGATATGCGAGAAGCGTGCCGCCAAGATCGGCGAGATCCTCGCCGTTGGTCAGCCTGCCGTTGATCTTGATGTCATCGATGATCGTGTAGCCGGAGTATTGATCGACGACACATTGCGCGCGCTTTTCGAACTCCTTGCGGTCAGCATCGGTCCACCAGTTCCGCAGGTTGCCGGTAGCGTCGAACTGGCTGCCTTCATCGTCGAAAGCATGGGTGAGTTCGTGGCCCATGGTGGCGCCGGTGTCGCCGTAGTTAGGGGCGGCATCGGACAGCGCGCTGAATAAGGGCGGCTGGAGAACGCCAGCGGGGAAATTGATGTCGTTTTTCTGGGAGTCGTAATAAGCGTTCACGGTTGGCGGAGTCATGCCCCACTCGTTGGGGTCCACGGGCTTGCCGATTTTGGCGAGCCAACGGTGAAATTCAAACCAGGATGCGCGCTCCGAGTTGCCGACGTGATCGCCGCGGACAATTTCGAGCGCGGTGTAGTCGCGCCATTTGTCGGGGTAGCCGATCTTGTTGGCAATGCCGTGCAGCTTTGTAAGGGCTTGTTCTTTGGTCGCTGCGCCCATCCATGGGAGAGTTTGAATCTCGCCTTGCATGGCGGCTTCGATCTGCTGCACCATTTTGAGCGCGGCCCGCTTTGCATCCGGGCTGAAATACTTGGAGACGTAGGCTTGGCCTAGAGCCTCTCCGATGTCATCGTCAACGTCATTGGTGCAGCGCTTCCAGCGGGGAGGTAATGCCTCCCTTCCACGAAGGGTCTTGCCGTAGAAATTGAAAGACTCTTTCACAAAAGCTGAAGATAGATCGTTGGCCGCGCCGTGGAGGGCGTGCCAGCGGAGGTAACTTTTCCAGTCGGCGAGGCTTTCCTTGTCGATTTCCTTGTTTAATGTACGGAAATAGCCGGGCGTGACAACGTTGAGCGATCTCAGGCTGCCCGCGCCAGTCTTGCTGAAATAGACACTCCAGGCGAAAGTTGGGGCGAGTTTCTCGAGGTCTTCGGCGCTCATCTTGTGATAGAGCTGGGGGGGGTCGCGGCGCTCAACGCGCGTCATCTGGCCTTTGGCGAGGGCGGTTTCGATTCGCATTACGGTTGCGGCTTCGTTGGCCGCGTCGGCAGGAGAGACGCCGATCAGTTCGAACATTTTTGCAACATGTGCAACATAGGATCTGCGAAGTACTTCGGATTTGGGGTCGTCCTTCGTGTAGTAGTCGCGATCGGGGAGGCCGAGGCCGCCTTGATCGAGTTCGGCGATGACCTGGGTCGAGTCCTTGAAATCCTGGTCGGAGCGGAAGGCGAAAAGAGTTCCACCACCATAGAGGGAGGGTGGATATTGGGAGGAAGCGACATACTCGGCGAAGTCTTGCTTGGACTTTAGACGCGCGATCCGCTCAAGTTCGGGCTGAAGCGGCTTGGAGCCGAGTTTTTCAATGGCGGACTCATCCATGCAGGAAGAGTAGTAGTCGCCGATTTTCTGGGTCACGGCGTTGCGGGAGCCTTCAGTTTTGGCCGCTTCCTCGAGAATTGCTCGCAGCTGTGCGCGGTTTTCGTCTTCGAGCTTGCTGTAAGTTCCCCAGCTGGCCTGGTCGGGCGGGATGGGATTGTTCTTCATCCAGCCGCCACAGGAATAGGCATAGAAGTCAACACAGGGGTCGACTGTTTTGTCCATCGCAGAGATGTCCAGCACCGGCTCGGAAGGAGAATGTTGGGCAAAAGAGCGCATCGATGCGAAAAGCAAAACAATGGCTATGGCGAGAACTTTCAGATTCATAGGCTCGAAGCTTGGACGGCTTAGAGAGATTATCGTTTCATTCGAAAGTTATCAAGCGGAAGAGCAGGGTGGCCGATCGCGCCGAAGAGCGGTGGCCGCGCGGGACGCATCCGCGAATTCAGGGTTTGGGAGACGTGACGAGCAAAATGCCGCAAAAGCACTTCGAAGGATTTCCTGCGAAGCGAATCATTCTGGGAATTGAGCGACGCAGCCATCAGTCTTTGAGGTTTCAAACACCTTGACTTAGATTGTCATTGGCTCATAGCATCGATAATTATATGTTGTTGCAGTGCATTTATATCGGCCTTACAAGGAGTAAAGATGCAATTATATGAGAACGAAGACCGACACTTTGCGGAGTTTCGACGTAAGGTACGGTCGGCTGAGTTTCTTTCCGCGTCTACCGAGCAGTTATTGAAGGGTCTGCACTTCTCAGGTCGATTGAGTGTACTTGTCCACAATGGCCAAGTGCTTAAGTCGGGATATGAGGAGGGATACTTCAGGCAGGCTGGGTCCGGCGTGAGCGCTAAACTACAGTAACTGTATTATCAACAACTAAATAACCCAAACAGGTCATCGTAAAAGAAACGAGCCCTGGGCCGAGCGATCGGTGCCAGGGCTTTTTTGTTCTCAGTGCACTTATTTTTTTATGAGAGGTGGTTATGAACTTCAAAGGCACACTGGAAAGCGGGAAAGAGAAGGTTGAATTGAAATATTGCGAACGGTGCGGTGGTCTGTTCTTGCGAACGCCGGGTGCAGGCGTGGTTTATTGCGACGGCTGTGCATCACGTTTGGCGGGGGATCCAAATTTAAAGGCGATCCTTTATTCGGAACCACGGAGGAAAAGTCGCGGTGCGCGCCTGGCGGGCGAGCCAAAAAAGCAACTACATCTAAGACCGAGTGGTCAGATTGAGTATTTGCAGGGGGTAGAAATAGGGGAGGCACGAGCATGATAGACATTTCTGCGATCAGAAAACACAACTTCGACTTGATGGCGGAGGCGGAGGTTCCGCCGTCAGTGTTATTTAGCGAATCTGAGACCGACCTATGGCCCTATCGTGCTCGGACAGTGGCAATGCTCCGGCGATATGGTCGCGCATCGGTAGAAGTTGGTCGTCTGCCATCATTGTTGGGGCGTGAGTTCTTTCGATCGCGAGTTACGTCATACAAGATGAAGAGCTTTGAAGACACGATGGTCTTCGTAACGGACATGGAACACACGCTGGAGAGACTGGATGTATTAGACAAAAAGCTTTTGGCAATGTATGCGCTTGAGGAACATACGATCTCTGAGATTTCAAGAGCACTGGTGCGTTCGGAAAGGACAGTCGAGCGGCTATTGCACGATGCGATCGATCAACTGTCGAAATTCCTCCTATTTCGCGGGCTACTGGAGAGGCTGCCGCGAAACAGAGATGCGGTAAGTCAAGTAACATCTTCACGAACGCATTAGGGGACTGATTTGGGAAAAATGTTGTCAAGGGGGTAAAAAGGGCGAATTCCTTGTAAGTTACTCAAACTAAGGGAAAAATAAATCTGGAAAATGTGTCGGGTTACCCCCCTCGGATTTGGTATCCTAAACTTAAGAGTCGGAAAAATGACCTTTTGGATGGCGCGATTTTAATCGCGCCATTTTTTGTTGGGGACGGAAAAGGGGTATCCAACCAGTTGCCATCGGCGAGAAGAGGGGGCGGGCGCTGGCGTAAAATTGGACGACGAATCCCGGGACGTGGATACAGGCTGGCTAGGGGAAGGCCAAGAGTCTGCATGGATTTGACTTGGGTGACCGAGCAGGTTGCGCTGGGTGGCGGGATTTGGCATGCGCGGAATATGGAAGAATTGGCCGAGGCGGGGGTGACCCATGTTCTGAACATGCAGGTTGAGTTCGACGACCGGCCGCTGGCCGAGGCGCATAGCATTGAAGTGCTATGGAACCCCACCGACGACGATTTTCTGGCGAAGCCGCCGGAGCTGCTGCAACGCGGCGTGGATTTTGCGCTGGCCGCGCTCGAAAATCCGGAGGCGAGACTCTACGTACATTGTGCCGCGGGGGTCCATCGGGCTCCGATGATGACACTGGCTGTATTGTGCGCGATGAATTGGAAAATTGACGAGGCGATGGATCTGATTGAGACGCGGAGGCCGGTGGTGGATTTTGCAGAGGTTTATGTAGAGAGCGTACGCCGGTTTATTGAATGGCGCGAGGAAAGTGCGCGACAGAGTCCGAACAGGATTTTTTAAGCAGGAAGCCGGGTGCTTGAGTTGCAATGACGATCAGCGAAGAACGGCCGCTCACGAGAGCGGCTTTTTTATTGGTCCGAGAGCGGGCCGCGTGGCAGCGAGGAGAGTAGAAGACATGCACAGACATTTCGCGGCGAATGAGAGGCGAGTTCGGACAACGGTGGCCTTGGCAAGTTCAGTGCTGCTGGCGTTATGGATCGGGCTAGCCGCGCCGGGCGTTGTGCACGCACAAGGGCCGGCACTGACGACGATCAGCGATACCGTGTACAGGGCGGACGGAACACCGGCGTCGGGGACAGCGTTGATCTCGTGGCCATCGTTCCAGACGTCTGAAGGCGATGTGGTGGCGGCGGGCAAACAGAGCATAACGATTGGCGCCGGGGGAGGATTTCTCGCTCAGCTGGTGCCGAACGTGGGGGCGAGCCCGGCGGGAACTTTTTATGTCGTCGTATTCCAGCTTGATGACGGAACCGTGAGAACGGAATATTGGGCGGTATCGACCACATCGCCGACCACCATTGCCGCGGTACGGACGACGCCGGGCACGGGCCTGGGAAATATGGCGGTGACGCAAGAGTACGTAAATGCGGCGGTGGCAAATCGCGCGCTGGACTCCGCAGTGGTGCATCTGGCCGGAGCTGAGACAATTACCGGCACTAAACAGTTTTCAGTGGCGCCCTCCCTCCCGGCGCCCGCCGGAAGTACCGACGCGGCTAATAAAGCTTACGTGGATGCGGCGGTTGCGAACGTTGGGTCGGGATCGTACGTTTCGAAGTCGGGCGACACGATGACGGGGCCGCTGACCTTACCGGGCCCGCCGACGGCGCCAAACCAGGCTGCCGATCAACAATATGTGGATAGTGGGCTATCCGCGAAGGCTGACTTGTTGAACGGGCTGGTGCCCAGCGGAGAGTTAGGAACGGGCATTGCCAGCTCGGCTACGTGCTTAACCGGAAACTCAACGTGGGGAACGTGCGGGAGCGGGGCGCCGGCAGGCATTACTTATGCGACTACGGCATTGAATTGGTCGCAGACTATATCAAGCTCGCTGACGGGTGGAACTCAAGCAACTGTTACCCTTACGCCGTGCCCGGTTGGCATTGATACGACTAGTGGGGCTGGGTACCAGGTACTGATTTCGGGTGGTGGTAACAGTGAAGCTGTGAGCGTGGTGACTGCGGCCGGAGCCTGCACGTCGGGGGCACCATCGGGTACGATCACGTTTACTCCCTTTTTCTCCTATGCGGCTGGATACACTGTCGGATCGGCGTCATCTGGAATCCAAGAGACTCTGAACGCCGCGTGCGGGACTGATCCGAGCTCCTTCAAGAATATCCAGTGCAATGTGACGATCCCATCGAATGGACCGGGATATCCCACCCATTCGTTGAGCACATACAACGTTGCGGGCACCATTTACCTGCACGCGAATCAATCCGTGCTCAATGGCTACGGTGCGTCATTGAATTGCACGGAGCGCGGTCCATGTTTGCAGGTTGGCGACCTGGCGAATTCCAATGACTACACGAACGATACGGTTTTAGGGCTCAGCTTCCGGTCGCCAACGAGTCTATCGAGCAGCCCGGCGTTCGCCGGGACGGCGGTCACGCAGACGCAACGGCTTTCGCAGGTCGCAACAATTACTACGGCGACCGCGCATGGATTCAGGCCGGGAGACATGGTGACGATCATGTTTACCGACAATAACGCGTTCTGGGGCGACGCGATCGTTACGGCGGTTCCGAACTCGACTACCTTTCAATATGCACACTCCGGCTCGGATATTCCCGCGCAGACGACGCCTGGAGTTGTGGCGCTTGCGTATGCGGCAGTTCTCGACGATGCGGTGAATACGCACCTGACCGATCTCTCCTATGACAAGGATGGGGAGAACGGCGCGTTCAATAACTTTTTTGACTTATGGGACGACGAGAACGCCAGCATCGATCATTTTAATAACAACGCTATCTCGTTGAACGATAGCGCGAACTGGACTGGGTCATTTATTTATTCCGCCGGCAACCAAGGAGCATCTCACCAGGTTGCGCCAGTCATTACGCTGCGGGATTCCAGCATTACGGCAAATTACTCGAACGGACTGACCGTCTATAACTCAAACGGAATCTATGTGGAGAATACCGTACTACAGGCGACCGGGCCGTGGCAGGTATACTCGGCCAATTCAACTGGGAACTATCAGGGAGCGTATCTAAAGAACATCTACTCCGAAAGCGGGCCACAAATGAATCCGCTCTCCCCGGCCCATTCTCCCTTCCCCGGAACGGGGGTAGCCGGGTTGATTGCCGGGCCCTCGAGTGGAGCGGCTGCGTTTGCCATCGCGGGGGCCGGCGGGACACAAGGATGGTTCTCCGTCGGGGGCAGCGGATCGGTGGCGTACTCCTACTTTGTGGTCGCGAAGGACGTGACGACTGGGACGCGAACGTCGCCCATGCAGGTTCTCAACTACAGTTCGACGGGCAGTGACTCTGTCCCGGTGCGATGGCCGCGCGTGGCGAATGGAACGGACGTTTTTACTTATGATCTGATCCGCATTAGTACTCCGAGCGGTGTAGGCGGAACTTATCCCTACGCCGGGGGATGCGCGGGCGGATCTACAACGGCTTGCGGCTCGATTGCGACTAATCTCGCGCAGTGTTCGGGACTCGTTTGCACTTATACAGATAGCGGATCGGCTGTTACTGCCAATTATTCGATTCTGCAAGGGAATTACTCCGGAGGTCTCACGTTCTGGCCGGGATCTATCGTCACGGTGAATCGAAGCGTCTCGGTTGACGTAGAAGAGAGCAACGTGGTGGGCGTGGGATTGAACGGCAACCCCGTGCAAGTTGCCGACCAGTGCGGCTTTTGGGGTGCTACCTCACCGGGCGGGTACACGGATTGCCTGGGAAGCATGACGTCGTCGAATAATGCGGTTCCGAACCAGACCGCGACACTCATGACCGATGGCGCGTCATCGGGCGGAGGAATGTCGCTATCGAAGGGGCGCTTAAATTTTTCAACGAGCCCTACGGCGGCTTTGCAACCCCATCACATTATTACCCTGGTCGATTCGCAACCTGCGCTGACGCGGTCGACGTGGGGATACCGGCCAGCGGCCAGCGGAAGCGATACCTGGATCGGGACGGATGTGGCTAGCGGAGGGGTTGGACTTAACCAGGGGCAACTGGCGTTTGGCGCTCCGGTGTCGATCACGAATTACATTGCGCAGACTGGGGATGGGGTACACGCGAACTGGCTCGAAAGATTGACGGGGACACTCAAAGAGATGAACGTTCCGGTCAAGTTTGACCAGAGTGTTACGGTGGCGGGGCTCCCGGACGGTTGTCTCAATATTGTATCTGGCGTTATTGCATCGACTGGCACGCCGTGCGGTTCAGGCGGAGGGGGTGGGAGTGTCAGTTCGGTGTTTGGGCGAACGGGGGCGGTGACGGCGAGTAATGGCGATTACACCGTTTCTCAAGTTACGGGGGCAGCCATAGACGCGGCCGTAGTCCATAACACAGGGAACGAGACGATTGCCGGCACGAAGACATTTAGTAACACTGTTGGTGTGAGCGGGAACTTACTTCTGCCGCAGGGAAGCGGATATGTTCCGGCTGCCGGCGGAATCGGGCTTGATACTGCGGTGGGCTTGCCGGTCGTGAACCTTGGCGGCACGGTGCAGCGGATCGCATTTACCAGTTCGAACATCAGCGGGCAAGCTGGAACGGCGTTGGCGCTGGCCGCTACTCCGACGCAGTGCAGCGGCGCGTTTGCCACGGGCATCGCGGCGAATGGAAATGCTAATTGCACGACGCCGAATGTGATTCAACTTGCGGAGACTGGGCAGCCAGCGGGGATTGCGAACTGGGGAGTGTTCTGGTTTGACGCTTCAAGCCATACGCCGCGAGTGATCGAGAATAACGGGCAGCCGATTCAGCTGGGACTGGCTAATCTCTTCAATACGGACCCTGGCGGCGACGTGGCTGACACCTTAGAGGAACGCAACGGTACGGCGGCGCAGAATTTCCGAGTCTACTCCACTTACTCGAGCAGCACGTCATGGGACCGGATATCGCTGGGGTCGGAGGCGAGTGGGGGCACTACTTACAACGTATTACGGAGTGAAGATTCTACCAGCGGGAATGCTTTGAGTCTTGGAATACACATTGGATCTAATCTCAAGTGGTTCTTCGGATCGGACGGAAGCTTTAAGCCCAGCTCCCCCGACAATAACTATGATATCGGTACGGATACGGGACAGGCGATAAGAAGCATTTTCGCTAAGACTTCGTTCAATATGTATAGCACCGGACGCCAGGACTTTGAGTTTGCGAATGACGCTACGACTGGTACGGGGCTGAATTTGCTCGCCGTATATAACAGCGCGGCGAGTGGAGTGCAGACGGCAGCGACATCGAGCACGGATGGCGTGCTTGGCATCGTAAGTGGCGGGGCCGGCACGAGCGGCAGGGCAGTGCTGACTTGGGCGGGCATTGCGGCGTGCAACTTTGACGCGGGTAGTCCGGTATCGGGCGACTATGTTGTTGCCAGCACGACGCAGGCCGGCAAATGTCATGATACGGGTTCGACTACGCGGCCTAGCAGCGCGCAAACGATTGGACGGATTGAAGCGGGCAGCGTGCGGGTAAGCCTAGCGCCTCCCAGCGGTGGCGGAGGCGGCGGAGCAGTTAGTTCCGTGTTTGGACGAACCGGCGCTGTGGTCGCACAAGGCGGGGATTACTCTGTAAGTCAGGTCACGGGAGCGGCGCCTTTGGCGTCGCCGACGTTCACGGGCGTTATGACGCATCCGGATGGGACGTCGGTTAGTTCGTCGGGGTGGGGAGGATCGCCCACATTTCTTAGCAACGTTACCATTAATGGCAATCTGAACGTGGCGGGGAACATCAATCAGACCAGCACTAACCCGACGCAGTGGTCGGGGAAGGAATGGACTGGGACGAGTGTTACTGTTCCCAGTGGCATGGACTTTTCTTTGGGAGTTGGATCTGACAACACGTTCAAGTGCCAGTTGGCTAGTGGAGCGTCGTGCATGCCTTCGGGCGGCGGCGCGGTGTCGAGCGTGTTTGGGCGCACAGGGGCGGTGACGGCGCAGAGCGGCGACTATACGGCCGCGCAGATCGCTGCCGGTACGCTGCCTGGCGGCACGGCGGCTGCTACTCAGGCTGCTGGAGATAACAGCACTAAGCTGGCTACTACGGCTTATGTGCGGAATGAGATGTTCTTATCGTGGACTTGCCCGGTGGCTGGGGCCACGACTAGCGGAGTTAGTTACTGCAATTGGACTTTGCCGGCTGGCTTGACGATTACCGGGTTTGACCTGGCGGCTGGTACGGCGCCGGTGGGATGTACAACTTATCCTACTCTACAGGTATGGGATGGGACGACCGGCGCGGAGGTTGGAGGTTATTCCATTTCGATGACTTCGGGTAATAGTTTTTACGGTCAGGTTACTGGAAGTACGAACATCAGTTCTGGGCATCTGCTTAGAGTCAAGGTCACGATTGGCGGGGCGGGTTGTAGCACGGCTCCCGCGGGGATTGTGGCCGTGGTGACTTATCAGATGCAGAATTAAGCTTCTTTCGCCCCGCTGGGGCTTGCCGCTAATGATCGCTTGACCCACGGCTTGCGCCCTTCGGCAGGCTCAGGGCGGGCTTTAGTCTTTCGCCGCTTCGCGGCTTTCGGAGAACATGACGAATCCATGGTGGGTGCTGCTCCTGGTATTGGGGGCGCGGGTAGCGTGTGCCTCGGATTACTTCGTGGATTGTAACAATGGGTCAAATGGGAATCCGGGGACCAGTATGCAGCTGGCATGGCGGACGCTGTTGCAGGTTGGGATTTCCAGCTTTCAGGCTGGGGACACGATCAACCTAAAGCGGGATTGCACTTGGAACGAGACGCTTACCCCGCCTTCGAGCGGGACGAACCCGGCCACTGGCGGGGCGCTAATCAAGATCGATAGTTATGGGAACGGGCGGGCTCCGCATTTGACGGGATATTTGCCGATTGCCGACAGTTCTTGGGCCGCTACGGGGAATCCGAATGTCTGGGCGGCTACGCTTTTTTCAACTGCCCCCGGACTTACTACCGTGGTGCAGTGTGGGGCGCGGGGATTTTATTGTCTTACGCAGGCGCCTTCGCAACTTTTGTTTGTGAGGTTTGGGACGGTTTGGGGAGTGGGACAGGCTAGCCAGGCGGCGCTTACGCAGGATCGAGACTGGTGGTATGACGCTACTAACTACATTCTTTATGTTTACAGCGCCAGCGGGAAGCCTGCGGTGCATTATGGGACGGTGGCTCCGATTGTGCTTAGCGGGCAGAGTCTTTTGAATATTAATGGGCAGTCATGGCTCGAGATCCAGCATTTGCAGCTTGACTGGTTCGATAGTTATGGGGTTCAGGTGCAGGTGTCGGGATCTTCACCTAGCGATCATCTTTGGTTGGCGAATATCGCGGCTGACAGCGAGGTGGAGAATGGCGCGGTGCCGGTTGGATTTTATGTGCATCCTACCGGGACGCCGACGGATATTCACTTTTATAACACTGACGCCTCGATGAATTATGCGGGCTATCGATTTGATGGGACTGGGTGCGGGGGAGGCGGGTGCGCGTTCGAGATCAAGAACTGCCGGGCTTATGCCAACCGGGCTTATGGGATTATCGATAACGTGCAGGGTGCGGTTAGTTATGACTACTGTCACTTGTATGCCAATAACATTGCTACTGCCGTGACTGTGGATACTTCGGGAACGCCTGGGCCTGCTTCGGGGACGCACAATATTCCGGCGGAGACGCCACCGTGGATTCGGGAGTGGCGGCGGTGGCCGGCTTACACGACCGTCAGCTATGACGACCCTGGATTGGTGCAGTATAGCGACACTTATATCAGCGCTTTGCTGCCTATGATCGCGACTAAGGGCGTGCCGCTGTCGATTGCTGTGGTTACTGGAGGGAGTTACTCGCAGTCGATTATTAGCGAGGTGCAGGGGTGGATCAATGCCGGTTGGGACGTTAATACGCATTCGATCTCGCACGCTTATTGGGATCCGCCGGCGGCCAGCTGCGGGGCGGGCGGGCCGTTTCCCGTGCCTTGCCATGCGTTTGAGAACTTGCAGTATATCGGGGCGATTGCTTCCAGCGTGAAGGTGACGGTATCGCATTCGCAGAGCGTTTGCGGGTCCGGGAAGCTGGCTTGTTTTTTGGTGACTACCGTGCCGGACGATCCGGCCGCGGATATTACGTGGAATTTGACGCCGGCTGCGCCGGGCCAGCCTTTGACGGGGCTCGATACGCTCGGGGGGATTCTTTACACGCTGCAACAGCGAGGAGTCTTTTCGGTCAGCCTGGATGCGAATGCCAAGAGCACGGCGCGGAGCATTTCGCTGGCGGACGTGACGAATCTGGATATTGGGACGTCGGCGCAGAACCTTGATCTCGATGAAACGCAGCTGGAAACCGAGGAGATGAGCTGGGCTCTGGGGTGGATGAATTTGAATTTTACCGGGCTGCCGGCCCAGCGAGTTTACGTGATGCCCGGGAGTTATGAGGATCCGGTTACGGAGGCGATTGCGGCAGGGCTTGGTTATGCCGGGGTGCGCGGGACTGGGAGTTTGAAGCCTTGTTGCGGGGCTAATACTACTTTGGCTAATGGGTACGACGTATTGAACATTCTTAGCCAGGGGATGGTGCCTAACTATCAGGGGCTTAGTTATCAGCAGATGCGAAATCGGGTTAGTCAGGATTTGTTCAAGAATGCGCTTTGGGGGCGGCCGGTTGGGTATTTCTGGCATGTGAACGAGCTTGGGTTCGATGAGGTCGCGAATTTGATGGATGCGCTGGTGCAGGGTGGGGCGACGCTTGAGTCGAATACGCAGATGGTGAACCTTCTCCGGGGATGTACGGCGAACGATGCGGTGCCTGCGGGTTATGTGGCGGGGAGTTATTACGTTTGTCCGTCGAATGGGGTGGAGGCGGATTTTCGGCCTACGGCGAATTCTCCGGTGCGGGATGCGGGGGTGAATTTGGGGACGGAATATCAGTATGACTTGATGGGGATTAATCAGAATTCGTTTGGGACGGGGTGGGAGATTGGGGCTTATGCGTATGTGCCGGAGAGTTTGAATGCGGGGCACTAGCGATTGCAGAGGTCAGATTGCAGAGGCGAGAGCCGGCCACCGGGGCTAAAGCCCCTCCGATTTGACACACGATACGCGGCCCTTAAGGGC
>JBAQJF010000151.1:0-8154 GCA_049300195.1 Terriglobales bacterium | reverse complement strand
AAACTACCTAAGGTAAAACCGATTGCAATCTAAGGCTTTCTCGCGGTGAGCATCCGCGGATCGAGGCTACTTTCCGCTCTCCTCCAGCAACTAATTCTCAATTGCAGTGTTTTTAGTTGTGTCTGGTAGACGACCATGTCTTTTCCCCGCGCTTCCCCAATCCGCGCCGCGCTAATCGCTTTAGCGATAATGCTGTCCTCCGCCTCCCTAGCCGGCGCTTCCGCTACTCTGCTCCTGGAAGAGCCCTACGGACACATGGGCTTCTTCACCGGCACCGGCCACGCGGCCGTCTATCTCTCGAACATCTGCGCCGATACCGATGCCCCGCAAGTCCTCCGCCCCTGCCACAAAGGAGAAACCGGCGTAGTCATAAGCCGCTACGATCACGTCGCTGGATATGACTGGCTAGCCATTCCGCTGATCCCGTATCTCTACGCAGTCGACCGCCCAGAAGACGTCCCATTATTCGCCGACGCAAAAATGGCCGCCTTCCTGCGCGACAGCTATCGCCGCAGGCACCTCGAAAACATAATCCCCGACAACGCCGGCGGCTCCACTCCCGGAGGCAACTGGTATCAGCTGATCGGCTCGTCCTACGATCGCACCATCTACGGCTTCGAGATCGAAACCACTCCCGAGCAGGATGCCGCGCTCATAACCAAACTCAACGAGTCGCCCAACCGCTCGCACTTCCACCTGCTCTCGCGCAACTGCGCCGACTTCGCCAAAGACATCATCAACTTCTATTACCCGAAGACTCTGCACCGCAGCGTAATCGCCGACGTCGGCATCACCACGCCCAAACAAATTTCCAAATTGTTAGTAAAGTTCCACTCGCGCCATCCGGATATCGACTTCTCGCGCCTGGTAATCGCGCAAGTCCCCGGCAGCATGCCGCGGAGCACGAACCCCAAAGGAGTAGTCGAGTCCTTCCTCAAGTCAAAGAAGTACATCGTGCCGAGCGCGATCGCCAGCCCGATCTTCGCCGGCTGCGTATTCGCCGTGTATGTAGGAACCGGCGCCGGCCAGTTTAAGCCCGATCG
Source organism: Terriglobales bacterium (assembly GCA_049300195.1). Taxonomy (GTDB): domain Bacteria; phylum Acidobacteriota; class Terriglobia; order Terriglobales; family Acidobacteriaceae; genus Acidiflorens. The sequence goes on along the minus strand of JBAQJF010000151.1, from coordinate 7,111 downwards.
CGATGCCCTGGTCTTTAATCCCGGCAGCGATCCCGAACCACCCATCGCCCGTAAAGATCGCAAGACCTATCGGCAAAAGCTGAAAGAACTTCTGGCGCAGTCCGATCCCGCAGCCTCGAACCGCGCCCCGAATACGGGAAGAGAAGTAGAAAAGTCCTGGAACCGCATTGAGTCGAAAGCCAAAATAGATCTCGATGACCACGACGCGCCCATCCTTATTCTGAAGACCTCGGCAGGCGAACAACCAGTCCGCGTCGGCGTATCCGCCGGAAATTTATTGGATGGTACTGCCCCGCCGCAACTGGTTCGGCAAATCATCGCAGCCCGCCTTCAAGCCGAACTGCGCCACGCCCCGCCCCACGGCATCTCGCAAGCGGAGCTGAGCCGGGACTGGAACCTGCTCCAGCAAACCATGACCGAACGAGCAATGGCGCGACAAGCAATGGCGCCGCCGGCAATGCTCCGCGAGCCGCAATATCGTTCAGTCGCAGTCTCCGAATCGGCCCAACAGCAAGCGGCAGCGCCACAAGTAGACCCGCAAAGCCAACCCTTGCCGGGGCAGGCGCAAACTGACCCTCTGATTCCGTAGCATCGAAGTCCGAACCGCCCTGGGCTGAGGTTCCTTTTGCTTTCTGCTGGCGTTACACTGCGGTCGTGAAGTCCTGCCTATCTGTCGCACGATCCAGGCACATGCTGCTGGGCAGCGTCCTCCTTTTGGCGGCGCTCCTCACAGCCGGAGGAACCCCGGTTCGTGCCCAGAGCAAGCCCCGCCCCGCCGACTCTCCCGAGCAGCGTCAACTTCACCAGGCGCTTACGCTGGCCGCGCACGGCGACGAGCAGGGAGCGATGACTGCCGTCCAGCGCCTGATTAAGCAGCATCCGCATTTCGCACAGGCGATCAAGCTGAAAGGCATGTTGTTGGAACAGGCAGGCCGCCCTGCGGAAGCGGCCGCCGCCTATCAAGCGGCACTGAAGTTCGCGCCCAACGACGGCGATCTGCTGCTCGAAGTCGGCACCTACAGGCTGAGCACGGGCCAAAACGAAGAAGCTCTCAAATTGTTGCAGCACTGCGTCAAGGTTATCCCCCGCGATGCGGACGCGCAGTTTTATCTGGCCCAGGCCTATCACCTGAACGGACACGACGATCTGGCACTCGCCGCCATCCAGCAAAGTTTGAAGTTCGACCCGGACAATACCGCGGCGTGGCAGAAGTATGGAGAGCTATTATGCGGCACGGATCATTGCGAAGATGCCCTCCCTTGGCTGCAAAAGGCGCAGCACAAGGATGCAACGCTACCGCACATCGACTACGACATCGCTCTGACCGATTTCAAATTGATGGACCTCGCCTCTGCCGCACAATACGCCGCGCGCGCCGTGGAATCCCAGCCCAGCGATCTGCCTGCCCTGCAACTCTTGGCCGACGCCGATACCAAGTTAGCCAAATGGCAAGATGGCAAGCACGCCTGGGAGCGAGTCCTCGCATCCAAGCCCGACGATCTCGACTCCTTGATCGGCCTCGGCCAATGCGAACTGGAGTTGAAGGACTATCCGGCCGCCGCCGACAACCTGCAAGCGGCGATCCGTCTGAATCCCACCCGCCCGCTGACATACTTTTATCTCTCTCGCGTCTACGCCGGAATGGGCAAGACCGCCGACGCCGAGCACGAGGCAGCCCTGCATCACCTAATGATGGAGCAACTAACCTTTGGCCGCGACATCGAAAACGATCAGCGTGAAGCCCCCATCAAGGCTCCAGCCTCGAAATTGCTGGCCGAACATCGCGAAGAAGACGCTTTGCTGCTCTATCGAACTCGCTTCCACGGAACGCCCGCCACTCCCGCCGACGCCTACGTATTTATCGGAAAGCTTTATCTCTTCGCGGGAGATGACAAAGACGCCCTTCGCAGCCTGCATCACGCCCTCGAACTTCAACCCCCCGTTCGCGGCGCCCACACCTATCTGGGAATATTAGCGTTGAAACAAGGCGACCTGGCCGGCGCCGAAAATGATTTCAAAGCCGAACTGGCCAACGACCCGAACTATCAGCTGGCGATCGCCGAACTAGGCGAACTCCGCTACCGCCAGGGCCGCTGGTCCGAAGCCGCCGAACAACTCGCGAACTCCCGCACCATGAATCCCGAGTTGCTCTACATGCTCTCTGATTCTTACTTCCGCACCGGCAAAATATCGGACGCCAACCTGACCGCCGAAACCGCCGCCGCCTACGGCAGGAACAACCGCGATTTCCTGAAGCAACTGAACGATCTTCTCCTCCGCAATGGTCAAGCCGATCTGGCGCAGCGTCTGTCAGTCAACCTTACGCAGAAATAAAAGCGCGGCATGCCTCTCACTTCCCGTTCTCCGTCACCGTCAGAATCTGATCCGCCTTAACATCCTTCAAAACCTGCCTGATCCCGCTCGGCCAAGTCAGTTCAATACTCTCCACGACCTCAGCCGAGCCCAGCCCGAAGTGCACACGCTTGTCACTTGAAGAGTTATACCCTACCGCAGTCGTGGCCTCGTTGTACTGCGTCCCAAGCGAAGTCGTTATCTTCACCTTAGTCCCCAACCCATCGCGGTTCGACTTAACTCCCACCAGCTTCAAAATGATCCAGCGGTTCCGCTTTCCACCAGCCTCCGCGCCCGACCGGTTCATCCAGATCTCCGGCGCGCCATTCAGTACGGTCACCACCACGTCGATCCTGCCGTCGTTATCAAGGTCCCCAAACGCCGCGCTGCGATGCGCCGCCGGAACCGAAAAGCCCGCTCCAGCCCGAGCGCTAACATCTTCAAAGCTCATGCCGCCCTTATTGCGAAACACCCGGTTCGGCAACGGATAAGGACGGTGCGCCAGCTCCATCGCATCATCCAGAATGTCCGCATTGGCCGTGAACAAATCTTTATTCCCATCGTTGTCGAAATCGAAAATCCCCGCTCCCCATCCCGTCGACCGGCTGGTCAACGCGCTCAGCCCCGCGGCGCCGCTCACGTCCTCAAACTGCCCATTTCCCAGATTCCTATACAGCGGAAAGCTTTCCCCAAACATCGCCGTTTCAAAAATGTCCGGCTTCCCATCGTTGTCGATATCCCGAAAATCCACCCCCATCCCCGCGATCGCCTTGCCAAACGAGTTATAAGCCACCCCAGCCAGCGGCGCGACATTAGTGAAAGTTCCATTCCCATTGTTATGAAACAGATAATTCTCAAAAGTATCGTTCGAGACAAACACATCCATAAACCCATCGCCGTCATAGTCCGCAAAAGCCAGTCCCATCCCTTTGCCTACATATTGCGCGATGTGCGACGACTCCGACACATCGGTAAACGTCCCATCACCATTGTTGCGATAGAGGATGTTCGCCGTCCCCAGATAATCGAGCGGCGAGCAGTAAGCGGGCAGCCCCTGATACCCGCACAGATTCGCATTCTTGATGTTGTAATTGAGATAATTCACCACAAACAAATCCAGCAGCCCATCGTTGTTGTAATCGAACCATCCCGCCGCGACCGACCACGCCTTGCCAATCTTCGGAACCATCCCGCCGACCCCGGCCTTTTCAGTCACATCGGTAAAAGTCCCATCGCCATTGTTATGAAAAAGCTGATTGTGATTAAACCCAACCACATAAAGATCGACAAACCCATCATTGTCGTAATCGCCGGCCGCCACGCCCATCGAGTACCCGATGCCCTGAAGCCCAGCTTTCTCGGTGACATCGGTAAAGGTGCCGTCCCCGTTATTGCGGAACAACCGGTTCGAGTAACTGCCGTCCGTCTTCTCCAGCGACGGAATAGCCGCGCCATTCGTGAAAAAAATATCCAACAACCCGTCATTGTTGTAGTCGAAGAGAGCCACTCCGCCAGTCATGGTTTCAAACGTGTAATGCTGCGGACTGACGCTATTCTTGAGCTTGAACTTGATCTTCGACTGTTCGATAACATTCTCGAATTGGATCGCCGATGCGGGCGGAAGCCCCTCCTTCGCAGACCCTTTGGCGCGAGCGGCGCGGTGGGACTGCGCCTCATGCGAAGCTGCTCCTGCGACAGCCGGGGCCGATGGCGCCTGCGCAAGCAGGCCAGCCACGCTCCCCAGCATGCAAAGCATCAACTTAGTAGCGAGAACGAATTCGGCTCTCTTCGAACCAGCGTGCCAGCAAGAAGTATTCATTTTCAGCGAGCGAGATATTCGCGAGCGAATTTTCAGCTCAAGCAAACCTCGCTGAGCATACTCCCTCCGCTCATTCTAAGAGGAATTTTACCCGCGTCGTGGAGGTCCCGCTAATAGCTTGTCGCCCGTTCCAAAATCTAGCCCTCGGATGGGCGCCCCACCGGCACAGCGCTCCAGTGCTCGGAAACCGGAAAACGCCACCTGTCTGCAATTGTGCTGACAATCGACTTTGATTTTCTGGACAATTTGCTCACTTGTGCTGTGTAATACGCGAGATGATTAGTTCTCGCCAACTAACCTGTCTAGTTACCGCCGCTGCCCTATCGATCCTTTGTGGTTGCGGAGGAGGCTCAGGCGGTTCGGGGGGCGGAGGAGGAGGAGGCGGCGGCGGCGTGCCGGAGATTACAGCTTTGTCTCCATCCAGCGTCATGGTAAATGTTCCTCTCGGCATTCTCACTGTAAATGGATCCAACTTCCATTCTGATGCGCTCATAGAGATCGATGGCCAGTTGGTTTCGACCGACATCATAGATCCGAACACCTTAGAGGCCGAGGTGCCAATCAACTTGGACTACACGCCCGCCACTCATCAAATTGTTGTGCAACAGAGCACGGGCACCTCGCAAAGCGTTTCATTCACGGTGTATGCGCCACAGCAAGGTCCGTTCGTGATGAATGCAATTCCGGGATTCCTGGTCTCGGAGGGAGAAACCGGCGCGCCCTTCATTCTCGCTGCGGATGTTACCGGCGACGGTCTTGCCGATGTCATCATGCCGGGAGCGGGCCTGTTGAATCCTGCTGGCCTCACAATTCTGGCGGGCCAGAGTAACGGCTCCCTGTCCGCTCCTCAGTATCTTGCCATGCCAACAACACCCTATGCCGTTGCCGTCGACGATGTGGACGGGAACGGAACCCCCGATCTCGTTTTCATGACCAGCGACAATTCCACCACCACGACCGTGAGCATTATGCTGGGTGACGGGCACGGCAATTTTCAACCTCCCTCGGTGCAACAGACTTTTTCTGGAGTTTATCCTGGACCGGCATATCTGTCTGATCTGGACGGCGACGGGAAACTCGATCTGGTGCTGGCCGTAGAGCAACCTTCTGGTGCCGCCTACAATCTGGTCTGGCTCCAAAATACAGGAGGAGCCTTCGGTGCTCCCACCACCCTGGCAACGGCAACGAATAGTAACTTCTCCATCGCCGATTTCAACGGAGACGGCAAGCCAGACATCATTTACAAGGCAACCTCGCAGTCGCTGCACATTCTGATGAATCAGGGCAGCGGCAGCTTTACCGACCAGGCGGCGAGCGGGTTGAACGGCATCGTCGGCCAGGTGTCGGTTATGGATTTCAACCTCGATGGACTCGCCGATCTCATTCTCCAAGTGCAACAGGGCGCGAGTGGTGTTCTCTACTCCTTCCAGGGCAAGGGCGACGGTTCGTTCAAGCAGGTTGCGAGTCTAAGCACTCCGGGGCCAATTAACGTTGTCGCGGGCGATTTCGACCACGACGGATTTCCCGACCTCGCAGGTCCGAGCGGAAGCGAACCGTCGCAGATTCTTTACTTCTTCGGAGACGGAACCGGGAACTTCGTAATTCAGCCTGTCGTCGGCCCCGCGGGCCAATTTATCGCTGTCGGAGACTTCAACGGCGATGGCATTCCCGATGTGGTTGTACCTGACCGCTTCAGCTTTGTCTCACTCGCACTTGGACGGAAAGACCGCAGCTTTCCCTCGGGGTTGTCCTTAACGCCGCCACAACCGGCCCAGTCGAGTGCGGGTGACATTAACGGTGACGGCCTTCAGGAAATCTTCTTTGCCGGAGGACTAAACATTTCGGGCGGTGTTTTTCAAAACGAAGGCAACGATCTCTTCCAGTTGGCGGCTGCTACAGACCCGAGCAGTCTACTGCTGGCCGACCTGACCGGAAAAGGCGTGGTCGATCTCATCGGAAATTGCGACACCGGTCTGGTCATTTGGCCAAACAACGGGACGTTCAACTTCTCCTCTTCCCCGATTACGCTGCCAGCGATCAATGGGCCGATTACTGTGGCAGATATCGACGGCGACGGCCATCCCGACATCGTCGGATCAGGTCAAATCTTCTTTGGCAATGGCGCGTACGGTTTTACGCCCGTTTCCATTCCACCGACGTTCGATGGCCCGTACGTGATCGGAGATTTCAACGGCGATGGCAAACTAGACATTGCGCTCGGCGGACAAACATTGCTGAACGCCGGCAATCGCACTTTCACCAGCGTCAACACCTCGTCGCTGCCGCTCGTCAATGGAGCGTTGGTGGCGGTCGCAGATTTCAATAAAGATGGCAAGGATGATGTCGCGATCAATATTCCGGGAGAAGAGAACATAGGCATTTATTACAGCCAGGGCGACGGCACGTTCTACCTCGCAACCGAGGTAGATGCGGGAGGGTATCCAGGCGGTCTAGTTGCGGGAGACTTTAACGGTGATGGCCGAGCTGACGTGGCGGCGGGACTGATGCTTGCGCAGCAGGGAGTGATTTTCTTCAACAATAGCAACGGCCAGTTCAGCCGGTCTTTCTTCGCTTCCGGAGCCGATACCGTTGCCATGACTGCCGCCGACCTCAACCATAGAGGCGTGATGGACCTGGTGTTCTCGAATTTCGAATATGTTTTCGCTCCTCCGAATGCGGATGTCATCTTCCACAAATGATGGGGGAAGACTGCATTGTCGGCGACGCGTGAAAGAAGCGCCCAGGCTGATGAGATAACCGTGTCGGGCGGGTGGCCCAGGTAACGTTTGGGTGCCCCACTCATTCGCGTTTTCTGCGAATGAGTGGGCGCTGCCTGCTGCTGCCATCATTGAACTTCTCCACCGGACGCGCCTTGATTTCCAGTGGCCATTCCTGACACCTGACCCGCACCGCGCCCTTCTCACCATAAAAGTAAGAACG
>JBAQJF010000150.1:0-23598 GCA_049300195.1 Terriglobales bacterium | reverse complement strand
CGGATATCGACATTGATTTCTGCATGAACCGGCGCGGCGAAGTGATTGAATACGTCACCCAAAAATACGGGCGAGAGAATGTCGCGCAGATTATTACTTTCGGCACGATGGCCGCGAAGGCTGCGATTAAAGACGTGGGCCGCGCCATGGATATGCCGTACAGCGATGTGGACCGCATCGCGAAAATGGTGCCGACGACGCTGAACATCAAGCTGGACGATGCGCTGAAAGATTCGGCGGCGCTGAGCGAGGCTTATGAGAAAGAGCCGCAGGTGCGGCAGTTGCTCGACACGGCGAGGAAGCTGGAAGGAATGGTCCGCAACGCCGGAGTTCACGCCGCGGGCGTGGTGATTTCCCCGCGGCCGTTGATTGAGTTGGTGCCGCTGCACAAAACCAAGAACGACGAAATTGTGACCGCGTTTGACATGGTGGCCATCGAAAAGATGGGCCTGCTGAAGATGGATTTTCTCGGGCTGACTACCCTCACGATTCTCGACGACACACTCAAACTACTGGCGCAGGCGGGCAAGCAACTCACGCTCGATGACATTCCTCTTGAAGATGAAGAAACCTATCAGAAGGTATTTCATCGCGGATTGACGTCCGGTGTTTTCCAGTTTGAATCGCATGGCATGCGGGACGTTCTGCGGCGCTACCAGCCGAATTCTATCGAGCACCTGACGGCGCTCAATGCACTCTACCGTCCCGGGCCGATGGCCATGATCGATGACTTCATCGAGCGCAAACACGGGCGTCGCAAGATCGAATACGAATTACCGGAACTTAAAGAGATTTTAGAGGAGACGCTGGGCGTATTCGTCTACCAGGAACAGGTGATGCAGGCGGCCAACAAACTCGCTGGCTACTCCCTCGGAGAAGCCGACTTGTTGCGTCGTGCCATGGGCAAGAAAAAGGCGGAGGAGATGGCGGCGCAGCGCGAACGGTTTGTGCATGGTGCGGTAAAGAACGGGCATCCGCCGAAAAAGATCGAAAAGATTTTTGATTTGATGGCGCAGTTTGCCGGCTACGGGTTCAACAAATCGCATTCGGCGGCGTATGCGCTGCTCGCCTATCACACGGCCTATTTGAAGACGCATCATCCGATTGAGTTCATGGCGGCGTTGCTGACTTCGATCACGGGTGATACGGATAGCGTGGTGAAGTACATCAACGAATGCCGCGAGATGGGAATTGCGGTCGAGCCGCCGGACATCAATATCAGCGACGCGAACTTTACTCCGCACGAGCAGGCGATTCGGTTTGGGCTGGCGGCGGTGAAGAATGTGGGCGGCAATGCGATCGAGTCGATTGTGGCGGGGCGGAAGAAACTTGGTCGGCCGTTTCGATCGCTTTACGAATTCTGCGAAGAGATTGACCTGCGGCTGTTGAACAAGCGGGTGCTGGAATCGTTGATCAAGAGTGGGGCAATGGATTCGTTTGGTCGGCGCGCGCAGGTCATGCAGGCGCTGGATAAGGCGATTGAACGGGCGCAGAAATCGCAACGCGATGCGGAGTCGGGGCAGCACGGGTTGTTCGGCGTGTTCGCGGACGAACAGGTAGAACACGCGAACGATGCGCTCCCGAACACGCCGGATTGGGACGAGCAGATCCGGCTGGCCGCGGAAAAGGAAGTCCTGGGATTTTTTATCACCGGCCATCCGCTGGAAAAGTACAAAGACAAGCTGGCGGACTTGAACGCGCTCTCGATTGAAGAGGTGGCCGCGATGAAAAAGTCGACCGCGAAGGATGAAACCATCACGACGGCAGGCTTGATCTCAGGCCTACGCGTGGCCAAGGCGAAACGCAGCGGCGAGCTCTGGGCGCAGGCATCTCTGGAAGATATGTCGGGGAAGATTGAGCTGCTGATTTTTCCGGAGGCTTACAGGAAACTGGCCGAAAAAGTGAAGCTCGAGGTGCCGGTTCTGGTGCGCGGGGGCGTTCGCATTGAAGAGGGCGCGAATGCGAAGCTTACCGCCAACGACATCATTGCTCTGGATGACGCGCGCGTGCCTTTGCCGAAGGCGTTGCGCATCCGCCTTCTTCTTGAAAGTGCGAGCGATGGCACGGTTGATGCGCTGCACACGCTTTTTAATGAGCGCAAAGGCGAGGCGAAAGTGTTGTTCGACCTGGAGCGCGATGGGGATTTCATGGTGGTAATGGAGGCCGAAGGCTATAATGTGATGCCGGACCGCAATTTTCTAAGCCGGGTCGAGGAGTTGTGCGGCCGCGGCAGCGTACGTGTTATTAGTTAGTCTTAGTGGTTTTTGATCTCGTTGATTCTTGATTTCCGTGATACAACGATTCGATAAATGCGTCGCGCCAAAGTAAAACGGGCACCTCGGCCGGAGCCGGACGCGGCGCATCCCGCCGTCACGGGCACGGAATTTCTTCTCTCCATCGTGGAAACGCACAAAAGCAAAAAGAATGGGAACGTTATCGGAATGGATGCTGGACTGAGAGCGCAGCAGGAGCTGGACAAGATTGAAGAGCAGATCGCGCGGCTCCAGTCTCTTGAAGGCCAGAGCGACGAGACGCGGCGGCAGATTCAGCAGTTGGATGACCGGCTGAAAGATCTTCGGAGCGAGATCGCGTCGCACCTGAATGCGTGGGAGCGGACGAATCTGGCGCGGCATCCGCAGCGTCCTTATACGCTCGATTATGTGGAGCGCATTTTTACCGACTGGAGCGAGATTCATGGCGACCGCGGATTCCGGGACGATCCGGCGATCGTGTGCGGGATGGCGCGCTTTCATGGTGAAGAGGTTGTTCTGATTGGGCAGCAGAAGGCCCGCGACGCCAAGCAGCGCGTGTACCGGAATTTTGGCATGCCGCATCCCGAGGGGTATCGCAAGGCGATGCGGGTGATGAAGATTGCGGAAAAATTTCGCCGGCCCGTGTTCACGTTTGTCGATACCGACGGCGCCTATCCGGGACTCCACGCCGAAGAGCGCGGACAGGGCGAGGCGATTGCCCGCAATCTGCTGGAGATGTCACGGCTGGAAGTGCCGATCATTGCGACTGTGATTGGAGTGGGCGGGAGCGGCGGCGCTCTGGCGATCGCGGTTGCGGACCGCGTGCTGATGATGGAGAATTCCGTTTACTCGGTGATCTCGCCTGAAGGCTGCGCGTCTATCATGTGGCGCGATGCCAGCAAAAAAGAGCTGGCTGCTGAGGCGATGAAGATCACTGCCAAAGATATGAGCGAGCTGGGGTGTGTTGACGGCATTATTCCGGAACCGCCCGGCGGCGCGCATACCGATCATGCGCGGGCTGCGGAATTGCTGGATGCTGCGCTCGCGAAGGAGTTGTCGGAAATCAAGGCAGTGCCGACGCGGGAACTGCTCGAGAGCCGCTATCAGAAATTCCGCAAGATGGCGCAGTTCTTCCAGGTGGAAGCGTAAAGAAACCGGGCTACAAAATCGGCATATGTAGGCACGGCTGCACCATGAAGTCCAGCGCGTTGATTTGCTTAAGAGCTTTATCCACGAGGGACGCCTTGCACTCCTCCAAAGTAATCAGAAACGGCAGATGGGATTTTAAGCAGCCGGGCTTTTGCAATACCGAGTCGATGTTGATGCCGCATTTGGCGAGAACTGTTGCGAGGTTGGCGATGATGCCGGGTCGATCTTTCACCAGGAAGCGCAAATAATGCCGGGTTACGAAATCGGCCGTTACGGTGGGAGACTTCTCCACCATCTGCGATTCTTCGGCGGCTTCGTCAGCGCCGCTACTTCTAGACTGTTTCGCATGAACGATGGCCAGAATGTCGGAGACGACGGCGACTGCCGTCGGATGCCCGCCGGCGCCGTGGCCGCCGAAAACTGTTTCTCCTCCGTAGGTGCCGGTCGCCATCACCAGATTCTGGCTGCCTTCGACGCGTGCCAGTGGCGAAGAAAGCTGCACCAACGATGGCTGAACGGCCGCGAATAATTTGTCGCCTGTGAGTTCGGCGCGGGAGATTTGGCGGATCGTGCATTCCAACTGATTCGCGTATTCGAAATCTATCGTGTCGATGGCAGAAATTGACTGCGCCACGATGCCGCTCGCCGCAACATTGCAGTGCAGTCCCACGCGAATGAGGATGGCTAGTTTGGCGCGGGCGTCCAGGCCGTCGATGTCTTCCGTGGGATCGGCTTCGGCGAAGCCCAGCTTTTGCGCTTCGCGTAGAGCGGTGCTGAAAGGGATGCCGTTGCTTTCGATCTGGGTGAGGATGTAATTGCATGTGCCGTTCAAAATTCCGCAGATCTTGAAAAGCTCGTCTCCTGCCAGACCTTGATGGAGTCCCGAGATTATGGGCACTCCGCCGGCGACCGAGGCGCCGAACTCGATTTGCTCATTCATTTCTCGCGCCAGGCGATCGAGTTCAGGGCCGCAGTGCGCAATCAACTGCTTGTTCGCCGTGACTACCGATTTGCCGGAGGCAAGCGCGCGCCGAACCCAGTGTTCCGTAGGCTGAAGGCCGCCGATCAATTCGACCATGATGTCGGCGTCCGAGGAGATGACATCGTCGATATTTTCGGTCCATAGGACATCCGGAGGGAGCCAGTCCACTTTCTTGCGCGCTACATTGCGATTGCAAACGTGGGTAAGGCGCAGGGGCGCGCTCGTCCGCTCGACAAGAATTTTGGCGACCGACCTGCCGACGGTCCCAAAACCCGCCAGGGCCACCTTCCAGATTTTGGTTTCCGGACGAGGAATTTCCGCTTTGATCTTGGCGGACGAAGTTGGTGCTGCCTTGCGTGCCATTTCCGCCATTGTATCGGCCGGCGCAAATCCGGGCGACAACAAGCGTGCGGAGACACTTTTCCGAGGGCTTCGTTAGAGGGAATGAATCAGGCTTCGCGTGTGGACGCGAATTCTAGAACTTCTTGCGAATGAACGGAGGAAGCTTCTGGCGTCGCCTTCCGAACCTCGAAACTTACCTGGAAAGCTTCGAAACGCCGCGTTCGGAGCGGTATAATAAAGAGTTTTCCGCTCTCACTCTGAAAGCGTCCGGGCAGGATCGTCCGGTGAAACAGTTACTTGCTCAAAAAAAAGAAAGGCAGGGAAATGGCCACTACGGATATCGTGCCTCAGGAATCATCGGGCCAACTGGGGCAAAAACGCATTGTTAACGACATGACCATTCAGGTGGCGACCGTGAATGGGTCGGGGTCGCAAAGTTCGAACACCGTTTTGCTGCGCAGCATTTTTCAGATGGGCGTGCCGATTTCGGGGAAAAACATGTTCCCGTCGAACATTGCCGGGCTGCCGACCTGGTTCACGATCCGCGCCAGCAAAGATGGCTACATTGCGCGCAAAAAAGAGATCGATCTGCTGATCGCGATGAACGCGGAGACGGCGCAGGACGATGTGAAGACGCTGGCGCCGGGAGCCAGTGTCCTCTATGACGAGCCGCTTGGGCTCGACAAGTTGCGCAGTGATCTCACTTTTTACGCCGTGCCCTATGACAAGCTGGTGATGGCGGTGTGCTCGGAAGCGAAGCTCCGCAAGCTGATCAAGAACATGATTTACGTCGGCGTCGCGGCGCAGTTGCTGGAGATTGACTTTGCCGAAGTTGAGAAGGCAATCCGCAAACAGTTTGCGACCAAGATTAAGGCTGCGAATTTGAACCTGTCCGCGGCCAAAGCGGGATTCGATTACGCGGCCGCGAATTTGAGCAAGCGCGATCCGTTTTACATTGCGCGCATGGATAAGACGAAGGGCAAGATCATCGTCGATGGCAACTCGGCCGCGGCCATGGGTTGTATGTTTGCCGGATGCACGGTGGTGACGTGGTATCCGATTACGCCTTCGTCGTCGCTGGTGGAGACGATGATCGAATACATGAAGGAATACCGCATCGGTCCGGATGGCAAGGCGACATTTGCTGTTGTGCAAGCTGAAGACGAGTTGGCGGCCATTGGCATGGTGATCGGGGCGGCCTGGGCGGGCGCTCGCTCCATGACTGCTACCGCGGGGCCGGGCATCTCGCTGATGGCGGAATTTGTCGGTCTGGCCTATTACGTCGAAGTTCCGGCGGTGATCTGGGACATTCAGCGCGTCGGGCCTTCGACTGGCTTACCCACGCGCACTGCGCAGGGCGACATACTCTCCACGGCGTTTCTTAGCCATGGGGACACGAAGCACATCATGCTGTTCCCGAATTCGATGATTGAATGCTTCACCATGGCGCAGGATGCGTTCGATCTCGCGGAGCGTTTTCAGACGCCGGTGTTTGTCATGTCGGACCTCGATCTTGGCATGAACAACTGGATGTCCGATCCGTTTCCTTATCCTGAGAAGCCCATCGATCGCGGAAAGGTGTTGAGCAAGGAAGACATTGTAAGGCGCGGCGGTTTTGCGCGCTACGAAGATGTTGACGGCGATGGCGTCGGGTATCGCACTTTGCCGGGCACGGACCATCCAGCGGCGGCGTATTTTGCGCGCGGCAGCGGCCACAATGCTAAAGCGCAATATAGCGAGCGGCCCGACGACTTCGAGCGCAACATGGAGCGCATCAACAAGAAGTTCGAAATGGCGCGTTCCGCGGTGCCGCGGCCGGAGCTCGCGGGCAGCGGGAAATCGAAGGTCGGGATTATCGCTTATGGAACGTCGCATTGGGCCATCGTGGAAGCGCGTGACCAGTTATCAAAAGAGCACAACCTGGAAACGGATTATCTGCGGGTGCGGGCGTATCCGTTTACGCGCGAGGTGCATGACTTTATTGCTCAGCATGATCGCACCTACATCGTGGAACAGAACCGGGACGGGCAGATGGCCAGCCTGCTCAAACTCGATATTCGCGCGGAGTTGACCCCGCGGCTGCGTTCAATCTGCCATGTTCACGGACTGCCGCTCGACGCGCGGTCGGTGACGGACGAACTGATGATGATGGAGGATAAGTAAATGGGGACCACGACTACGCCGACCTCTTCTCCGGCGCCCAAGACCAACCGCATCGGATTGCAGGTCATCGACTACCGCGGCGGGAAGACGACGCTGTGCGCGGGCTGCGGGCACAACGCGATTTCGGAGCGCATCATCGATGCGATGTATGAAATGGGCGTGAAGCCGGAGCGCGTGGCCAAGTTCAGCGGCATTGGATGCTCATCGAAGAGCCCGGCTTATTTCATGAACCGCTCGCACAGTTTTAATTCCGTGCACGGGCGCATGCCGTCGGTGGCGACGGGCGCAATTCTCGCGAACAAGAATCTGCTTGCACTGGGCGTCACGGGCGACGGTGACACGGTTTCGATTGGGGCGGGACAGTTCGTGCATTTGATGCGGCGCAATCTCCCTATCATTTACGTGATCGAGGACAACGGCTGCTACGGGCTGACGAAAGGCCAGTTCTCGGCGACGGCCGATCTTGGATCGACGCTGAAAAGCGGCGTGGTGAACGATCTGCCTCCGGTCGATACCTGCGCCATGGCGATTCAACTGGGCGCGACGTTTGTCGGGCGCTCATTCTCGGGCGACAAGAAGCAACTACACACCATGCTGAAGGCGGCGATTGCGCACAACGGTACGGTGATGCTGGACGTGGTTTCCCCGTGCGTGACCTTCAATGATCACGAGGGTTCGACGAAATCGTACAAGTACATGCAGGCACATGAGGAAATGTTGCACGAAGTCAGCTTCGTGCCGGCGTTTGAAGAGATTAATGTCGAGTACGATCCGGGAACTACGATGGAAGTTACGATGCACGACGGGTCGAGCCTGCGCTTGAAAAAGCTTGAGGAAGAATACGATCCGACCGATAAGATCCATGCCGTCCAGCGGTTGATGGAATCACACGCGAAGGGCGAGGTTCTGACGGGCGTGTTCTACATTAACTCCCACGCTCCCAGCTTCATCGACATGCTGAATGTGACGGACGCGCCGCTGGCCACGCTGCCGGAATCGGCGGTGCGGCCTGGCCGGGATGTGCTGGCGAAGTGCATGGAAGAGCTGATGTAATGGGATTGCTTCGACGATCTTTTGCAGTATCACCGTGAGTTGCGATCGGGCAAAATTGTAAAGCGCTTCTTGCCACCCATTCGGTAGGTTTCGAAGTCGTCGAAGTCTACCGTCACCACCAGACTGATCGCTTCGCGAGTTGCGAGGTGCACGAGTGTGGCATCGGCGAAATCCATTGGTCGATCTTTGTATTGCTGCATCAATCCATGCAGAGCTGGTAGATCCGAATCGGTCATCGGTCGAACGCTAAGTGCACCCGAATTGACAAACCTCCATGCTTTCTCTTTGTCATGATAGGTCCGCCCAACCAGGTGGAACACTTCCGTGAGAACGGCTTCGGTTGTAAGTAGTGGTATGTGAACGGAGCGCAGTGCCTGGAGGCACTCCTCATGCCATGCGTCGTCGAATTCGGCAATCGCTATGATTGCGCCGGTATCAATGATTCCGGCGGGAAGCATTGGACTCCTTGAGATGCTTCTTCAGTATGATCTCGCGCACGAGTTCACTGGCTCTCTGGGAGCGGGTCGGATCGCCGCCGCGAATCGAGCCAACGGTGGCCATTACACGCTTCCGGATCGCTGCCTGTTCTGCCTCGTCGCCACTGCGAGAGTTGCGGCGGTCCTGGAGCCAGTCGGCAGTAATTTGTTCGAGAAGGCGGGCCAGAGAGGTACCCTCCCGTCGCGCTTCGCTTTCCAGTTCGGCCTTCCTGAGCGGGGAAAGCCGCCAGCTGTAGACTTCGGTCTTCATGCACTACAGTGTAGTGCGTCACGGGTCTTTATGCAATATCTCGCAACGTGTTGACGTCGAACCTATCATTTCCCGAACAAAAGAGCCGGCCCTTTTTCGGGCCGGCTCGATTTGTTTAGCGAGATGGAATTCGCTGGCTAGTTGACAGCGAAGATCAGGTCGTCGTGATCGTCGTAACTGCCGGTGCTACAGGACGACGCGCTTCCGGTGTAGCGGAAGTTGGCGCGGACGGCCTGCAAGCTGCCGGTGGGGAGGGTGTAGGTAGCGGAAATGTTGCGCGCTCCGCTTCCCGAAGGAGTGAAGGTTCCGATCAGCACCCAGCTCGGACTATTGGCGTTGGCCGCATAGTACAGGTCGAGATGGTCGGAGGTGTACGAGCTATAGGCCCAGACGGTTGCAGTCACCGTAACCGTGGTGGCATGGGTCATGGCTCCGCCGCTGGTCGAGGCAACCACCAGGCGGTCGTTGGACTCGTCGGAGTGAAAAGTTCCCGCCGTGCCATCGGAGCAGGAGTTGTTGATGGTGTTCGGTTGATTGGGTTCATTGCCGCCGGAGAGCGTGTCGCGTCCGAGCAGCAGCGATGGGCCTGAATCGCATGAGGAGCCCACGGTCGCACACTTCGGCGCTTTGAGCGTCGAATCGTAGACCGCAGTCTGTCCACCACCTGCAGGTGTAACCGTTAGAGTGATGTTCGTGGTTTGCACGATTGAGCCTGAGGTTCCCGTGACAGTGACCGTAGAAGTGCCGGTGGTGGCCGTCGCGGATGCGGTAAAGGTCAAGGTTGAGGTCACGTTTCCGTTGGCGGGAGGCGTGACCGGATTGGGGTTGAAGGCGGCCGTGACGCCGGTCGGCAGGCCGGAAGCGGTAAGCGTGGTTGCCGAGTTGAAACTGTTCAGGCTGGTCACCGTGATGGTGCTGGAGGCATTCGAGCCTTGGACCACGGTCACGGCACTTGGCGCCGCCGCAACCGTAAAGCCCGGAGTGCCTGCTCCGACCGGGAACACCAGGTCGTCGTGGTCGTTGTAGGCGCCGGTGGTACAGGACGAAGCGCTGCCCTGGTAGCGGAATTGCGCACGCACCGCCTGGTTTGTGCCGCCGCTCGGCAGCGTGTAGTTGGCCGAGAGCACCTGCGCTCCCGCTGCGGTCGGCGCGATGGTTCCGATCAATACCCACGACGGACTGCTCGCGTTCGCCGCATAGTAAAGATCGAGGTGGTCGGAGGTAAAGCCGCTGTAGGCCCACACTGTGGCGCTAACTTTGACGGTTTTGCCCGGCGCCATGTTGCTGCCATCGGTGGTCTGCACCACGAGACGATCGTTGGATTCGTCTGAGTGGTAGGTTCCCGATGTGCCATCGGCGCAGGAGCTGTTGATGGTATTGGGTTGATTCGGTTCCGAACCGCCCGACAGTGTGTCGCGACCGAGGAGTAGAGACGGACCCGAGTCGCAGCCCGAGCCGAGGCTCGCGCAGGTTGGAGCCTTGAACGTCGAACTGTAGGTTGCCACTTGCAGGCCACCTCCTCCGGCGGAGCTAACAGTCAACGTGATGGGCGTCGAGTGCACGAGTGTGCCGGACGTTCCGGTGATTGTGATCGTGGAAGTGCCGGTGGTGGCGGTGCCGGACGCGGTCAACGTCAGGGTGGAGTTCACGCTGCTGTTGGCCGGCGGAGTCACGGGATTCGGAGCGAACGCAGCAGTTACGCCGCTGGGCAGGCCGGAGGCTGTCAACGTGGTGGCAGAACTGAAACTGTTCTGGCTTGTGATGGTGATGGTACTTGCTCCGTTGCTGCCCTGGACTACGGTCAGGGAAGAAGGCGAGGCGCTAATGGTGAAGTTCTGACTGACCGAGGCGTTGACCGTCAGAGCGAGCGTTGTGGTCGCTTGCAGGCTGCCAGAGGTGCCGGTAATCGTTACGGTGACGGTTCCGGTAGCGGCGGTGGCGCTTGCGGTCAGCGTCAAGGTACTGCTTGTAGTTGTCGGGTTCGGACTGAACTGCGCCGTCACGCCGCTAGGCAGGCCGGACGCAGCCAGAGTAACGCTGCCCGTGAAGCCACCCGCGTCGGTCACGGTCATGGTGCTGGTACCGTTGCCGCCCTGGGTAATGGTCAGGCTGCTCGGCGAATCGGAGAGCGTGAAGCTCCCGCCGCCGCCGGTAGGAGCCAGCAGGTTGATCGGGCCGGTCGTTTTCGGACTACCCCAGCCGGTCACGAGATCATAGCCAGTGACGGCGGAGTGGCTGCCGGACGTGCCGCTGGTGATGTCGTGGAAAAGGTTGCTGTAGGTCGTTCCCCCAGCAGCAGCTGGCGGGTAAATGATCGGGTTAATGAAGCCGATTGACTCACTGTTAGCTGCCGCCTGCTGATTTGCCAAAGCCAGATAACCGGCCCACATGGGTGCGGCAAAGCTGGTTCCACCGAGCCCCGTGCTGCAAGCTTTTTGGTCAGCACAGTAGTAAAAGTCGAAGTTCGCTTCGGCCGCGACATCCGGGCCGTTGCGTAAGGTCGTTGACCCACCGTTGGACGAGTTGATCACGCCCGAGATCTGCTGCCAGGAGGGGATCGGGATCGAATCCGGCGAGATGCCGCCCCCGCTATCGGCCCAGGCAGTTTCCGAACTCCAGGGACCACCGGCACCGGAGGTTGTCAAATCCGTGCCGCCGACGGAGACGATATTCGCATCGTCGGCCGGCCAGGCCTCATTCGAGGCAGACCAGGTAGAACTGTCACCAGACGCGGCAAAGAAGTTCTGGCCTTGGGACGCCATCTGCTCGAAGTAAGGATCGAGCGTGCTTTTGTCCGCTGGGGTCCAGCCCCATGAACAGCTGATTTGCTTGCTCAACGGAGCAGCCGTAGTCGTAACCATCGCGCTGATGCAGGCAGTGTCGCTGAAATTTCCTGTTCCATTGGCTTTGACATTGCCGCACACGTAGTTGTAAAGCATTGTGGATCCCGGCGCCATTCCCATGGCCTGCGTCATGTCGATGGTCTGCTCGGTATCGTCGCATGGGCTGCTACCGCTATCCAGGCAACTGGTCGCGTACCCACCCGTGGAAATCAGGGTCGGAGTGTAAGGTTCAGTTTGTCCAACGTTGTTGTAATACGTGGTCAGGTCGGCCAAATCGGAGCCCGCTAGTTCAAACAGGGCGATGTTCTGGCCCGAGCCGGTGAGCGACGTTCCCTGGTAATAAGCCTTGCGCATGTCGCTGCCCAAAAAGGACCCGCCAGGACCCGATCCGGTGGTATTCGAGTGCACCTTCTTGGGATTAATTCCAACGGTCTTCACATAGTCGCTCTTCTTGACGTAGAGCGGATGCGGTCTGGAATTGTTGTCCAATCCGGTGATGTGCCAGAGTTGGAACGGCAAGTCCACGGTCGGTTCGCGGTCGGGCGAGTAAAAGGTGCGATCCTCGGCGGGGTCCTGATAGACGCCCAGGGTTACGGAAAAGGCGTTCTGGATGTTGGCAACCGTGCCGGTAAGCCACAGATCCCTGCTGTCGCGGGTTCCGCCGACAATCTCAAAGCCGCTTGCTTTGGCGAATGCAACCAAGGCATCCCACTCTTCCTGGCTGGGCCCAAATCGCTCGTTAATCTCCTGCGGCGTGAGGAACTGCTGGTAGAAGGGGCTGGCCGGGTCGTATTGCTGGCGCAGAAAACTCTGCAACCCCGCGCGATCACGCAGTGGAAGAACAATGTCCAAGTGCAGGACCTGTGTTAACGGGAGGCTCCCGACCAGCACAGCTTGGCCGTTGAGAGTTGCTTCACGCACATGACGCGTCAAGAGGGACTGGCGCTGCGCATGGCATAGGGTGTTGGTGAGAGACACAATCGCGAGAACACTGATGAGGCAGAGTCTGCGGAACATAATCCCTCCTGGGATAAGTTAGGAACTAACTCGTGAAGGGCCCGAAAAGAAGTTTCAACCGCACGGCACAGTAACAACAGGGATGGATTCTAAACGCAGAAAAGGTGTTTTGTCAGAAATCTTTAGTGCCGATTGCTCGGTATCCGGTTGAACGGTATGCTAGTAGCTCCGATTCGGGAACCTGGACGTGTTTCAATGTTCAGGGAGACTGCCGCGCGACACACGAAGTGACGGGCTTGGACCGCGTGGGGCCTGAAGAGCAGGTGAGGTCACCTGCCCGTACTTGATATGCGACGGGGGCCGTCACCACTCCGGTCTCACTATCCCATAGTCAGCACGACGCGGAAGCGGGCCTTGCCGCCGATCATCTGCTGGTAGGCTTCCGCGGCCTTCTCCAGCGGGTAGCGCTCGATCATCGGGCGAATGCCGGTCAGGACACTGAAATTCAGAGTGTCTTCCCAGTCGATAGACGATCCGGAGGCCCAGCCCTTAAGGTCCCGGTTTTGAAGGATCAATTGAATTGGGGTGACGGTCAGGGCCTCAGAACCCGCCCCTACCACCATCATTTTGCCGTTTGGACCCAAGCCGTCGACGAGAGCCGACATCGACTTTGAGTCTGGTGCAGTGGCGAGAATGACGTGTGCTCCACCGAGCTTTTGCAGCGCTTCGGCTGGGCTCGCCGCGCCGGAATCGATGTATTGAACTGCGCCCAGTTTGCGGGCCAGCGCTTCCTTATCGGCTCCTCGGCCGATGGCGATCGTCCGGAATCCCATTTGGCGCGCGTACTGAATTCCGAGATGGCCGAGGCCTCCGATGCCTTGCACAGCGACCAGATCGCCGGAACGAGCTCCCGAGTTGCGCAGCGCGTTGAAGACCGTGATGCCGGCGCACAGCAGAGGCGCCGCTTCGTCGGCGGGAAGATCGTCGGGCATGGCAGCGACTGCTTCGGCAGGAGAGATCATGTACTCGGCATAGCCGCCGTCATGACTGAGGGCGGTGATCTTTTCATTTTTGCAGAGAACGAAATCGCCGCGGCGGCAGGGATCGCAGATGAAGCAGTGACCTCCATGCCAGCCGACGCCCACGCGCTGGCCGGTTTTCCATTGCACTACGCCTTCACCGATCGCGTCGATGCGACCGGCAATTTCGTGTCCAGGAATGCGGGGATATTGCAGGCCGGGCCAATGACCTTCTTTCACGATGGCGTCGCTGTGACAAATGCCGCAGGCTTCGACCTTGACACGTACCTGTCCGCGGGCGGGATCTGGAATATTGCGTTCGACGAGTTCGAAGTTTCCGCCGGGCTTGGAGACTTGCACAGCTTTCATGCGAGACATGGAATTACCTCATCTAGCTTGGGAATGTAACGGACGACAATGACAAGAGATGAGGTGACGGGCGCGCAGGACTCAGGAATCTCGTCATGCGGGATCTGGCCGAACGTAAAGACTCAAGAACTGGAGTCAGGCAGTCCTGTCCGGCCAGTAACGCAGATTGAGACAGGCCTCTTATTTCTTTTTTTGAAACTGTCCTTCGAACGAATGCTCGGGACTCTCGCCCGGTTCGGGGAAATCGCTGTCCGCTCCTTCAATTAGCGGGTTTTGGTCCCGGTGAGAAAGCTGGCCAGTCATCGAGTTATTTCCCGCTTGCTGGCGTTCGTCGGGCTCGAGTGAGCCCTTGTGGCGGTCGGCGTCATTCTTAAGATGATCACTGGCGGTATCTGACATGAAAAGCCTCTCGATTCGCTTACGCGTGGTGAGACCGATTCCAACACAACAACCACGAGGCTACACGTAAAGCTCGTGCCGGGCAATACAGACTTGGCCGATGCCTTCAAGGCAGCGGAACGTTCCCAAGTTGTTGTAATAGCTACGATAGGTAAATTTTATGGTCCGTTAACCTACACTTGAATCTAAGATAGTTCATGGATAACAAGAATCGAAAGCACTATCTGTTTGCCAGCGACTTCGATCAGACGTTGACCTTTAACGATACGGGTTACGTTTTGAGCGAACTTGTGGGCATTTCCGTCGCAGAGTTCGAGCGCAAGATCAAGGGAATGGCGAAGCTGAACCTGGTTCAGCAGGGCGCCGAACTCTCTTACCTTTTGCTGCATGATCCGGAGTTTCGCTCGCGCGTGCATCGTGCTGACCTGGTCGAGGTGGGCAAGCGCATCCGGCTCAAAGAGAACATCGAGCAGATTTACGAAATTCTGGACCGCCGGATCGACGGATTTCACTTTGACTTTTATGTTCTTTCGGCCGCCCCCGTGGAAGTAATTCAATCGGCGCTGGAAGGAATCGTGCCGCGCAATCACATTTTTGGTACGGAGTTCGAGTACAACGCGAGTGGAGAAATTGAGACGCTCGTGCGGGCGACCGCCGGCTATGGCAAGGTGGCGCGCCTGGAGCAGTTGTCGGAGGAGCTGGGCGTACCGCTCGACCACGTCGTATACGTCGGCGACGGCAGCTCGGATATTCACGTAATGCTGCATGTGAACCGGCACGATGGGTTCACGATCGCGGTTTCGGAATCGAAGCATGTCGCGCAGATCGCCAAACGGACCGTGCTCAGTGACAACGCGCTGGCTACGCTTGTTCCGATTCTGGAGGAGATAGCAGGCTGGACGCGCCCGCGCATCCGGCAACTCTTTGAAGCCTACGGGTTCCTGATTCAGGGGTGGGAGAGCACGCAGACGGATTGGGTGACGCTCCGGTCGACGGGCCTGATGGCTGCAAAGGTGTCGGCGGCCGACGCGGTTTAACTCCTGCGGGGAACAATACGTACAACTAATTGGGATGCGCCGGGTTCTTACGGCGTGGGACTGGCTCACGGAGTGGGCCAGTCCCGCGTCTAAGTGTCATCTAACTTTCCCGAGGTGCCGCATGAAAGCTTCCCGCTTGGTCTTGTTGGTTTTGGCCGTCGTTTCATGCGCATCGTTTGTTCGAGCGCAAATGCAAGGCTCGCCATCGTCGTCTCAGCGCGAATTTGTGCCGCAGGGCATTGACGCGTTGCGGCAGGGCGCGTCCTCGAAGACTGAATTCACTCTGGATCATTCGATGTTGATTCTAGCGTCGAAGCTCGATCCGGATAATGAGGACTTGCGGCGCGTGATTGCCGGCGTGAGCGGCGTCTCGGTGCACAACTTCCGTTTCGCGAAGCCCGCGACGTTTGATCCGCAGGCGGTTGAGTCAGTGAGGGAGGATTACCGCTCGGCGGGATGGAAGCAAGTCATGAACAGATATCGGAAGAACGGCGGTGCGGGCGTGACTGATCTCTGGGTGCGGCTGGAGAACAATGCGATCAGCAATGTCGCGATTCTGGTGGCCAGGTCAAACGAGGTCGACTTTTTTGTCGTGAACGGATCGATCAGTCCGATCGACCTTGCTCATCTTGGCGGACACTTTGGGATTCCGAAGACTGAAGGCGGAGTCGAAGTGCCGAATACGGCCCGACGCTAGGATCGATTCCGCAATGCCACAAAACCATTAACGATTTTTCGATGGCCCAGTTCCGAGTTTCCGCAAGCGATCCCGCGCCTGCATGGCCTCGCTGGTTCGCGGGTAGCGCTGGACGACGTGCCTCAGTTCCTGCTCACCTTCGTCTTTGTTGCCGAGTTCAAGAAGTGCGAATCCCTTCTTCAGTTGCGCTGAGGCCGCCTTGGTTCCGCTGGGAAAATTCTGGAGCACCAGATCGTAGTTGGCGATGGCTTTTTGATAATCGCCGTTCTTGAATTCCATTTCCGCCAGATAGAAATATGCGTTGCCGGCGAGATCGGTGTCCGGATAGTACTTGATGTAGTCGTTGAATTCCTGCGTCGCCAGATCGTTCTTGGCGCCATTGAAGTCGCGGAGAGCATTGTTGTAGAGCACGTCGGGCGGTGGGGCCGCGGCCAACTGCTGGGCCTGCTGCTGCGCCTGTGCCTGTTGCGCGGCCATCGACTGCTGCGCCGCTTGCATGTCTTCCAATTGCTTGGTGAGCTTGGCGAGGCGGACTTTCAGCTCATCCATGGTGTCGTTCAGCGCCTGAATCTGCCCTGAGATCTGGTCCACCTGGGCGGCGCGATCGGTCTGTTGCCGATTGATCGACGACTGCAAATTGTCGATTGCGGCGCTGACCTTGTTGGCGACCACGACATTTTGCTCGACCAGATTCTTCATCACGCCCATGCGCTCGTCGAACGACTGCTTCATCTGCGTCATGGCCTGCTGGAGTTGGTCGACTTGTGTTTGCAGTTGCACGATGTCGCGGTTGGCGGCGGATGCGGGAGTGGGAGAGGCTAGCAAGGAGAGCGCGGTGCAAAGCGCGAGCGCAAGGAAAACACGATTTGGTTTCATAGTTGGCCTGTGTAGATGACGCAAACAGCCACCCGTTAGATGCAATAATCCCTAATGTGTTGAAAGGGACGGAGCATAGCCCCGTCCCCGAGAGTTGCTGGTAACGCTCTACTGTCCGTACACGAAATGGCCGCGGCGATTCTGCTGCCAGCATTCTTCGGTGTGCTCGGTGCAGAACGGTTTTTCTTTGCCGTAGCTGTAGGTTTTGATGCGATCTCCGCTGACGCCCGCCTGAATGAGCGCGTTCTTCACGGAATCGGCCCGGCTGGTTCCGAGGGCCAGATTGTATTCGGTCGAGCCCCGTTCGTCGCAGTGTCCTTCAATCGTGAAGTGCATCGCCGGATGCTGCTGAAGGAACTGCGCATCTGCCTGAATCGTCGACTGATCGCTCGCTCGAATGTCGGACTTGTCGTAATCGAAGTAAATGTCCTTCACGTTTTGGGCGAAGAGTTCTTCTTCGGTTACCGAGGGTGCTGGAGGCGGAGGTGGAGGTGCCGCGTTGACGGTCACCCGCGCAGTCGCATCCTGCGTGCCTCCCGGCCCTTTCGCGACTAGATGATAGGTTGTCGAGTCCGCAGGCGTGACCTGGCGCGAGCCGCTGGGATCGACGGCGCCGATTCCGTCGATGCTGACGTCGGTTGCGTTGGTGGTCTGCCATGTCAGAGTGGTCGACTGACCCTGGTTAATGGTGTTGGGATTCGCGGAGAGCGAGGCCGTAGGCGCAGTTGGCGCGGGCGGCGGCGGTGGTGGCGGCGGAGCCGCCTTCTTGGCGCATGCGCCGAAAAACATAAGCGCGCCGACTGCGGCTGCGAGGCCCCACATCCTCATTTGGTGCTTCACTGTTTCCTCCAAGTGTCTGTGCGCCCGAATTGTGGCGGTGCAATTTGCGGAATCGCGGCGGAGCGCACTCTTGGCCGGCCGCGAGGCCGTAACATCTCAAAAGACGAATTTACTTCTCAAAGCAAAACCTTGCCAATCAAAAACTTGCCAGCAGAGCCTGCCTAGTAAAAGTCTGCAAGCAACCGATCTACTTCCAACTCCAATTGGGTTGGGTATTGTTGCCCTTATACGTCAACTGCTTAACATTCGTACCATCAGCCAGCATGGTAAAAATCTGATCCGTGCCCGTGCGATGGGACTGAAAAATGATGTGCCGGTTGTCCGGCGACCAGCAGGGGTAATCGTTGCGGCCTGCATCGTGCGTGAGTTGCACCCACTGTTTGCTCGCAACGTCCATTAGATACAGGTCGTTAGAGCCGGGTTCACCGGGGCCGTATTTGCGCTCCCAAGAAAAAGTCAGAAACTGCCCGTTGGGCGACCAGTTGGGCGAAACGGCATAGCCTTGGTCGGTCACCCGCTGGAGGTTGGTGCCGTCGGATTCCATGGTGTAAATCTGGGGCAGGCCGGTGCGTCCGCTGACGAAGGCGATCTGCGATCCGGTCTTACGATTCCACGTTGGCGCCACGTCTGGGCCCTTGTCGTTTGTGAGCCGATGCAGGTTCCCGCCCGACTCATCGACGACAAAAATGTTGGGATAGCCGTTGCGCGAGGAGGAGAAGGCGATCTTGCCGTCAGGCGACCAGGAAGGCGAAAAATTCATGCCTCCAAAATGGGGGAAGGCGACCATGCGGTTCAGAAGAAACGAGTACATCAGAGTTTCCCAACCACCTTTCGTCGCGGAACTGAAGGCCAGACGCGAGCCATCGGGCGAGATGCGCGGCGAAAGCGAAATGCTTCCGAGGTGCGTGATCTGCTGCTGGTTGGCGCCGTCGTAATCCATCATCCAGATCTCTTTGTGGCCGGTGCGGTCGCTGACAAAATAGATTTTGGTTTCGGCGATGCCCTGAATTCCGCCGCCCAGGCGGAAAATGATCTCGTCGGCAAATTTGTGCGCGATCAGGCGCACCGCGTCGCTGGTGGCGGAATCGGAGTACTGCTTGCCGAGAACTTGCGGCGACCCCTGATTCTTGAGGTCGTAGAGCCAGCCTTGCACATTGACTTTGTCGGCGGTGACGCCGAGGTTGCCAAAGGCGAGCATAGAAGCCTCAGGCGGCGGCGAGGCCCAGTCCGCGAATTTGACGTCGGACGGTTGTGCCGGCACTTGCAGGGGATAAAAGCTCTTCGAAACGAGCGTGAAAATCCCGGCGTTGTCGAGGTCGTTCCAGAGGGTGCTGTTGAAAGTTTTCAGCAGGTCGGGGTTTTTAGGATCCTGCGTCGAAGGCTTGAAGTCGGAGGCGGCAAGGCGCACCTTCTCGACCCCGAGTCCGGTGCCGGTGCGAATCCAGTCTTGTGCGGAACTGGTGGCGGCCAGTGCGAAAACGACGGCGACGACGAGTAAAAGCCACTGGCCGCCAAGCTGGGATTTAAGATCGTGGCGCGACGTAATCCCCTTGCCAAGCGAGCGAATTTGTTTCTCATGAATAGGATGTTGGGCGGGGGATGGCGAGTTGCTCAAATTTTGCTCCTGAATCGCTGTTCGTCGTTCGCTATTCGCTGTTCGCAAATTCCGTATGGTGCTTCACGCTTGTTATCCGCCATTGTCCACCGCGATCTGTTTCTCGCGAACGGCGAACGGCGAACGACGAATAGCGAACAGCTACCTTTTGTAATCAAACCAAAATTCTACCGAAACTTTGCTGCCCGGATACTCTGGTGGCAACGGGCCGAAGGTATCAATGCGCTGAATCGCGCGCGTCGCCGAGATATCGAGAGAGGGTACTCCACTCGATTGCTCAATCTGCACATTCGACGGGTGGCCGTCGCGCGCGATGTCAAACGTCACGTAAACGCGGTTTGCGTCATGAATGCTGGGATCCACCTCGTACTTCAGCCAGTTCTCGGAAACCTTGCGCTGCACCGCCTGCACGTACCACGCGAACCGGCTGCCGAAATCTCCGCCACCTCCGGTGAAGCCGAAGCCTCCTTTTGCGCCTCCGACGTTGAACATGGCATAGGGGCCGCTTACGGGACCGCCTTCGCCATAGGGAATTTGATTCGTCTGCGGCGGTTCAGGTTCCGCTTTTCGCTGAGTCGCCGTCGTCACCGGTTTTGGTTTCTTCCTGGCGTTCTTGTCGGCGATGGGAATCGCATCGGGTTCTTTTTCTTCCGCCTTGGGCTGCGATTGCGCTAGCCCTTTCGATTCGGTCGCGAGCACATTCTTCGTTGGCTGCTCGCTCGCGGGCAAAGGAACCGAGTTCACCAGGGTCGCTCCCATGGCGTCTCCGCCTCCGCCGCTGCCCCAGCCTGTCCCGCGGATACCGGTGATGAAGGTGGCCCAGAGCACGACGAACACAGCGAATCCCACATGCAATCCAGCCGACCAGGCAAGCGGCCGCTTGAGTCTGCCCTGCAATAAATCGTTGTCGATGCCTGTGGCACTAATGCTTGCCATGTGCGTCAATGGGTTGAGTCACGATGCTTACATTGCTGATTCCGGCCGACTTGATCGCGTCCATCACGGTCGCGAAGGCCCCAAAGGGAACGTCTTCGTCCGCGCGCAGATAGATGGACTGATGCCGTGGATCGCGAATTTTCTCCTTAAGCGTGGCTCCTATCTGATTGATATTGATAGGATCGTTGCCGAGAAAGACTCGCTGCTGCTTGTCGATGCTGATGACGAGGCGCTCCTCGGTGATCTCTTTCACGGTGCGCGTGTGCGGCACGTTGACTTCGATGCCGGATTGCAGAATCGGCGCGGTCACCATGAAGATGATGAGCAAGACGAGGACGACATCGACCAGCGGAGTGATGTTGATGTCCGCGAGCGCGCTCTGGGTACGGCCGTTGGCGGTGGTAAAAGCCATTAGCGGCGAGCCTCAGGGGTGGGTTGCGCGTTCTGCTGTACTTGTTGGCGCTCGACCAGGTTGAGCATTTCTAGAGAGAAATCGTCGTTGCGCGCGGCCAGTTCGCGGATGGAACCAATGATGAGGTTGTAGGCGATAACGGCCGGAATCGCCGCTGCCAGTCCGGCGGCGGTCGTGATCAGAGCTTCCGAGATTCCGGGAGCAACCGCCCGCAACGTGGCCGCGCCCGCGGTGCCGAGACCATGGAAGGCATCGATGATTCCCCAGACCGTGCCGAACAGGCCGATAAAAGGGGTGACGGCTCCGGTGATGGCGAGCCATGGGAGGTTGCGCTCGAGACCTGTGATCTCTTCCGAAGACGAGACTTGCATGGCACGCTGAATCGAGACTGCGCTATGGATCGTGCCCGTCGTTCCCATCTGGCGTTTGAACTCAGCGACAGCGCCTTCGAATACGCCCACCAGCGGACTGGGACGAAACTGTTCGGCGACCGCTGCGATTTCCTGGAGGCGCTGTGACTTGCGAAAGGCGCGCATGAAGCGCTCACTTTGGACGCGCGCCCGTTTAATGATTCTCCACTTCGAGAGAATGACGGCCCAGGACAGGATGCTGAAGAGAACGAGAATCGCAAGTACGGTTTTTGCGACAGCACCGGTTTGAAGGACGAGATCGACTATTTCGCCGCCGACAAAAGACAGGAGGACGGGAGGCAAGTGCATTGATATCGAGGAAGCTCCTTAGGGAATTATAGACCCGGCGCGGCGAAGGGCAGGTCGAGGTACCGCATCGGTCACTGGTTTCTGTGTCTTGGCCAATGTGAATGCGGAATGGGCCGCGGAATGCCTGCTCACAATTCATGGACAAGATGCTAATCGGGAATTGTGGCTTCCGCGATATTGGAATACGCGCTCTCCTCACCTTGGGCATCGACCTCGGTTGCGGCGTAGTAGTAGGTCATTCCGCCTTGAACAGTCGAGTCCGTAAAACTCGGCGAGGAATCCAGTTTGGAGTTGATTTTTGTGTAGGCTCCCCCATCGACAGTCGAGCGGTAAATGTTGAATCCGACATAGTCATGGTCGCCTGGCTCCCAGGAAAGCGCGACGCTGTGGGAACTCCCGTCGATCCCGGTTCCGGCGAGTTTGATCTGGAGCTGTGAATCTTGGCCCGTATTCGTCAGTGTGACGTTGCCAACCAGGCGTCCGGAAGCGGTCGGCGCGAAAATGACCGGCAATAAGACGGTTGCGCCGGGCGCGAGCTTCATGGGCAGGGGGAAAGTGCCGACTGAGAACTCGCTTCCTTGAATTGATCCGGAGGTGATTTTCAGAGCCCGTTTGCCGGAGTTTTTCAGTTGGACGTTGAAGGAGCGGGAACTTCCGGTCTGGACTTTGCCAAATCCATGGCGGCAAGGCTGGCATTGCAAATCTTGTGCGGCGACTGACGTTGCCAGGCCAAAAAGCAGACAGACGCACAGATAGCTGGTGGCGAATCCGGGGAAGGAATTCATGGGATCGATTTTCGCGAAGGTCTCTCTTTGGCGGCAAAATCACTAGGGCATGCGGGTAAATCACTAGTGCCGTTGACCGCGGGCTGAGTGCCGGTATGGGACGCCGGTTTTCACGCATCGCGCTCATACGGGTGTGCTATGCTGCGCGTTATTTGGCGAAGTCATTTGGCAGGAATAGTCAGCGGGGATAGTCCGCTGGATCGAGTCCACGGATCGCGAGAAGCCTGTGCTCTCTGAATTGCGTTTGGAAAATTACGCGGTCATCGATAACGCGGTAATCGAGTTCGCCCCAGGGCTGAACCTGCTCACGGGCGAGACCGGCGCAGGGAAGTCGATCCTGATCGATGCGCTCGGATTGCTGCTGGGCGAGAAGGCCTCCGCGGACGTGATCCGAACGGGCGCGGAGCGCGCCGTTGTGGTGGGCGTTTTTGACAGTGCAGGAGCGGCGGCCAAGGCCATCCAAGACATTCTCGAGACGAATGGCCTGGACGCGGATGCGGGCGATGGGTCGTCGGCCGATGGTCCATCGGGCAATGGGTTATCGGACGGCATATCGCTGATTCTGCGGCGGGAGATAGCGGCCAGTGGAAAAGGGCGTGTGTTCATCAATAATCAGCCCGCGACAGTGGCGGTGTTAAAGCTGCTTGCGCCCTATCTGGGTGTGATCCATGCGCAGAACGAATCCATTGCGCACTTCGATGCGGCTGCGCGGCAAGGTCTGCTGGATGCTTACGCTGGGATCGAACTCGAAGAAATTTCGACCGCATTCAACGCATGGAAGCAGATCCGGGCGCGCATTGCTGAGTTGGAGCGGGACGAACAGGATCGGATGCGCTTGCTCGATCTGTGGAGCTTTCAGGCGCGGGAGATCGACGAGGCTCGACTGACAGCCGGAGCCGGAGAAGATGAGGAACTGGCAGCCGAGAAGCTCGTGCTAGCGAACGCGGAGAAGATCTACGGCGCGGCGATGAACGCATTCGATCTGCTATATGAGGGGAATGCTTCGACTTCGTCGAGTTTGCGCTCGGCGCAGAAGCACATCGAGGAACTTGCGCGTTACGAGCCGAAGTTTCAGGAGGCGCTGGCAGCGCTTGAAACGGCGCGTATCAGCGTCGAAGATGTGGGCGCGACCTTGCGCGACTACGCGGGCGGAATTCATGCTTCTCCGGAAAGGCTGGCGGAGCTGGAGGAGCGGCTGGCCGTGCTGGATCGGCTGAAACGCAAGTATGGTCCTGAGCTTGGCCAGGTCATTGCTTTCGGCCAAGACGTCCGGCGGAAACTTTCCGAGATGGAAAATAAGGATGAGGTTCTTGCGGAACTGCGCTCGCAGTTGGCCATTGCGGCTCAGCGTTATCGTACGGCAGCTCACGGCGTTTCACGCAAGCGATCGGACGCGGCGCGAAAAT
>JBAQJF010000149.1:0-1730 GCA_049300195.1 Terriglobales bacterium | reverse complement strand
GGTCGGGCATCCACGACTTCACTTTCGAGGCCTGCTCAGGCTTCACACGCGTTACGGCCTGCAAGGTTGCTCATCCACCTTCCGTGGGCTTTATCGCGAGGCTCCGCCCTCGCTGGTTTCCCGGCTCGAACGCTCGCAAGCTATCAAGTCCAACCAACAACTACTTGAGTGGTCCTTCCCCCACTGGTGATCCACGCCTCTGGGGCGCACTGAAAAATGCGGGCTTAGGGTCAATACTCTTCACTTAACGATTCTGATGGCCGGGCAAATATCGACGGGGACCGAGCGCTTGTAGCCGCGCCGGAGAGGAAAGTTGCTCATTTTCCGCTTGACCCCGCGCTGATTGCGCCGATTGCGGCTTGAGGCAACGCGCTCGTCGAGTATTTCCTCCAGCACCGCTTTATGAAATTTCTTCCGGTCCCGAGGGGGAAATAGCGCCGAAGGCGGCCATCTTGCGACGGACAACGCGCACGGCGTGGAGAAAAGATAACCGGTCCGGATCCTCTCCGCTGTCCAGTGCCGCTTCATGCATCAGTCCGCGGATGGCGAAGTGCGCCATCAGCAGACCGTAGAATTCCTGACGCACCAGATCTGGCGTCTTGCTGCGCAGCACGATCCGTGCGCCCCGCAGATGAGTCTTGAGTTCGTCGAGCGCGGTTTCGATCTCCCAGCGGTCGTGATAGAGCGCCGCCAGTTCGGCGGCCGGGGCCAGTTGGTGATCAAGGATGGTGGTGGCCAGACGATAGATCTCCTCCGATCCCTCCACTCCTTCAAGCCGGTAATCGACGATGCGCACCAACACGCCGTCGGTGCCGTGTCGCCGGGCTTTTTCCGAAGCGTGGATGCGGCTGATATAGGAACCGTCGGGCAGCCGTGTTTCCCGGGGGAGACACATATTTTTCTTGAGCCGCCACAGCAGACTGGCCCCTGTAGCCGCTGCCTGATTCCACATCTCGAACCCGAAGAAGCCGCGGTCCGCCAGACACAGCATACCCTTGCCGAGACTGGGTAATACCGTCTTTGCCAGTGCGATCTCGCTGGTGGCGTAATCCGCCATTCGGCTGCCAAACAGAACATGCGTACCATTTTCCACCAATGACACGAAGCGGATTTGCGGATACGCGCTCTGGCCCCGGCTCGCTCCCGGGCGTCCGAAAGCTTCGTCATTGCCCTTCTCGTCGGCGATATCCAGCGTGCTGCCGTCCATGCTCACCAGACGCCACGAGCGATACCATGCTCCCTTCGTCGCCGCCACTGCAATCGGCTTCACTACCTGGTCGTGCAGATGCCGCAAAGGCTCCCAGCCCAGCCTCGTGCGCGCCTGCGAGATGCCTGAATTGCCAGCCACGTTGATGCTCGCCGACGGCCGCGCCAGCCACTGGATTCCCTCCAGCAGGCAACGCAACACTTCCCGATAGGACGACTGCATATACAACGCCAGCGCGATTACGTAGTAGACCGTCACATGGCCCGGAAGGTCGCGCTGACGCGCGCTCTCCCTCTCCGTCGCCGCCAGAGCCGCGTGAATCTTATCCAAAGGGAAGGTCTTCGCCACCACCCCCAAACTGATGTAGTCCGTAATCCGACTTCCGGCGGGCAGCGTGGCAACGGTTCGCGACATTCTCCCTGCCTCCTGTTTCTAAAACAGAATAGCATGAAAATGTTGTTAAGTGAAGAGTATTGGGGTTAACGGCCAGGGCTACCGGGGTCGCCGGAACAGGCCCCAGTAC
>JBAQJF010000148.1:0-4761 GCA_049300195.1 Terriglobales bacterium | reverse complement strand
GCCGCATGGCGGCGGAGGCGGGCTTTGACGACGAGGAGATCATGAAGATCTCCATGGCTGTGCGGGAGGGCGCCGTCAACGCGGTTTTGCATGGAAATGCCTACGACCCGAACAAAAAGGTAACGCTCGCGTTTGAGCGAACGCCCGATAATCTTGTCATCATTATTCGCGATCAAGGCAAGGGGCTGGAGGCGAGCAAGATTCCGGATCCGCTGGCGCCGGAAAACCTTTTGAAAACATCGGGCCGCGGAATTTTCCTGATCCGCTCGTTCATGGATGAGGTGGAGATTCACCCCTCCCAAACGGGCACCGAACTTAAAATGATTAAGCACGTCCGCGGCGACGCGGCGGATTCCAAGGAGGAGGCTCCCCAGTGACCATGAAGTCCAGTACTCGTCAGGTGGATGGCATCACGATTGTCGATCTCAGCGGCCGGATCACTCTCGGCGAAGGCAGCGTCGTTCTGCGCGACACGGTTCGCGATCTGCTTTCCAAAGGCCAGAAAAAAATTCTGCTCAATCTCGGCGACGTCAATTACATCGACAGCTCCGGCATCGGCGAACTCGTCAGCGCCTTCACCACCGCCAAAAATCAGGGCGGCGAACTCAAGCTGCTGAACCTCACGAAGAAGGTTCACGACCTGCTCCAGATCACCAAGCTGTATACCGTCTTTGACGTGAAGGACGACGAGGCGACCGCCATAAAGTCATTCACGAAATAGGCTGCGGCCGCGTCTGAATCGCTGAGCCGGGGCCATGCTCCGGCTCGCACGTCCCGTTTCGGGATGGGGTTTTGCGGAAATTTAAGTCCCGCGCGTCATGGCCGCGCGCGCTCACTCCTACAATCGAAACTGAGACTGACGGCTGTCGTCGGTCGTCGTGTATGCGTCGAACTTTGTCTTTAGTCATGGCGATTGGGCTTGCGGGCTCGCACTGCTTCGCGGGCAATCATGCTTCAAAGGCCCCGTGGTCAAACGATTCGGCGGCTTCGCAGAAGAGTTCCGCTTCGGGCGAGTCTTCCTCCGCCAAGGCGTCGCCGAAAACCTGCCTTCCCATTGCTGACGCCAGCAAGCACATACGCAAGCAAGCTTGCATCACTGGGACCATTGTGCGCGTCGAGGACGGCAGCCACGGCGTTACCTTTCTCGACTTCTGCCCCGAATACCGCAACTGCCCTTTCACGGTCGTCGTCTTCCCAGGCGATTTGAGAAGAATCGGCGATGTGCACCAACTCCAGGGGCGCGTGGTTACGATCCAGGGCAGAATCGAAGAATACGACGACCGCGCCGAGATTATTCTGCGGCACTCACAGCAACTGGGGGAGGACGCAAAGCTGCTGACTGCGGTTCCGAAAGAATATGACGTGGAGCGCCAGGGCCATTACAGCGCGGGCACATTCCGCGCGGCCAAAACCACAAAACCGAAGCGCACTGCCCAAGGGCCGCCGATCTCGATCATAGACGCGGAAGAACCATGAAGTTGACACGTAAAATGTGTGCACATATGCTGTGTCCATGAACCTCACCCTATCCGTCGATGAGCAGGTAGTTGCGCAAGCCCGCAAAAAGGCGAGCGCCTTAGGCAAGAGTCTCAATCAGATGATTCGTGACTATCTGGAGCACATCGCGGGTGGCGACGATCCTGAACGCAGCATTGAGGAGTTCAAGAGACTCTCTGGCCGCGGCGACTCCCGAGGCTGGCGATTTAACCGAGATGAGATTCATGAACGGCATGATTCGTGAGCGCTCGCAGTTTCTTCGACACGAACATCCTCGTCTATGCGGACGACAAATCTGCGGCCGCCAAGCAGAGCATCGCTATCAATCTAGTGGCCTCTCATCGCCAAGCAGGCACCGGGGTAGTCTCGCTCCAGGTTCTCCAGGAGTATTTTGTAACGGTGACTAGAAAGCTGGGCGTTAATCCACAGGTTGCGCGCAGAAAGGTTGAACTCCTGGCCGAATTCGACGTTGCTACTCCCGATGTCACCGATATCCTGGCCGCCATTGATCTCCACCGCCTCCATACTTTGTTTTTCTGGGACGCATTGATTCTTCGCTCGGCTAAACAGACCGGCTGCAGCGTGGTTTTCTCAGAAGATATGCAACATGGAAAAGAGATCGATGGAATGCGAATCGTAAATCCGTTTCTTTGAGATCCCAGGCGACGCCAGACTAGACCATCCCCCGCCGCAACTCCTCCAGCGGATACTTCGTTCCCCGCCACACAATTCCACCCTGCCACAGCGTCAACACCATCGACCGAGCCACCGTATACATCACTAGGCTCGTGCTGACCGGGTGCAGGAAAAAGTAGTACGGCGCCACGTCCGAGAGGCGGGACATTCCGCAATAGATCGCAAAGATCGAGGCCAAAGCGATTGCGTAGGGCAAACGCGCCCACCCGTGAGCCAGCCAGAGCCCAACAAATGGTCCCAGGTTCAGAAATGCCAGTGCAACAATCGAGGCCACCGTGCGCGGCCACTGAAATGACAGCAGGGCAAAGAAGTTTTTCGTCAGGTTGTCGACGATACCGAACGTTCCCCTTACCCAGTGCAGCGAAATCAAATCTTGGCCGAAAACGTTGCGCTGCGCGAAGCCTGCATTCTTGATGAGCTTCCCCAGCTTCATGTCGTCGAGCACTTCCATCCGCAGCGCCTGGTAGCTGCCGATCGCGTCGTACACCGGCCGCCGCACCATATTGAAAGCGCCGACTCCCATATGGTCCTGCGCGCGCGGATCGGCAACTTTCCATGGACGGTGCCCAAAGACGAACATCGTCTGGAAGAAAGCAATCATCATGCGCTCGCCAGCATGGTCCATGAGCATGCGGGGAAAGAGCACGACGTGGCCCGCTTTTTCGGCTTCAGCATAGGCGACTGCACGGCGCAGCGAATCCGGCTTAAACAAGACATCGGCATCCGTAAACAGCAGCCAGTCGCCGGTCGCCTGCTTGCCCGCTGTCCACATGGCGTGAGTTTTGCCCATCCAGCCTGGGGGAAGGGTTGCGACATGAATTACGCGCAGTGTAGCGCGGACACTCTTGTCCGCCCCTGCTTCCGGCACTACCGCTGCCGGCCCGCGGACAGGAGTGTCCGCGCCACAAAAACGGGCTGCGACCTCATCCATTCGCCGGCCGGTGGCATCGGTCGAACGATCATTTACCGCGATCACTTCATAATTTGAATAATCTAGGGCTAAGAGGCTCTCAAGGGTTGCGCGAATGTCGCGCTCTTCGTTTCTCGCGGGGACAATGATGGTGACGCGTGGCTCGCCCGTCGAAGTTGGCGGTTTGCGATCCCATTCCGGCCGCGCCACGTCGGCGATCTTCGGCATGCCGATGGCGGCTTCCAGAATGCGTGAAAACCACACCGTGGCCAAAACGATGCCGGCAATCCAGTATGAAATTTGAAGAATCATTCCGCGAACTTCCCTGCGAACTTCTCTGCGAACTTATCTGCGAACTTAAGACGCGGCTCTTGGGGCGGATTCCTGCGCGGGCGGTATCACTACTTCCAGCGCAAATCGCATGCCATAAAACAGTATGGCAGACGACAGCGCAATCGTGAGCACCGGCCCGAGGAACGCCATGCGCAGCGAATATTTATCCGACATGTATCCGATCAGGTAAGCGGAGGGCACATCCCCCAACAGGTGAAAGATGAAAATATTGACGGCCAGCGCCGTCGCGCGCACGTGCGGACCAACCGAGTTGATGACAGCGGCGTTCAGAGGGCCTGTGTTCAGCAACAGGAAAAACTCAGCCAGAAAAATGCCGACGATCATGAGTTTGCCGCTCGCAAACAGTGCAAAACACATCGCCGGAATTCCGAGTGCAAGGCTGACCGCCGAAACCAGATAGTGCGCCGACCGCGTCCGCCGCAGGAGCCAGTCGGAGATCCATCCGCCCGCCAGCGAAGCGACGATGCCGTTAAGAATCGTGCTGGCGCCGAAGAGCACATTTGCATCGAGCAGGCTATATCCGTGCACGCGATGCAGAAATGTCGGCATCCAGACCTGAAGGCCGCCGAGGGAAAACGTCATCATCGCCATGCCGAAGGTCGCGGTCAGGAATGCGGGGTTGTGTGCCAGACCTCTGATGGTGTCGCGCTCCGGCGCTTTCTCGGGCGCGTCAAACTGTCCGAGCGGCGGCTCCGGGATAAAAAGCAACAAGAAGGCGAGCAGCACTCCGGGCGCCGCTCCTACGTAAAATGGCGCGCGCCATCCATACTTCGCGCCCATGATTCCGCCCAGCAGATAGCCGAGCGCCGTGCCGACGGGAATTGCCAGATAAAACACTCCCATCACCCGCCCGCGTTTGTTCTCGGGGAACATATCGGCAACGAACGTGGGAGAGAGAATGACGAAACTCGCTTCCCCAATGCCCACCAGCGTGTGGCGAATTAGTAGTTCATTGAAGTTGTGCGTTACTGCCGTGAGCAGCGTCGCCACGCTCCAAACGATCGCGCCCGCAATGATCACTGCCTTGCGCGAGAACCGCACAGATAACGGGCCCATAAACGGAGCCGCACACATGTAAAAAATGAAGAAGACGCTGGTCAATAAGCCGAAGGCGGCGTCGCTGCGGTGGAACTCCGCCTTCACCAGATCCTGCACCGCGAACAGAACGGAACGGTCGATATAGTTGAGAAGATTCAGCGCCGTCAGGAGCGCGAGCGCGGTCCGGGGATAGAGCTTGGATGGCACAGGTCGAGCGAATATAGCAGATTGCAGAGGTCAGAAGTCAGATTGCAGAGG
The DNA here is from genome assembly GCA_049300195.1 of Terriglobales bacterium. Classification (GTDB taxonomy): domain Bacteria; phylum Acidobacteriota; class Terriglobia; order Terriglobales; family Acidobacteriaceae; genus Acidiflorens. The sequence goes on along the minus strand of JBAQJF010000148.1, from coordinate 8 downwards.
TGAAAGGC
>JBAQJF010000147.1:0-6495 GCA_049300195.1 Terriglobales bacterium | reverse complement strand
ATGCGGCCGACGGGCCGATTCTGTCCAAAGCCCTCGCCGCCGGCACACTCATCGGATATGGCGACGACGTGAATTTGATTCACCAACCCGACGGGCCCACACACGACGACTGGTGGTCCAGCATGTCCCTCGCCGGACTGCTCAACGTTCTCGATCAGTTCTACAAGGCCGGTAATGCCGTGAACCCGGTTCTCTCCAGCGCGACCAAACATTTCGATTCCATCTTCGTGAGCCGTTACTACAACTGGCATGCCGGATCATTTAAAGGCGCATACACGCACGTTTCGGAGTACAAATTCAAACCCGACGCGCCGGATGACGCGCTTGGTTTGGTCAGCCAGAACTTCATCGTGCCCATGATGGAGAAGTTGCTCGCCGATGGCACGCTGCACGAGTATGAAATCGACACCGAAGCCGAGCACACTCAATCTCCGAACTCCTTCTGGATCGTTTACATAACCGCCAACGCGGAAGGTATGGACAAGGTCAACACGGCGCTGGAAGCGGCACTGAAGGCAAGCCCATTCGCCGGCCCGGCTTTCGGTTCCATGGTCGACTTCAGTGTGCATCGCGATTACCTAGCGCGCACAAACGCCACTTTCAAATAGAACGTCACTGATTACGCATCGCTCAGAGAGCAGGATTCTCCGAGAGTGGAAATTCGAGAGTGCCCCATCCTAACGTCGCGCCTTTGCAACTTAGGGTGGGGTTTTCCGGTTCTGATCTTTCCTCTGTGTCCTACGTGCCCTCTCTGGTTAATGACTTTTCTCGCATTCTCATCACCAGTTGCCAGCAAATGGGAACTCATCCGTCCCAGCGCGTGTCCAATACAACAAGACACGCGCGTGCCTGAGACGAGGAGAAATTCCAAATGGCATTCTCAGGCGGTGGTCCGTCTTCACCACAAATGAACGTCACTCCGCTGATTGACGTTCTGCTTGTGCTGATCATTGTTTTCATGGTGGTGGTCGTTGAAGAGCGGCCGACGGGCTTGAATGCCGAAATCCCGCAACCGGCGCAGCAAACGGCCAATAACGTCCCGCCGCCGCAACGCACCATCGTCATCCAGGTGAAACATGCGAAGCCCGGCGTCGGGCATTCCGAGGCGAACATCGAAGTAAAGATCAACGACGAGGTAGTCGCGTGGGATCACCTGCGCCAGCGTCTGGCCGACATTTTCGCTATTCGCGTAGAGCGCATCGCCTTCATCGAAGCCGATGACGACATCGACTTTCAGGATGTAGCGGACGTGATCGCGATCGCGCGCGTTGCGGGAGTGGACCGCGTGGGATTGCTGACGGAGGATGGGAAGCATGTGGCGGTGACGGGATAGGAGACCGGCTCCTAATGAGTCGTTTCTGACGTGTGGCGACAGAATCTTTCAGTTATTCCCATGGGTGCGTCTCTGGGCGAGAGCGGCTGCAATGATTTGAATAGATTGTCGTAGGCCGCAGTTGTTTTCGTTACGATCACCCAATACTCGTCGTGGCTAATATGCACGAAGTAGTCTTGGCCCGACGGGACGTAATACGCATCCCACCCAAAAATGAAGCACGGGAGCAGGAAAGCGTTAAGCTCAACGAACTCGTCGCTTCTGAACCAGTGCCCGGGCGCGACACCTATTGGACGCGTTTCTCCAAAGGCGAGTCGCATCTTCTCAACCAGCTTCCACCCTATCTTTTCCAACCCCGGGCTACCGATGGTCCACAGCGTGAGCCAGAGTAGGGCACCGTAAAAGTGCTCTTCTGATTCGACATTGAGCAAAGACAGGACCCTTGTGAAATAAGGCACGCGCATCGGCCCTTCCGGATATCCCAATGCGATGCATCTGGCACCCACATTGTCGTAGTAAAAACCTCGGCCGCTCTCGTCGATTTTCAGGCCGGTCGCCCAGTGGTTCTGTTCCTCAAATTGCCGGACTTCTTCGTCAGTCATCGCATTCATTGGCAAGTCTCCTTTCTCCAAATCTCACTAGCTCGCCCGACTCTTAATCCAAATCGGCGCCCCGACAAACCCAAACTCCGCGCGAATCTGGTTCTCCAGAAACCGCTCATAAGAAAAATGCAGCTTCACCTGCCGATCCGTAAACAGCACAAACGTAGGAGGAGCCACCCCCGCCTGTGTCATGTAATAAATCTTGACGCGTTTGCCCATCGGCACCGACGCGCGATCGAAATCAATCTTCTTCACGAACCGGTTCATCTCCGAAGTGGAAATGCGTTTGCGCCGCTCCGCCGCGACTTTCTCGATGAGCGGCAAAATCTTCTCCGTCCCCTTGCCCGTATGCGCGGAGATGAAAAGCACCGGCGCGTAGCTCAAAAACTTCAGCCCGTAGCGCAGCCGCTCTTCATAAAGTTTCCGATCCTGCGGCCGCTTTGCATCCTGAATGCGCGCCGCCTTCGACTGGCTGATCGCCCGCTTCTCGCCGCTCATGATGAGGTCCCATTTGTTGACGAGAATAATGACCGAGCGCCCACTCTCATGCGCGTATCCGGCGATGTTCGCGTCAAGGCCGCTGGCGCCTTCGGTGGCATCGACCATGAAAAGAACGATGTCAGCGCCTTCGATATTTTTGCGCGCCATGACGACCGAAAGTTTTTCCGCCATCAGCTCGGTCTTGCCTTTGCGGCGGATGCCCGCCGTATCAATGAAACGAATTTTGCGACCCTTATACTCGATTACCTCGTCAATCGAATCTCGCGTAGTGCCGGCCACAGGTGAGACGATCGCTCGATCGGCTCCAGTAAGCTGATTCAGCAGCGTAGATTTGCCGACGTTGGGATGGCCGATGATGGCGACTTTGATTTCGTGAGGCTCGCTGTTGGCTGTTGGCTGTTCGCTGTTCGCAGGCGCTTCGCTTTCCTCTGCGGTCTCCGCGGGCTTCTCAGCGTCCTCCGCGGTTAAAGGCTTTTGATCTGCCGGCAGCAAAGGAAGAATGGCATCAAGCAGATCGTCAATTCCTCGGCCATGCTCGGCCGAGATCCCAAACACTTCTCTAATTCCGAGTTCATGAAATTCCCCAACCAGCGATTCCTGCTTGTCGCTGTCAACCTTGTTGACGGCCAGAAACAGAGGCTTGCCCATGCGCTGAAGCTGCCTGATCAGTTCACGATCGGGTCCCGCCAACTCGGTCCGCGCATCCACGACCATGATGATTCCGACCGCTTCCTTGAGCGCGACTTTCGCCTGCCGAAAAATTTCCCCCGGGATGAATTCCTTATCCTCAGGAACGATGCCGCCCGTGTCCACCACGCGAAACGCATGTCCGCGCCACTCCGCCTCGCCATAGAGCCGGTCGCGAGTAATCCCAGGCTCATCGCCAACAATGGCGCGCCGCGACCCAGTCAGCTTATTGAACAAAGTTGATTTGCCAACGTTGGGACGGCCCACGATGGCGAGGAGAGGCAACGTATTCGAATTGTTCTGAGGAGTTTGCTTCACTGATTCAAGGAAACTGAGAACGGAGAACTGACAACTGCGAACTGACAACTCTATTATAGAGACTCTGTGCCCTCTTCCTCTCATGCCGCGTCCACCGCCGGATTCTCCCTCTACCAATTCTTCGCTCCCGGAGGTGTTTTATCGAAGAGCCATCCGGCCTATGAATTCCGCCGCGGACAGCTCCAGATGGCGCAAGCCGTCGAAGAAGCTCTCGAAGAAAAGCGCCACCTGATCGCCGAAGCCGGCACAGGCACAGGCAAGACGCTGGCGTATCTGCTGCCAGTAATCCGCTCAGGCAAGCGCGTCATCATCTCGACCGGCACTAAGAATCTGCAGGAGCAACTCTATTTCAAAGACGTTCCGTTTCTGGAGCGCGCCCTTTTCCCCGACAGCGCCCGCAAGCTCTCCGTCTGCTACATGAAGGGCCGCAATAATTATCTCTGCCGCAAAAAGCTCTACGACCTGACCGATCAACCAGTCCTAAGCGGACTCCAAGAGATCGAGCACTATCAAGCCATCGCGGCCTGGGAAAAAACCACGCACACCGGCGACCGCGCCGAACTCGCCGAACTGCCCGAGGCGAGCGCGCTTTGGCCGAAGCTCGATGCCCGCGCCGACACCTGCCTCGGCCAGAAATGCAAGGAGTACGACCGCTGCTTCATCACCGAGATGCGCCGCCGCGCCGCCGAAAGCGACATTATCATCGTCAACCATCATCTCTTTTTCGCCGATCTGGCCATCAAGCTCGAGGCCGAACACGCCCCGGATGCCGGCGTCCTGCCCGATGCCGGCGCGGTCATCTTCGACGAGGCGCACGAACTGGAAGACGTCGCCGGTAACTATTTCGGAATCTCGGTCAGCAATTTCCGGATGGATGAGCTCGCCCGCGACACCGAGAATCTTCTCCAGCGCGAAAAGCTTTACACGCCGCAGATGTCCGGCGCGATTCAATCTCTGCGCGAGCGCTCACAACTGTTTTTCTCGCTCCTGCCCGCGCAGGAAGGCCGCTGCGCCTTCGACTCCCGCCGCGAGTTCCTCGAAGAAAACGGAGAAGAATTCATAGCGCTCCGTCAATCGCTCGTCCGTCTGGTTGCCGAGTTCGAGCAACTCCCGCAAAAGCCCGACGAAGTCTTCACGCTGGCGCGTCGCGCGCAGCAACTGCAAGTGCAGCTCAGCTTCGTAATGGAAAACGAAGACCCAAACACCGTCTTCTGGATCGAGCGCCGCGGATTTCGTGGCGGAGCAGGCAGCAGGCGTGGCTCCGCCGAAGAAAAGCACAGCGGCCGCACAAACGTCTTCCTTCAGGCCACGCCAATCGAAGTCGGCTCCATCCTCCGCGAGTGTCTCTGGTCCAAACTCGAAACCGCCGTGCTCACTTCGGCCACGCTCGCCGTCGGCGGCGGCTACAGCTACATCCGCCAGCGCCTCGGCCTCGAGCACGCGCGCGAACTCATCGTCCCCTCGCACTTCGACTATGAGAGTCAGGCCATTCTCTACGTCCCGCCCAACCTGCCCGACCCGCGCACGCCACAATTCGCCGCCGAAGCCTCCGACGTAATTCGGCGTCTGCTCGAAATCACGCGCGGCCGCGCCTTCGTCCTCTTTACCAGCTACGCGCAGATGAACGAGATCTACGACCGCCTGCTTGGTCTGATCGAATTTTCGATGCTCAAGCAGGGAGACGCTCCAAAATCCGCGCTGCTGGAAGAGTTTCGCCTGACGCCGAACGCAGTCCTGTTCGGCACGTCATCATTCTGGCAGGGAGTGGATGTGCAAGGCGAGCAATTGAGTTGTGTGATCATCGACCGCCTGCCGTTCGCCGTGCCCAGCGATCCGATCGTAGCCGCGCGTGTGAAGGCAATCGACCGCATGGGCGGGAACGCTTTCGGTGACTACCAGGTCCCAAGCGCAGTAATCACGTTGAAACAAGGCTTCGGACGCCTGATCCGCTCACTTCACGACCGCGGACTGCTCGCGCTGCTAGACAACCGCATTCTGAAGAAATCTTACGGGCGGGTATTTGTGGAGAGCCTCCCGAATTACACGAAGACCACTGACTTGAGGAAGGTGGAGGAGTTTTTCGGAAAGTAGCCGCGAAGCGGCGAAAGAATGCAGCCCACGGCGCAAGCCGTGGGTGCAAATGCCAGAGTTAGGCCAGCCCCGAAGGGGCGAAAGAAACTGCGCTTCGGTAAGACACCAGCCTACTCTTCCGCTGGTTCCTTAGCGACGAGCACCTTCAGGTGCGTGGTCACGTCCTTGTGCAGCTTGATTGCGATCGTGAACTCGCCCACCGTCTTGAGCGCTTCATGCAGCTGAATCTTGCGCCGATCGATGTGGAAGCCCTTTTTCTCGAGCGCCTCGGCAATATCGCTCGCCGTGACCGAGCCAAAAAGTTGATCGTTCTCGCCCGACTTTCGCGTGAACGACACTTCCAGCCCGTCAAACTGTTTCGACAGCGCCTCCGCTTCCGATTTCTCTTTGGCCGTGCGCCGCACCGACGCGGCCTTCATCTGCTCGATAACCGTCTTGTTGCCGACCGTCGCCTCGATCGCCAGCTTCCGCGGCAAAAGAAAATTCCGCCCATATCCTTCGGCAACCTTTACCACCTCGCCGCGATTGCCCAGTTTCGCCACATCTTCTTTAAGAATGACTTCCATTTCGAAACTCTCCTTGGCCTTCCTCCGTGCACCTCTGTGTACTCTGTGGTTAACGTACTTCTTCACCACAGAGGGCACAGAGATCGCAAAGGAACCCTGATCTTTTGATGACCCTACTGTGCCCGTCCCGCAAATGGCAGCAACGCGATATTGCGAGCCTGCTTGATCGCCTTCGACAGCCGCCGTTGATGCGGCGTGCAGACGCCCGTCAGCCGGCGCGGCGTAATCTTTCCGCTCTCGGCGACAAACTGCACCAGCAGCCGCACGTCTTTGTAATTGACGGCTTCAATCTTCTCGACACAAAACTTGCAAACTTTCTTGCGCCGGAAATATTTACGCCCGCCCTCGCGCGAACCGCCGGGACCGCCGCCTGGGCGTGGACCGCGAGGTCCACCAC
>JBAQJF010000146.1:0-33788 GCA_049300195.1 Terriglobales bacterium | reverse complement strand
ACTGCATGTCGTTAATTTCTTTCAGCTGGTAGAGGAACCACGGGTCGATCGAAGTCATCTTTGCGATCTGCTTGATGGTGTGGCCCTGGCGAATCGCGTAGCGGACGTAGGAGAGGCGCTCGGGATGTGGCGTGACCAGGCGCTGTGTGAGAATCTTCGGCTCGATCTTTTCTGAACCTACTTTTTTGCCGGTGTCGAGAGCGCGAACGCCTTTTTGCAAGGCTTCTTTGAAGGTGCGGCCGATGGCCATCACTTCGCCGACCGATTTCATTTGCGGGCCGAGGCCTTCGTCGGCGCCGGGGAATTTTTCGAATTGCCACTTCGGAATTTTTACTACCACGTAGTCGAGCGTGGGCTCGAAGCAGGATGGAGTCTTCTGCGTGATGTCGTTGGGAATTTCGTCGAGCGTGTAGCCGACGGCCAGCTTGGCGGCGATTTTGGCGATTGGGAAGCCAGTGGCTTTTGAGGCGAGCGCGGAGGAGCGCGAAACGCGCGGGTTCATCTCGATTACCACCATGCGGCCGGTGGATGGATTCACGCCGAACTGGATGTTCGAGCCACCGGTTTCTACGCCGATCTCGCGCATGACGGCGATGGAGGCGTCGCGCATCATTTGATATTCGCGGTCGGTGAGCGTTTGCGCGGGGGCGACGGTGATGGAGTCGCCGGTGTGGACGCCCATGGGATCGAAATTTTCGATGGAGCAAATGATGATGACGTTATCTTTGGTGTCGCGCATCACCTCGAGTTCGTATTCTTTCCAGCCGAGAACGGATTCTTCGATTAGGCACTCGTGGACGGGCGAGAGGTCGAGGCCGCGGGCGAGGATTTCCATGAGCTCTTCGCGGTTGTAGGCGATGCCGCCGCCGGTGCCACCGAGGGTGAAGCTGGGACGACTGATTACAGGGAAACCGATTTTGCCGGCGAATTCGATGCCGTCTTTGATGTTGCTGACCAGCGCGGATTTCGGGACGTCGAGGCCGATGCGCTGCATGGCATCTTTGAAGAAGAGACGGTCTTCGGCCTTCTTGATGGCGCTGATCTGCGCGCCGATTAGCTGCACGTTGTATTTTTCGAGCACGCCACTGTCGGCGAGTTCGATGGCGAGGTTGAGCGCGGTCTGGCCGCCGACGGTTGGGAGCACCGCAAAGCCCGCGGACGGAGACATTTCGCGCTCGATGCGAATGATCTCTTCGAGATATTCGCGGGTTAGCGGCTCGATGTAAGTGCGGTCGGCGGACTCGGGATCGGTCATGATGGTGGCCGGGTTCGAGTTGGCAAGCACGACTTCAAAGCCCTCGGACTTGAGCGCCTTGCAGGCTTGCGTGCCGGAGTAGTCGAACTCGGCGGATTGGCCGATGACGATCGGGCCGGAGCCCAGGATCAGGATTTTCGAGATGTCGGTTCGTTTTGGCATTAGAAGTTGTCGTTGGTCGTTAGTCGTTGGCTCTCATTACTCGCGTCCCTCTCGACCGGGCATTTCTTCGATCCTGAGTCTGCTCTCGCAATATTGGGGGCAAGTATCACTCGCCCCAATCGGGAGTGTCAGCCGGATTCCCTTCAGGCCTGCCTTCGAATACGTGACGGGAATCGTCGCCGGACAGAAGCCCTTCGGCCCCACAAAGACGAGACGATATTGTCCGGGATCACGGGCTTTGAAGCTAAATCGCCCGGTCGGATCAGTCTCGGTTACCTCGATGTCCCGGAAATCCCGCCCATGGCGCGCCTGCAATTCAACTTTAACGTTGGATACTACGGCCAGAGTCTCATCCACAACTACGCCCCGTAGCTCCGCGATCTTTTGCGGGCTTCGCGCGGCAACTGGCGGGCACGAACCGACCAGCTGTGCGCTCGGCCGAGCATTCCACGCGAAGAGCAATATGGCTAATGGCAGCAGGCGGTTCAACTCTCGAATCCCTCCATCATGTCCACGGCATTGCGGCGGTCGACGCTGTTCGCCCAAGATTCGGGGACGCTGCCGGCAACTGCAGATCCCTCACTTCGTTCGGGATGACAAGGGTTATGGGAATGGGATGGGACCAACGGGACAGCGCATCCCTCTCTGCGACCGGGACGACAAGGGTTATAGGGTGGAAAGGAAAGCGTCATGCGGTACTCCTGGATGCGTTGGGACGGGCTACGATTTGATCGCCGACGCTCTCCTTTTTCTCTGAGCCGTTGATGGTATCTAGATTCTCTCGACTTACATCTGTACTTCCAGGTGCGGCCTCAACTCTCACTCCCTTGTCATCCCGAACGGAGTGAGGGATCTGTAGTTTGATTGGCTCACCCCAGCCTTCGGCCAGGTCTTGCCAGGTTGCGTTCTCGCTCTTGATTAGAGCGAGTCGTTTTGCGCGAGTCCACGCTTTGATCTGTTTTTCGCGGGCGATTGCTTTGTCTACATACTTGAATTCTTCGTAATAGACGAGGCGATTGATATGGTACTTCTTTGTGAAGCCCTCGATTTCGCCCGCTCTGTGCTGGAGGGCGCGGTGGAAGATGTCTCCGGTGACGCCGGTGTAGAGGGTCAATGAACGGCTTGCCATGATGTAGACGTAATAGCGTTTCTCGCCGCGCATTTTCTCCTCCTTACCGGCGACTGCTTACTCGCCCGTCACGTCGTTACGCTGTCCGCTGACTCCAGATCCCTCACTACGTTCGGGATGACAAGACTTATAGGGTGTTTCTGATCCTATAAACCTCATTTCCAACAACTATCTTTTGAACTCCTCCATCATCTTCACAAAATCCTTAAACAAGTAGTGCGAGTCGTGCGGCCCAGGCGCGGCTTCGGGATGGTATTGCACCGTAAAGAGCGGCAGGTTCCGATGCCGCATGCCTTCGAGCGTCTGGTCGTTCAGGTCCATGTGCGTCAACTCGACTTCGCTTTGCGGGAGCGAGTCGGGATCGACCGCGAAATTGTGGTTGTGGGCGGTGATTTCTACTTTGCCCGACTGCAACTGCTTTACTGGATGGTTGCCGCCGTGGTGTCCGAATTTTAGTTTGAAGGTTTTGCCGCCCAGAGCTATGCCGGTCAATTGATGGCCGAGGCAGATTCCGAAGATGGGTTGGCGGCCCATCAGGCGGCGGATGTTGTCGACTGCGTAGGTGCAGGGCTCGGGGTCGCCGGGGCCGTTCGAGAGGAAGACTCCGTCGGGCTTCAGGGCTAGCACGTCTTCAGCGGTGGTTTGCGCGGGGACTACCGTTACTTTGCAGCCTTCGCCGCGCAGCTTGCGCAGAATGTTTTGCTTGATGCCGTAGTCGTAGGCCACTACGTGGAAGCGCGGCGGCTCGTCTTTTACGCCGACGATTTCGTCGGGGAGGTGCGAGCGCTCGCCGGTTTCCCAGACATAAGTGTTTTTGGTGCTGACTACTTTGGCGAGGTCCTGGCCGTCCATTTTTGGAATGGCTCGGGCTTTGGCGACTAACTTTTCGGCGTCAGCGTCGTCCTCGAGCGTTGAGATCACGCCGCGCATTACGCCGTTGGTCCGGAGATGGCGGACCAACGCGCGGGTGTCGATGTCGGCTAGGACGGGAATTTTGAACTGCTCCATGAACTCGTCGGTGACTTGCTGCGAGCGCCAGTTGGAACTGACTTTGGAGAACTCGCGGACGATCAGGCCTTCGATGTAGGGGCGGGTGGATTCGCTGTCTTCGGGATTGGTGCCGTAGTTGCCGATTTCAGGATTGGTTAGAACTACGATCTGGCCGGCGTAGGAGGGGTCGGTGAAAATTTCCTGGTAGCCGGTAATGGAAGTATTGAAAACGACTTCGCCGGAGCACTCGCCTTTGGCGCCGTAGCCTTTGCCTCGGAAGACTCTGCCGTCTTCGAGGGCAAGCGTAGCTTGCATTGTCACTCCTGAGAGTGGATTTTAGGGATTTTAGCAGACGGGGCTGTGGATTACTGGGAAAGTTAGCGGTTCTCAGTTTGTGCGCCCGTCAGTCTTGCCGCGTTGACGCAATGCCGCTCGAACAATTTGAACAGAGCCATAGGAAAAGGCTGCATATATCAAACACACCATGATCCACATGATCTGGAATCCAATCCGAGGTTCGCGGACAGCCGACACAATAGAGCGGATCGCCTGTATCGCCATGACGATCGACCAGACTGACCAGAACCAAATGTGCTTGCGTTTCATGCGGGCGTTCCTACATCTTCTGATTCCACAATGCTACCGCAACCTTGAATTCAAAACGTGCTCGACGCGTTCGGGTTCGCGGGCAATCACCTTTAAATAGGCTTGTGTCGGTTGATCGGGTTCCGCGCGGCCTTGCTCCCAGTCCCGAAGAGTGCCCAGGGGTATGTGGTAGCGGACGGAGAATTCTTCTTGCGTCAAGGATAAGGCGCGGCGAATGATTTTCGCCTGGGGCGTCCGCCTCATACGCTTAAGGTCGGCTTGGGTCAGCGGTTGCGCGTCGCGGTCGGCGCGGGCTGCCGCCTCAACCGCATGGGGCGTCATGGACTTAAGCGTTTTGCTGGAAGTAGTCGTCCTGCTCATATTGCGTTGCCCTTCGGGCCGAAATAATGCGAATGCGTTCGTCGCGCTCGGTATAGGCTACAAACAGCAAGATATTTCGCTGGCCCATGCCGATAATGACAAAACGTTCTTCACCGTAGTCCTCACGATCATCGAGACGCTCAATGGCAAACGGGTCGTCAAACACCGTCTTCGCGAAATCGAAGCTCACGCCATGTGCGGACAAGTTGCCTTCAGCCTTGGCTTTGTCCCACTCAAATTTCAGTTTTATCATACTACGGGATACCAGTAGTTGTCAAAACGCTCGTTGGAGTATGGCGTTCCGCTTTAACGAAGTCTTCCCAGCTTCTCCATCGGCCAATATCCAAACACGGCCTTGCCGTAGATGTACCGCTCGTTCACCGGCCCAAAGTCGCGGCTGTCGTTCGACATGGTGCGATGATCGCCCAGCACGAAATAGCTGTTCGCTGGGACCGTCACTTCGGGATAGGAGCGGGCGTCGGCGTATTCGCTGGGGACGTAGTCTTCGTCGAGGGCTTCGTCGTTGACGAAGACCTGGCCGTTTTCGATGCGGATGCGGTCTCCGGCTACTCCGATGACGCGCTTGATGTAGCTTTTTGTCGTGTCGCGCGGGTAGCGGAAGACTACGATGTCGCCACGTTGGATGGGCTCCCAGCGATAGACGAACTTGTTGACGAAGATGCGCTCCTGGTCTTCGAGGCCGGGCATCATGCTGGTGCCTTCGACCTTTACCGGCTGATATAGAAAGATGATGATGAAGGCCGAGATGGCCAGCGAGACGAGCAGGTCGCGCGCCCAGACGGCTACGACCGGCAGAGAGCGGCTCGGCGGCGGCGGGGCCGGGATTGGGGTCTGGGAAGTGCCCACATCGGACATCGTGTTTACATTTTATATGGAGTGAGGCAGCTGGGTGCGAGGTCGGAGGTTAGAGGTATGAGGTCGGAGGTGAAAATCTAAACCGGCAACGTCGGCGCGACGGCTGCGGATCATGTGTTCTTACCTCTTACCTCTGACCTCTGACCTCAAACCTCTGACCTCGCTTGCCTCTTGCCAAACTCACACTGTTGCTCGTACAACTGAACTCTCATGACTGACTATTCTATTTTCCCGAAGATCAATGCGACTTTGAATGGATGCAGCGCGGTGCTGCTGGTGGTGGGACATCGTCTGATCATGCGCGGCAAAATGGCGGCGCATCGCGCGGTGATGATCGCGGCGTTCATCACCTCTTCCGTCTTCCTCGCCTGCTACCTCTATTACCACTGGCCTGGGCACGGAGGCATCGTTTACTTCCATGGGACCGGGTTCTGGCGGCCGGTTTACTTTACGATTTTGATTTCACATACGTCGCTGGCGATCGTGATTGTGCCTCTGGTGCTCATGACTTTGTCGCGCGGGCTGCGCGGGCAGTTTGAGCGGCATCGCGTGATTGCGCGCTGGACTTATCCGATGTGGCTTTATGTGTCGGTTACCGGCGTGGTGGTTTACTTCATGCTGTTTCGGATTTTTGCGTAGAAAGCGGAATTGACTTCGCGTTGAGAACATCGGACACTCTCGTGGTATGAACTCCTTGGCGGGCCGACGCCGGGTTCAGGTGACATGAGGTCCTTCGACGGCGTTCGGCTGACGCCTCACTTCGCTCAGGATGACAAAGATGATGAGAGGCTGGAGATGATGAATGGTGGATTCATCACAATTTCGTTGTGCGTTCGACACGGGCTTCGCTGTCGGCGATTCTGATATAGTGAGCGTCTTGAACGATAGTCTTGTAGAGGAGGCCGCGCTATGGCCGGTAAAAGCATCAATAAAGTTATCCTGATTGGCAATCTTGGGAAGGATCCGGAGGTAAAGTACACGCCGCAAGGAACGCCGGTGGCGAAGATCACGCTCGCTACGAACGAGCGCTTCAAGGGTAAAGACGGCAACTGGCAGGACCGAACGGAATGGCACAATGTTGTGCTCTGGCAGCGGCTGGCTGAGATTGCCGGGGAATATCTGAAGAAGGGCGGCAAGGTCTATATTGAAGGCCGTTTGCAGACACGCTCGTGGGACGACAAGACTAGCGGGCAGAAGAAATATATGACCGAAGTCGTGGCCAGCGATCTGGTGCTGCTTGGTGGACGCGGGGAGGGCGGCGGTGGCGATTATGCGGGCGGGTCGCGTGCGGCTTCAGCGGCTTCGTCCTCGTCGGGGGGAAACAGTTTCGATCAGAGCGGACCTCCCGAGGCCGAGGCCGAGCATGCGCCGGTCGGCGGTTCGCCGATTACGGATGAAGATATTCCGTTCTAGGGGTTGGTTCTTGCCAAGCAGCGCAGCATCCCGATGCAGGCAGCCTGGCAACTTAGATTTCGGCTGTTCGGGACATGAGATTCCTCGCTCCCTTCCGTTCCTAGCTGACGCTCGCTTTTCGGTTGGTCGCTCGGAATGACAAGACGTTTGTTGGTTTTTCTGAATGACATCTCTTGCCGATAAAACTTGTGTTCCTTGTCGCGGTGGCGTTCCTCCACTGAAGGGAAAGGAACTCGCCGAAATTCATCGCCAACTGCCGGAGTTCGCGCACTGGAATATCGTGGATGAGCATCATCTTGCCCGGAGCTACAAGTTTCCTGACTTCAAGTCGGCGCTGGATTTTGTCAATCGAGTGGGCGCGCTGGCTGAGGAACAAGGGCATCATCCCGATATCGCGCTCGGCTGGGGGAAGGTTGAAATCACCACCTGGACGCACGCTGTCGATGGATTGACCGAGTCTGACTTTATTCTGGCGGCCAAAATCGACCGCTTGCCCCGTTAGTTGGACGGCGACTGATTGGCAAAACAGTGCAAAGGCTTGCGCAGCAGGTGGTTTGATCGAGTCCCTCTCGCCGCCGGGCACGTAGCAATCCCGCTGAATCCCGTGAGAAAACTCGATTGTGAACAGTATCGAAATCTTCCCAGTTTGGAAAGCCGTTTGCGGAGAATCTCCGGGGGGAGACGACCGTGCGCAATGTGGGCTCTGCAATCCTGGTGTTTTCTGTCTTTATATTGACTTGTGCTGTGAATTCCTTTGCGGCGCCGCATGTGCTCCGAGCGTCAGCCGTTCCTGAACCAGGCGTTCTGGTCGCGCTTGGCGGTGGGCTGGTGGGCTTGGCCACCGTGATTCGGCGGCGCTTCAGCCGTTAGAATCGAGCCTCTCGTCCGGCTTGCATTCCTCGTTTTGTATTCCTCATTATTCCTCGTGACTCGAAGGCTGCATACACTTTTCGCCGTCGTTCAGAAAGCTCCATTCCCATTAGCCCTTGATCATGGCCAGGAAATATTCGTGAATCCTGCGGTCATCGCTCAGCTCGGGGTGGAAGGTTGCGGCTAGCGTTTTGCCTTGGCGGACCAGCACTGGATCGTTGCCTTCCGTCGCGATCACTTCTACTCCTTTGCCTATGCGGTCGATTTTCGGGGCGCGGATAAAGACCATCTCGATGGGACGGTTTTGGAAATTGCCTTCGCGGATGGAGCTTTCGAGCTGGCGTCCGTAGGCGTTGCGGTGGATGGTTATGTCGAGTGCGCCCAGACTTGATTGCGGCGGATTCTCTACTTTGGAGGCCAGGAGGATTGCGCCGGCGCAGGTTCCGAAGGTGGGCTTGACTTTTACGAATTGCTTTAACTTTTCGAAGCCGGCTTCGCCGAGGAGATTCAGGAGCGTGCTGGATTCACCTCCGGGGATGATCAGGGCGTCGATTTGGTCGAGCTGTTCCGGCTTTTTTACCATAAGTACTTGTGCGCCTAGCTCTTCCAGGCGGCGGCGATGGGCGTCAAAATCGCCTTGCAGGGCCAGGACTCCGATGATGGGTGGGGTCGGCATGGGGCGCGTTGTTCGTTATTCCTCTTAATTATAAGGTCGCAGGGGCTGCTCTAAAGTCGAAGGGTTGCGGGGAGGGTTGCGGGCGAAGCATGTCTCGTTTTTTGCGAAGTGTTCCACGTGAACACTATTGACGTTTGGATTTGCTCTTCTTGTAAAATCTTTTCCGGGATATTTTCAATTTCCAAATCGAGAGGCGTTATGAGGCGGTGGGTTCTTGTGGTCGCCATGTTTGGACTGATCGGCTTTTGCGCAACGGCGCATTCCGCCGCCGAGCATTCCAAATCGGCTTCGGCCGCGAAGAAAGCGGCGACTCCGACCACGCAGTGGGACCGCAATCTGCTGAAGAATGGCGGGGGCGAGGTGGAGGGAAAAGATTCGAAAGACGTGCGGGGCTGGAAAGGCATCGAGGGATTGTCGGACAGCAAGTATGGCAGCGAATCTGGCGAGTGGGATTGGGGGCTCTCGGGATGCACATCGTGTGGCAACCGCTATCTGCGGCTGGCGTTCGATCGGGGCACGCATGAGCTGGCCACGTCGCAAACGGTGAACGTGTCCCCGAGCGCAGCTGAGATCGACAAGGGCGATGTGACGGCGGAGATTTCGGCGTATCTGGGGGGATTCCGGAACAGCAATACGGTGGCAACGCTGAAGGCGTCGTTTCAGGATGCGGCGGACAAGGAACTGGGCGCGATTGAAACCAAACCTTACGATACGAAGGAGCTTCCCAAGGCCGCAAAAGGCAGCACGGGCCTGGTCGAGTGCAAGACCTCGGGCGCGGTGCCGAGCGGAACGAAAACGATTGTCTTTACCTGGAAGGCGACGGCGACGGATGACTCGGGAGACTATCTTGGGCTGGGCGACAACTTCTCGCTGGTGCTGAGTAAGCCGAAGAAAGAGAACTGATTGGGCGGCGAGGTCGCACCGATGTTGGCTTGCTACAACGAGCGTGCTTGATAGGTAGCACCGACGGGCAAATGGCGTCCAGTATCCACTGGCAACACCCCTCCAAACGCAGCCTAACCTGGGAACGGTATCCGCATCCCCATCGAAGAACAATCCCTCGAAAGTTGTCCACCGCCTGGAACGGGAAAAGGCTCGCGCACTCTGTCCAACAACAGTACATTGGACATCCGTACCGGTATGGACGAGCGTCCTACTTCCGAGGAGGAATCAATGAAGCAAAACATCGTCAGAATGATCGCATTGGGAGCTTGTGCGCTGGTTGTCGTGCTGGGCGAGCGCGGGCAGGCGCACGCGCAAGACGCCAAAACGCCGTATGCGAACATGGCGCCGCTTGATCAATATCTGATGGCGGACCGAAATGCTGAGATCGCTCTGGCGCGAAGCGCGGCCCCGGAGGCCATCTCACGCGATGCCGAGGTCCTCGTCCTTGAAAAGCATGGCTACGAAACCGCAGTCAAAGGCAAGAATGGTTTCGTATGCGTCGTGGAGCGCGGGTGGATGGGCCCATTCAACGGGGAAGATGCCGCTAATTTTTGGAACCCTAAAATTCGAGGTCCGGTCTGCTACAATCCGCCGGCTGCCCGCACGATCCTGCCGCTCACTTATAAGAGAACGGAGATGATATTGGCGGGTCAATCCAAGGCTCAGATCATCGACGGCATCAAGGCATTCATGAAGCAAGGGCTGCCGCCGCTGGAGCCAGGAGCCATGAGCTACATGATGTCGAAGGACCAGTACCTCAACGATGGCGTCCACCATAACTGGATCGCGCACCTCATGTTCTACACGCCACTCATGAGCGGCGCGGTTTGGGGTGCGGATGTTTCCAACTCTCCCGTCATGCTGAATCCACAGTTTGGAGGCGCTCCGGAACCGATTGACGTATTCATGATTCCCGCGGGGAAATGGTCGGATGGAACGGCGGATCCGGTGCGGTAGGGACAGAGCGCGGGTGGGAGTGGGGAGGGGTTTTCCCATTCTGAAGATACGATGGATGCAGTCGTGGAATTTCGAGAATTGGCCCGTCCCCGCCGACCGCAGAACAAGACTTCGCCGTTGCGCGGCCGGCGCTCTCCGATTTGTGCCCCGCTACCGTCTCCACAATGCCCTCGATGCTCCCCGCGCACCTCGAAATGCACGTCAAATTTCGCGCGACCTGCATACCTTGTCAACTTGACAAAAATCACCCCGCGCCCACCCCCATTAAACGGCCGGCGCACGAGTAACTCCTTGATTTCGCAATAACTCGATCTAAGTCTTCCCCCTTCAGAGCCTGAAAGATCCAGTGAAAAACACCTTAATTCGGCTCTTTCACGAGGCTCCGAAAATCGACTTTATTTTCGTCTCGTCAGTTTCGTACTTTCTTCGCTCAGCCATCGCAAAGCTGTACGTACAATAAAGTCAACTCGGTGAAGTGATTCGCTTTCTCCGAATGCCAACCGCCGACGGCGGCCCACTCGCCCACCAAAATCTCTCCTGCCTCGGCGGATAAAAGATTCAAACGGAATGGAGACCGCTCCCCTGCGAAGCGGAAGAATGGCAGCGAAAGAATACTGGGGCAAGAATGGTCGTACGAAAGTGCGTGTGTGCGGCTCCCTAACCCCCACGCATTCAATATGTTGACTGGCTAGCGCACAACCAGCACTTCCCGGATATTATCGCGCGCCAGGAAGAACTTGATCGACGCAAAATCGTGAAAGAGATTCTCAATATGCCGGTTGTTAAACACGCGCTGGAGCCGCGGCGACCGCTTTTCGGACTGTCCCGGCAGCGCAAACTTGACCGCCTGCATCTCCAGGATGTCGCTGCCAGTTACGTGATAGCGATAGCAGGTCGAGTCCGGCCCGGCATCGCGCGTATGAAAAAATGCCAGCAGCAATCCCCCCGGTTTGAGCTGCGACCAAAGCCGGTCGATGGTCGGCTTAACCAGGCTTTCTTCCATGTAATCAGCAAGATTCCAGCACAGCACAATATCAAACTGGCTATTCGGATAGACCAGATTCTCGGCCAAAAACTTCTTGCCGTCGACCACCGAATTCCCGCCGCTATCCTGAACCCGAAGCGCCGGATCAAGCGAGGCACGCAAAAGATCTTCGCTGTAATTCTTGTGCCCGTTATCGGTAAAGTAACGAATATTATTCGCGGAAGTAGCGCCAACATCAAGAATACAAAGGCCTTCCTGCGAATTCAGTACGCGCGAAATCTCCCCAACTCCGCTCGAACGGCGGCTAAGTTTTTGCGGTGTTGCCGATTCTGCCGTCTGGTTCGAGGAACTCCGGAAGAATTTCATCAGGTTAGAAACCGATGCCATGAATCGATCGGAAATGGGTCGAGCCAAAATGCCCCAACGCAACTCATCGCGCGAGCCTTATGAAGTCGCCGTTCCCTTCCCTGCCTCTTTCTGAATATCGACTTTGCCTTTCAAAAACGCCCCTTCTTCAATCGCAATTCGCTGCGTGCTCACGTCGCCCGTCACGACCGCAGTCTTCCGCAAATCGAGGCGATCGGACGCGGTCAGGCTGCCGTCCACCTTGCCCTGCACCACAATCGATTTCGCGTTCACGCTGGCTTTGACTTTGCCGTTCGGGCCAACCGTCACACTGTGGCTCCGCAAGTCGATGCTGCCTTCGATCTCGCCATCGACATACAGGTCTTCCCCGCCGGAAATTTCACCCTTGATCACAACCGATTTACCGACTCTGGCCAACTCGCTGCTTTGCGGAGCATCCATTGATGAACCCCATTCCTCGCGTTGTCACGACTCAACAGTCGCGAATCGCGAATCATCGATTGTAAATCATATGGTGCTCTCCAGCGGGTAGCCGAACGGGCCCTGTCTGTTTGACCAATCGTAATGCAAGCCGTTAAGGAGGGCTCCAAAAGCAACGCATCCCCTGTTACGATCGTCTAAACGCGATGGGTTCACTTCGTCACATTCCCCGCCGGGCGTACACCATCGGAAGGGCGGCCGCCTTAATTCTCGCATGCAGCGCGCCCATCTACTCACAATCGCAGTCGGCCCGCTCTCAACCGGCGCCTTACGGCGACCCGGTGGAACTGGTGCGCAAGGCCGTAAAAAACGAACTCAAAGCCAATCAGGGCGTGTCTGAGCACTTTATGTTTCGCGGCGTGAAGACAACCGCCAAAGGCTCAGTAACAAAGCTCTACGCCGAAACGAAAGAGGGCAGCGCCGGACTGATCATTGCTTACGATGGCCAGCCTCTGACGCCCGATCAGCAGCAGGCGGAAAAAGCGCGGCTCGACCGCTTCCTTAATAATCCCGACGAGTTGCGCAAAAAGCGCGCTCAGGAACGTGAAGATGCAGATCGAACTACGCGCATTATGCGTGCCCTCCCCGATGCCTTCCTCTATGAGGATGCGGGCGAAGAAACCGGATCGACCGGCATCGGGCGGCCTGGCGACCCTCTGGTCAAACTGAAATTCCGTCCGAATCCCAACTATGATCCTCCCTCGCGGGTCGAAGAAGTTCTGACCGGCATGCAGGGGCACATTCTGGTTGACGCGGTGCACTACCGCATCGCAAGCATCGATGGCACGCTTTTCAAGTCCGTCGGCTTCGGCTGGGGAATTCTCGGGCATCTCAATGCCGGCGGGCACTTCATCGTTCACCAGCAGGATGTCAACGATGTGTGGGAAATTTCCAGAATGACGGTGAACTTCACCGGGAAAATACTGTTATTCAAGAGCCTGAATATTGAGTCCACCGAGCTCTATTGCGATTTTAAGCGGATCCCAACGGACTTGACCTTCGCGCAGGCGGTCGACCTTCTGAAGAAAGAAAAGACTGCCCTCGCCGAAAAGGCTTCCTCCGAGAAGCTTGCAGAAACGCAAAAACACTAAACGCAAATGCGTTGATCATTCGGGAGAGGCTAAGTTTTTCCCGAGCGGAAAGTTTCCTCGCGCACGGTAAACTTCCGTACTAAATCTTCGCGCACGCGATAACCGGTTCCCGCTTCGTCGCTGATGGCAATCGTTCCATCTCCGCGAACCTCCACTTCGGGCTCGATGATGTCCTCTTTCCAGTATCTCTTCGAGGCCGAAACATCTCCCGGAAGGCGGAAGTTTTCAAGGGTCGAGAGCGCGATATTGTGCGCCCTTCCAACGCCTGACTCAAGCATGCCACCGCACCAGACAGGAACGTTGTGGCGCTGCGCGACATCGTGCACCTTCTTCGCCTCGGTGAAGCCGCCGACGCGCCCGACCTTGATATTGACGATGCGGCATGCCCCGATTTCCAGCGCAAAATCGGCATCGCGCGCATGATGAATCGACTCGTCGAGGCAAATCGAGGTTTGAATCAGTTTCTGGAGCCGCGCATGCAGATAGATCTCGTCGTCCCACAAAGGCTGCTCGATCATAAGAAGCTTGAACGCGTCGAACGTGCGCAGGTGCTCGACCTCATCGAGCGTGTAGGCGGAATTTGCATCCACGCTGAGAAGAATATCGGCCCAGCGCGCGCGAATTTTCTCCAGAACGTTCAGATCCCAACCCGGCTTCACCTTGACCTTGATGCGCCGATATCCCGCAGCCAGTTCGGTGGCAATTTTCTCCAGAAGCTGCTCAGGCGAATCCTGAATGCCAATGGAAACTCCGCAGGTGATATCGCGCCTTGAGCCACCGAGCAGCTTCCAGAGCGGCTGCTGCTTTTGCCGAGCCTCCAGATCCCACACCGCGTTCTCGACCGCCGCTTTGGCCATGCGATGCCCGCGCACTTTACCGAAGAGGGCAGCGCAATCGCGCCCCGAGTGCACTTCACTCTTCAGGAGAGCCGGCACAAGATAATGGCAGATCGTCGGCCAAGCGCTCTCGATCCACTCCGGGCTATAGAACGGGTCTTCCCCGGCGACGCACTCGCCCCAGCCTCGGACGCCATCGGCATCGACGCTCACCAGCACAATGCGGCGGCTGTAAACGCGTCCAAAGCTCGTCTCAAAAAAATGCACGAGTGGCATCTGGATTTCACGGAGAGTCACCGATTCAATCTTCATTATTGGTTATGGTTTTCTTTCGTGTCGCGCGAGACAAGCTCGGCCAGAGCCCGAGAAGTATATGGGGGCAAGGGGATGATCGGCAAGCAAATCCGACGGCCAGCAACAACTCTAGACCGCAAAAACCGATCGATGCTTCGTTCGATGCACTACCGCAAAGCTAATAATTCAGCGACTCATCCCACGACCCCAACAAAAACCGGCCATCGCCGCGCTCGTTGCGCTCGTATCCAAGTGCCGACAAATTGGCCGCAAATGCCCGGATGAACTGTTCGCGATTGTTGTCCTGCACGGCAAGCGCTTTGGAACGCGTCGCCGGCGCGGCCTTCCATTCATAGATCTCGGCCGGAACATCGACGCGCATTTTGGTTTCGAAGGACGGTCGTCGCCCGGACGCGAGCACATTTTGAACGCGCGGCGAATTCATCCACCACTCCGCAATCAGCCGGTCCGTGGGCAAGCCGCCTTGCAGAGGCGAAGAGCTGATGCCGTACTGATTGACGCTATAGCGCCGCGCGATTGCGCCCAGCTTCTCGATATTCAAATATGCGTTCTTGATTTCTAGGGGATCAAACGTCCACTCCATCAGTTCGATTCCGCGCGCCAGAGCTTCTTCCCGTTGGAAGAGCTTTAGACGCCGCCCCAAACCTGCATTCCTGTATTGCTGTCGAACCGCCACCATCTGTGAATGTAGATAAGAATGACCATTACGCAGGGCCGGGATCGCGAGCGCAAAGCCGATTAATTCGTTCTCGTCGAAGGCGCCAATGACCTGGCCGCCAATTTTTGACGCCACCACAAACAATCGCACCGGAACCAGTTCCGCATCTGAGAAGCTCCAAACTTCTTTCTGGAGCGCGAAGCAGGCCTGCATCTCGTCAAGCGAAGTGCATTTGCGAATCGTCAGTACCGAAGACTGTTCACGAGTCGTTCCAGGCTGCCCAGCCTCCATCACGCCGATTTCTCCTGACCCTTCGCCTGTTGCCATAAATTTTCAAGCTCATCCATCGACGCCTGCTGCGGGCTGCGGCCGCCTGCACGCAATTGCTCTTCCATCCATTGAAAACGGCGTTTGAATTTACGATTGGCTCTGCGCAAGGCCGATTCGGAATCGAGCGCCAGATAACGCGCGATGTTCACCAGCACAAAAAAAAGATCGCCGACTTCGTCCTCCAACCGCTCGTGCAACTCCGGAGAAACCTGCGGCTGGCCCGATCCGGCGACACCATTTCCATGCGGTCCCTGGATGGGCGCGGCTTTCAACTCTTCGCGCAATTCGGCAGTCTCTTCGGCAAGCTTCTCAAAGAGTCCCTCGATCTCCGGCCAGTCAAAACCAACCCGCGCCGCGCGCGAACTGAGTTTGTGCGCTTCAAGCATTGCTGGAACGCGCGAAGAAATGCCGGCCAGCACCGAGCTATCAGGCTGAACTCCTTGCCCGGCGTCCGCTTCAGCGTGCTTGCCGCCAGCCTCCAGCCGTTTCTTTTTCTCCTCCGCTTTAAGCGCCTCCCAGTTCCGCAACACTTCAGCGGACGTATCGGCCTTCACGTCGCCAAACACGTGCGGGTGCCGATTAACCAGCTTGTTCGAAAGACGATCAAGAACATCGTCGACCGAAAAGTGTCCAGCCTCGCGAGCCATCTCCGAGTAGAACAGCACCTGGAGTAGAAGGTCCCCGAGTTCTCCAGTCAATTCGGGCCAATCGCGATTGTCGATGGCCTCGAGCACCTCGTATGCTTCTTCCAATGTGTAGGGCTTGATGGAATCGAAAGTCTGCTCGCGATCCCACGGACATCCGCCGGGAGCGCGCAGCCGCGCCATGATTTGAACCGCACGCTCGAAACGTTCGCCAGTGGTGGGCATGGTTAATCCAATGTAACCGATCAATCTAAATGACGCGGGTTTCGAGAGCAATCGGAGCCGAGTGATTGCGGGCTTCTCAACGGAAGGAACGGACCAACAACTCCGTGTCGTCCGAAATAATCGCATCTATCCCGCAGCCCGCGAACTTTAGCATCTCGTCGGCGCGATTGACGGTCCACGTCATGATCCTTTTTCCAGAGGTGTGCGCCTCGTCTGCCAGAGCACGGCTCACCAGTGTGAAATGAGGTATTGTCCACGAGAATGAAGGCCCAGGTGGTTCGACTTGATTCGGTTGATCGAAAATCAATCCCAGTGGAATGTTCGCATCCAACTTGCCGACTGCGGTCAATACGGCGGGCAGAAAAGACGACACAACAAAGTCCCTCGTCGGCGGATACGCGCGCAATGCTGCAATCAATTGACTCTCAAGGCCTTCAACTTTCACTTCAATGTCGAGAAATGCCCGGGTCGCGAATCGTCGCAGCACGTCGTCAAGTCTTGGCAGAGCGAGTTGGTCGGCGGTAGTTCTATCAATTTGCATGCCGCGAATCGTCGGATCGTGACAGATGACAGGGATGCCATCGGCCGAGCACCGGACATCGAACTCAAAACCGTCGCAGCCGTGTTCCATGCAAAGTTCAAATGACTCCAAAGTATTCTCAGGGATTTGTTGTGAAGCCCGCGCGCCGCGGTGGCCCAGCAGCAGAGGTCGCATGATTCAATCAATCAAGCAAGCAGCGGCGAAGCAAGAGACTTAACCAGATTTGCTTTTCTCGGCCACCTCGACGTCTCGGCAATGAGAAAAATTCAGTCCAGCTCGAAATCGCGAATCGGCTTCCCTGTATCCGGGGTCTCTTTCGCTTTCTTGACCGCTTCCTGGAATTTCTTCTCCAGCAACTCAGAGGCATGCTTCTGCGCTTCGACTGATTGCCTAAAAATCGAATCGCGCCGCCCGTCTTGCTCTTTCATGGCACGCGCCGCTTCTTCCATGTCCTGAAACATCTTCGGCTTGACCGGAGCCACATGAGAAATCACGCCCCGCGTAGCGCTGTCGATCTTCAACACTGCCCCGCAACAAGGGCAAGTCACGTCAAAATTGGAGTCCCGTTTGCTCACACGCGAATCATACCGCATTCACATTGAGTGCGGCGAAGCGTCAGCGGGGCGAAAGCCGGATGGGCAAAATGTGGAACACGTAAAGCATCTCCCAGCCGAGCAGCACAATCGAAACCAGCACGATCAGAATCGCCAGCACTTCGCCAAAATGCAATCCGCCCTTGGGGTCGATGCGCCTCGCGCCCAGGCTCAAAATGTTCACGGTCGCGAAGCCGAAAACCAGCGCCCACAGGACGTTGTAGATCTCCTGCCGCGTAGTAACCAGTACGACTATCGAGGGCAATATCGCCGCCCCCACCGCGCGGATTGGGCGCCCACTACTTGTTACCCACTCCTGCGCTTGCCCCACCGTCGCAAGGACCGAGGAGCAGCTTCGAGGGGCCGCGCGAAATAGTGGCGGAAGATTCATGTCGACTTCGATCTTACCGTTTTTGTGTTTGAACGTCAGCGTGGACGTGCCTTTCTGATTATTCTTCGGCATTACAATGCCAGCAGGCAGATTCGCCGTGCCATCACCGTGCCGTCACCGAACCAGCCTTCACAGATTATGCCGTCCAAAATCAAGACGATTTTCTTCGACGTCGGCAACACCTTGCTTTTTCCGAACCGGGAGCGAATCCACGCCCCGCTTGCGAAACGAGGAACGTTCTGCCACCCCGCGCTGCTTCGCGATATCGAGTGCCGTATCAAAAACGAGTTCGACGCGCTGATGGTCAATGACGGGAAGCATGATCACAGTTTTTGGCTGATGTTCTACACGCAGCTGTTCGCGGAGATCGGCCTCACAGATGACGCGCTCCGCAACCAACTCGTCAACAACACCCGCGAATCGGCCAATTGGGATCAGATCCTTCCCGGCACACGCCAGCACTTGCTTCGTTTGGCCGAGCGATACCGGATCGGCGTGATCTCGAATGCCGACGGAAAGATTGAAGACGTGTTGCGGCGCTGCGGCATCGCCGATTGCTTCCTCACCATCACGGATTCAGGGCTGGTGGGACATGAGAAACCGCACCCCGAAATTTTTCGCCAAGCCCTGGTCTCGTTAAACGCCGCGCCCGATGAAAGCCTCTATGTCGGCGATGTGTACTCCGTGGATTACCTGGGCGCGACACGAGCGGGCATGCAAGCTGTGCTGATGGATGTGCCGGGAGCCTACCGAGAAAAAGGCGTGGCGCGGGTCGAGTCACTGGCAGAACTGGATGCCATGCTGGCCGACGCGGATCCCTCGCTATAGTCGCGACCCGCTACTGCACGCTAATCAATTGGTGATCGTGGCAGTCCGTGTGGATCTTTTCATACAAGGTTGCGAGCAGTCCCGGGCCGTAGCGGGCTACAAAGCTGACGCCCGCAATTTCCCGCTCCTGGAGAATCTTGTTCGGGAACAGTGCGTTTGAAAGCGCGTCAGCCTGGCGGCGAATGACTTCATTGCGCTCGATTTCGGCGCGCGCGGCCTGCCCTTGCAGGCGGTCCACGTGATATCGCATTCGCATCCTGGCATGATCCGCCGCGCCCTGGAGTGTGGAATCGAGTTTTCCGATTGACTCCCGGAGATTCGTCATCGATTTCTCAACGCTCATATAGGCGTCTTCAAATCGCGATTGCAAATCCGCCGGCAGCGATTGCGCCGCTATCAACTCCCGCACTTTTTCAGGACCTTGAAATACGTCGGGTAGGCTCAACTTGTAGCGATTCAGAATTCGCTCCGGCTTCGGTTCCAGTAATGTTGCCGAGAACCGTGGTAGGACCGGGGTGACGCGCCCCAGCAACTTTTCGTAAACGACGCCGACCTGCGCGAAGTATGCAACCTCCGCCGCGCCGCCCGTATAAACGAGCGTGGGCAAAAGGAAATCCTGCACAACCGGCCGAAAAAGCACGTTCGAATTAAAATTCTCCGGCGTCGCATCGATGCGATCAAGCAACTGCGGCGTCGAGAGCTTCTCGTGGCCCGCTACAAACTCGGCGCCTGTTCCGTTCCCTTTGCGCCGCATCGCCGTGCGCGAACCGTTCTTGACTTCAAACAGCAGCGTAGTTGCCGGGGTGACCTTCACTTGCTGGTGATAGCCGGCAGCTTCCAACGCCTTGCCGCGCGCCAACAATGCCTCATCGAGTTCGAGAGCCCGTTCGATCGCCGCCCTGAATAGTGGTTTCGCCAGAGTATGAAATTCCTTGTCTGCCGGATCCAACAGGATCACGCCCAACTCCGCAAAGAGGCGCGCGAATAATCGCGCAAACGCGCTGCCGAGGGTCTCTCCCTGACGGTACGAATCGCGCAGCCACGCCGTAAGCTCAGAATCTCCGAGCAGAGCGGCGGCCTGTTCTATAACGGGTGCAATCTCCGCTCCAAAAACGATCGTCCCAACCGGCGCGTCGGCGGCGCCGCGACTCCCAATCACGACTCGCTCCGGAGAACCTTTCGCGGTGGCGAGCGCTACGTGATTCACCTCGGCCAGATCGTGGTCTTCGGTGGCCAGCCAAAAAACGGGAACGCAATCTATGCCGGCCGAGGTGGCCTCGGCCGCGAGTTTGACGGCAGTCAGCGCTTTGAAAATCGAAAACAACGGGCCGCCGAAAAGTCCCACCTGCTGTCCAGTAACGGCTGCAACAGCGCCGTGCTTCAACCGATCGATGTTCGCGAGCGTGCGTTCCGATGCGCCCCACAATCGATTCTGCCGCGCCAGAATTTCGCTGACCCGGGCCCGCCGCTCCGCGTCGTACTGCACGAGCCCCGCCTCATCTCTCAGCCATTGCGAAAAAATCGGGGAACGTGGATAGAACTTTTGAACTGAAGGGGTATAGGAAAGGTAATCGAGAAAAAGTCGCGTGCTGTGCGGAATCTGTCGGAACGGCACGCACTCCGCGCTCACCGGCACGTCTCCCGACACAGGGATAGAGATTGGATCCGCATGCGCTCTCTACTTTATATAGGTTTTCGAAATACGACTAAACCCCGAGTCCAACCAGACGCAAAGCCCGAGGGCGCCGCCCACAAGACACAAATCAACTAGATCAGATGATGCCCGACCGCGCAGGTTGCAGAGATTATCGCTTCTCGTGCACTACGGTTTCGTACACCACAGCGACATGGTCGTGGTAGGTCACCTGCCAGTCCTGCGGCAATTCGCGCAACAGATTGGCCAATGTTGAATCCGCCGGCAACAGAAGGGTCTGAATGTGCCACTTGTCGAGCACCTCTCGCCAGCCTGGCTCGCCTTGCATCAGAATCAGGACTTCGCGAATCCTGTCGGAACCGTACAGGTCGTGACGGTCGTCCACCACCACCTGCCTCGAGGGATAGAGCCGGTAGATGAGATAGCCTCCCCAGGAATCGGTAGAAAAAACGGCCTCGTTACCCGGTTCGCTTTGAAGAAAATTCACGGCGGCGACCGGCACTCTAGCTGGGTCGAACTGCGCGTCGATCACGTGGTGCGAACCGAGCCATCCGCCGTGCAGGCAGATCGCCAAGGCCCCAGTCACGGCGACGGCTGGCCATACATAGCCGCGCAGGCTCAGTTCCTGCGCGCCCATTCGGCAGGAAAATTCCACGATCCGCCTCACTCCGCCACGGATCCATCCCGAAGCGGCCGGCCGGGCTGCGAGCGACTCGATGCTTTCCCAAAGCAGCGGTCCAATCATCAGCACCAACAACATCGAGGAAGCCGGCAGATTACGCGTCGAAAGCAAACCCGCGTAGACCGCGAGCAGTGTGACCAGTACATGGCTGAGTCGAATCTTCCGTCGATGCCCGGCCAATGCCACGAGCGTCAGCAGCAGGATAATCGCAAAGCACCGCTGCGCCCAGCCGTGAAAGTCAGGTGAGCGAAATTCGGCAATGCGATTCATCAGATAGCGGTCGCTCAGATAGCGATAGATGTGTGCGTGGAGTTTCCATCCAAAGGGATTGGCGAGCGTCGCAACCGCGGACGCCACCAAAGCCCAGGCCATACGCCGCGCTCGTTGCGCCGCCTTGAGGGCAGCGAACGGGTCCGGGTTGCGCAGGCTCTCGACTGCGGCGGCCGCAACGTAAATCGCCAGCAAGGCGAGCCCAAAAAGCCATCCTCCATGCAGGTTCACCCAGAGCAGGGTCGACACGGGAAAGAACCACGGCAACCATCGCGGCGCTCCGCCGCGTTCCCATCGTTCAAGCGCGCCAAACCAAAGAAGCACTAAAAGCCAACTCACAATGTGCGGACGCGCAAACAAGTGAATAGTCGAAGCCGCTTCGGCCAGCAGCATAAGCACGATCGCCAGCAGCAGGCTGGTTCCGCGCCTCAGCAGTTGCGATAGCAACAGCGTGAACGTCGCCGCAACGATCAGCGCGCACAGCCAGACGACGCCGTTAAGGCCGCAGGCGCGATAAAGAATTCCCAGCACGAGATCGTACAGCCATTCCCACGCGAACCACGGTCGACCGTGCATGGTCGATGAAAAAGAATCGGTGCGCGGAAGAGCATGCGTCGACAGCATCAACTCGCCCGTGCGAATGTGCCATCCAATGTCAGGGTCGGCGAGCGGCCGGTTCGAGAGCGTTCCCGCGAGCAGCGACCAAAACAGAAAAACGAAAATAATTTCGCGCACAGAGGGGATAAGATATGTCTGCGGCGACCTGGGGACACTCCGGTTCGGGTGGCCGGTCCACACGCCGCTTGGGCGGAGATTTTCTGCTTGAGTTGCCGAGTGCCCAGGCGGTGGTTCACCCTGAACTTCTGCCCGCCCCGCCTCTCCCGCCTGGCTAAAATTCATTTCGTCTCAATGCCGGTTGCTCGAATCTATATTAGCGAATGGCAAGTAGACCGAAGGTTGTCATTATCGGAGCGGGCTTCGGCGGCCTGACCGCCGCCCGC
The DNA here is from genome assembly GCA_049300195.1 of Terriglobales bacterium. Taxonomy (GTDB): domain Bacteria; phylum Acidobacteriota; class Terriglobia; order Terriglobales; family Acidobacteriaceae; genus Acidiflorens. The sequence continues at coordinate 11,659 of JBAQJF010000146.1, read as the reverse complement.
AAAGTTTCCCGGCTGCCCGTCGACGTTACTGTCCTCGACCGCAAGAATCACCATACATTTCAGCCGCTGCTTTATCAGGTGGCGACCGCCGGACTGTCTCCCGGCGAAATCGCCGCCCCGATTCGCTGGATTCTAAGAGATCGTTCCAACGTTGAAGTTGTACTTGAAGAGGTCGTCAATTTCGATCTGGATCGCAAACGAGTTATGGCTGACGAGCAGGCCTTTGACTTCGACTATCTGGTAGTCGCTTCGGGAGCCACCCATGCCTACTTTGGCCACGAAGAATGGGCGCCGCTCGCGCCCGGCTTAAAATCAATCGAAGACGCTCTCGAGATTCGCCGACGCGTCCTGCTGGCTTTCGAGCTAGCGGAACGCGAAGCCGCGCAAGGTAACGTCCCGACCCCACTCCAGTTCGTGGTCGTCGGAGGCGGTCCCACCGGCGTAGAACTTGCCGGCACGCTCGCGGAAATCGCGCGCCACGCCATGACCAATCAATTTCACAAGACCAAGCCGGAGCAAAGCCGCATCATTCTCATTGAAGGTGGTCCACGCGTTCTGCCCGCTTATTCCGAGCATCTGTCGCGTAAAGCGGAAGACCAGCTGCAACACCTCGGTGTCGAAGTTCGCACTTCGCAGATGGTCACCGGCATCGAGCCCGGCGCCGTTTGGGTCGGACGCGATAAGACTTCGGCGGCGGTTGTGTTGTGGGCTGCGGGAGTGGCCGCTTCTCCGCTCGGCCGCAAGCTGGGTGTGCCGGTCGATAGGGCCGGACGCGTGCTCGTGCACCCCGACCTCAGTATCCCCGGACATCCGGAAGTATTCGTCATCGGAGACCTCGCTGCGCTCGCTGACAAAAATAGCAAGCTCCTGCCAGGAGTTGCGCAGGTGGCAATCCAGCAGGGAAAGTGGGCGGCAGAAATGATTGCGAGCGACCTCGCCGGCGGTCCGCAATCCGCGCCACGCCCAAGTTTTCACTACCACGACAAAGGCAGCCTCGCGACCATCGGCCGCGCCGCCGCCGTGGCCCAGATTGCCGGATTTGAATTATCGGGTTATTTTGCCTGGCTGGCCTGGCTGTTCATTCATATTCTCTTCCTGATCGGCTTCCGCAATCGCATGGTGGTGATGATCAATTGGGCTTGGGCCTATCTGACCTACGAGCGCGGCGCTCGCCTCATCACCGGCCGCGATGATCTCCCCGGCTGGAAGCAGGCGCATAGGAAACGCGGAAATGATGAGGACGGCGATGATCGAGATGCACCCGGAAAGTCCTCCGCTTCGGTTGAGCAACGGACCGCCTGATCCGCGAGGGTTAACGCCTCCGTAAGCCGATATAATCGAACTGTCGCGGCGGTCGAGAACGTAAATCGCCTGCAAATCGAGCCACGCAATGCAGTTGCCCAAGATCTAAAACGCACGCTAGCAGTCAAGCTCGCGGAGAAAGCGCAGCCACTGCCACAGGAATGAAGCCTGCACGACCGATGTCTGCACAATTGATGTCTGCACGACTGATGTCTGCACGACTGAAGGTTGCGCCACCGTGGAAGAGAGGCTCTTCCGGGTCGCGTAACCGGGCCAAAATCGGCGTGGGCTTTAGCCCCCGAGCCGTGATCGTGGCCGTCGCCCTATTCTTCCTTATCGCCCCCAGCCGCGCCGACGTCCTAAGAGCCGTCGTAGACGACGCCATCCAGCCCGTCACCGCCGAATACATCGGCCGCGCCCTCGAAACCGCCGCCGCCAATCACGATCAGGCCGTCCTGATCGAACTCAACACGCCCGGCGGCCTTGTAAGCTCCACCCGCGACATCATCGAAAAACTTTCGTCCTCGACGGTTCCCGTGATCGTCTACGTAACTCCCACCGGCGCGCGCGCCGGTTCAGCGGGAATTTTTATTCTCGAAGCCGCCGACATAGCGGCCATGGCTCCCGGCACCAATGCCGGAGCAGCCCACCCCGTGACTCTCTTCGGCAAGCCCGACGAGACCATGATGAAAAAAATCGAGAACGACGCGGCCGCCCTGATGCGTTCCGTCGCCGCCCGGCACGGCCGCAACGTCGAACTAGCCGAAAGCGCGGTGCGCGAATCCAAGTCCTTCACCGAACAGGAAGCGCTCGACAAAAATCTGATCGAATACATCGCTCCGAACGAAAAGGATCTCCTTCGCCAGCTCAGCGGAAAAAGTTTCAAGCGCTTCAATGGAACGACTGCCACGTTCGCGTCAGATTTAAAAGACGAGCCTATCCGCAACTATCCCATGACGCTCAAGCTGCGTGTTCTGACCTACATCATGGACCCGAACATCGCCTTCATCATTCTGGCCATCGGCGCGCTCGCCTTGTACATGGAGTTCAGTCATCCCGGCGCGGTCATCCCGGGCACGGTGGGCGTAGTCTTTCTGCTGCTCGCCGCATTCTCCCTGAATCTCCTGCCCATGCGCTTCGCCGCGTTAGTCTTGATCTTCGGCGCCTTCGCGCTCTTCGCGCTCGAAGCCAAATTTGCCTCTCACGGCGTCCTCACCATCGGTGGCATCGCGCTCCTCGTAATCGGCGGCATGTTGCTGGTCGATGGTCCTATCCCGGAAATGCGCGTGCGCCTGATAACCGCGCTTGCCGTGAGCGTGCCTCTCGGGATCATCACTGCCTTCCTGATGAGCATCGCCGTCCGCGCCCGCCGCAATAAGGTGGTCACCGGCGAGCAAGGATTAGTCGGAGAAATTGCGATTGCGGAAACCGCATTGTCACCCCGCGGCAAAGTCTTCGTCCACGGCGAACTCTGGGACGCAGTCTCCACGCTTAGCGTTCCCGCCGGAGAACGCGTAGCAATCCGCCAGGTCGATGGACTCACGCTAAGAGTCGATCCAGTGGTCTCCACGCGGCCGGCAACGGCAGAAACAACGAGTTGATTCGCAACCCGTCCCGCCGACGCATCACCTTTGCCAACTCCGCGAGCGCCGCACTCCGCCCCAACCCCAGTAGTTGCGCTACAATCCGCTCATAGCCTGATTCGATTAGTTGGAGGGCATTCATGCCGGATCTAGGGTTCCCCATCGCGGCCGTCGTGGTCGTTATTTTCATCATCTACATCCTCAGCTCCATCAAGATTCTTGCCGAGTACGAACGCGGCGTAATCTTCCGCTTGGGCCGCCTGCTTGGCACAGCCAAGGGCCCAGGCGTAATCTTCGTCTTCGCCCCGATCGATCGCATTGTGCGCGTCTCGCTGCGGCAGGAAGCCCTCGAAGTTCCGCCGCAGGACATCATCACCCGCGATAACGTCACCTTGAAAGTGAACGCCGTCATCTTCCTGCGCGTAATCGATCCGAATAAAGCGGTCGTCGAAGTTTCCAACTACGTTTACCAGACCTCGCAATTCGCCCAGACCACGCTGCGCTCCGTGCTCGGCGAGCAGGAACTCGACGAACTGCTCGCGCATCGGGAAAAAATCAATCTGCGCCTGCAAAGCATTCTCGACCAGCACACCGCTCCCTGGGGAGTCAAAGTCGCAAACGTGGAAGTCAAACAGGTGGATATGCCGGAGTCCATGCTGCGCGCGATGGCCAAGCAAGCCGAAGCTGAGCGCGAAAAGCGGTCGAAGATTATTCACGCCGAGGGCGAATTTTCCGCGGCCCAGCGCCTCGTCGATGCGGCCCATTTGCTCTCGACCGAACCGGTCAGCGTGCAGCTGCGCTACCTGCAAACCCTCACCGAAATCGGGGTCGAGAAGAACACCACCGTCGTGTTTCCCGTGCCGGTCGATTTCTTTTCCGGCATTCAAAAAATGCTGGGCGTATCGCCCGAGCCGGCGAAAAGCTGAAGGAGTCAAGACAAAGTTAGGCGAGTTAAAACAAGGAGTCGAAACAGTCATCCATGCCCACTTCGCAACAGGACACGGAAATCACCCTCGGCACCGGCCGGATGCTGGCCTTGTTCTTCACGTTCGTGCTGGTCTGCGCCGTTTTCTTTGCCATCGGCTTTTCGCTCGGTAGAAAAACGAGTGTGGTCAGCGCCAACGTACTGAGCAGTCCAGTAGGAGCTCCCGCGGCCGTGGTGCGACCGTCGGCGGCAAAGGCGAACCCGCCCCTGCCGGCGGCGCAGTCCACCGATTTCAGCTTCTACAAATCGGTCGCCTCGAATACCACCGACGCGGACCTGAAGCCTCAAAATGAAGATACTCGGCAACAGCCGCCTGCTTCAGCCGAATCACAGAAGGCTCCAATTCCTGCCGCGAGCCCAGCCGCCAATGGCGGATATTTCGTGCAGGTGGCAGCCGTCAGCCGCCAGGAAGATGCGGAATCGCTAGTTGAAGCCTTAAAGAAAAAGCAGTATCCGGCCTTTGCCGCGAACAATTCGTCAGCCGACAAGTTTTACCACGTGCAGGTAGGTCCCTACGCTGATTTGAAGGATGCAGAGGCCATGCGCGCCCGCCTCGTCGCCGACGGCTACAACCCGATTCTGAAAAAATAAGGAAGAATTTGTAATTTTGTAATCCGGTAATTTGGCAATTGAAAATCCTGCCGCTGTGGGTTTCAAATTACCAATTTACCGATTACAAAATTACCAAATCGTCCCCATGTCTCAAACCGGCCCCAATCTCGATCGTTTCCTGCACGCCATCGCCGACCCGACGCGCCGCCGTATCCTGCGCGCGCTGACGGAAAAAGGCGGTTGCTCCATCGAAAAAGAAACTGGCCTTTGCTCTTCCGACATTGAAGAACGCATGAAGCTCGCGCAGCCCACAATTTCTCACCATATGCGCATCCTCGAGAAAGCCGGCCTCGTTGAAGCCAAGCGCGAGGGCCACTGGCGCTGGTATCTGCGGAACGAGAAGCTGATTGCAGAGATGATCAAAGGCCTGAAGGGTCAGCTTTAAGCATTTCCAAAAGAGATCCGCGGAAATCCGCGGAAACGTTTCGAGCGCCTACTTCCCGGCTTCCGCCCGGAAGGCGCGTTTCTCGGCCGGTTCGGCTCCATCTTTGTTCTTCTGCGCAAGCGTCCTGACGCGGTTGATAAGGTCTCCCACCTCAAACGGTTTGGATAGCGCCGCGATGCCGCGTTCCTGGAGGAAGTTCCGCGACTTCTCATCTTCCATGCTCGCAAATGTGAGCAACAATTTCTTTTCCATGCCGGGACAGTTCGCGGCAATCCACTCGTACGCTTCCTGTGCGCTGAAACCACCCGGCATGCGTCCGTTCATCACGATCGCATCGAAGGCGCCCTTGCGGAGCTGCTCGCGCGCGTCTTCCACACTTATCGAAGTCGTAACATCCGCGCCCGCGCCCGCCAGCACGTCGCGTTCGAATTCCAAGACCGCTTCCTCGTCTTCCACCAGCAAGACTCGTTCGGCCACAATGGACTCGCGCCGCGCAGCACCAGCGAGCAAGGTCAAGGCTGCCTTCTCGCTCGCGGGCAAACGCACTTCGATGGTTGCGCCGCCATCCGGCCCACTCCGGGCTGAGATCTCTCCCAGATGTTCCTTCACAATTCCATAGCAGATGCTGAGGCCGAGGCCTGTGCCCTTGCCCAGCGACTTTGTGGTGTAGAAAGGATCGAAGATTTTCCCCGGATCTTTGATTCCCGGACCATTGTCCTCGAAATCCACGCAAACAAACGAATCCTTGTGCGCTACCCGCACTTTGAGAGAGCCGCGCCCGCGTTCTTCTCCCATCGCATCGATTGCGTTGTTGATGATGTTCAGAAACACCTGTTCCAGCTGATGAGAATCTCCAATCACAGCCGGCAGATCCTTCGGAATCTCCCTCTTTAGCTCAATGTTATTGACCTTCAGGTCGTATTCGCTCAGCGTGAGCGTCTCCTCGAGCACGCGCCGCAGGTCCACTTCCTCTTTTTGCGGCTTGTGCTGCCGGGCAAACGAAAGCAGATTCTGAACGACCCGGTGCGTCCTCTGAGCCTGCTTGAAAAGCTTGTTCACATATTCGGCGGAACGCTCATCGAGGCGAGACCCTAGCAGCAGCTGCGCATATCCGAGAATAGCCGTCAGGGGATTGTTCAATTCATGCGCCACCCCGGAAATAAGCTGCCCGACAGCCGACATCTTCTCGCTCTGGAGGAGCTGTTCCTGCGTCTTGCGCAAATCCTCGTAGGCACGGCACGTCTCCTCGTAGAGAAGAACCTTCTCGATAGTGGTCGCGAGTTGGCGGCTGATGGCGACCAGTAGATTTTCGTCGTTGCTCGAGTAATGCCGATCTTCCTTGCTGGCGAGGCCCATGATGCCGATGGGTTTATCCTTGCTCCAGAGCAAAACCCATATCCAGTAAGGCAAGCGATCCGCGCAAACAAATTCGACGACCGCAGGCGGAAGATGGGGCAGAAAATCCTGCGTGACGACCTCCGCGCGCGAGCGCATCACCAACTCTCCCATGCCGTCAGGGAATACGACCTCCGACATCCGCACGCGCGCTTCACTTCTCGGACCCCAGCCGGCGCGCCGCCGAAATGTTCCCTCGGGCTCGCACGCTAGATACACAGATCCGGTCTCAGCTCCAAATAACGACACCACCTGGCGCAGCGTCAAATTCAAGATCTCGTCAAGATCGAACGACTGGGTCGCGATAACGGCCATCGCGTTCAGCGCATTCAACTCGCGATTGCGGCGCCGCATTTCGTCTTCCGACCGCTTCTTTTCGGTAATGTCGAGAACAAAGCCCTGATAGCGCGCGACACGCCCTTCCGAATCGCGAGTGGCAAAACAGCTCAGCGCGGCCGTGAGCCGTGTCCCATCCTTGCGGCGAACGGTCATCTCAAAATTGCGCACGTAGTTGTGGGCTTCGAGTTCACTTCGAAACAACTCGCGCTCTTCGTTGGTCGCTCCGATCACGCTCGCCAGGTCGAGCGCGGTCAACTCATCGCGGCTGCCATAACCGAGCATCGTGACAAACGCGTCGTTGCACTCGAGCAGATCCCCTTCGAGCGTCGCGACAAAAACGCCCTCCTGCGCCTGCTCGAAGAGCATGCGGTATTTCTCTTCCGCCGCCTGACGGTCGGTCGCGTCATGGATGACGTGGATGGTTCCCTTCTGCTGCCCCTGCTCGGCATACGTTGCAGTGGATACGACCGACTGCCCGCCAAAACACGGATCGAGCCCTTCGGTCAGCCCCTCGCCACGCTCGCAATATGGGCAACCGTTCCATGACTGCGCTTTGGGGAGCGCGTCCTCACACGTGTAACCGACGATTTCCGAAGGCGCGCTTTCCAGCCGCTCCAGCAATGCCTGATTTGCGCGCAGGATTCGGAAGTCGGCATCGTGCGCCAGAATAAGATCCTGGATGGAATCGAAAGTATTAACCCACTGCCGATGCGAGCGCAGAACTTGTTCTGAGAGCTTCAGATTTTCAGCCGCGATTCCCAGTTTTTGCGCCGCTGTTTCCAGGAACTCGAACTCTTCCCGGCTATACTGCCGTCCGCCCGCACAGCCGAACGCGATCACGCCAATCGCCGATTCCTTGCCCACCACGGGCACGAGCACCACCTGGCGAATGCCGCGTTCCTCCAGCAGTTTCTGTGATCCCTCCGTCATCGCCGAGGGTTTGACGGTGGTGGCGCTATTCTCGCGCAGAACCTGCGCCAGCGCGTCGTCCATTCCAGCCTGACCCATGGCGCGGAGAATCTCAGGGCTTAGCCCGACGTGCTGTGCCGGCACAAGAGTCGCGCCTTCGAGCATATGGAACCACGCCGCCTTAGCCTCAATGGCAGTTGACAGCTTGCCAAGCGCGGTCTGCATGATGGTCGCATGGCTCTGGCCGCGCGCGATGGTAGCCGACAGCTCCGTGATGACTCCCAGCCGTCGCGTCCGAACATGCGATTCGTCCAGCACCACCAGCAGCATGCTCGAACCGAAGAGAATTTCAGCCAGCATGTAGCCATCCACCGGAATGCCGCTCGTGAACGGAGGCCAATGGAGATTGAGCGTGACCAGTCCGGCGCCGAACAGGATGTTGCCAAGTCCAATGCGACTCGACCTCGAGAAGATGAATTGAATCGCTACGACGGCGACCAACGCGCGGCAGGCGATATCCAGGCCAACTTGAATCGAGGTGGATTCCGGGAAGTAAATGGGCCGCATGGCCGCGCATACCAATACAACCCACGCGACGGCGGCAAAGGCCGCCAGTGCCCGGCGCGCTTGTACGCAACTCAGCGCAGCCGCCGCGAACAGCCCCATCGCCAGGACAAAATCAGCCTGTCCGTAACAGGCCAGCGTCGTTGACGCAGGGTGGAAAGCGCCGGCCCGCTGAAGAAAGAGAAACGCCGCGTACGCGATCCAGCCCGCCGCCCAGGCAAGCAGGTATTTTTTTCGAAATGCGCGGAAGAAAAGCAGGCTGACCACCACCACGCTGAGGGCAGCAGTCTCCCGCGCCGTCAGCCAGGCGGCTAAAACGCCCACGGATTGCGCAAGTAGTCCCGTGGAACCCGTCAATAGGCGCACGAATACCAAGCCCTCCCAGTATCAGGCTGTGCCCGTCTGAAGTTATCCGATTTCCGTCTCCATTTGGTTACTTTCGGAATGTGGTAGGCCAGCCTAAAATGGCCCATACATTCACAGACAGCCATGCCATACGACCGCATCCTGGTGGTAGACGACGAGGAGACAATCCGCGAAATTGTCTCGTCCATGCTCAAGGGTGCGAATTTTCAATCGCGCCAGGCGTCGAGCGGTATCGAAGCGCTTTCCATCCTCGAGTCGGGAGACGAATTCGATCTCGTACTCTCCGACCTGATGATGGCCGAAATGGATGGCATCGCCCTCCTCGAGCATTCCAAGGAGCGCTATCCCGACATGCCGTTTGTCATGGTCACGGCGATGAACGACATTTCCGTCGCCTTGCAGGCCCTACGTAACGGCGCCTACGACTATCTTCTGAAGCCCTTCGAGCGCGAGCAGTTGCTGGCTACCGTTCGGCGTGCCCTTGAAAACCGCCGGCTCAAGCGCGAAAACGACGCCTACCGCACAAATCTAGAAGCCCTGGTAACCGCCCGCACGCAGCAGTGGAAGACCGCCCTCGCGAACCTGGAAAAATCCTACGACGTCACTCTGGAGGCCCTCGGAGATGCACTCGACTTGAAAGACTCCGAGACGGAGGGCCATTCCAAACGCGTTACCGCCTACACCATCGCGATTGCGCGCAAGATGGGCCTGCAAAAAGAGGAAATCAGCGTGATCGCCCGCGGAGCCTTCCTGCACGACATTGGCAAAATGGCGATTCCAGACAGCATCCTGCGCAAGCCCGGCAAGCTGACGGAAGAGGAAACCGCGATCATGCGCGAACACGCCTATTCCGGATACAAGATGCTGAGCAAGATTCCATTTCTCGGCGAGGCCGCGGAAATCGTCTACTCCCATCAGGAGCGCTACGACGGTCTCGGATATCCGCGCGGTCTCAAGGGAGACGAGATTCCACTGGGCGCCCGCATATTCTCCATCGCGGACACGCTCGACGCCATTACCTCCGACCGTGTGTATCGCGCCGCGCAGTCGTTTCAGGCGGCCCGCAAGGAAATCGAAGTCTGGTCCGGACGACAGTTCGACCCCACAATCGTAAAAGTCTTTCTCGAAATGCCCGACAAGATTTGGGAAGATTTGCGCAGAGACATCAACGGCCCGGATCGAAAATCTCCTACCAAGATGTAAATTCGGCTACACCTAAGGGGCTCGATGAGCGTAATTGGGATTTTTCGCCAACAAGTTGCAGCCAGCGCCTTGCTCGCGTTGACTTCCAGCGCCGATTGAGGAAGCCGTAAGTCCCAAGGCTGCAAGTTCTTGCACGTTGACAAAAGTTCCTCTTGGGCGCATTGTTCCAGCCATGTTGTGGGGAGCCTCTTCCTAGCCCATCAGTCTGTTCCTTCCTGGGCTCTGGCTCTCGAAGCCGAATCGGGGTCTTCGACCCTCGCCAGGAATCGCCAGGAAAGAATTCCAACGGGCCAGGTTTAACGTAACGCCAAATTCAGCACTTCAAGGAGGAGTCTCAGTGAAATTGAAAATGTTGGTGATTATCACTCTGTTTGTAATTAGCTCGACCATGGGATTCGCGCAGAGCCGCCCGGCGGCATCAGCCCGAGTTGCAGCCGGGGAAACCCTTCAGCAATCCGCGCAGTCGCCTTCACCCGCGATCCCATCGGACTGTAGTCCGTGCCTATGGTATTCCGGCGACGTCAGTCTCAGCGGGGCCTACGCAGACGGCTTATGGAACGAATCAGGCAGCTATACGGCACAGGTATGGGTTCCACTCATCCCGTCATCCGACGGCAACCCTTCACACAAGCACGTGAATATCAGCAAGATCACCTTCCTCGAAATGACCCTTCCTTATCCGCCCAGCGATTTGAACGGGGGGACGTACGGCTTCCGGACGGGTGTCTCCGAGGGCAACGGCGGAAGGTTGGGCAGGCATGGCGCATGCGAAACGCTCACGGCAACTGACACCGGCGTGAACACACACGGATACGAAATATACGCCTACACGTGCACCCCAAATAAAGCCGTCAAACTACCCATCGGAAGGGTCACCTGGGTGAATATTTTGCCCGAATTCAATGGGGGTACCGCCGCCTACCTCGGCGATATCGAAGTGGTGCCCTCGTTCAAGAATTACGGTTGGAGCAACGTTTTTTACAATTCGTTTTTCGATGGTGACGGCTACACTTTTGACAATACGCAGTCGAGTAACGTCGACGGTGGCTGCCTCGGTTATGGCTGCGACGCATTCTCGGTCGCAATCTCCGGAACCTATGTCCCATAACACCTGCACCACACTTACTGAGGTGAGAAAGGAGTGTTATAGACTGCGCTCCGCAATTTTCCATTACTCGCTTTGTCGACAGAACGGGCGGCATTACAAACTGCGTTGAGGGCGGGGCCAATTCGAAGCTGAAAGCCATGGAATAAAATCGTCCCGGAGTCGTACAAAATCAGCCGCCCTATGCCCGGGCGGCTTTTCTTCGCATTAAGCGAGGAAGGCAGGAGCGCGATAGTTGTTGAAATCAGATGGGATGAGAAGGCCGGTCTCCGGACGGGATGCGGTGTACGCTCCCAAGTTATCGACGTGCTCAAGGCACAGATAAGAAGGAGACCGGCAATGAAGAAGGTTAGCACCGTGGTGACGAAGCAGAGCAGGAATATTTCGCAGCTGAGACTGACCATCGGACTGGATCTGGGAGACCGCAACAGCTGCTACTGCGTGTTGGGTGAAACGGGGCACATACAAGTTGAGCAGCGATTGCGTATGAATGCGAAAGCGTTGCAGGAAGTGTTCAGCGCAATGCCGCGCAGTCGGATCGCGCTGGAAATCGGGACGCATTCGCCCTGGATCAGTCGCTTGCTCAGCGAGTTGGGACACGAAGTGATCGTGGCGAATGCGCGTAAGGTGCGGCTGATCGGGGAGAGCCGCAAGAAAGATGACCGGCTGGACGCACAGACACTGGCGCGGCTGGCCCGAATCGATCCGCAACTGCTGAGTCCGGTGAAGCATCGCAGTGCGCGGGCGCAAGCGGACCTGATGATGATTCGAGCGCGTGCCGGCCTGGTGCGGACGCGCACCGGGCTGGTCAACACGGCTCGCGGACTGGCCAAGAGCTATGGCGAACGCTTGCGGGGGTGCAATGTGCGCAACATGAACCCGGAAAAGGCCGAGAGCTTGAGTCCGGAACT
>JBAQJF010000145.1:0-1731 GCA_049300195.1 Terriglobales bacterium | reverse complement strand
GTTCTTTGTAGCTCGCGACATCTATCGCGACCGGGGCCCGTCAGTGACGGGCCCCGGTCGCAAATCCGTCACTGACCGGGCTAAATCCACCGCCCTCTTGGCACGGCCTAACATTCAGCGGAAGAATGACTTAGCTCAAAACACTCCTTCGGCCCAACGGCACCGTTGTTGGATGGTCCGTCGCTTGCACTCGGTATCGGTATGCAGACCAATGGAAACGAAACGCTTCCTTCAGCCGCCCAAAATCAGGCTAGCGCTGTAGAGATCTACGACGTGGTAATCCTCGGCGGCGGGACCGGATCGACGGTTGCCGCATGGACGTTTGCCAGTCAAGGAAAGCGCGTTGCGGTCATTGAGCGCAAGTACATAGGTGGATCATGCCCGAACATCGCCTGCCTGCCGAGTAAGAACATTCTTCAAAGTGCCAGGGTAGCGTCGTATTTTCGTCGAGGAAAAGAGTTCGGCCTGTTCGCGGACAGCTTCCGGGTTGACATGCCGGCAGTGCTCGCCCGAAAACGCGCCATGGTATCGGGCTTGAACGATGTATATCTTGACCACTACAAGCAGACGGGCGCGGAATTCATTCTCGGGCCGGGACGCTTCGTAGGCCCGAAAACTCTGGAAGTCACTCTTCCGGGCGGAACGACTCGCCTCCTCCGCGGAACCAATGTAATCGTAAGCACGGGCACGCGGGCTGCATTGGGAGCAATTCCTGGCCTGGCCGATGCGCAGCCACTCACGCACATCGAGGCGCTCGAATTGGATCAGGTTCCCGGGCACCTGATTGTGATCGGCGGCGGTTACGTCGGGCTGGAACTATCGCAAGCGATGCGCCGTTTCGGCAGTAAGGTTACCGTAATCGATCGAAATGACCGTCTGCTTTCCAGGGAAGACGATGACGTGACGAAAGCAATTGCCGATTTATTCAGGGACGAGGGCATCGATGCGATCTTGAATGCACGGGTGAAACGGGTTTCTGGAAAATCAGGTGATTCAGTGACCGTGGTTGTCGAGCAAGAGGGAAGGGAAGAGATGCTCGTCGGCACTCACCTCCTTGTCGCAACGGGACGACAGCCAAACACGGAGAACATCGGACTGGAATTGGCCGGGATTGAACTGACCAATCGGGGCTATATCAAGGTCAACGAGCGGCTGGAGACAACCGCGCCCGGCGTTTGGGCGATCGGCGAAGTAGCGGGAAGCCCTCAGTTCACGCATGTGAGCGTCGACGACTTCCGCGTGGTTCGGGACAACCTTGCAGGTGGCAACCACGTGACAACCGGCAGGCAAATCCCCTATACCCTTTTTACCGACCCGGAGCTTGCGCGCATCGGCCTGAATGAGAAAGAAGCCAAAGCGAGAGGAATCAGCTACCGCTTGTTCAAGATCCCGTTGGAACAGGTGCTTCGAGCGCTCACCCTCTCTGAAACGCGTGGGTTCTTAAAGGCTCTGGTCGAAGTAAACGGCGATCGCATTCTTGGTTTCACCGCCTTTGCTGTCGATGGGGGAGAGATCATGGCTTCGGTGCAAACTGCCATCATGGCCGGAGTGCCTTATACCACGCTCCGCGATGCCATCTGGGCCCACCCGACTCTGGTCGAAGGGCTCTCTCCATTGTTCTCCTCCGCGCCTTCGCTATCGGCCGATGCGCAAATGAATTCACCGGCCATGGCGCACGGCCGTTCTTGATGAAAGCCAAAAGGAAGACGGGATCGTACTGCCAAAAATAGC
>JBAQJF010000144.1:0-95293 GCA_049300195.1 Terriglobales bacterium | reverse complement strand
CGCTAAGTCATTGAATCCAGTAGATCGGTGGGAGGGGGTAGGAGTAACTAACTGGTAATATCGCTCTCCGGCATCTCTGCCCGCTGGCACTAGAATCATCATTCCCGAGGACTCATTCATTGGCCGTCAATCATCCAGATTCGACCGGGCAAGGCTTCTCGACCCGCGCCATTCACGCCGGACAAGAACCCGAACCAGCAACCGGCGCAGTCAACGTTCCCATCTACCTTTCGTCGACTTACGTCCAGGAAGAAATCGGCAAGCACAAAGGATATGAGTATTCGCGCGTCTCCAATCCGACACGCGATCGTCTGGAAACCAACCTCGCCGCCCTCGAAGGCGGAGTCGCCGCCAAAGTCTTCGCCAGCGGCATGGCGGCGATCAACGCGGTCGCCAGTATGCTCAAGGCAGGAGATCACATCGTTGCCGGCCACAACCTCTATGGCGGAACGCCCCGCCTGTTCAACCAAGTCCTGGTCAACTTTGGGTTGACATTCACCTACGTCGATACCTCGCACGTAAACCGCGTCGAGAGCGCGCTCCAGAAGAACACGCGCTTCGTGTTCCTTGAGACGCCGACCAATCCGCTGATGGAGCTGTGCGATCTGCGTGCAATTAGCGACGTTTGCCATCTCCACGGAGCGGAAGTTGTCGTCGATAACACGTTCATGTCGCCCTATTTCCAGCGGCCCATCGAGTTTGGCGCGGACATGGTCGTGCACTCGACGACGAAGTTTCTTAACGGCCACAGCGACGGCCTCGGCGGAGTCGTCGTCTGCACCAAGCCCGAGCAGGCGGAAAAACTTGCCTTCTTGCAAAAGTGTGCAGGCGCGATCATGTCGCCGTTTGAGTGCTGGCTGATTTTGCGCGGCGTAAAGACGCTGGCGGTTCGCATGGTACAGCATGACCGCAATGGTCGCGTAGTTGCCGACTATCTTTCGAAGCATCTCAAGGTCCGCAAAGTCTTCTATCCCGGATTGCCCGACCATCCGCAGCACGAGTTGGCGAAACGGCAGATGACCGGCTTCGGCTCGATGATCTCGTTCGAGACCGGCTCGCTCGCGAACGCCAATAAGATGCTGCGTAAGGTGCGGATATGTTCGCTGGCCGAATCGCTCGGCGGCGTCGAAACTTTGATCTCGCATCCCGCAACCATGACGCACGCAGCGCTCGGCGAGGAAGGACGCGCCAAGGTCGGCATCACCGACGGAATGGTTCGAATCTCAGTCGGTATCGAAGACGTCGACGATATTCTCGCCGACCTCGATCAGGCGCTGGCCGCGATTTAACGCGCGATTCATCGCACCGATTCTTCCATCCACTTCAGATAGGGCGCGCTTCCATCCGTGATCGCGATCTCCACGCACTCCGGAACGTCGTAGGAATGCAACTCACCAAGCACATCGCGCAACGAAGTGAAAGCGCTCGCTGTAGTCTTGATCACGAGCAGATACTCGGTGGAAGTTTCTACTTTGTCTTTCCAGCGATAGATGGATTCGACTGCGGGAATAATGTTGGCGCAGGCTGCCAGTTTTTGTTCAACCAGTTCATGCGCAATCCTTCGCGCCTCTTCGATCGAACCGCAAGTGGTCAGAACAACTCTTTTGTCGGTCATATAAAATCGTGCGTTGGAACCTGGTAACGCGCGCCAACTTTATTCAGACTTTACTCTTGAATACGGCAGCCGCGAAAGCGCAAAGCGGAAATCCGCATTCATTCGAGGCAAATCATTTCGAGGTAAACCATGACGACCCAAATAAAGTTCGGAACTTCCGGCTGGCGAGCCGTGATGGCCGAGGAGTTTACCTTCGCGAACGTGAACCGCGCAGTGCACGGAATCGCGCGCCACGTGGCCTCGCAGAAATCGACGGCCGCACGAATCATCATAGGACGGGATCCGCGCTTCCTGGGCGAAACATTCTGTGGCATGGCGGCCGACATTCTGTCGAGCTATGGCATCACGCCGCTTGTCATCACCGAGCCCGCGCCAACTCCCGCGATCTCTTATGCCGTGATTCAGGAAAAGGCCGATGGCGCGATCAACTTCACAGCCTCGCACAATCCGCCGGAGTATAACGGCATCAAGTTCTCCACGCCCGACGGCGCGCCCTCGCTGCCGGAAGTCACCGAAGCCATTGCAGCGGAGATTGTGGCCTTCGACCAAACTCCGCAGCCTCCGCAAGCGCCCAAGGCACAGGCAGAATCCCTCGACCCTCGCGGCATTTATCTCACGCGCCTTGGCAGGCTCGTCGACCTCGATGTCATCAAGAAATCGGGCATCAAGATTGTTTACGACTCCATGTGGGGAGCCGCGCGCGGCTATCCTGACGCGCTGCTCCGCCAGGCCAGCATTCCGGTTGCGATCGTGCATGACTACCGCGACGTGCTCTTCGGCGGACACGCGCCCGAGCCTGACGATCATCTGCTCGAAGGCCTGCGCTGCAAGATGCGCGAAACCGGCGCTGCCATTGGGATTGCGACGGACGGCGACGCGGACCGCTTTGGCATAGTGGATGGAGACGGAACCTTCATTCAGCCGAACTATGTCATCGCGCTGCTCTTCGACTATCTGGTTGAAACGCGCGGCTGGAAAAACGGTGTCGGCAAATCAGTGGCGACCACAAACCTCATCAACGCCCTTGCGGAGAAATACAGTATCGAACTTCACGAGACTCCTGTTGGCTTCAAATATATTGGCGAATTGATTAAGGCGGATAAGATCCTGATCGGCGGGGAAGAAAGCGCCGGCTTGTCGATCCGCGGCCACGTTCCGGAAAAAGACGGAGTGCTCGCCGGACTGCTCTGCTGCGAAATGGTCGCAAGGCGTGGTGCGTCGCTGGGCGAACAACTACAGGATGTATTTGGCAAGGTTGGTTCCTTTTATCCGCTGCGCGAGAACTTCCGCTTGACGCCGGCGGTGAAACAGAAGTTTACTGAGAAGTTACGTAGCGATCCGAGCGATTTTTATGGCAGCAAAGTTGCCGGGGTCGTGCGGACCGACGGACTAAAACTTCTGCTCGCGGATGGATCGTGGGTGTGCTACCGGCTGTCAGGCACGGAGCCGGTGGTGCGCGTCTACAGCGAGGCGCGGAGCAGGGAAGGCCTCACGAAATTGAGTGAGGCGGCAAAGGCATGGATCTTCGACTAGACAACGCGCAACCAGACAATCCGCGACTAGATAATTCTCGGTTAGGCGATCGGCTAGCAGACGGCCGGCCCGAGAACCTTCGACTCGGGCCGCCGTCGCGCCCGAGAATCCTCCCTCGTCCCGGGGAGGGGTTCCGCGTGGTCATGGAGCAGGGTCCGCGAGCCGAAGCGGCGGCCGCGCGCTGGGTTGAGCGCACGCGTCCCGTTTGGACATGGCTGGCGTGCGAGTGGCGCCGGCTCGGGATCGTGCTGGCGGCCGTGTTGATCGGTGGAATTGTCTTGCACGCCATGCTCGGTGCAAACGGAATTGTCGTCTACCGTCAGAAGCGTGCCGAGATGCAGGCGCTGCAAGCCGACGTTGACCGGCTACAGAAGGAGAACGCCGAGTATGCCGAGCGCATCAAGGAACTCAAGTCCGATCCCGCTGCGATCGAGAAGGAAGCTCGCGAAGAGTTGCACTACACGCGCAAGGGCGAGGTCGTATTTGTCGCTCCCGCGCCGCCGCCGAAACCTCCTACCGGCCGGGCCGATAACGCACGATAGAAATCCTCGGAAGTCGCCAAATCCGCGGCTTGTCGTTGTCACGCCTACGGAACTATGCGCTTTCGGCTGATTTGTCTTCCAATCTCTTGTGATACAGTTTCAGGGTGTAAGTCGTGTGGGCTTAATCTCGAGGAGGACGGTATGCGGAAACTTGTTTTATTGTTGCTCGCTTTTGCGTTGTTCCTGCTGGTGGCCTCGGTCGCGTTTGCGGCGGACACGACCGTGAATGGATGGATCAGCGATTCCAATTGCGGCGCCAAGGGCGCCAACGCCTCAGCGGAAGCATGCACCAAGAAGTGCATTTCCAAAGGCGCGAGTCCGGTCGTGGTTACCGACAAAGACCAGAAGGTGTTGGAAGTCGAGAATCCGGACGCCCTGAAAGATCATTTGGGACATCACGTGGCGGTTACCGGAACGATTACGGGGGACAAGATTCACGTCGACAGCGTCAAGATGCTGTAAGACAAATGGAGATCAGTCCGCGGGCGGCTTTATAGCCGCCCTATTTTTTTGCAGCAACCGCGCCGATTGAAGGGGCAACATCAACGACTAATAGTGCTTCCGATTTGTATTCTTCAATGTCCTCGGCAACCCACGCTTCTCCAGATCGGACCTGGTGAAACCGCACCGTGCAGGCGGCGTCCGGGAATTCGACATTTTCTGGCAGCGAAACTATTATTCGAAGCCGACGGTTCGAGGAAAGGGGAATTAGGGTATCGTGCAGCAATGACACGTATTCGAGACACGAGCTTAGTGCTTCATTCGATCCATCGAAAGGGAGATGGACATGGTTAATGAAACACTCAAATCCCGTTTTATCGAAGCGGTCTCGAATCTTTACGTGTTTGTTCGAATCCGACCGCACCCTGAGTAGTACGCAATCTTCAAAGATCTCCAAAGCGGGAGGCGGCCCAGAAACCGGGCGTGTCGACAGAGGCCATCGAAGACCTGCCCTTTGCAGCAAGCCAGACATGATCGCATTCATTCTGGCTTGGCTCACACCGCTTATCGCACCACGCCTTCCAGCGGTGAACTCGCGGTCGCATAAAGCTTGCGCGGCATTCTTCCCGCCAGGTACGACTGCCGCCCCGCCATCACCGCGTGCTTCATGGCTTCGGCCATCAGCACTGGTTCTTGCGCGCCTGCGATGCCGGTATTCATGAGCACGCCGTCGTAGCCTAGCTCCATCGCGATGGTGGCGTCGGAGGCCGTGCCAACTCCCGCATCGACAATCAACGCAACGCGGGTGATCATCTCGCGCAGGATGCGCAGGTTAACAATGTTCTGAATGCCGAGGCCGCTGCCGATGGGCGCGCCCAGAGGCATCACCGCGGCTGCGCCCGCGTCGACCAGGCGTTTGGCGTAGACGATGTCGTCGGACGTATAGGCCAGAACGGTGAAGCCTTCTTTGGCCAGCGTGCGCGTGGCCTCGAGCGTCGCTTGCACGTCGGGAAAGAGCGTTGCCTGGTCTCCGATTACTTCCAGCTTGATCCAGTCGGAGAGGCCGGCTTCCCGCGCCAGACGGGCGGTTCGGATCGTTTCATCGGCCGTGTAGCAGCCGGCGGTGTTTGGGAGCAAAAAATATTTGTTCAGGTCGATGTAGTCGAGCAGAGACTCCGTGCTCCGGTCGAGATTCACGCGGCGCACGGCGACCGTTACCATGTCGGCGCCGCTCGCTTCGAGCGCGCGCGCGGTCTCTTGAAACGACCTGTATTTGCCCGTCCCAACGATCAGGCGAGACTGAAATTGCTTGCCTGCGATGATGAATGAGTCCGTCATGGGAATATTGTACGGCTTTTGGAGGAGCCGGAGGTCGAAGGTTGGAGGTCGAAGGTCAGAGGTTCGAGGTCAGACCTTCGGACAACGCGGTGTCACTGTCCCACCTCATCTGCCTTCGCGTACATTTCGTCGATCAGTTTTTGATAGCGAGTTTCAATTCCACGGCGGCGGACTTTGAAAGTGTGGGTTAACGTGCCGTCAACCCACGAGAATTCGTCCGGGACCAGCAATACGCGTTTCAGTTTCTCGAAGCGGGCGAGGTTTTGGTTGACTTCCTCGACCAGGCCTTCGTAGAGCGATTGGACCTTTCTGTCCGAGACTAGGTCCTGGCGCGAAGTGAAAATGATTTTGTTCGCGCGCGCCCAATCTTCGAGAACGGGGAAACTGGGCGCGATCAGCACTGCTGGAAATTTTCGGCGATCGCCAATTACTACCGCGGTCCCAATCAGCGCGTTCAGCTTGAGCGAATTCTCGATCGGCTGGGGCGCGATGAACTTACCGCCCGAAGTCTTGATCAGATCTTTCTTGCGATCGGTGATGGAAAGAAAGCCCTCGCTGTCGAGGTGCCCGATGTCGCCCGTCTTGAACCATCCGTCCACAAAGGCCGCGCGTGTTTCATCCGCTCGATTCCAGTAGCCCTTAAAGACTGACGGGCCGCGGGTCAGCACTTCGCCGTCTTCGGCGAGGCGCACTTCGACATTGGAGAGAGGTTTGCCCACGGTGCCCAACTTGCTGGCTTTGGGCGTGTTTACCGCGATTACGGGCGAGGTTTCGGTCAGTCCGTAGCCTTCCAGAATGCGGATGCCTATATCGGCGAACCACTCGCATAGTTCTCGTCCGAGCGGCGCGCCTCCGGATATAAATTCCCGCGCCTTGCCGCCCATTCCTCCGCGCACTTTGGAAAATACCAGTTTGTTCGCGATCTTCCACGCTAGTGTTGCCGGTTGAGCGTCGGCCATGACTTCATCGCGATGAGCGCGCCCGACTCCAAGAGCCCAACGATAGATGGGATTGCTCGGGAAGCCTACGGCCTTCAGGATCACTTGCTGGCGAATCTTTTCGTACACGCGCGGCACCGCGACAAATATCGACGGTTGCACCTCGGTCAATATCCGCGACAGCTCGGAAATGTCAGGACAATAGGCCAGCGTCACGCCCCGGTAGAGCAGCGCAAAGTCAACGTGGCGCGCCGTGACATGCGAGAGCGGGAGGAACGAGACGCTCAGTTCTTCGTGGGCGCGCAGATTGAATCCATCGAGCGAACATGCGATGTTCGACGCCATGTTGCCGTGCGTGAGCATCACGCCTTTCGATGTGCCGGTTGTGCCGGAGGTGTAGATGATCGTCGCCAGGTCATCGGGCGCAATCGTTCGGGAGCGGGCGGCAAACTCTTCGTCGAATACCGTCGAATCCTGCGCGCGCGTGAATAGCTTTCTGATTTGCAGGGCGCACGTGGTTTCTACCGGATCCATTACCAGCACGCGCTCAACGCTCGTCTGCTGCTGAATGCTCAGGACTTTTTCCAGTTGATTCTTTGTGGAGACGGCTACGATGCGCGCCCCCGAATCGTCGAGGATGAATGCGGTTTGCGCGGCGGTTTGGGTGGAATAGATAGGAACTGTCACCGCGCCAAGGGCGAGGGCGGCGAAATCAGTGATCGTCCACTCCGGGCGATTCTCGCTGAGGATGGCGACGCGATCGCCTTTACCGATTCCCCACGATTCGAAGGCGCGGCTGAGGCAGACCACGTTGCGGTAGAGTTCGGTCGAGCAGATGGATTTCCACCCAGAGGCTTCCCGCTGCATCATGACGCGTTCGCGGCGGCTTTGGTAAACCGTCGAAAGAATATCGTTCAGAGTCTGAATACTCATCTGATGCGACAGAGTGAAAAGACCAGGTTCAGGGACAAGACGTGGTGTCATTGTAGCCCCTGGCCGCGGCTCGTTTGCGTAGCGAGGCGGGTAACCTTTGACCAAGCCGGTTACGCAGGTTACGCTTCTCCATGGAGGGGTATCCATGAAACAAAGAGTTCTTTCGACAATGGCTGGGATATGCCTGGTCATGGCCGCGGTGCTGGGCCCACTGGCCAGCGCGCAGGAAAAGAAGCCAGCGCCCGCGCCATTGAAGCTGAACGTCGGCGACGTTGCGCCCGACTTCAAGTTGCAATATTTTGACGGCTCGAACCTCAAAGACGTTTCGCTGAGCCAGTATCGCGGCAAGAGCAACGTGGTTTTAGCTTTCTACATTTTCGCTTTTACCGGTGGTTGAACCGCGCAAATGAAGGCCTTCCAGCAGCAGTTGCAAAAGTTGGAAGCGGCCGACACCCAGGTTCTGGGTGTGAGCATGGACAGTCCCTTCGCCAATAAGGCCTTCGCCGATCAGATCGGAGTTACTTTTCCTCTTCTTAGTGACTGGGGTGGTGATGTCACCCGCGAGTACGGAATCTACGTGGACAAATATGAGGCGGCCCGGCGAGTGAACTTCCTGATCGGAAAAGACGGGAAGATTCTGGAAGAGCAGGTCGACCGGGATGCGATCGATCCGACGAAGATCGTAGACGCGTGCGAGCGTAAGAAGCTTAGCCGGTAAGTTGCCAGTGTGGCGCGGGCGCCCACGTCCGCGCGCATGCAGGGAATCGGAAGTCCAGGCGGACGAGGACGCCCGCGCCCATAGGTCTTGTGGACTACGGTCGCGCGCTTGCGTAGGGGAGCGTGCCGGGATACCCTTCTGGATTGAGTTTGGGCACTGTTTTCGGCAGTGATCGTGCTGCCAGCTTTTTGCGAGGGGGAGAATAATCGGCTATGCAACTCAAAATGAGCACGCGAACTTTGGATGGCGCGATGATCGTGGATTGCAGTGGGCGGCTGGTATTTGGCGAAGAATCGGCCAGCCTGCGGGAGACGGTGAAGAAAGTTCTTGGAGAATCGAAGAAAGTTGTGCTCAACCTGCACGAAGTCAACTACATCGATAGCGGCGGCCTGGGCACGCTGGTTTCTATTTTTACAACGGCCCGTAACTCAGGGGGCACGATCAAGCTGGCTAGCCTGAGCCAGCGTGTGGGCGACCTGCTGCAACTGACCAAGCTGGTGACGATCTTTGAGATTTTTGACGACGAAGAGGCCGCCGCGCGTTCGTTCAGTTAAGCCCCGCTGGAATCCCGCAGATCTAATTCAGGTCGCTATAGATCAGGGGCGAGCCGTAGCCGAAACCGTTCTGACCATCCACCAGAATGATCGTTTCAATCTGAAGGGCACCCGGATTGTAGGACGTGGGGCTGAAGAGAGGAACATGACCGCCGTGATTGGTGACGACGAGCCACCACGGGTTACCGGTTGAGGCAGGATTTGAAATATATGAGCTAGCCTGGCCGTACACGAGGTTTGCGTTGGGGGCGGGAGGATTAGGGCCCGTCACTACGCTGGGCGATCCCACGATATAAATGTCGACCCCTCCGGCCTGCCCCGGTTGGGGGTTAGGCAGATTGGTCGACGCATCGATCACTCGAAGTTGATAATCTCCCGAAGCGGGCGCTATGTCGTTGTCGGTGAAGGGCTGTGCGACGTAGGGATCGGTGCCGTTATTTCCCATCAAGAGCACGGTGTAGCGGGTGTGGCTACTGAAGCTGAACGAACTTTGTATTACGGGAACGCCGCCGATAGTCATGCCGTGGGGAAACACATCCAAAGTTTGGCTTCCCGGTGAAACGGACTTGTAATTGTCTTTTCCGGGCGGGTTGATGTTGGTAAACAGCACCCCGGTGAACTCGGTTGACCCATTGAGCGTGATGTCGAAGCCGCCCGTGCCGCTGTAGTTGTAGTTGGCGATGACATTGATGATGCGGTAGGAAGTGCCCCCGGCGCCGCAACTGGCGGCGAAAATGCCCAGCGCAACTACAGCCAGGGCAAGGCACAGTACTTTCCACAGACGGGACATATGGATTCTCTCCGGAACTAAATTCTATTGTGATCGACCCTTGTGTGATGCCTGTATGGTAATTCGTGGCTCGGCAGGCGCCACGTAAAGTTTTGTATGAGCGACAACAGATTAACATGAAGATTTGATCGGATGGGGGAATGGCGGCGCGACGAAAAACGGCAAAGGCCGCGGGCAGCAAGGCCGAAGAAAAAATTGCGGCGGAGCGGCGCGCGCGAATTGTGAGCTTGATTCGAAACTTGCCGTCGGGGACTGTGTCCAGCTATGGCGCGGTCGCGCGGGCGGCAGGATGGCCCGGCGCCGCGCGGCAGGTGGTGCGAATCTTGCGGCAGGTTCCGGGATTGCCCTGGCAGCGCGTGGTGGGCTCGGGCGGTGCGATCAAGCTGCCGGGACAGAATGGCGCGGAACAAAGGTTCCGGTTGCGGATGGAGGGCGTGACTTTTCGCGGAGTGCGCGTGGATATGAAACGGCATGAGTTTGAGTTTTCGCGCGGCAAGGGTGCCTGGCCGCGGCGCGCCTAAGCCGCTTCCGTATTCAGGGGATGCTCCAGAAGGATGTCAATGCGGTCACCCAGCGTGGTGGATGATTCGCGAATCGTTCCGATGGGGACCTCGAGAACGGACGCGGCCTGAACGCGGACGGCGGCGACGCGCCAGGGCTTGAGATCTTCTTCCAAATGAATGACCGTGCGGTCGCGGTCGAGGTAGACGGCGTCGATCGCGAAACGCATCGCAAACGTGTGGATGCCGTGCGAGGGATTGATCCAGAGTCCACGGCCTGGGGGGAAGGTTGCGCTGCTCGTGGCCATGAGCCCGCGAAAGCGCGACCAGTGCGTGCGTGCGACGATGAGGTCGGTGGCGAGATAGGTGGAGCGCGTGCGGTTGAAGGCGTAGGCCATCGTGTCATTGAATCATCTAGTCATTGAGTCATTGAATCATTAAGCCATCTAGTCATGAGAAACGCACGATTTTCAGTGATTCAATGACTAAATAATTCAATGACCCAATCCCTCAATTTACCGGTGTCCTCCGCTGGTTACCGGCATGATGAGGCGCATCAACTGGATCACCGCGGGGCCTACGGTTACGAAGATCAGCGACGGCATTACGAACAGAACCAGCGGGATGATCATCTTTACGGTGGTCTTGGCGGCCTGCTCCTCCGCGCGCTGGCGGCGCTCCGTGCGCAGGGAATCGGAGTGAACTCGCAGAGCCTGAGCCACGCTGGTTCCGAAGCGGTCGGTTTGAATGAGCGTGCCGACCAGCGAGCGCACATCTTCGACTCCGGTGCGCGCGGCCAGGTTGCGGAGGGCTTCGACGCGGGGTTTGCCGGCCCGGTTTTCCAGGTCGAAGAGATGGAATTCGTCGGCGAGTTCGGGATGGGCGTGACTGAGGTCGCTGCCGACGCGCGTAAGGGCCTGATCGAGCGGGAGGCCGGCTTCGACGCAGATGACGGTGAGGTCGAGGGCGTCGGGCAGGGCGAGGCGAATGCGCAACTGGCGCTTCTGCATTTGCCGTTTTAGCAGGAAGCGTGGGATGAAGAAGCCGAGGCCAAAGAGGCCTGCCAGCAGGAAGGGCGAGCTGAACCCGGAGATGAAAAAGGCGACGAGCAGTCCCACGCCCGCGAAGACTACGCGCAGTCCGCGATAGATGGAGACGTGCTGCGGGTCGCGGTATCCCGCCTGAATCAGCCACGCACGGGTCTTTGATACATCGGTGGGCGAGATGGGCAGAGCGCGGCTGAAGGGGTCGAGAGCCTGCTGGAAGCGCTCCCGAATGGGCGCCTTATGCTGCTCTTTGGGCCGCTGCCAGCCGATCTCACGCAGACGCGCGCCGAGAACCGAAGATGGAGCGACCGTCGCGGCGGCGAAAGCGAACACTACGATTGTAATCGTGAGGAACACCAGCACTGCGAGGAGAATCGGCATTGTCACACCTGAATCCTGATAATCCTGCGGATGACGAAGTAGCCGAGAGTTTGAAGGGTGATGCCGGCGACAACCAGAGTGTGCCCCAGCGGATCGGTGAACAGGGGCGCGATGAAACCGGGATTCAGGATTTGCATCAGGACGACGATAGTCGGCGGCAGAGCCATGAGCAGGACCATCGTGAGGCGGCCTTGCGCGGTGTGGACGCGCACCTGGCGAAGAATTTTGAAACGCTCGCGGATGATATGGGAGAGGTTGTCGAGAATCTCAGCGAGATTGCCACCGGTCTCGCGCTGGAGCATCACGGCGGTGACGAAAAATTTCACATCGACCAGCGGCACCCGCTCGGTCAGGTTGACGAGCGCGTCGCGGACCGGCAGGCCAAATTTTTGCTCTTCGTAAAACTGCCGGAATTCACCGGCAACGGGCTCGGCGATTTCGTTGGCGATCATTTCGAGGGCGGTGGTGAAGGCGTGGCCGGCGCGGACGGCGCGGGCGAGCGTGTCGATGGCCTCGGGGAACTTTTCTTCAAATTTCTGGAATCGCTTCGCACGCATGTGGGATGCATACGCGTAGGGAATGAAGAAACCGAGCAAAAGGCCAGCCCAACCGAATACAACATTGCCGCCTGCGATGATGGCGATGATGGCGAGAAGAACGGCAGAGACCCCGCACATGATGAGGAAGTTTCCGGCTCGGACATTGACGCTACCCTGCGCGAGCATCTTTTGGAGGAGCGAGACGCGCTCCGAGCGGCGGAGCAGGGTGTCGAAGGCCGGAATGCGGCTGAGCATCTCGTCGCGCAGGAGAGCTAGTTCGAGCGGCCCCCCCGATTCTTTCGCAGTGGTCAGACGGTCGCGGAGGACGCGGGCCTGGGCCTTGCGCTGGTCGAGCAGCGACATACCGGCGAAAACTCCGGCGCTGACGACGACGAAGATCAGGGCGGCGATCAGGTAGGTCATTGGGCTAAGAATTAGACCATAGTATAGCGTGGGAGAGCGCGGCAAACTTTCTTTCCGCGGGTCCTCGCGGACGCACGGGGACTGGAATCTGAGTCCTCCAAAACCCGTTGTCGGTCACGGCAGACAGGGCAGGCCCCGTTTCTAGACTTCCATTCGGGATTCGAAGAGATCGGGGCTTAGGCGGCAGCCGGCGGTGGCTAGACGCTCGGCAAAATGCGGCTTCAGGCCGGTAGAGTGGAAGGAACCGCGCACGTGGCCACTCTCGTCAATGCCGATGCGCTCGAAAATGAAGACATCCTGGAGGACGATCGAATCGTTCTCCATGCCCGTAACTTCGGAGATGGTGATGACTTTGCGTGAGCCATCGGAGAGGCGCGCAATCTGCACCACCGCGTGAATGGCATTCGCGACCTGCTGGCGCACCGCGCGCTCGGGAATATTCAGATTGGCCATGGACACCATATTTTCGACGCGGTTCAGAGCGTCGCGCGGGGAGTTGGCATGGACCGTGGTGAGCGAGCCTTCGTGGCCCGTATTCATGGCCTGAAGCATGTCAAAGGCTTCTTCACCGCGCACCTCGCCGACCACGATGCGGTCGGGACGCATACGAAGACTGTTGATGACGAGTTGGCGCATGCGCACGGCGCCTTTGCCTTCGATGTTGGGCGGGCGCGTTTCCAGGCGAACCACGTGCTCCTGCTTGAGCTGAAGTTCGGCGGCGTCTTCGATAGTGACGATACGCTCGGAGTTCGGGATATAGCCAGAGAGCACATTGAGGAGGGTCGTTTTGCCGGCGCCGGTGCCGCCTGAGATCAGCAGGTTGAGGCGGCCTTTGACCATGGCCGAGAGTAGTTCGAGCATCTGCCCCGTCAGGGTCTTGTTTTCGAGCATGTTGCGCGAGGTGACCGGATCGCGGCCGAAACGGCGGATTGAGAGGCATGCGCCATCCAGCGCCAGGGGTGGAATGATGGCGTTGACGCGCGAGCCGTCCTGAAGGCGGGCGTCGACCATGGGAGAAGATTCATCGACGCGGCGTCCGATGCGGGAGACGATGCGGTCGATAATCTGCATCAGGTGCTGGTTATCTTTGAAGGACAGGCCGGTGATTTCGAGTTTGCCGGCGCGCTCGACGTAAACGCGGTCGAAGCGGTTGACGAGTATGTCGGACACGGTCGGATCTTTTAGCAGAGGCTCGAGCGGACCGAGGCCGAAGATTTCGTCGAGAATTTCGCGGGAAAGGCGCTCGCGCTCCGCGAAGCTGAGGGGAACAGCTTCGCTATTGACGGAGTTGCGGATTAGAACGAGAACTTCCTCGCGGGCGGCGTCGCCGGTGGAGCGGCCCAGTTTTTCCAGATCGAGACGATCGAGGATCTTGCGATGCAGGTCTGCTTTCACCTGCTGGTATTCGCTGCGCTCGAAGGCTTGAAGGTTGGGCATGGGCAATCGACTAATGGCTATTAGCTAAAAGCTAACAGCTAAGAGCAAAAAGCGAAATACTCACAGGTAACTATACCGTCTTGAAGAGCGACCAGGCGGTGCGTTTTACTTCGAAATCGTCTTTGGTTAAGACCTTGGCCAGGCCCGTGATGGAGCGGGCGATTTCTGTGTTGGGACCCTGCATTAATGGCACCCCGCGGTCGATGGCGGTAGAGACTACGAAATATTGATTCGGGATTCGCCACAGAACCGGAGCGCCGATTGCGGCCTCGGTTTCCGCTTCGTTGAAGCCGCCTACTTTGCGATAACGGTTCAGCACCAGGGCGAAGCGATCGCGGGAGCCGCTTTCGCCTAGATATTGAGCGACTCGGCCGGCGCTCCAAAGGGAGGCGACGTCGGCGTGGGCGATAAGCAGGATTTTTTCCGCCAGGTTGCTGGCTAGGCGCGTGGCGCTGTCGAGGCGCGAGGATGCATCGACTACGATGTAGTGAAACATGCCTGCAATCATGTCGAACAGACGCGCGAAATCGGAGGCGGAAGGTTCGATGGAAGCGGGCAGGGAAGGTCCGGCGAGCACGCGCAAACCGCGCTCGTGGCGAGCCATGAAGCTTTCGAGAAGTGAGGAATCGAGGCGATGGAGATTGGTAATGGCGTCGGAGATGGCAAACGCCGGCTTCAGATTGAGGTGAAGCGCGCAGTGTCCGAGCGGCGCCAAATCGATGAGAGCCGTGCTCGGGTGAATAGACTGCAAAGCGAGAGCGAGATTGACTGCCGTGGTCGTGGCTCCGCTGCCGCCCTTGGCGTTAACTACCGTGAAGACCTTGGCCCGGGCGGTTTCTCGCCCTGGTTTCCGGCGCGTCGAAGTCAGGCGGACGAAAGCTTCGAGGAGATCGGTGGTGGTGGGAGGCCGTTCGATGTATTCGCGGACCCCGGCACGCATTGCGCTGACGATCAGTTGCGGCTGAGTCATGGTCCCGACGACGAACAGAGCGGACGAGGGAAGCTCCTGATGAAGGAGTTCGACGGCGCGGAGAACGCCGGAAATTCCCTCCGTGTCGAGATCAATCAGAATCACATCCGGGGCGAATGCACTCGTTCTGCGAATGACGGGGTCGCTCGCGGTCAAAGGCAAAGTCGAGCTGGTACAGACCGTGCGCGCGACGCTGGTGCCATCGACCAGGACTTGGAGGACGGCGCGCTGGTCATTGTCGGTGGCGAAGATGGCGACAGATAATTCCGGCATAACGTCGACTACGCGGCGGTGCGAGGCCTAGCCCTAAAAGGGCAGTCTACGGTGCGGTCTTTTCGGCATCGCTAAGACGAAGCCCTCATGCGGGCCTCAGGAAGCCAGATGCAAACCAATTTCAGCTTTCCCTAAAATTCTACTCCCTGCGCGCTGCCAGCGCGAGATGCCCCTTGAACAATGCCTCAGGTCAGGCTGTCGCGATATCCGCCGACGCACCTGCGCGACTCTACTTCTTTTTGTCGAACTGGTTTTGGTCCAGCGTGGGCACGGGTAAGGGCGGACCCTTTGGCATTTCCGTGGTCGGCGAGATGCGGCGTGCGGTACACAGGACCATCAATTCCGATTTGCTCTTCGAGAAATTCTTACTCTTGAAGAGATTGCCAAGGATCGGGATGTCACCCAGGCCCGGTATTTTGCTCATGATTTCGGTTACACGATTGTCGATCAAGCCGGCGATTACGAAGCTCTGGCCATCTTGAAGTTCAAATTCGGTGTCGGCTTTGCGTGTGCTGAGAGCGGGGATGGTCGTTCCAGAAACGGTGACGGCATCAGCGAAATCGAGCGTGCTGACTTCCGGCGCGACGTGCAGATGAATGCTGCCGTTCGGTTGAATCACCGGCGTGAACTTGAGGCGCACACCGAATTCTCGAAATTGAATCGTGACCGTAGAGATGCCGGTCGCGCTCGGCTGGACCACAGGGAAAGGAAATTCTCCACCCGCGAGGAAGCTGGCTTCTTTGCCGTTGAGTGCGACGAGATTGGGTTCGGCCAAAATCTCCAGCAGACTTCTTTGTTGAAGCGCTTCGATCACCGCGCCCAGGTTGACTTGTGGGTTAAAGAAAAAGAGGTTTAAAAAATTGTTGACGGTGGTGGTCGTGGGACTGACGCCACCACCGGGTATGCTTGTGATCGGACCGGGGGTGACGCCCCCGTACTGCCCGGTGGTGACACTGCCAATGCTGTTTGCCGCGCCGGTCGAAAACAGGTTGATGCCGAGCTGAGTAAAAGCAGAGCGATCGACCTCGGCGAATCTCACTTCGAGCAAAACTTCGTCAGCCCCGACGGGGCCGAAGGTGAGAACGTTTACGACATTTTTGGCGTAAGCCCCGGCCAGAGCGCCGGCATGCTTGGCAACTTCTTCCGTGGTGACGTGCCCGGAGAGAACGATGGCGGAACGCGATGGTGAAACCTGTATTTGTTCGTTGGGAAAGAGTTTATGAATCTCTTCGGCGGCGGCGGTGATGTCGACATCGACCCGGAGATCGAAACTACGGGAGCGTTCGAATTCGTCCCAGATGAGTAATGAGGTTTCGCCCGGAGCCAGGCCGTTGACGAGAACTTGCGTCGGAGTGACGACCAGTGCATCCGCGACGGTGGGATCGCTGACCGAGACGCGCTTGAGGCGTTCGGTGGTGTTGATCAGGAGCGACTTGCCTACCATGACGCGCAGCGGCGCAGCTCCCGGCAACTCCTGGGTGGTGGCTGGAGGCTGCGTCGGCGGAGCTTGAACCGTGTCTTGGGACGATACACTCGCCGCGGACCCATTGCCGGAAGACGCGGCCGCGGGACTTGGAGAAGGAGCGGCGGCAGGCTCGTTGCGCGCCAAGATTGGCACCGTTGCAAGCAGTAACGCGGCTACGATGAGCAGAGAGGACTTCATGATTGCGGGCCTCGGCGCAGGAACCGCAGCCTTCTTTGAGTCATGAATCCGTGGATCGCGAATCCGCGCGCACGCGAGCGGATTTGACGGCTTATTTGCTTTCATCCGGTTTGAATTTCGTCTCTTCGCGTTTTCCGCCTCGAATCATTTCGATCTGGTAAGGCGCTGGAGCCTGAGGCGTGACCTTCTCAGCGACCCTGTGAGTCTTAGGCTTGACGACGGGTACGGCTTCTCGGGGAGAAAGAGAACTGGCCCTAGTCGGAGCAATCGATTCCTTGCTGGTGTCAA
This sequence comes from Terriglobales bacterium, assembly GCA_049300195.1. GTDB lineage: Bacteria > Acidobacteriota > Terriglobia > Terriglobales > Acidobacteriaceae > Acidiflorens. The sequence continues at coordinate 78,371 of JBAQJF010000144.1, read as the reverse complement.
GCGGGTTGCGCAATGCGAGCTGAATTCTTCCTTCCTGGGAGGCAAGCGTCAGTTTCTGCGCGTCGTCAGGGGAGACGAGCAGAGTAATTACGGCAGCGTTCTGAGTCTCGCCCGTGACCACACGGTCGAGAAGGCTGCGGCCGACGGCGATGACAGCTACGTTCTCGAGCACGGTCGTAGTTTGCGCTTCATTGCCGGTTCCGGGAAGCCCGGTGGCCAGAATGTCGACTCGGGTGCCGGGCTGCACGAAACCAGCCACGGAAACTACATCGTTGACGCGCACGGAGACGGCGCGCATGCCCGGCGGGATCATCGAAGGAAGACCCGCGCCCGCGTCTTCGGCGGCTAGCTTATCGGGCAGAATGAAATCACCCTTGGCGATGGGAAGAATCACGCCGCGCTGGCGAACCTGGCTCACGCGCGCGAAAGCGCCGGGAGGGACACTGGCCCGCGGAAAAGCGGCAAGAGTGACCTCGTGTTCCGTCAACTTTGAGCCGATCTGAATATCGTTGGCCGCCACCACCGCCATGACCATGTGCTCGTTGCTTCCAGTTCTGGCTTTGAGCTGATTAAAGACGTAATAACTAACGAGCAAGCCGACCGCCAGGGCCAGGCCTCCGATCATGACAAGACGACTTCGGTTCATTCCACTCCTATGCGGGGCGCGAAGCGCCGTCGCCCGCCGCGGGACCGTCTCTAACAACGAGCAACAGCAGTGGCCAGCGCCACGCGACGGTTGACGCGACTACTGGATTGTGCTGGCGACTTGCGAGAACACGGTGTTCGCGTTGGTACCAATGAGACGGACAGTACCGATCACGATCACAAGAATGACCGCCAGCATCACGGCGTATTCGGCGATGTCCTGTCCTTCGTCGTCAAGCCATAGAAGCCTAATTAAAGCTGACATTCCAATTCTCCTTCGGACTTGTGCTGATAATCCTGGTGCCGAGAATCCTGGTGCTGAGAATCAGTGAGCTGGGCATCGACTCTCGTTAAGACAGCAAGTTCTAAAGTGCGAAAACTGCAGCGCTCCTCAGGGTCGCTTCGCGCGCGAGGATCGGTCCTCACGATCCTGGCCACAGAGAAGCGGTTTCATGATGGCCACCAGTTTCGCAGATTCGGGATCGGTCTAGTATACATTTTTTCGAGTTATCTCCGGTTATCGGAAGTAATCGCCCGGGAAGGCCGGTTGGGCGCTCGGATGAAGATCACAGCCTGGGCGTCGCGGTGAGCCGAGATCCAGCGCGGGTCGAGAAACAAAGCCTGCGCTAGGGCAGAGCTGGGCGGAACGAGGATGGTCCCAACGCCCCAGTCATCGAGGACCTGCTCCCAGCCCCGATGGAGCTGGGCGACCGTCTTAACGCATTGCCGCAGGAGATCGTCGCCATAGAGATCAGCCCGTCCGTCGGCAAAGACTCGATAGTGCGAATCCAACTTCCCGATGACGTAGCCGCCCCAATCGTAGTAGGCGAAAAGGCGATCTGGCTCATGGGTGGCCGCGAGGAAGGCGACCGCTTTTTGTGGAAAGAGCGCAGCCTCCCGGGCCCGTTGGTCGCGCGCGAGTTCAGTCCACCGTAAGACGGCGAACAATGCCAGCAGGACGAGCGCGGCGGCGTTGAAGGCCGTTTGAGTTCTTTGGGGGACTTGGCGCCGCGGGTTCAATATGGCGGACGACGAAGAGGCTGGAATGGCGATTGCGATGACCGGGATCGCCAGCAGGATAAAGATTGGGATATGACGCACGGCGTCGAGCGCAGCGAGGGCTGTGAAGAGCAGGGGGAGAAGCGTGCGTCCAGGGACGCGCGCTCTCGAATAGGCGAGGGCGATAACGAGGAGCAGAATGACAAAAAAGAAAGGCAAATAGATCCACTGATGAAAGTTCGGCGATTGCCACTCGACAATGAAAGTGCGCATTCCCGTGGAACGCAGGGTATCGAGGGGATAACGATAGAGTTCGGTACCGCTTGGATTCAAGGGAACCAGAGCGAGGCAGATGAAGCCGACTCCGAGCACACGAAGAATAAGGGGCCAGGATTCGGACCAGGGGATCGTTCCGGCTGCCGATTCCAACATCAGGCCGATGGTGTACAGCAATAGAAGCGCGGGACCGAGCGCGAATCCACCGTGGAGATTCAGCCACAGAAGAAAGAGAGGGGGAATCCAGAGAAGAAGGCGCGGCCGCTGCTCGGAGCGAAAGAGCAGCCAGAGCAACAGGCTGGCCAGCGCGAAGGTAAAGATTTGCGGTCGCGCGCCCCAACTGGAGGCAGCCGCAGCCGCGCCGAGAGCAGTTAGAATGGCTGCCCAGTGCGGTTTTCCGGGACACCGCACGTAGAGCAGCAGAAAGCCGGCGGTTAGGATAACGGACGAGAAAATGATGAGCCCGCCGGGACCGGCATGGGACCAAAGTTCGTAGAAGACGACTTCGGACAGCCACTCATGCGAGATCCACGGACTGCCGCCGCGAGTGAAGGAAAAAGGGTCGGTGCGAGGAACGTGGTGACTCTCGACGATCAATTGTCCAGTGCGGAGATGCCACCAGAGATCGGGGTCAGTCGCGCTGCGCGCGGTCATCGCCAGCAGGCCAAAGAAGAGGATCCCGGCAAAGAGCGCGCGCCTGCTCGCGAGGAAGGTCATGGGAAATGAGTCGGGCAATTATAGAATCAGGACGCTCCGGGCACTAAGGCGTCTGGCCGATTCCTTCCCAATCGATGGCGAGGTGAATCTCTGCACGCTATAATCCCGGTTTCATTTCAGGGAGCATGGATGAGTGTTGCGGCGCCGGTTCGGGGCGGGAGACGGAAGACTGCGATGGCGCGCCGAATAATGATTCTGGGCGTGGGATTTGTGCTCGCCGCGGGAATGCTTTATTACTACACTTGCGTCCTTGTTCCGATCTGGCAAAAACAGTCCCTCATCAAAGACGCAGCGCCCGGAAATTGGTCTGATCTTTATCCCCGATGGCTCGGCGCGCAGGAGTTGCTTTGGCGCCATCGCAATCCCTATAGCCCGGAGATTACGCGCGAGATCCAGCGCGGCTTTTACGGCCGGCCATTGAACCCTTCGAATCCGCACGATCCCACCGATCCGGAGGCCTTCGTCTATCCGGTCTACGTGGCATTCCTGCTGGCACCTTTTTTGCGACTTCCTTTCGACGCGGTTCGGGCCGTATACGCCGAAGCGATGTGGTGTCTGACTCTCGTCAGCATCCCTCTGTGGATGCGGGCGCTCCGAGTCTCATTCAGCCCGACGGCCACCATCCTGGCGTGCCTTGGAATCATGTCGAGTTATGCGGCCATCGATGGCTTCCACCTCGAGCAATTGACGCTTCTGGTCGCGTTCCTTATGGCCGGGTCGATGGCGGCGTTAGTTAGAGGGCGGCTTGTTTTAGCGGGCGTTCTTCTCGCGTTAACCACCATCAAGCCGCAACTGGTGGTTCTGGTGGTCGCGTTCCTCCTGTTGTGGACATTGAGTGACTGGCGCCCACGCAAGTGGTTTGCCTTGGGATTTGGAGGAGTAATGGCTGCATTTCTTATTGGCGCGGAGGTTGTGCTGCCGGGTTGGTTTGGATTCTGGCGCCGGGCGGCCAGAGAATACGTATACTTCCACCGGCCGTCTCTGCTTGCGAACATGCTGGGCAAGCACGCTGGCCTCGCGGTGGGCGCGGTTGGGATTGTCTTTTGTGGAATTGTGTTTTGGCGTGCGCGAAAAGAGCCGGCTGGTTCCGAGCGCTTTAATTTCGCCTGGGTAAGTGCCCTGGTGATGACTGAATTGATTGTGCCAAATGCCGGCGGGGGAGCCTTTTACAATCAACTGCTGCTGGCACCGGCGGGTTTGTGGCTGTTTACTTCGGGAAGAGCATTGGCCCGAGAAAAGGCTTGGGTACGCTTCACATGGTGGGCGGCCGTCGTCATGCTAGCGAGCCAATGGGTGCTCGCTTCTTGTGTCTCGTTTATTGTGTTCGCGCTCCATCACCACTTTGCGAGCGACGCGGAATTGGTCGCCGGATTCCCGGCCCTTGTTGTGTATGAATTTCCGTTGGTTCTCGCCTTATTCTTGTTGAGCGCCGCTCTCCGATCAAGCCGATTGGAGACGGCTTGAGGCGTCTGTGGTTAATCCTTGCAGCCCTCATTTGTGCGGCGGGCGTCTGGCTTTATGCCCAGCGCGTAATGATTCCATATCAAACCATTGATGCCGCGGCGCACGATAAGCCGCGAGGCAATCTCTCCGATTTGTACCCCCGGTGGGTCGGTGCCCGCGAACTACTCCTCCGCGGGTGGAATCCTTATGGCGAAGAGGTTACGCGCGAGGCGCAGAAGGGATATTACGGACGTGTTGTCGACGGTTCACACGCCGGGGACCCGCGAGACCAGCAGGCATTTGCTTACCCGGCCTACGTTGTTTTTGCCCTCGCTCCCACGGTGCATTTGCCATTCGCGCCGGTACAGAGGGGATTCTTTTACTTATTGATTTTTCTAACCGCGGCCAGCGCGGTCATTTGGCTTCGGGTGCTTGGTGTGGACGGCGCGTCCAACTGGCGCGGTCGGAATTTATTCGTGGCGTCAATCGTGGCGATCATACTTACGCTCGGCAGTCTGCCGGTCATGCAGGGTTTGAAATTGCAACAATTAAGTCTGCTGGTCGCGGGTCTGATTGCCATTGCGGTTTGGCTTCTCATTCACGATCACCCGATCGCGTCCGGAATCGTGCTTGCCCTCGCCGCCATGAAGCCGCAATTGGTGGTCCTGCTGCTGTTTTGGCTTGGCATCTGGACGCTGGGCGACGTACGGCGACGCTACCAGTGGGCGGCCTCGTTCTGTGTGGCCATGGCGCTCCAGATCTGCGCGGCAGAGTGGTACTTGCCGCACTGGATTCCGCAATTCTGGCGAGCGGTTCGGGAATACCGCGATTATACCGGGGCGATCTCCGTGCTCGAAGAATCGGCAGGACGGTGGCTGGGTAGAGGCCTGGAAGCCCTCGCGTTCATATTACTCATCAGATTCTGCTGGAGGGCACGCAGCCGTGCAGCCAACACGGTCGCTTTCGCTCGGATGACGAGCATGGTTTTGGCGTTTACAGTTCTGCTGATTCCCACCGACTCGGTTTACAATCAGGTACTTTTGCTGCCGGCGCTGCTGGTACTGTTCGAGGATCGAGCCACGCTTTGGCGGAGCAAGGCTGCGAGGGTGCTTCTCTTGGCCGCAGGGGCGTTGGTTGCGTGGCCCTGGATTTCAAGCGTTGCGCTGGCTACGCTGTCCTTTATTTGGCCTGAGGAAACGATTGGACGGGCTTGGGCTGTACCTTTTTGGACCGCTCTGCTCATTCCTGTGGGGGTGGCAGCTGTGATGCTTGTCAATGCCAGGCCCAGGAGTTTTGGCGAGTCGGCAGAGGGAAGTACGTCGTAGAATGCTGTGGGGAACGATTCCCCTGACCAACTAAGGGCTCATGTCGGCATCATCACATTCCGGAATCTCCAGCATCTTTCCTGTAGCCATTTACGTGCAGGGGAGCGAGCAGCAGACGCTGTCGCTGAACCACACGCCTTACACCGTGGGGCGAAAGGTGGATCGCGATCTGGTGATCGCCGATCCTCGCGTCTCACGTGAGCATGCCTCGATTGTGTCCGAGAATGGCGAATTCTTTGTCGTCGATCAGGGCAGCAAGCACGGCACGTTCGTGAACGGCGAGCGCGTCGACCGCCACAAACTACAACGCAACGACCGACTGGAATTCGGCGCCCGCGATATTGCATATCTGATTTTTCATCCTCTGCACACCACTTCAAATACCGCTCGCGAGTTCCTGAGTCAGATCTCGGGAATTCAGATCGCTCCCGAGGCGACCGATCTCGAAAAGCTGACCTTGTTCATGGAGGCGGCGCGCAAGCTGAACACGATCGGTGTGCTGGATGAAATTCTGGTCACGCTGCTCGATGCGACGCTCAAGCTGACGCGGGCCGAGCGCGGATACATTTTCCTGCGCGATACGGCGGGCGGCTTGAGTCTGGCGGCGGGACGCAACTCGAAGGGTGAACCGCTGCTTGACGACAAGACCATTTCGCGGTCCGTGCTGGATGGGGCGCTCACTTCCAATTCCGAATATCTGGTGACCGACACGAGCCAGATGCTCGACGTGCAGCAGCGTCAGAGTATTGTTGCATTCGATCTGCGGACGGTGATCTGCATGCCACTGCGCAAGCCCATTGTCCAGACCTCCCGCGACGAGCAGAAGGCGGGCGGGGAAGTGATGGGCGCGTTGTACGTCGATTCGCGTTTTGCGTCGCGCGACATTACGAGCGTAAGCCACGACATTTTGCGCGCGATCGCGACCGAAGCTGCACAGCTGGTTGAGAATGCCCGTCTGGTGCAGGCTGAAGAAGCGGGAAGACGATATCAACAAGAGTTGGGAATTGCCGCGTCGATTCAGCAGCGCCTGCTGGCGGTGACGCTTCCGGAGGTTCCGTTTGCCCGGGTGAGCGGACGCAACTTATCTTGCAAAGAGATCGGGGGCGATTTCTTCGAGGCCGTAAATACGCCGGCGGGACTGGCGGTTGTGCTGGCCGATGTCAGCGGCAAGGGTGTTTCGGCGGCGCTTCTCGCCTCGATCTTGCAGGGCATGGTTTATTCGCAGCTGATTTCTGGCATGCCGCTGACCGAGGTCGTGGCCGCGGTCAATCGCTTTTTCACCTACAAACACATCGGCGAAAAGTACGCGACCATGATTATCACTCGGTTGCGGAATGACGGCGATTTGGAATACGTGAATTGCGGGCACATTCCGCCGGTTTGGATTTGCGGTGACGAGGTGCTGAGGCCGTCTCACGGCAACCTGCCGGTTGGTCTGCTCGCCGATGCGACCTACGCCAGCGACCGTTGCCAGATGCGGCCCGGCGATCGGCTCATTCTGGTGACCGATGGAGTTACGGAGGCGGAGAACGCACGCGGGGATATGTTCGACAGCGAGCGGCTGGAAAGGGTCGCGGGGAAGAGCGAATCGATGGAAGATATTTTTTCGGCAGTCGCAGATTTTTGCGGGGGTACGCCGCTGAACGACGATTGTACGGTGGTGGAACTGGCTTATACGGGAGATTAATTCCGCTTCATTCCAAGATTGGGCGTTCCAGCTAGGGTTTGGCGCTTTTGTGAATTTCCACCGTGGACCACGTCTTGTCAGCCGCGTGACACAATTTCTCGATCGCGCAATCCATGCACTTTGGGCTGCGAGCGACGCACAGCTTGCGGCCGTGCCAGATTACCTCATGAGAAAAATCGGTCCAGCGTTCCCGCGGAATAATTTGCATTAAATCCTGCTCGATTTTTTGCGCGTTTTCGTTTCGAGTCAGCTCCAGCCGGCGCGAGATTCGCGTAACGTGCGTGTCGACCACAACTCCAACATTCTTCTTGAACCAGGTTCCCAGCACGACGTTCGCGGTTTTGCGCGCCACTCCGGGAAGAGTTAGCAACTCCTCCATCGTATCGGGCACCTTGCCGCCGAAGTCGGAGACAATTTTGCGCGCCGCGCCGACCACTGATTTCGATTTGTTGCGGAAGAAGCCCGTGGAACGGATGTCCGGCTCCAGTTGCTCAGGTTCCAGCGCGGCGAAGGCCTGCGGCGTGGGATATTTCGCGAAAAGAATGGGCGTGACCAGGTTGACGCGTACATCGGTGCATTGCGCGGAGAGAATGGTCGCCACCAGAAGCTCCCATGCGCTGCGGTGTGCCAGAGCGCAAGTCGCGTGAGGATACATTTGGTCGAGGCCGGCGATGATTTGGCGGACGCGTTCGGGATTAAGGGGATCATAGCGAGACACAGAATTCTTCCTTAGGGCGGCGGATTTGGGCCCGATGCGGGCCGCAGGTGATGCCCGACCGGCACCATGCGCAGCCCCGGTTTTGGATGGGATGGGCTTAGCGACGCGAACCGCGTCTTGGCGTCCGCTGCGGCTGGGTTGACGCGGCGTGGTTCCGCGAGCCATTTTCAAGTCTCCTGAGAAATGTTCATGGTATCAAAGCGGAACCGTCCTTAGGACAAAAGTAACCTCAGTGGAATTGACTCGCCGTGGGCCGGTGAGTAGTCTGAATCCAAGCAGAGAAAAAGAGGCGAAAAAAAGAGAGAAAGAGAGACTGTGGCCGTCAAGAATATAAAACTCGGGCAGGTCTGGCGCCAGGACGAAAGCGGTAAGGATTATCTCGTCACCAAGGTGTACTCCGAAGTATTCACGCAGTACGCCATGCTGCGGCTGGCCGGAGTGAACGCCCCGAATGTTCCCGGCGTGAAGGTCAAAGTCGCCAAGTCGGCCGATGGAGTGGCGCTGCCGGGCTACTCGTTTACCCAGGAAGGCGCTTTTTAGATCGGGTGATCCCCGCCCGCGCACGGCTCTTAGTTGTTTCCCCTCAAGATACCGATTACGGATTAGCCGCTATCCCATGATCTCGCTGGTTTAAGATGACTCGAGGCTTGATCGCCGAGAACCCCGATTTCGTGACGCTACCGATTCATGACTGAAAAAATCCTAGCCATCCTGTTTGTGTTCATTTCGAACCTGGTTGCCAATACCGGCTACGCGGGGGTAGCGATCCTGATGGCGATTGAGTCGGCGTGCATTCCTCTGCCGTCGGAATTAATCATGCCGTTCGCGGGCTACCTGGTTTTTCAGGGCAAGATGAGCCTTCTATGGGTCGCGACTGCGGGCGCGATCGGATGCAATCTCGGATCGCTGGTAGCCTACGAAATCGGCTGCTACGGCGGCCGCCCGCTGGTCGAACGCTACGGGCGCTGGATTCTAATGGGCCGGCGCGAACTGGATTGGGCCGATCGATTTTTTGATCGCTGGGGAGAGATGGCCGTCTTCATCGCGCGTCTGCTGCCCGTGATCCGTACGTTTATCGCTCTGCCCGCCGGGGTGGCGCGCATGCCGCGCGCGAAATTCCATATCTATACTTTTCTCGGTTCGTGGCCGTGGTGCCTGGCGCTAGCCTGGTTTGGCATGAAGCTCGGCGAAAACTGGCGGGCGATTGGAAAGTATTTCCACAAGATGGACGCCGTGGTAGGCGTGGTTCTGGTCACAGGATTGGCGTGGTTTGTCTGGTCGCATTGGCAGAACCGGTTGCGAGTCAGCGAATAAGCGAGCGCTTCGTTGACGGCTCACCCTATTTGTCGACTTTTTCCTCTACGGGCCGTGCCAATTGCGACGCGACAAATTTCCACTCGCCATCGCGCTTGAGTAGTACGTCGAGATAAATGTAGTCCGCGTGAAATCGCTTTCCATCGGCTTCAACCTCGTCAGACTCAGACCCATGAACCACGGCAGTGTCGCCGAAAATTCGGATCGTGCGTCCGGTGGAAACGATGGCCGGATAGCGAATGGCGCCGGCGCGGAAGCTGTCGACAATGTTCAGTTTGCCCCGCGGCTTGCCGGCCGCTCCGTATTGAACATAGTCATCGGCCAGGATGCGCGAGAGAACGTCCACATCCGCGCCCATAAGCGCCTTATCGCCGGCCTCGTACAGAGCTTCGATTTGTTGCTCATCGGTCAACTGCTGGCGCTTCGTGAGTGGCATCGCGTCTCCGTAGTAAGCTCTCGATAGGCATATGACATGGGATTTCTAAGCTACCTGGCATCGCCCTGGAGCTTCTTGCTCATCGCAATGGCGATCATACATTTCATCCGCCGCCGTCCTGACACGTACTGGCTTTTCATCATTTTGTTTCTCGGCCCGCTCGGCGCGATCATTTATTTGGCGGTCGAGGCTCTGCCCGATATCGGCCTGCTCGGCCAGTCCTTCAAAGTGTTTCCGCGCCGCAAGCGCATCGCAGAACTCGAAGCCGCCATCCGCGACAATCCATCCGCCGGCAATTACGAAGAACTCGGCAACCTCTATATGGACGACGGCAAGATCGCGCCCGCGCGCGAAGCATTCAATCGCGCGATTGCCGCCCGCGCCGATACGCTCGATCCTTTTTATAGGCGCGGAGTCTGCGCGCTTCAACTAGGCGATGCGGCGGCCGCGTTGCCTGACCTCGAACGAGTAGTCGGCAAAGAGCCGGATTACGACTTTCAACGTGCGGAGGGACTTCTGGCGCATGCCTACGCGCAGACTGGGCAGAAGGACAAGGCTGAAGCATTGTTTCGGCAAGTGACGATCACCTCAACCTTGTCAGAAACCTATCTGAATTTTGCCGAATTGCTGGCATCCGAGGGACATAATGCCGAAGCGCGCGAGTGGGCACAGAAGGTCCTCGATAAGAAGCCGACCATGCCCAGCTATCTCCGGAGGCGCGAGCGGCCCTGGTTCCGGCGGGCGAGCGAGTTCTTGAAAACGGGTTCCGGCGTAAACAGTTGAAGAAGTATCCGGAAGGAGCTAAGTTAGGAGCATGCAACTCCTCAGTCCCGATCAGATTTCACGGCTTAGCCCTGAAGAGCGCCTGACGCTGATCGGGCAGCTCTGGGATAGTCTCCACGAGACCGAAGTTTCCTTGTCCGGCGCGCAGAGAAATGAGCTGGAACGGCGGCTCTCTACCTTCGATCTGGACCGAGCCGAGGCCGTCACCTGGGAACAGTTGCAGGCTGAGTTAGCTCGACGCCCACAGCATTACTTCAACAACAGAAAAACAAACGCAAACAAGAAGACCATCGCCAGCCGCAGGGCCGTAATCGGCCAGTGCGCGCCTCCGGGTGCCCGAAGCAAAGACTTCCCAGTTACCTTCAGCACTGCCAACTGCAGCGAAGCCATGATGACTATGCAGATAGTGACGCGGACTGTGTCCGGCAAGCCAACCAGGGAGATCACCGCGATGGTTACGGCAACGATCGCGAGGGCCTGGTGTGGCGCGCGCATCAAGAGCCATTGTGAATCCGTGAGTTCCTTCCGGAACGACATTACGAATGCTACAAAGAAAGGGCTGGCTGCCAGGAAGAGGACAAAATTTGCTAAGACGATCTCCGATCGAGAGCGCGGGCCAACAAAATCGCTGGCATCGATCAGAGAGGCAAGAAACAAGAACGTAGCGGCGTTCGCAAATTCGACGAGGCGAAGCAGGCAAATATCCAGCTGCCGAGAACCCATATCAATTATTATCACGCTGCCTGCGGTGATGTTGGCGAACGTTTGTAACTAGAGATCGAAAGCTGACGCCAAATGCTATCCTTCCCTCAATGCGAATTTCCTACCTGGAATGCACTCGTTGCAGTGAACATCTGTCCGCCGACCGGTCACAGAATATTTGCCCAAAAGACGGCGGCGTCCTCTTCGCCCGCTACGACCTCGCCAGCCTGAAAGGGAAGTTGCGCAGGGACGATCTCGGCGGTCGAGTGGCGTCCATGTGGCGCTACGCCGAAGTTCTTCCCGAAGCTACGCCCGTAACCCTGGGCGAAGGCTTCACTCCAATGCTGCCCAGCCGCGAGTTCGCAAATGTGTACATCAAAGATGAAGGCCTGAATCCGACAGGATCGTTCAAGGCGCGCGGTATGTCGGCCGCGGTCACCATGGCTCGCCACTATGGTTTGAAGAAACTGGCCGCGCCGTCCGCAGGAAATGCAGGTGGCGCGCTTGCCGCCTACGCTGCAGCCGCAGGACTCGAAGCGTACATCTTTATGCCAAAAGATGTCCCCATTGCCAATCGCATGGAGTGCGACTACTACGGGGCTCACGTCACGCTCGTAGACGGGCTGATCAGCGATTGCGGGCGCATGGTGGCGGAGCGAAAAGACAAAGAAGGATGGTTCGATGTTTCGACCTTGAAGGAGCCGTTTCGCGTGGAAGGCAAGAAGACCATGGGCTACGAGGTGGCCGAGCAGTTGGGATGGAAGCTGCCAGACGCCATCATCTATCCCACCGGCGGCGGCGTCGGCATGATTGGGATGTGGAAAGCGTTTGATGAGATGGAGCAACTGGGATGGATCGGCGCGGAGCGGCCTGGATCGGAATCGTCCGGTTCGAAACGCCCGAAGATGATTACCGTGCAGGCCGCAGGCTGTGCTCCGATCGTGAAGGCCTGGGAAGCAGGGAAGAGCACATCCGAAATGTGGCCCGACGCTTCGACTTTTGCCGCTGGGCTGCGCGTGCCGAAGGCTTATGGGGATTATCTGATTCTCGACATCCTTAAGAAGAGCGGTGGCACCGCGGTGTCGGCCACTGATGAAGAAATTCTTTCCGCCACGCGCCAATGGGCGAGCGTCGAGGGCGTTTTCGCCGCGCCCGAAGGAGCGGCATCGCTGGTCGCATATCAAAAGCTGCGAGCGAGTGGATTTCTTCGCGCCGAAGACACTGTGGTGCTCTTCAATACGGGCTCGGCCTACAAGTATCTCGACATGATCGAAGCCCAGGAAAGAGCGCAAGAAAAAAAGACTCGCCTGGTAGCGCCCGCGGCTCGCAACATCGGCGGAATTATTGGGCCGTACTGAAGTGAACATCTTTCCTCAGGCATCGTTCCAATCTCAGCGCGAACGGATGGTGCGCGCGCAGCTGGCCGAACGCGGCATTCACGATCCTCGTGTGCTTGCTGCCATGGGTTCGGTGCCGCGGCATGAGTTTGTGCCGGAGCCTTTGCGGCAGGATGCTTATGAAGATCATCCGTTGCCGATTGGCGAGAGGCAGACGATTTCGCAGCCCTACATTGTGGCCGCGATGCTTGAGCACTTGGCGCTTCAAGCATCGGACCGCGTGCTGGAAGTTGGCGCGGGTTCAGGCTACGTGACGGCGTTGTTGTCGGAGCTTTGCGCGGAGGTGTTTTCAGTGGAGCGCTATGCGTCGCTTGCTGCCTCGGCGGAAGCCACTTTGCTGCGGCTTGGTTTTCAGAACGTCAAGATCAAAGTCGGCGACGGCAGCCTTGGCTGGATCGAGCACGCTCCGTTCGATGCGATTCTGGTCTCGGCGGCGACTGCGGAAGTTCCTCCTGCGCTCGTTGTGCAATTGAAGGAATGCGGACGAATGATAATTCCTGTGGGATCGCCGGCTAGCCAGGAATTACAACTCATTCGCAAGCTTGATGGCGAGCCTGTCACACTTACATTTGAAGGATGCCGATTTGTGCCATTGGTGGAAGGAGAAGTGCCGCGCGAATTGTAGTTTGCGGAATTCGCGGGCGAGACGCTCAGGCTCTTCCACTTCACTCAAGCGTTTTTTTAGCCGGTGATCTCCGACGCTACAAGCTATGAGCTAATGCCACTGTTTTACAATGACTCTGTGGGATTCCTCCAAAATCTAAGAATCACGCTGGAGATGATCAAGTGGGAGCACTCGATTTTTGCGCTTCCATTTGCGCTTTGCGGAGCGATGCTGGCTGCGGGCGGTTTGCCGGCATGGGGTCAACTCGTCTGGATTGTGGTCGCGATGATTTCAGCGCGCTCGGCGGCCATGGCCTTCAACCGCCTTGCCGACGCTTCGATTGACGCCGCGAACCCTCGTACGGCGACTCGCGCGCTGCCAGCAGGCATTTTGACCCCCGGATTTGTTACGACATTCGTTCTAGTCTCTTGCGCCATTTTTGTGCTGGCTGCGTCGCAGTTGAACCGTTTGGCGCTCTGGCTTTCGCCGGTCGCACTGGCAGTCGTCCTTCTTTATTCCTACACCAAGCGATTCACGCGCTGGTCGCATCTTTTTTTGGGGCTCGCGCTCGGCATCGCCCCGGCAGCGGCCTGGATTGCGGTGCGTGGATCGCTCGATCCGCGAATTCTGTTGCTCACGGCGGCGGTTATGTTTTGGGTCGGCGGATTTGACGTGATTTATGCCTGCCAGGATTATGACTTCGACCGCGAGCGCGAGTTGCATTCCCTGCCGCGGCATCTCGGCATTCACTCCGCGCTTTGGATCGCGCGGCTTTTTCACCTTGTGATGCTCGGGCTGCTGGTCGCGCTCGTCATTGCGTTCGGACTCGGCAAGCTCGCGTTTGTTGGAGTGTTTGCGGTGGCGACGCTGCTGGCGTACGAACACTCGCTCGTGCGGCATGACGATTTGACCAAATTGAATGCGGCCTTCTTCACGATGAACGGCGTGATCTCGGTGGTGTTCTTTGCCTTTGTGGCGGGAGATTTGTTGCTGCGGCGCGGGTGACTTCGACGTCTCTTCGCAACAAGCGGGTCAACCGGCGGGTAAAAATTCGGCAAATTGGGGGGGTACCCCCCTCCCCCCTAAAATCAGTTAAGTTGATGATAGTAAATACGTTAGAGGCAAAGTATTCAAAAGATTGGGCTTAGCGTTCAATTGTTCTGTTTGGCGTGCACTCGCGAGAGTGCCGTCTCTGCTATTTGTCGTCCATTTTGCAGGACTTTTGTTGTCAAAGAGCAGGCTAGAAGCTTAAGACCGGGAACGCGTTCACCTCTGGAGACTGGCGCAGTTCTCGATGATGCACTGTCGAGGTATCTTCGCAGGGATTGTGGTGCAAGTCTGTGACGAGCGTACGGGAAAAATGTGATGAAAAAGAAAGCCGTCAGCCAACAGCCTTAAGGTACGGCAACTTGGTGTCGGCGGTTTGGCGGGCCACTTCTCGAAAGCGCGAGAAGTGGCGCACCCCCAGTTATTTCGGTCAATGTTACAAAGAGAGACCCGCGTTATACTTCGCCGTTAAGGTGGCCTACCCGCCTGGTCTCAATGTTCGGAACTGAGGGGGCAAATAGGGCGAGAAGGAGTGGCTGGGTTATCATAAAAGCGATGGCGGCACACGCATTTCAAACCGACGATCCTCGTCTAAATCCAATCAAGGACAAAGTGCTGGCCGCCGAGCGACTGAATGACGCCGACGCGCTCGCCCTGTATGGAACCGGCGACATTCTTGCCGTGGGCTGGCTGGCGAATTGGGTGCGCGAGCGCATGCATGGCGATACGGCGTACTTCAACGTCAATCGCCATATCAATCCGACGAATGTTTGCGTGGCGGCCTGCCGTCTGTGCGCCTTCGGACGCAAGAGAGACGCTCCGGGCGCTTATACGATGGCGCTCGACGAAGCCTTTCAAATCGCTTCCACGGGCTACACCGAAGCCATCACCGAGTTTCACATCGTCGGAGGCCTGCATCCCGATTTGCCGTTCGAATATTTCCTTGACCTTGTTTCCGGGTTGAAGGAGCGATTTCCGCAGGTGCATATGAAGGCCTTCACCATGGTCGAGGTCGCTTACCTGGCGAAGCGCGCCAAGCTGACGATTCGCGAGACGCTCGAAAAGATGAAAGAGGCGGGCGTGGATTCGCTGCCGGGCGGAGGAGCGGAGATTTTTGCCGACCGCGTGCGCCACATCATCTGCGATCACAAGATTGACGGCGATCAGTGGCTCGACACCGCACGGACGGCGCATGAGATCGGGTTGAAGTCGAATGCGACGATGCTGTATGGGCATATTGAGAACGATGAAGACCGCGTCGATCACCTGATGAAGCTGCGCGCTCTACAGGATGAGACACACGGCTTCCAGACTTTTATTCCGCTGGCATTTCATCCTGCGAATACGCCGCTTGAGCATCTGCCGACTACCACCGGCATGCTCGACATCAAGCAGATCGCGGTGAGCCGGTTGGTGCTCGATAACTTTCCCCATATCAAATCGTACTGGCAGATGATGACGCCGAAGATTGCGCAGATATCACTGCGCTTTGGCGCGGACGACATTGATGGCACGGTGGTCGAAGAGAAGATTTATCACGATGCCGGGGCGACGACTCCGCAGGGGCTGCGGCGGCAGGATCTGATCCGTTTGATCACCCAAGCCGGACGCGAGCCGGTGGAGCGGGATACTTTGTATCGGCCGGTTACGCGGACGGAGACTTCGTTTACTGTGTCGGTTTAGACGAGCCAACAATTCACCACAGAGACACAGAGGCACAGAGAAAAACAAAACTTGTCTTCGATTTCTCTGCGACCCCTGTGCCTCTGTGGTAATAACGCTTTGGAACTTCGCACAGGCGAAAGCATCTAACTCCCATGGCAAAAGAGCAAACAGCAGTCTTCGGCGGTGGATGTTTCTGGTGTATTGAAGCTGTCTTTCAGCGGCTGACGGGCGTGAGCCATGTCGAGTCCGGCTACATGGGCGGCCATGTCGACAATCCCACTTACAAGCAAGTTTGCGGCGGCGACACCGGCCACGTTGAGGTCGTGCGCATTATGTTCGATCCCGATCAGATCAGCTACCGCGAGCTGCTGGACGTGTTTTTCTCGGTACACGATCCGACTACGCTTAACCGGCAGGGCAATGACGCGGGCGAGCAATATCGGTCGGTGATCTTTTATTCCGACGAAGAACAGCAGCGCATCGCTGAGGATGTGATAGCCGAGATGACTGCGGGCAAGGAGTTTTCCGAGCCCATTGTTACGGCGGTGGAGCCGGCGTCTTCGTTTTATATGGGTGAGGGGTATCACCAGAATTATTACAACGAGAATTCTCGGCAGCCTTACTGCATGTTTGTGATCTCGCCAAAGCTGGCCAAGCTGGAGAAGAAGTTTGCGGAGAAGTTGCGGGCGTAGGGAAGGCGAATTGCTTTACAGCCGGACGAGACGCCGGCGCTACACAAAGCTAGCCGTTTGTGCCGGTGCGCTTGACGAGCGCGGCTCTTTCTTCCAGCAACAGGCGTCGCAGGGTTCTCAGATCGTTTAATAGGCGGCTGCTCGACTGAAGATGGGCGTCGAGTTTTTCCAGCTTGTACTGCACCAGCCTTAGCGCTTCCAGGCGGCGATCGGGATTGGCTTCCGCCGCGGCGGCGTCGGCGGCCAGTTCGTTTCGTGCCTCCATGATCGTTTCAAGAAGCAGGCCGACGTATTCGTGCGCGCTTTCGAGGCTGTCGAACGGGGTTTCGGGTTGATGGCTCAAAAGGAGAACCTGCCTGAAAGACAAGGTGCCGCCAACGGGCGCGGGATCTGGAAGTGCCACTCCACTAAATAATACTCTTACACCAGCCGGGATGGCATCTGTTGGCTGAGGGGTAAGAATCGAGGACAGACTTTAAGAGGGACAGGCTCCGTTTAAACCGGACACGAAGGATTTCCCCTAAGCGGATTCAACTCGACCGCCTCCCGTCTAGGTTCGGCTACGCCGGTTTCGAGCAATCGGGCGAACTGCTCAGGAAGCACGGGGCGGCTGAAGTAGTACCCTTGCGCCTCGTCACACTGATGCGCCTGAAGAAAGGCCAGTTCTTGTTGCGTCTCGACACCCTCCGCCACTACCCGCAGCTTCAAGCTTCGGCTCATGCTGATGATTGCCGCCACGATGGTCGTTTCGCTAGGGGAGGTGGTGATCTGACGAACGAACGACTGGTCGATCTTGATGGAATCGACGGGAAACTTTCTCAGATAGCTCAAGCTGGAGTAGCCGGTGCCGAAATCATCGACCGCCAGGTGTATGCCTCGGGAGCGCAGGGTCTTGAGGATCGATTCCGCGGAATCGGCATGTTTCATCAGAACGCTTTCGGTCAGTTCCAGCTCCAGCAATTTCGGATCCAACCGTGTGTCCGCGAGGACGCCGAATACACCTTCAAGAAAGCTCTCATTGCGCAACTCCATGGCAGAGATGTTGACCGCTATCGTTGCCGCGGGCAGGCCGGCATCCGCCCAGACCCGGGCCTGTTTGCACGCCTCCCGCAGAACCCAGTTGCCGATCGGTAGAATCAGGCCGCAGTCCTCCGCCACCGGAATAAACTGTGCCGGTGGGACCAACCCGCGAACGGGATGCGTCCACCGCAATAAGGCTTCCGCGCCCGTGATTTGCCCGGTCTTTAGATTGACTTTGGGCTGGTAGTGAAGCGCGAATTCCCGGCGCTCCAGCGCGCGCCGAAGACTCTCCTCGATGGATTGCCGTTCCACTGCCCGCACGTTCATGGCGGACTTGAAAAACTGATAGCTCTGGCGGCCGTTTTCCTTCGCCTGATACATGGCGGTGTCGGCGTTCTTGATGAGCGTTTCCGCATCCAGCCCGTCATCGGGATATACGCTCACTCCAATGCTGGTGGTCACGTGCAGATCGTGCTGGTCAATGGAGTGAGCCTCGGAGACCGAGTGCAGCATTCTTCTCGCTGTTATGGCAGCGTCTTCCGATTGTTCCATTTCTGAAAGCAGCACGACGAATTCATCGCCTCCCTGCCGGCTGACCGTATCCGAGGCGCGCACACACTCCACCAGCCGCTCTCCAATGGATTGGAGAAGCTTGTCGCCGGTCGGATGTCCCAGGGAATCGTTGATGTGTTTGAAGCCGTCCAGATCGAGGAAGAGCACAGCGACTTTCTTTTGGTGGCGGGGCGCGCGCACGATTGCCTGATTGACGCGGTCGTTCAACAACATACGATTCGGCAATCCAGTCAGAAAGTCGTGCTGGGCCGAATGCGTCATCTGGAGCGCCATGGTCCGCGCCGCACTTACGTCGCGGAAAACGATAACCGCTCCGGTGGCTTGCCCTTCCCGGTCGTGAATGGGGGCAACGGAATCCTCGATCGGGATGTCAAATTCGTCGCGCCGGACCAGGATGCAATTCAAGGGCAGATGCACGATCTGGTTTTGTCCAATGGCCATCTCCATCGGATTGGGGATCGTCTCGCGCGTGGCGGTGTCCAGAATTCGAAGCACGTCGGCCACCGGTCGCCCGGCCGCTTCGTCCAGTGGCCAGCCTGTCATTTTTTCCGCGACCACATTCAGGAAGGTGATATTCCCGGAGATGTCCGAGCAGGCAACCGCATCGCCAATACAGTCCAGCGTGACTTGGGCGCGCTCAGTGGCCACGAACAGCGCCTCTTCCATGGTCTTGCGTTCGATGGCATAGCGCAACGACCGCAGCAGCGAGCGTCCGTCGATTTGCCCTTTGATGAGATAGTCCTGCGCGCCCTCTTGCAAGGCCTGGGTGGCCATTGCCTCGTCATCCATACCCGTGAGTACGACCAAAGGGATGCGGGGAGCGACGGCGTGGGTGCGCTGCACCGCTCCCAGTCCGTGGGCATCGGGCAATCCCAGGTCGAGCAGGATAAGGTCAAACGCGTGCTCTGCCAGATGCCGTTCGGCGGCACTCAGGCGTTCCACATGCACCAGTCTGACCTGCTGCATTCCCTGATCGTTCAGCATCTCGCGCAGCAGACGAGCGTCTCCGGGATTATCTTCGACGAGGAGAAGTGCCGTGATTGATTTCTTCGACATCCTTTTCAGCCCTGCGGCGGCAATTTGGCCTTGGTCAGCCAGAAATCGTTGATGCTCTTTACCAGGCTTTCAAACGCACCCAATTGCACGGGCTTGGTGAGATAGCAGTTCGCGGCCAGTTGATAACTCTTTACAATGTCCACCTCCGAGTCCGAAGTGGTGAGGATCACCGTCGGGATCATCTTCAGGCTGTGGTCCGCCTTGATATGGGCCAGAACTTCCCGGCCATCCATTTTGGGGAGGTTGAGATCCAGCAGGATAAGATCCGGACGCGGAGCGTCGGTGTAGGGCTTCTCGAACCGCAGAAAGGCCATCGCTTCCACACCATCGGTAGCCACATGCAGATGGATAGATGGATTGGCGTCCCGGAACGCTTCCTGCGTCAGCCGGATATCGCCCGGGCTGTCTTCGACTAAAAGAACATGTATGGACATGCCACTTCCTCCGATGGCACTCATGTCTCCCTCCAATGCCGCCTACTGCTTCCCGCCCTATCCGAGCGCTCCACCGGCTTGATCCAGTGTGCTCAAGCTGGCCTCGGTGGACGTTTCGCGGGAACAGACGAAGCATCCTCGGTTATCGTTTTCACTTTGACCGGAAGAACTTCTTCCGGTCATTTCCCGGGCTCGCATTCCCGTTCATGTGCTGGCCCGCTGCTGCGGCAATTGCGCCTTGGTCAGCCAGAAATCGTTGACACTCTGCAACAGCGCCGCAAAGTCGTCATACTTCGCCGGCTTGGTGAGGTAGCAGTTGGCCTGGAGCGCATAGCTTTTCGCAACATCCGCTTCCGCGTCCGAGGTGGTCAGTACGACGGTCGGGATGGCTCTCAGCATCTCATCCGCCTTGATGCAAGCCAGCACCTCGCGGCCATCCATTCTAGGTAGGTTCAGGTCAAGCAAAGTAAGATCCGGACGCGGAGCATCTACATGTAATCCCTCACGACGCAGAAATGCCATGGCCTCGACCCCGTCGGAAACCACGTGCAATCGGACCGCGGCATTGATATCGCGGAAAGCCTCCCGCGTCAGGCGCACATCTCCCGGACTGTCCTCGACGAGGAGAACTTGTATCGGCATTTTGTTCCTCCTTAATGCCTTGCATTGCTTCGTGCCTTCCACTTCGCGTCCATTCGCCCCTGATTAGTCTTCGGCTTGCCGACTCGGCAGCCGCGCCTTGGCCAGCCAGAAATCGTTGACGCTCTTCACCAGGTTCTCGAATGCGTCGAGCTGCACCGGCTTGGTGAGATAGCAGTTGGCCTGCAACAGATAGCATTTCGAAATGTCGTCGTCCGACGAGGAAGTAGTAAGGATCACCGTAGGGATGGTTTTCAACACGTCGTCTGCCTTGATCTGAGCCAGCACCTGGCGGCCATCCATTTTGGGCATGTTGAGATCCAGCAAGGTTAGATCGGGACGCGGCGCATCGGCGTAAGCGCCCTCTTGGCGGAGAAAAGCCATGGCCTGCACGCCGTCACTCGCGACGTGCAAACGAACAGCCAGATTGGCGTCGCGGAAGGCTTCCTGCGTCAAGCGAACGTCTCCGGGGCTGTCTTCGACGAGAAGAACATTGATGGACTGATTTGTTTCTTCGAGGGATTTCATGTTTTCTTCTCATTTCCTGCCAGAGCGAAACTGAAGGTCGACCCTCGCCCTGGCTGGGACTCGACCGAAATGGTGCCGCCGTGCCGCTCCACAATTTTCTTGCAGATGGCCAGACCGATGCCGGTGCCGGCGAACTCTTCCCGTTTGTGCAACCGCTGAAACATACCGAAAATTCTTTCAAAGTACTGCGAGTCAATTCCGAGTCCGTTGTCTTTCACCGCGAACGTCCACTTTTTGCCGCCATTCCGCGTGGCCGAGATGTGGACCTTCGGAACTCCCGGGTTCTGGTACTTGATGCCGTTGCCGATCAGGTTCTGGAACAACTGCGTCAGTTGCGTCTCGTCCGCCAGCACACCGGGCAACGGATCGTGGGTTACCAGCGCCCCGCTTTCTTCAATCGCGCCCCGCAGGTTGATGATTGCCTGCTGCAGCGCGTCTTCACTCGAGGTGTCAAGCATCTCCTGGCCCTTGGTCCCCACTCGCGAAAACGCCAGCAGGTCCTGAATCAGGCGCTGCATGCGGCCCGCGCCATCCACCGCGAAAGCGATGAACTCGTCGGCCTCGGAGTCGAGTTTCCCCTTATACCGCCGCGACAGAAGCTGCGTGTAACTGGCCACCATGCGCAGCGGCTCCTGCAAATCGTGCGAAGCAATATAGGCAAACTGCCCCAGCTCTTCATTGGAGCGGTTCAATTCCTCGATCTTGTGCAGCAGATTCAACTCCGCCTGTTTGCGCACGCTGATATCGCGGATCGCCGCCGTGACCAGAATTCCTTCCGCGCTTTCGAGCGGGCTCAGCATGATCTCGATGGGGAACACGCTGCCATTCTTGTGACGGCCGGTAAGCTCGATTCCGGTGCCGATCTGCTGCGCCAGCGCGTCCGCCGTGGAGCGCAGCGCGTCCGCCACCAGCCGTTCCGCAAAGCCGTCGGGAACGATGTTGGTCATCTTCTGCCCGACTAATTCGTCGCGGTTGTAGCCAAACTGTTTTTCCGCCCGAACATTCAACAGCACGATCTCGCCCGCGGTGTTCACCACCACCATTGCGTCGGGAGCCGCTTCCAGCAGGCCGCGGTACCGGCCTTCCATCTGGCCGAGATGCTTCTCCGCGGCCCGGCGCACGCTGATGTCGCGAATCGCCGCCGTCACCAGAATTTCTTCCGCGCTTTCGAGCGGACTGAGCATGATCTCGATCGGAAACTCGCTGCCATCTTTGCGCCGAGCGATGAGTTCAATGCCGGTGCCAATCTGCTGCGCCAGAGCCTCGGCCGCCGTGCGCGTGCCATCGGCGATCAGGCGTTCCGCAAACCCTTCCGGAATGATGTTCGTGACCTTCTGCCCGACCAGTTCGTCGCGGCTATAGCCAAGCTGTTTCTCAGCCTGCACGTTCAACAGCACGATCTTCCCAGCGGTGTTCACGACCACCATTGCGTCGGGAGCCGCTTCCAGCAGCCCGCGGTATCTTCCTTCCATCTGCCCGAGATGCCTCTCCGCCGCCCGGCGCACGCTGATGTCGCGAATCGCCGCTGTCACCAGAATCCCCTCCGCGCTTTCGAGCGGACTGAGCATGATCTCGATCGGGAACTCGCTTCCGTCCTTGCGGCGCGCCATCAGTTCGAGGCCGGTACCGATCTGTTGCGCCAGAGCCTCCGCCGGAGTCCGGGTACCGTCGGCGATCAGCCGCTCGGCAAAACCTTCGGGAATAATGCTCTTCACCTTTTGTCCTACCAGTTCATCGCGGCGGTAGCCAAATTGTTTCTCGGCTCGCACGTTGAGCAGGACGATCTCACCACCCGGCTTCACTACCACCATGGCGTCGGGCGCCGCTTCCAGCAGGCCGCGGTATCGGCCTTCCATCTGGCCGAGATGCTTCTCCGCCGCCCGGCGCACGCTGATGTCGCGAATCGCCGCCGTTACCAGAATTCCTTCAGCGCTTTCGAGCGGGCTCAACATGATTTCGATCGGGAACTCGCTGCCATCCTTGCGCCGCGCCATCAGTTCAATGCCAGTACCAATCTGTTGCGCCAGCGCCTCGGCCGCCGTCCGCGTGCCATCGGCAATCAGACGCTCCGCGAAACCTTCCGGAATAATGTTCGTGACCTTCTGCCCGACCAGTTCGTCGCGGCTGTAGCCCAGTTGCTTCTCGGCCTGCACGTTCAACAGCACAATCTGGCCCGCTGTGTCGACGACCACCATCGCGTCCGGCGCGGCTTCGAGTAATCCGCGGTACTTCGCCCCCGACTCCCTGGTCTCGCTGATATCGGTGTTCGTGCCGAACCAGCGCAGCACCTTGCCCTTGGCGTCGCGGATCGGAACCGCCCGCGACAGGAACAGGCGATAGCTTCCATCCCGTCCGCGCAGCGGAAACGTGTCTTCCCAGACCTCGCCCGTCTCAAAACAACGCCGGATCTTGTCCACCACCCGTTGTACATGGTCCGGGTGATGCGCTTTCTGCCAACCCCAGCCGGCCATCTCCTCGAGCGTGGTGCCGGTGTAGTCAAACCAGCGCTGGTTGTACCAGAAGATCCAGCCCTTCTCGTCGGCCATCCAGGCCAGCTGAGAAATGTTGTTCGCCATATCGCGGAAGCGTTCCTCGCCTTCGGCCAAAGCGGCCACCGCCCGCTCGCGAGCGTCCGCGTCGCGGCGAACCATCCAGCCCGCAGCCGCCGCGATCAACACTCCGAGCAGGGTTCCGAGAAATACAACCATCTTGATCTGACCGAAGCGATGTTTTGCGTCGGCGTCTCGCAGGATCAGCAAATGCTCCTCTTCATCCTGCATCTGCCCGACTAAGCCCAGAAACTTAGTCATACTCTGTTGGGCCTGGCTGCTGCGAATGGCATCTGCTGCCGCCTCCGTACCTTGGGCGCGGCGCAGATCGAGAACCTTGTCGGCGAGCGCGAACTTCTCCGCCGTCAGCCTTTCGAGTTCCGGAATGCGGCCTTGCTGAACGGCGTTATCCACTGTCAGGCTCCGAACCACTGTTTCGTACCGCGCCACATCTTGCCGGCTGGCCAGACAGGTTTTGAAATAGGATTCGTTGCCCGTTAGCAAAAATCCACGGCAGTTCGCTTCCACCGTCTCCATCGCGAGCCGCAATTCGCGGAGGTTCCCGATCACCTCGTGGGTATGCCGCACCCACCGGTCGCTATCGCTGGACACGACCATGGCCCGATACGAGATCGCGCCCACCACCAGCAAGGTCGCAATGGCGGACCCGAACCCGATCTGCACTCTCCGGTTCAATAGTGACTTGGTTTTCATTTTCATCGGCGCTTACTTTGAGTAAGCTGAACGCGACTTAAGGCGAGCTTGCCACAAACGCTGTATTACTGACGGCACTTAGGTATATGTTTTCGATATTTGGTCACTCGATGCGCTCGACCAGTAACCTGCTGCTGGTATCAAAGGGATATCGGCCGCGAAGGAGATGAGCTTTAGGGGTTGAATCGCGAAGAAGGATGAGACTGCGGCATAACCCTATTCCCATTTCGGGACGATTGTCGGCGCCGCTCTTTAGACAGTTGCCGCCTTGGCCTGATTCCCAGACGTGGAAACTGTCAGAACGACGGCACGGCCGATGGCTCCATATTCCTGAAAGCTCTTGAGCCTGAGAATAAGCGCCTCGGTGACTTCCTGACCTTTGGCCACCAGCAAGAGCCCAGCCTTCGTTCGCACTTCCTGCTCCAGAATCATGCCGAAGGGAATCAGTTCGTCAACCGTACAATCGCGCACGACCGTCTGGGTCTTCTCGGGATCCAATTCCAATTCGCGCAAAGCGGGAAAGATTTGCGGATCAAAATTCTTATGCTGTTGCGACAGACGCTCGACGGCGTCACTCTTGGAGAGACCCTTCCCAACCAGTTCATCAAAAACCAGGGTGGCACGCAAAAGGTTTGCTCCCAATCGTATGTCCGCCGTCTGAGAATCCGCGGGATCGCCCCCTAATGGCGCGTCGGTATTCTGGTGGGCGATCATCCAGGCGACCGGTTCCAGCCGCGGAATTTTCGACAATAAATCGCGCGCGACCATGGGGTGCGCATCGAAGCGCGCTTGTTCGGCCGGTGAAAGCGTCCGGCCGGCACAGACCGCTTCGATGGTTTCGGGGTGGAGAGTCACGCATCCCAATTGCGACATCATCGCAGCCACCTCAAACCTCCACGGATTTGGCAGCGCCAGGCTGGTGGTCAAGTGATGCATATAGCGTCGGACCCGCAGCGCGCGCCCGAAGGCGACCGGGTTGACCATGCCCAGCACCTCCGTCAGCACCTGGATGCTGCCCTGCAAGGTGTTTTCCAATAGTTCCCTCTCCGCGTTTACGAGACGATACTGTAGCAATCCCGCGGTCAAGGTTTTCGCCAGCGTTTCCTTTTCGCAAGGCTTGGTCAAAAAGCGGAAGATGCTGCCTTCATTGACCGCGCCCATGGCGCTCTGGATATCGGCATAGCCGGTGAGCATGATGCGCACGGTATCGGGCGCGAGCTGTTTGACTTTCGTCAGCAGCTGGACTCCATCCATGTCCGGCATGCGCATGTCGGAGACCACGATGGCATAGGGCCCCTTCGTTTCCAGCGCGCGCAGAGCGGCCGCTCCACCGACTGCGGTATCGATCTTGAAGTCCTTGTGCATCAAGTGTTCGTAGGCGGTCAGCACGTTGCTTTCATCGTCCACCATCAAGATGTTTTCAAGCATGAGTTTCACTCCTCGAGATGACTTCCTGACAAGCCTTTGACCATAGCGGGAGCTGCATTTGCAGACCTAGCCGGGTCAGAAGCGGCTCATCGATCGCCGGGGTTTCGCCAAAATCGTGATCGGGATGCCTCCCGTTCTCGTAGCAGTCGGCAACGTGAACCGCGATCAGCACGGAAAACGATGTGGGTTCCGCATTTGCCGGCTGGTGGTGCCACGCCACGGCTTCGACCACCGAGTCGGCTAGTCCCCACAACCCGAGGAGATAGGCTCCGGCCGCGTTATGCGCGCAACCGAACGCCTCCACCTCGCACGCCGCCAACCCCGTTCCCGCTTCTTCCGCCCGGCGCAGAACTTTCTGATACTTGTCCTCAAAGGCGGAGGCCAGCACCAACTGCCCGACATCGTGCAGCAGTCCGGCGGTGAATGCATCATCCACCGTGCCGCGCGGCGCGCGTTGCACGGTTGCGATGGCTTTCGCAAAGCTGGCGGTGGCTATGCTGTGTTTCCATAGGAAGCTGAAGGCGGGAGCGGACTCTCCGCCGAAAGCGGAAAATACCTCCATGCTCAGCACCAGCGCCTTCAAATTTTCGAATCCGATCATAGCAATCGCCTGATGGGGGCTCGATACATGGCAGGCCAGTCCAAAAAATGCCGAGTTGACAAGTTGCAATACTTTGGCACACATGCCCATGTCCTGTGCGATCAAGTCGCCGATTTGCGTAAGCGAAGTCTCGGGAGAGCGCAAGGCTTCCGATACCGCGGAGTAGAGCGCGGGCAGGCTGGGGACCGACTTCAAGCGGGACAGAATCTCCTTCAAGTTGGGGTTATCGAGCATGTCGCGCAGGGCGAAAGCGCGCGTCAGTCTTGCCTTAAGTTCATCGATATCGCACGGTTTCGCCAGATACTGATGACTGGGGCCCACCGAGCGAAAAATAGTCTCGCGGTCCGACTGGCCCGAAAGAATGAAGCGCACGGTCCGTGGAGACCTGGTCTTGACCAACTCCAATAGTTGAGCGCCATCCATGCCGGGCATGCGCATGTCCGTGATAACAACGTCAAATGCCGTTTGCGACATGGTCTCCAGCGCCTCGGCCCCGCTGGTCGCGAACTTGACTTCCCATTCCGCGCGCATACTTCGCAGGCTGTGCTGAATGGCCTCTAGAATCATGGGCTCATCGTCGACAAAGAGGATTCGTTTGCTCATGACGCGGGAATTCCTGCTTCCAGCGGAAGCCGGATGAAGAAGGTGGTTCCTTTCCCCACCTGGCTTTCAAACCAGAGCTGGCCCTGATGCCGGTTGACAATCGCCGCATGGGCCAGCGCCAAACCCTGTCCCGTGCCCTTGCCGACCTCCTTCGTCGTAAAAAACGGCTCGAAGATTCGGGAGTGAATCTCAGCCGGGATGCCGCCGCCGGTATCGGCCACCGCGATCCTGGCCCATTCGCCTTCCTTCGAGGTGGTGATCGTGATGGTGCCTTTCCCGCTGCCATTCTTTTCGTCGCTATTCTTCTGGTCACTATTCTTTTCGTTGCCGTTCTTCTCAAGGACGCCACTGATGGCGTGCGCCGAGTTGACGATCAGGTTCAGGATCACCTGGTTGAATTCGCCGACCAGGCACGGGACGAGCGGAAGATCAGGGTCGAGCACGGTGACCATATGGGCGCAATACTTCCACTCGTGTTTGGAGACAGAGATGGTGGTTTCGATCGTCTGGTTCAGGTTGATGCCCCGCTTTTCTTCCGAACCCGGATGAGAGAATTCCTTGAATCCCTTGACGATCTTGGCCACCCGGTTCACTCCTTCCAGCGAATGATCGATGGCGGTCGGAATGTTTTTCAAAAGGTATTCCAGATCGCACTTCTGGTGGAGTTCCGAGAAATGCTGAAGATGCTCGGAAG
Source organism: Terriglobales bacterium (assembly GCA_049300195.1). GTDB lineage: Bacteria > Acidobacteriota > Terriglobia > Terriglobales > Acidobacteriaceae > Acidiflorens. The sequence goes on along the minus strand of JBAQJF010000144.1, from coordinate 51,082 downwards.
AAATCGCTCCAGTTGCGCATTCGGGTTGCAGCCTTCCGCAGAAGTTTAGAAATTCCGCGATCGGCTCCCACGAATCTTTCAGGAAGCGGATGTTGTGGCCTACAAATTGCGTCGGCGTATTGATCTCATGCGCGATGCCGGCGGCCAGTTGTCCAATGGCCTCGAGTTTTTGCGACTGCCGAAGTTGTTCCTCCAGCACCCGGCGGTCGGTGACGTCAGCTCCAGTGATAATGAACCCGGCTGCTTCGCCGCCCTGCGCCGGGATGCGCAGAATCTGAAAGCCAAGAAATCTGGTCTTTCCTTCGAACTCGTAGGGCAGGTTGTCGCAGCGATAATGAGACTCGGTAGTCAGCCAGCGCGCGATCTCGGCTTCCATCTCCGGATGCAGCCACCGGATGCCGCAATTCCCGATCATCCGCCCCTCGGCAGCGCGGTCGTCGATTCCAAACGTATTGGCCGCCGTCAAGTTCCAGCGCGTAATCCGCCCCTGCGGGTCCATTCCGATCAGCATGGAAGGGATGGAACGCAGGAAGAGTTCAGTTTCGGCGTGAGCCGCCTGCAGCTCGGCTAGCAGTTCACCTTTCCCGCGGGCGGCGGCTTCCGCGGCGACCTGCGCGTCCTGGATTTCAACTTCCGCCTTCTTGCGCTGGGTGGCATAGCGAATGGCCCGCAGCAGTCCGGGTGTCTCGATTTTGCCTTTGACAAGAAAATCCTGGGCGCCCTGCTGCAAGGCCTCGTCCGCCAATCGTTCGTCATCGGAGCCGGTAATCACCATCAGCGGAATGCGGTGCGCGGCAGCGTGCACGCGCCGCACGGCTTCCAACCCTTGCGTATCCGGCAATCCGAGGTCGAGCAGGACAATATCCACCGTGTTCGCCGCCAGATGATTCACGGCCTCGGCGATCGACCCGAGATGAGTCAGCGCAAACTCATCCGCTTGCCGCGCATTGAGCATGTTTTGGAGCAGGAGAACATCGCCCGAATCGTCTTCCACCAGGAGAAGTTTTGTAGGCGTATCGCTCATTTGATTCGCAGCCGTAATTTGCAGCGGCGGCGGCACGATTGCAAGGAATGGCTCCGGTCAACACGGCGTGGCGGACGAAGTGCGCATGACCGTTCCGATCACTTGCTGGTTCCATCGGCGGAACTGGGGGCGGCTTTAGCAATTGCAGCCAGAGAGTGCGGGGGTAGCTGAGGCTTGGGCTTGTAGCGCGACCTTTTTTCGTGGTGGCGGCGCTCGGGCTTCAGAGCTGACAATCGGCCAGCGAGGTCCCGCAGACCTTTCGAACGCAGCTGATAATGTGGCGGAGAGGGTGGGATTTGAACCCACGATACCCGTTAAGGTATGTCCGCTTTCGAGGCGGATCGTTTCAACCGCTCACGCACCTCTCCGGAGACAGCTTTCAGCCGTCAGGCGTCAGTAAGGCCTTGACCGACAGCGGACGACGGACAATGTTGAATGTCGTTTGACTAACGCCGTTTTCTGAAAAACTGCTGCAATATTTCCGCCGACCTCCCGGCCAGAACTCCGCCCCGCAGCTCCATTTGGTGGTTCAGGCTGGAGTGATTTATGACGGCCAGAACGGAATGAACCGCTCCCGCCTTGGGGTCGTCCGCGCCATACACCAGACGGCGGATGCGGGCATGAATTAGCGCTCCCGCGCACATTGCACACGGTTCAATTGTAGCAAACAGCTCGCAGTCGCCGAGCCGGTGATTACCGAGGTTCTTCGCGGCTTCACGCAGGGCCACGATTTCAGCGTGAGCCGAGGGGTCGTGGTCGGTGAGGTTGCGATTCCAGCCGCGCCCGACGACGCGATTCCCCGCGACGCGATCCTGTAATACGACCACCGCTCCTACCGGTACTTCGCCGGCTTCCAGAGCGCGCTGCGCGCTGCGTAGGGCTTCCTCCATCCAGAATTCGTCAGAATATCGTTCGTCGGATGCAAGACTACCCGAAGTGTCGGAAGCGGTGGGCATGGACGGCTGCCGAACAGCTGGCCAGACGCCGGCGGTATGCTGCGGGTTCCGGGGCATGTTGCTGAGTCTACCGCGAACCGGCAGAGTCCCGCCCGAACCGGCAGCTGAAAAAGACTCCGAATTTGTAAGGTCAAACGCGAATTTCCCGGGTTAGAGAGGTGGGCGTTACCTTTATTACCTTGGTGGGGGTTGGGAACTTCTCTTCCACTTGGTGCCGAGTGAAGGGAATTGCAGTGTTGCACCACCGGCGGTGCCACTTATTGGCAGCGCGAAATAAGAGCCGCTAAATCATCGAGTTATGGCGAGTTCTTGACTCGACACTGAAATGCCAAAATGGCACCTGATTTGCACTTGACAGGGTGTGGCGGCGCTGATCGGCGTGACGCGCTCGCCAGGAGGTTCAACTATGGTGAAAAACATTCAGAGAATAGCGATGGCTGCGTCTTTCGCCTTATCGCTCTCAATCTTCGCGGCTGGGGCTACGAACGTTGCGTTCAACGAGATCAAGGCAACCGGCGCCAACGGGAATTCGGCGACGGCCGTCAACAATTCCAGCCAGTCGCTGGCCGATGCCGGTACCACGACTTCGCACGATCTTGCGGTCTGGGACCGCACTACCGGGTTCAGCGACATTGGAATGAACAGCGCGAACAGCGCGGGAGCCGCCATAAATAATTCGGGCGTGGTGGCGGGCGCGGGAAACAGTTCCGGCCTCTCCGAAGCTTTCATCTGGCGCGCCGGTCAGGGCATCGAGTGGCTCGGCTCGCTCGGCAGCGGCCTGAGCGTGGCTACTGGAATGAACGACTCCGGCGTGGTGGTGGGAATGTCTTACAACGGAGCCGACCAGCAGCACGCATTTCTGTGGACGCAGGCTGGCGGGATGCAGGATTTGACGCCCGACTTGACGAGCACTGGCGGGGCCACTGCCATGGCCATCAATTCTTCCAACGTGGTCGCCGGCTATTACTTTCCGAATGGGAGCCGGTTGCCGGTTGGATTTTCGTGGACGCAGGCGGGCGGCATGCAGGATCTGGGCCCCTCCGGAACGGTAGTACACGCGATTAACGACGGCGGCACGATCGTGGGCCAGGCACCGAATGCTGGCGGATTCAAACATGCATTCTCGTGGACGCAAGCCGGCGGAATCAAGGATCTCGGCACGCTCGGCGGCCCCATTAGCACTGCGCTCTCGGTCAACAACAACGGATGGATCGTTGGAACCTCACTGACCAGTTCCGGCAACGGTACTCTGCAGGCCTTTCTGTGGACCCCAACCGCTGGCATGCAGGCTCTGCTGACACTGGCGGGGCTTCCAAAAACGCTCCAGCCCTATTCGATGCAGGTGAACGACTACGGCGTGATCGCGGTCTCGTCGAACAAAGGGCTCGAGCTGCTTTCTCCGAAGATGTATGCGACGTTAACGTCCTCACAGAATCCGTCTCAGGTCGGACAGCCCGTTACCTTTAAAGTGACGGTGACGTCGATCGCGGGGCCACCCCCGGATGGCGAATTGGTGAGCATCACGGTGAATGGCGTCTCGAAGGGCTCGGCGCCCCTGGTAAATGGAGTCGCGCAGCTTACCACGTCGACGATTCCCTCAGGCACGCATACGGTTGTCGCCAAGTACGTCGGCGACGCCAACTATCTTCCGAACACATACGAAGCTTTACAACAGCAGGTGAACCCGTAAGGCACGCATTACTCCGTACGCATCGATACAAAACTGAAGTACTTTAGGTGGGGATGGGCAGTCGCCCATTCCCACATTTTTTGGTCTAGCCAGGAGGCGAGTCCGGCATTTCCAGCGCCGGCGTCTCGCCCGCGCCACATAAATGCCAGCCTTCAGCCGTGGTATGCTATGCGGGTTATGGGAATGACGGAGATTCTGCGAAAAGTTTTTCTCCTGGACCTGATGCAGGGGCTGGGAGTGACCTTCCGTTATCAGCATCCCAAGGAGATTTATACCGAACAGTATCCCCTGGAGCGGCCGCAGGTCGCCGAACGTTACCGCGGCGCGCCGCGCCTCAACGTCAATCCGGATACCGACGAGAGCCTCTGCATTTCCTGTGACCTGTGCGCGCTGGCCTGCCCGGAGCATCTGATCGTGGTCACAAGCGAGCGCAATGAAAAGACCCGCCGCAAAGAACTCACTAACTTCACCTACGACCTGAGCCGCTGCATGTTCTGCGGATTGTGCGAGGACGCCTGCCCCACCGATGCCCTCGAACTGACGCAGGATTTCGAGCTTGCGAATTACTCGCGCGAGGATATGATCTGGGATCGCCAGACGCTCGAAAAAGGCCCCTTGCCGACGGTCTACAAAAAATAAGAACAGTCTCAGAAAAAACGATTCAAGTACGACCCTTTGTACACGGCCAGCAAGCCAATCCACCGCCCTACGGTAACAAAACTGCTGCGGTCTTTGGGGCGTCAAGTCTCGCCCGAACACACCGATGAATTAGGTAAACAGGGAGAGTGTGTCACGGTCGCGTTCAAACCGCGACCTCGAGCTACGGGCGTAAGTCGTGGTGTGTTTCCGCGAGCGACTGCGATGAGGCGACCGTGATGAGGGCAACTCTGACGAAAATGAGAAGGGAAGAGTCCAGTGAGCAAGGCGCCGCAGGTGCTTGTTGTGGATGACAATCCAGCCGATGTCGATTTGGCTTGCGTGGCTTTCGCCGGAGGTCAGTTTCAATGCCGCATTCATAGCGAAGAAAATGGCGAGAAGGCGCTGGCCTACTTACGGCGTGCGCGGCTGGAGGAAAAATCCGGCGCCGTCCGGCCCGACCTGATTCTTCTCGATCTGAATCTTCCCGGCAAAACCGGGCGCGGTGTTCTTGAGGAACTAAAGCGCGATCCAGACTTATGCGCGATTCCAGCCATCATCTTCAGCACCTCACAGAATCCCCACGACATCGGAGGCTGTTACAAGGCGGGCGCCAACTGCTATGTGTGCAAGCCCGTGAACCTGGAAAATTATTTCTCCGCCATCCGGGCGATTGAACAGTTCTGGTTTGGCTCGGCACTACTGCCTGAGGAGGGCAATGATGGAACCGCCAGCAAACGTTCTGCTGATTGAAGACAATCCCGGGGACGCGGACCTGGTACGTCTGCGGCTGATCGAGTCCGATCCGCCAGTGATGGTGAACTGCGTAGGCCGGCTTTCCGACGCGCTGAAGTCGCTGGCGGTGACGACCCCGTCGCTGGTGCTGCTCGATCTGAATCTACCGGACTGCCGCGGCGCCGAGACCTTCCGTCGCATTCTCGAGAAAGCCCCCAACGTTCCGGTGGTGATTCTTTCCGGGCAGGATGACGAGGCCATGGCCATGAAGGCCGTGCACAACGGCGTGCAGGATTACCTCGTCAAGAGCGACATCACCAGCAAGCAGCTCGAGCGGGCCGTACGCTATGCCATCGAACGTCAGGGACTGTTGCGTTCGCTCGACCTGATGCGCAAGCAGCAGCTCGAATTCAAGAACGAGTTTCTGTCCCACGTTTCACACGAACTGCGCACTCCGCTGACCTGCATCCACCAGTTTGTCACGCTCGTGCTCGATGGGCTGGCCGGGCCGGTCGCACCCGAGCAGACCGAGCATCTTCAAACCGTGCTCAGGAGCGTGGGCCAGCTCCATGCCATGATCCGCGATCTGCTGGAGGCGACGCGCGCCGAGAGCGGGAAAATGCGCATCGAGCCGCGCTGCATTTCGATGGGTGATTTGATCGGGCAGGCACTTGAGATGATGAAGGTTGCAGCAGACCAGAAAAAGATCAAGGTCGAAGCGGCGGTTGATTCCACGATTCCGCTGGTCTACGCGGATCCCGACCGCATTCTGGAAGTGCTGATCAACCTGATCGACAACGGGATCAAGTTCACGCCCGAAGATGGCACGGTCAACATCAACGCAAGCATGGTCGAAACCGATCCAAGTGCGGTGTACATTTCGGTGAGCGACACCGGCCGCGGAATCAGTTCGCAGGCGCTGCCGCGAATTTTCGAACGCCTTTTTCAGGACGGGGAAGCGATTGATAGCAACCGAACAGGGCTCGGCCTCGGTCTGTACATAGCGAAGGAAATTGTGACCCTGCATGGTGGCCGCATGTGGGCGGCGAGCGAACCCGGCAACGGAAGCACCTTCTCGTTCCACCTGCCGGTGTATTCGCTGGCCCGGCTGCTGGGATCGGCGATCACCGAGAAGGGACGGTTGCGGCAGTCGTTCGTTCTGGTGCGCGCCGTTTTGAAGCCGCTGATGACGCCTCCGCGCGGGAACTGGAAAGAAACCTGCCAGCTTGCCCTCGAACTCATGAGGAATTGTGTGTATGTGGATAAAGATCTCGTGCTGCCACCCATGGCGAGCGCCGGATTCACGGACACGATTTACGTCGTCGCCTCGACGGATATGCTGCGCGTTCCCATCATGTTAAGCCGCATCGAGGAGCAGATGAAAACTCTGAAGCCGCTGCAATCCGCGGGCACGGTGACGATCTCGGCGGAACCACTGGAAAGCATAGTCGTATCATCGGCGCAGACCCTCGAACAGCAAGTCCAGGCAGTAGCAAAGCGGGTGGAGGAGACAATTCTGGCCGGAGTAGCGCAACGTCATCAAATGGCAGCCAAGGCCGCAGTAAACCAGCCCGGATAAAGCGCCGCGGGCGGCCGCGAAAAGGCGTGCGGCGAGGAAAATAATCTGGCGGGGTACGCGCTCAAGGCGGATGCAGGCAAAATCAAGGGCAATGGCAGCGGATCGGGACGCCCAGTGCACACTGGGCAACTCACCCATTCTTTTTTTCCAGCTCAGCCCATCTGGCATATAGGGCATCGAGCGTCAATTGAGCGGCGTCGAGAGCGGATTGCGCGCTGACAAGATGCTGAGCATCTGTCGCCAGGGCTGGATCTTCGAGATCCGCTCGTTTGGTTCTCACCAATTGCTCCGCTTGTTCAACGCTCTGCTCGATCGTGGCGTACTCTCTTGCTTCGAGGTAGGAGAGTTTCTTTTTCATTGACGCCCCGGACGCACGAGTGACCGATGTCTCCTTGGTGGTCGAGTCTGGGCTTGTACGTTGCGCCTGCCACGCCTCCCACTGCGCATATTCGGCAAAGGTGCTTGCGCCACCGTTTCCATTCAGTCCCAGCACGATACTGGAGACACGATCGAGCAAGTAGCGATCATGCGTAACCAACACGAGCGAGCCCGGAAAATCGATCAGGCTTTCTTCCAGTATTTCGAGAGTTGGAATGTCGAGATCGTTGGTGGGCTCGTCAAGCAGGAGAATGTCGGCGGGCTGAAGCATAAGCTGCGCAACCAGGACGCGCGCGCGTTCGCCTCCCGAGAGGCGGCCGACGGGCTGGCTCAACTGTTCGCCGGTGAACAGGAATCGCGCGGCCCATCCAGCAACGTGAATCACGCGGTCGCGGTAGACGATCGAATCACCGTCGGGCGCGAGCGCGCGCCGCAGAGTTACATCGGGATCTAAGGTTCGAGTCTGATCAAAGTACACGATGCGCAGCCAATCGGCACGGCGAATCTCTCCGCCGGCGGGAGACAGCTCTCCCTGCAACAGGCGGAGGAGAGTTGTCTTGCCGCTGCCATTCGGGCCCACGAGACCTACACGCATTCCCGCTGTGAGGGTGAAGTTCAGGTCTTCGAAGAGCGTCCGGTTTCCCATGGTGCAGCTCACGCCTTCTAGTTCGATCAGACGTTTGGTCTTGCGATCAGTGGCGGAGAAATCGATTTGCGCGGTCGCGGTGCGGGTGCGCCGATTCAGGTCGGCCAGTTCGCCCATGAGTTCGCCGGCTTTGCTGATGCGAGCCTTCGACTTGCGGGTGCGGGCTTTGGCTCCGCGGCGAAGCCACTCGATCTCTCCATGGACTAAATTCTCCAGCGCTTCATGACGCTTGGACTGCGCGTGCAGGAATTCTTCCTTCTTCTCCAGAAAGTTGAGGTAACTGCCATGGACGCGGAGTGAACCATCTGTGAAAATGCGGTTGAGTTCGACCATGTCGGTCGTGACATTCTCGAGAAAGTAGCGATCGTGGCTGACGATAACGCTGGCGAACGAAGCACTCTCAAGCAGGTCTTCGAGCCAGGTGATTCCCGGAAGATCGAGATGGTTAGTGGGCTCGTCGAGCAGCAGGATGTCGGGATGCTGGACCAGGGCTTCGACAATGGCAAGACGCTTCTGCCAGCCTCCGGATAATTCGTTGGCGTGCGCATCGACATCCTCGAAACCGGCCCGGCCGAGAGTTTCGGCAAAGCGCGCGCCGCGCTCGGTGCCCGTCACGGCGCTGCGGTCTAGTGCGCTTTCGATTACTGTGCGAATCGTCGCTCCCGGCTGGAAGCGGGAATCCTGCTCGACGCAGGCCAGACTCGTGCGCTTACGGAACGAGACCTCTCCTCTGTCAGCTTTGATTTGACCGGCCAGAATCCGGAGCAGAGTGGATTTGCCCGAGCCGTTCGGGCCGATCAGGCCGATGCGGTCGCCTTCAGAAATGGTAAAGGAAACGTTCTGGAAGAGCGGGTTCGCTCCGAAAGCCTTGGAAATTTCTTTTGCGTTGACAATGGGAGGCAAGGACTTGCGATCTCCTGAGAGCTCTGATTGAGAGTATCAGTTCTTATTTACTTGCTACTCTTGGCAACGGTTAAAGAACAAGCGGTCAGTGTGGGGCACACGAGGAGCAGGCGGGAATCTTCAGACGAGGTAATTACTCTGGCGGCAATGGCAGACCTGCTATGTTCCAGGCAATGTGGTAGACCGCGCTGTGGGTCGCCAGGATGGCGGATTTATTGGGGGCGAAGGCCAGGCCTACCAAACCTTGGCCGGCGACTTCGAGATTGGCTTTGCCTTGCTGTGTGATTTTTACTATGCCTCGTTTGCCGGTTAGCGAAGCGGCTACGTAGAGATTGCCATCGATGTCGAACGCCAAGCCTTGCGGGCGTCCTAAGCCTCGATAGAAAACTGAGACGCTGCCATGCGGATCAACCTTATATATGGAGTCGAAACTGGAGGTGGTCGGGCCGGTGACGAACAAGTCGCCTTGCGGGCCGATGGCCAGGTGATAGGCGGAGACACTCGGCTCAAGGGTCGCGAAAACGAAGATCTGGCGGTCGCGCGCGATCTTGAAGATGGTGCCGCTGCGGTCGCCTACGTAGAGATTCTCCGCGCGATCGAAGGCGATGCCGGTAGCCACGCCCATGCCTTCGGCATAGGTTGAGACCGCGCCGGTAGGCGTTACTTTGTAAATCATTTCGTCGTGGCGCGACGAGACGTACATCTGGCCTTCGCGGTCGAATGCTATCGCGCTGGCGTTCATCATGTCGGTGACGAAGGGTGTGACTTGGTAATTCGTATCAATCTTAAAAATGGCGACCGGAACTTTCTGGCCGCGCGATCCGGAGAAGGTGACGTAAATGTTGCCCTCGCGATCGAGGGCGGGATTGGCTATGGGATGAAGATCGCTGGCAATCGCGGATGCAACTTTTATGGTGTGGGAATTGCTAACGTGTCCATTTGTGCCGACTACCACCGGGCCCGAGGCTGCGCCTTCCGGGACGCGAGCAATTACAAAATCGTCGGAGCTGATTAGGACTGAGGCTTCGACTTCGCCGAAGCGCACACTGGGACGGCGGAGTTCTTGCGGGCGCAGGCTCTTGCCCATGATGCGGACTTCGCCGCCAGGCAAGGCGAGGCTGGGGGCTACCGCTTCGATGTGCGGCTTGCCGTTGACGGTTTTTTTTCCCAGCAGACGGTCGGAGATGCTCATGAATGCTTTGCCGGACTAGCTGTAGTCAGGTCTACCCTTTTAGAAGACCAAAGTGAAGCAAGAGATGCATGATTATCAGAGCGTAAAGTCCCGCGCCTAGATCGTCGACGACGATGCCTGTGCCTTCGGGAAGCCGTTCCAGGCGCCGGATGGGAAACGGTTTTAAAATATCGAAGACACGAAAGAGTATAAGGCCCGCGAGAAACGTTTTCCAAGCGAGGGGAACGGCGATAAGTGCTACGAGTTGGCCGGCCACTTCGTCGATGACGACGAACTGCGGATCTTTGAGTTCAGAGGCCCGAGCGACGCGAGTGGCGGCAGGGATGCCGATGAGCGTCGCGAGCGCCGCGGCGATGATGGTTGTCCAGGTGCGGTCGGCCGGCGGGATCGCATGGCTCGCGAGCGCCCAAAGGATTACGGTCGCTACTGACGCCCATGTGCCGGGGCCGGGCTTGATGCGGCCGATGCCGAAGAAGGTGGCGACTTGCGTGGCCCGGAGCGGGGCTCGGTTGAGAGGCGGTGCGGGATCGGACATCAATCTCCGTCCTCGTCGTCTGGGCTATGCGGGCGGAAGGCGTCTTCGAGGTCGTCGGTTTCTACGACCGGAATCACATACGCCCCCGAAGCCCACTTGCCTAGGTCGATCTCGCGGCAGCGGTCGCTACAGAAAGGGAAGTCGGGGGTTCCGGCGTTGGCTGGCTTTTTGCAGATCGGGCAGCGGAGTTTGGTGGGCGATTTGCGGGGCATAGGAAATTGCAGAAGTCAGAAGTCAGATTGCAGAAGTGAAAGCGAATCGAGTCGAAGGATTTTGCTTCTCCAATCTAGCTCTTTCTTCTGACTCTAAATAATTTCGGCGACTAAATCATAGTCGTGCGCGGCGATTATGCGGCAGCGATAGAACTCGCCTTCGCTGGGCGCCGAGGTTTTGCCACCGTCGTTCCCCGGATAATCGTTGACGAAGACTTTGCCGTCGATCTCGGGGGCGTGCATGGAGGTGCGGCCTTCCAGCAGGAGATCGGTCTCGCTCGATGCGCCTTCGAGCAGCAGATCAAATTCCCGCCCGATCAGCGCTTTCTTTTTCGTGCGGCTGATTTTTTTCTGGGCGGACATCAGCGATTTGCGGCGGCTCTCGATCTCGCGCGTCGAGAGCTTCTTGCCGTCGGTAAACGCCGCGGCGCCCTCCTGGTCGGAGTAGCCAAACGCGCCCATCCAGTCGAACGCAGACTCCTTCACAAAGCTTTGTAGCTCTTCAAACTCTTTCTCGGTCTCGCCAGGGAAGCCGACGATGAACGAGGTCCGGAGCGTGACGCCGGGTATAGTGCGGCGCATTTTCTCAATCGAACGCAGAAACAAGTCGCCCCCGCCGCCGCGCTTCATGCGCTTCAGGACACTCGGCGAAGCGTGCTGGAGCGGCACATCGATGTACGAGCAAATGTTGTCATGGGCGGCAATGGTATCGAGTAAGCGGCCGGTGATTTTGTTCGGGTAGGCGTAAAGGAAACGAATCCAGCGCAGCCCTTCCACGCCCGCCAGCTTTTCGAGAAGCAGCGCCAGTCCATCTTTTAGGCCGAGGTCTTCGCCGTAGCAGGTTGTGTCCTGACCGATGAGAGTGATTTCCCTTACGCCAGATAGCGCGAGACGCTCGGCTTCGGCGATTACGGATTCGAAGCGGCGCGAACGGAACTGTCCGCGAAGCTGCGGAATGATGCAGAAGGTGCAGGGGTGATCGCAGCCTTCGGCAATCTTGATGTAGGCCGAATAACCGGGCGTCGCCAGGATGCGCGGGGTGCGATCGTCGTAGAGATAGTTCGGCAGATCGGAAACGGCGCCGTCCCAGGCGTTGCGTTCGAACCGGCCCTGTTCGCGGCGGCTGTCGCCTTCGGGGCGCGAGGTCAGGATCTTGAACGGGCTGTAGCTCTGCTGAGCCGAGTCAATGCCCGCAGCGGCCAGAATGTTTTCCAGTTCGCCTGTGCCAACCACCGCGTCGACTTCAGGAATGTTCTTCTGAATCTCGTTGCGAAAGCGTTCGACCAGGCATCCGGCAACGACCAGCCGCTTAGCCTTTCCGCCGCTTTTGTGGCGGGCCATTTCAAGGATCGTGTCGACCGACTCCTGCTGGGCGCTGGCGATGAACGAGCAGGTGTTTACGACGATTAGGTCGGCATCTTCGGCTGCCGGAGTGAGTTCGGCCCCAGCCTGCGCCAGCATGCCCATCATGACCTCGCTATCGACCAGGTTCTTTGGGCAGCCGAGGCTGACGAAACCGACCTTGGTTGGGCGAACGGCCGCGGGATCGGCCTTGATTGGGGCAGGCGGAGCCGCAGTTACGGAAATATCTTTTTCAATGGACACTGGGAAACGATCAGTAGGCTGACGATCTAACCAATTTTAGCATCCTCTGACGTGTCACCCCCACCGGCCGGCTACTTGTGCATGGGTATCACGGGGGTAACTTCGGTTATGCGTTCGGCCAACGTATCGCGTGCTAGTCTGATTCAAACCAAGTACTTCCGCAATACTCCGGGAGGAGTGATGCCGGCTAAACGCCTCTTAGGTCGCTTTATTCCAGTTGTGTTGCTCGCGTCCAGCGCGTGGGCGCAGATGAACTATTTCTTGCCGGTCAACGATTTTTCGGCCACTGCTGGCACGGAATTTGTCAGCACCCAGACTGTCTACAATACCGGTCTTTCCTTCAATCCATCCCTTCATTTCGCCCGGCCGTGGGCCTTTGCGTTTAACTACAGCCGCCTGCTCAAAACGGCGAAGATTTTTGGGATTCGCGCCGAACTGCCGGTCGGAATTTATCCGCGAATGGATTTGAATCTGGCTGCTCATGGCATTCCGAATGACATCGGAGCTTTGTTCGTCACGCCCTCAGTGAGGGTGAACATATTTTCGAACGATAACGTCAGCCCATGGGTCAGCGTCGGCGGAGGCTACGGCCGCTTTCGCTATGCACATAGCGATGAGTTTTATGGGACGAATACCGGCCCCAGCGGCTCGAATACCGGTGTAGTTCAGTTCGGAACCGGGCTCGACGTGTGGTTCTGGGATCGCTGGGGATTCCGGGGTGAGGCGCGCGATTTCTATTCCGGTGAACCTTCGTATAACGTCGATACCAATCGCAGCCGCCAGCATAACTACTACGTCGGCGTCGGTTTTCTGCACCGTTTCTAGATTCCGATCCCGCATCGAAAAAATGGTTTTAACCGCGGGGATCGCAGAGAAAATCCGCAGAGAACGCTGAGAAGGCGGCGTAGTTGTCTTATTTCTCGCCCACAGTAATTTCCTCGTATAGCTTGGGCAGGGCTTCCGCGTCGTCCGCGGATTTACCAAAGCGCGCCGATTCGTAATGACGCGTGAAGGTCGCGACTTTCATTCTTAATACCGGCTCCTGGATCGCCGCCACAAAGTCTGATGGCGTTTGCGACGGCGATTTTCGCCAGCCCAGCCGCGCCATGCGCGCGATCATGCGTTCGTACCAGAGAGCCGCGGCGCGACGGGGAGCGCGGCTCGGATGCGCGCGCAGGCTGTAGGCTCGCAGAGCGCGGACCAGTCGGCGAATATTCAATACGACCATCACGCCGATCGCGATTGCGATCAGACCGCCGAGCCATCGGACAGGGAAGTTGACCATGTGATCGTGGGCGCGCCGCGCCTGCCTGAGCAGCGCGCGATGCTGCTGTTCGATCCAGCGGCGGGCGTCGTCGAGGAAGTGGCGGGTGTTGGTGGCCGCGTCTTGACCAAGCTGGCGTTGATGGCTCGAGTCGTAGTTGATGATCCACTCGCGCCAGAACGAGGCGGCGGCATCGACGTAAAGCTGAATCCTCGACCAGCCGGTATGCGTGGGCAGACTTGCAGCCGGAGTGGGATCAAAGCTGATCCAGCCGAAGCCTGGAAAAAAAGCTTCCACCCACGAATGCGCATTGCTGGCGCGGACCACGTACTGTCCCGTAAGGTCGTTGAATTCGCCGCCGCGAAAGCCGTTCACGACGCGGGATGGGATGCCGAGGGTTCGTAGCATTACCGCCATGGAACTTGCGAAATATTCGCAGTGGCCCTGCTTTCGCTCGAACAGGAAATTCGCGATCGGATCCCGCGGACGCGCTCTCGGCAACTGGAGTGTGTAGCCGAAATGGGTGCGCAAATATTGCTCGAGGGCGAGCGCCTTGTCGTAATTGCTCGGAGACGACGCCGTGATCTCGTCCGCCAGTTGTGGGATACGTGGATCGAGTGGCGGCAGGTTCAGATAGGCATTCGAGCCCTGTGGCACCGCGCCGCTGGCGAGCCGCAGCGAGTCGGCGTCGACTTGAGGCAGTTCCGAGTCAGCTTCGTATCGGCTGATGGGATGGTCCAGGTCAAGGTTATAGACGGCGCTTCCCGCGTCGATGCTGATGGCACGATAATTTCCCGTGAGGTCACGCGGTTTCTCGGCAAGGAAAAAGACATTTGTGCCGAGCGGCTCCATCAGAACACGGTAATGAATGGCCCGGCGCGGAACCGACAATAAGCCCGGTGGGTCGGGCGGGCTGAGCTGATAGCTCCCATTGCCGGACATGCGAAGCTGCCTTGATTCGAAGGAATTCGACCACTCGTGGCCATCGAAAACGTTGAGCGCAACGCCTCTCCACTTCAGTTCGTAAAGCCCCTGGGCGTCGTTATCGATCTCGATGTGCATGACGACGGAGCTGGACTGCTGAATCTGGCCAATGCGCCCGAGTTCCAGGTGATCGGAAAAGCCGGTGGAGACATCGCTGGTCGGAGCATAGGCGGTCAGGTAGCGCGACGAAACGCGGGGTATAAAAAAGAAGATGAGGAAGCTTCCCGCGAGGATCAGGATCATGAGCGCCGGAGCGATTGCGACCAGGCTGTACGCCACGCGGCGGGGAAAACTGGTGTCGGTAGCCTGCGCGAGGGCCTGTCCCGTCTTTTCGGCGGCAACCGAGTGGCGCATCTCCATCAGCACAAAAGTGAGCACCGCGACCAGCAAAAATCCCGCAAACGCAAAGACGAAAGCGCTGCCTACCGTGAGCACGGCGGAGGCCAGGACCATCAGAAACGAAAGCGCCGCCAGCAGGTAGTGGTCGCGCGGGCGCTGCAAAGAGAAGAGGCGCACGACAATAAGAAACAAAACAAGATGGATGGTAGCCGCCAGAAACGTGCCCGAAAGAAGGAAGTAGTCGGCAAAGTAAACGAGCACATAAATCAACGTGAGGTAAGTCGTCCAGGTTTCGGGAATCTGGACCTCGCGCTGCGTGAGAAGGAGGAAGCCTCGGAACAGGAGAGCCAGACCGACGAGAGTGACGGCAGGAAGATCGAGGCCCCCTGTCGAGGCCAGCATGATGAATCCACTGAGCACGAGCAGGAAGAGCGCGACATTGAAATAGCGCTCAATGGCCTTAGCCAGGTCGATGGGCATGCCGGGTTTGAGGGAAGTCTCCGCCACAGACACGTCTATTGTTCGCGAAATTTGGGCGGAAGGGAAGTCTCTGCGGTAACGGGGAGAAAGGCAGAGTGTATGGGTGTTCGGTGAGCGGGTTCTGATTCGCGGTGCACGCCACCATGCCGGCAGAAGACGCTCAAGGGCACTGTGCCTGTACAGACCAGAATTCAGTCTGTTAAGATTCAGAAAGGGAACATGGACAGATGTTCTCGGTTATTTCCCGCTTGTGTTCCGGCTCAATGACCAGCGGTTTGAAGGGGACGTAGTTCAGTTGGTTAGAACGCTGCCCTGTCACGGCAGAGGCCGCGGGTTCGAGTCCCGTCGTCCCCGCCATTCTTTTCAGTAGGTTGGAAGGAATGGCACCCCAAAAGCCCAACCCACAATTCAACCCACAACTACTGCACCGTTGCGTTCATCCCCACGGCGGTAAGGAATTCGCCTTGCGCCGCCCGTGTCTCATCGCTGTCTTCCTGCGTGTACAGATCGAGCGTCGTCTGAATCTTGCTGTGCCGCAGGATGCCCTGCACGGTCTTGGGTTCGACTTTCGCCTTGTTCACCAGCCAGTTGCTAAGTGAGTGGCGCAAGTTGTGAAGCCCGAACCGTTGCCCGTTCTCGATAGGTACTCCGGCTTTCTTTGCAGCCGGTCTTAGGTAGTCGGCGACGAAACTGGAAGCATAAAGCGGTTTCCTGCCTTCGGCTCTCATCGACGGAAACACAAAATCCTCCTCCTCCTTCGCGAAAGCGCTTTGCTGTTGCCATGCGCTAAGGTGGCCGGCCAAGACCGGATGCAACGGAACGTAGCCGTCCGATGCATCGGTTTTTGTTTCTCCGTCTTCACCCTTGGCCCATCGCTTCGATACGCGAATCCTTCCTTCGCACCACAGCACGTCCGCCCAGCGCAGCGCCAGAATCTCCGACGAGCGCAGCGCGGTCGCCGCACAGGTGAGCACCAGTGCGTAGTGGAGCGGGGAGGGGAGAGACTTGAGTATGGTCAGCGTTTGGGCCGGGGTGATGATGATCGCCCGGTAAGTGGACTTGGAACGCGTCTCGACGTGCAGCACAGGATTCTTCGTGACGGAGGCCGATCTTGTAGATGCGGAGCATCAGGCCCCGTATCTTCGCAATCGTCGTCCAGGCAAGTCCGTTGGTTTCGTTGAGGGATTTCAGCCACTTCTGAATCTCAAGCGGCTTGATCTCCTCCGCGATGGCCTCGCCAAATCGTTTGACAAGGTAATCGCGGACGTAATGCTCAACGATGGGGATGGTGTTTACCGATTTCGGCCGCACAGCATCCGCGCCGAAATCGGCCTTCAAGTAATGTTCCGCCAGGGAGCTAAACCGGATGCGACCGACACAGGGATCTTCGTTGATTCTGACGGGCAGTCCGAGCTTGTCCACTTCATGCCATGCGTCTTTTTCCTTCGGGAAATCCCGAACGAGGCCCACTTGCATGATGTTTTCCACTCTTCTACCGTCCGAAGCGGTAACCCGGTAACGCAGCACCCAGGTGGCTCCTTCCTTGCGTTTCACTGCTTTCAAACTTCCTCGCTGATAAGCCATGTTTCCTCTTTTCAGCGGGGACTGCCAGATGCAGGATCGCACAATTCCCGCATTCTGGGATCACTGTTTGTGCCCGCAATCGCAGCCGCCAGTTCCGAGAGCCGAAACACCCAAACTTTCCGAACGGTCCCCGTCCCGAGCGCATATGCCCCTGCGATGCCATTGCGCGCGAGCGCCAGTAGATAGCGGCGCTTGATGGCAAGGAAGCTCGCGGCTTCGTCAGCAGATACAAACGGTTCAGTAGACATTCCTCTCAGGTACGGAGATTGCGGTCGAGCAATCCGACTGGGCTGGGTCGACATTGTAGTCCTCTGTCGGGCAGGACACGGACGTTCCGAACCGACCAATACCGTTTTCGGCTGGTCGAGTCCGTGCGCAAGCGACAATTGTTCCCAACCTGCTTCATTTCTGCCGCCCTGTCTAATGAAATTTCGGGAGTCTAATAGTCCTGCAAGGACTATTAGCTTTCCGCAACCGACAAATTTCGTCGACTTTTTCTCGCCGGAGGGATTTGTGGAAGTTTAGTTCGTTGAAATAGCGAGAGTTGCGAGAACCATAAACAATTCAACATAAATGCCAAAAGGTCTTGATGCGCCGGTGGCGCCCATCTTTTTCTCGGTCTTGTTCCCCAGATTCCGATACCAGTCAGAGCATTTGAGCGAAGCGTTTGGAAGAATTGGAACGAGCGAAGAGCTAACGAAACTACATTGCCTATGTATCCCGTTACTAACCAGATGGAAATTTCTTTCTTCCATCTCAACTATGAGCCTACCAGCTAAACCATAAACACAAAACACTATTAGTCCCCCTGGGACCAATAGACTCCCGAACTTTCATTGGACAGCTAAATTGAGCGGGGTTAAGTTTGCGCCACACGCAGCGGATTTTCGCTGCTCCTGGAGGCGCAGATGCTATCACGCTGGTTCCAAGTTCATCTCATTCGCCCACTCCAATCCGTTCTTCGGTCAAAGCGGGCGCGTCCAACCGCCGCTGTTCTCATCCTGCTTTTTCTCATGCCCGTGGTCGCGCTAGCCCAAGGCGGCTCACCGTTCGACTCCGGCTTTACGGCCATCCAAGCCCTCTTCACCGGCACCATTGCCAAGGTTGCCAGTCTGGTCGCGATCGTGATCGGCGGCTACGGCTTCGCGCACGGCGAACCAGGCGCGAAGAAGGCGCTGGCCGGAGTTGCTGCCGGAACAGGCATTGCTGTTCTCGCCGTCAACGTCCTGAGTTGGCTCTGGGGCGTTTAGCACGCTTTCGAGTCCCTTTTCAGCAGCCTCCCTCAATACGCAACCGTTAGGCGAGAGATTCATGACAGACCAAAGACAAAAGCAGCGCACGAATCGGGTGTTCAAGAGCTTGCATAAGCCTCTTACTTACTTGGGCGTCGAACGCATGCTGTTTTACTTCGTCTGTGTTGGCGCGGTGGGAGCCTTCAATCTCTTCAATTCCATCTTGGCGGGCGTCGCCGTCTTCATTGGCGGTTTCGCCTTCGGACATTGGGTGACGAACAGCGATCCGGCGTTCCTTCGCATCCTGGCAAAATCCGAACGCTATAACGTGCGTTATGACGCGGCGAAACAGCAGGTCCCACGCGTGGAGGTGCTGTGATGCTGCGAGTCAATAAGGTGATCAAGCCGTGGAAGGAGAGCGCGTGTCTCAACGACCACATCAACCTCTATGGCTTCTGGAATGACACGACTTTCCTGACTAAGAGTGGCGATGTCGGCATGGTCCTCAACGTTCCCGGCGTGGATTATGAAAGCCTTGATCGCTCGGAGCAAGAGTATGCGGTGAAACGGCTGGAGGCGGCTCTGAAAGCCTTCGGCCCAGGTTTCCACGTTTACCAATATCTTTTCAAGTCGAACCGGCCTGACATACCCTTCGCCAAATATGACGACCCGATTGTGGCAGCGGCCATCGAGCAGCGACGCAAGTTCTTTGAAGCGAAGCGCGACCTGTGCTGCGCAAGAATTCCGTCTGGCGAATCGAAGTCACTGAAAAATCGAGCTTTGGAGCGCGCCGAACTATGAATGCGAGCCGCCACAAATTTGGCGGTGTCTGGGTCGACTTTTTGTGAACAACAGAACGGGGATTGCTTATACAATCTCGGCGACCATGCCTCGACTCCGATCTTCCGCTCTCGTGGGATTCCTCGCAACCCTCGCAGACCTGAGTGTTGACTTCCTCGGTTTTCTGAAAGCAGCCATACGTTCCAGGGGTTCTCTCGTTGCCGAGAATCTGTTTCTGCGTAAGCAACTGGCTTTCTACCAGGAGCGTGAAGTGAAACCCCGTCGACTGACCGATGCGGCGAGGATCGCATTGGTGTTCTGGTCGCGTTGGTTGGACTGGAAACAGGCGTTGACCATCGTTCAACCGGAGACCTTGGTTCGGTGGCATCGCCGGGGGTTTAAGCTGTTCTGGCGCTGGAAATCGAGACCGGGAAGGCCGCTTCTGCCGCGGAATATTCGCGAACTGATTGCCCAAATGGCCAAGGAGAATCCGACCTGGGGGCAAGGCCGCGTCGCTTCGGAACATCACTGAAGCTCGGGATCTATGTTTCTCCGCGGACGGTGCGGGCATATTGGCCCCCAGAACCGGATCGGCAATGCAAGAGAACATCCTCGCAGCATTGGCAGACATTCGTTCATAATCACGCGCGAGCGATCATTGCCTGTGATTTTCTGATTGCGGTGACCGCGCGATTTCGAGTGCTTTACGTGCTCGTGGTCATGGAAGTTGGGACGCGAAAGATCCTGCACTGCAACGTAACCGCGCACCCGACCGCAATGTGGACGCTGCAACAATTTCGCGAGGCAATGCCGAGTGATCATCAATGCACGTTCCTCATTCATGATCGAGATTCGATCTTTTCAGGCAGCCTGGATTGCGAACTGGAGTCGTTCGGCCTCCGGGTGTCGCGGACGCCGGTTCGGGCGCCGCAGGGCAACGCCTACTGCGAACGGTTGGTGGGAACGATCCGGCGTGAATGTCTGGACTTCCTGATTCCGCTCAGTGAAAGTCATTTGCGAATGATGCTGAAAGAGTGGGTGCGCCATTACAACCAAGGCCGGCCGCATATGAGTCTGGGACCAGGGATCCCGGCGGACCGTGCGGATAATAATAAGGAGAGAGCCATCCAGCGGTCGAGAACACGGGCGCGGCACCGATTGCCAGCGCATTGTCGAATCAAAGCGAAACCGATCCTCGGTGGGTTGCATCACGAGTACTCGCCAGAGAAGATGGCCGCGTGAGAGACCACCGATGAGAAGACAGCGTAACCTCATTGCATCGCCGCTGAAGTGGCAAACGAAGGCAGCGCCCGTACCGCACTCTGCAGTTCCGGTCCTTGCAGAACGCGGTGGCACGCAGCTTAAGACGCCACGGCCGGTGATCCTGGTCGATAGCCGTGAGCAGACACTCCGTTTGACTTCTCGCGCTTTGATGGCTGGTTTGCCGGCATTGAAAAGCGGGCGCTCACGCTGGGCGATTACTCCGTCGCGGGCCTTGAGGGCCATTGCGTGGTGGAGCGCAAGGAGCTTGCGGATCTTGTCCATTCTCTCACCACCGAGCGGCCGATGTTCGTAAATCGACTTCGGCTCATGAGCCGCTATCCGCATCGGCTGCTCGGGATCACGGCATCCTTGAGCGAAGTGAAATCTCCCTACACCTTTGCAGGCGGCAGTCCCAACCGTATCACTCAGTCGCTGATCGCCGCGCTCGCCGGGGTACAGGTTCCCTTCCTGTGCACCGAGACTCACGAACTCGGGGAAGAACTTGTAGCGTCCTACCTCTATCAGGTCCATCTCTACCATTGGCTTGAGACCAACGACCACCGCCGCCTCCTCTCCGAGAACGATCTTTGAGAAAAGCGTGAGCTGTGCGATTGGGAACGATCTATAATTCCACCCGGACGAAATATTTGCGGAGCACAGGCGTCGAAGCCATGAAATTTGCCTCAATTTTCCTTTTCAATCTCCAGGAGTTTTCGGATTCGGGACTTCGGGCTGCCGGAATTCCACTGTGGCAACAGAGCCAAACCTTCCTTGGCAGAAGCACGGGCTCTTTCAACTTGACCTGTAGAGCGATAGGACTCGGCCAAAGTTAGCAACCACGCCGGAGTCTTGCGATGTGTAAGCGTGACGCCGCGCCCAGCGCAAGCCAAGGCTAGTTGTAGATCTCGTAGGGATGCAGGCTCGGCCCTCTGGAATGCACTGGCCACCAGGTCAAGCACCATCGGCGAGGCATTGCCTTTCGCAGCGGCGTTCCGCAACACTGCAAGCGCCGCCTTTGAAATCGGGGTCGACTGCCCTGGTTCGCGCAGAAGCTGCCGGATTGCGGCGATGCGCACCTGATAACTGGCGAGTTCGGCTTGGCGGTCGGCGTCTCCCGGAGCCATTTTCAGTGTTTGCTCGAGGATGGCCAAACAACGTTGCAGGATATGTTCGGCGGCCAGCAGATTTTGATGGCGGTCGGTGGACCGGGCGGCCAGCGCAGGATTGGCCTCGTATTCGTGACTGTCCGCTTCGGCTTCCAGGGCCCGCCTCAGGTCGCCAAGATTTCGTATGTCTTTTGGGTCGGCATCGACCAGCCGCTGATGGATATTGATGGCTTCTTCGAAGAACGCCGACGCCTGCGAATACTCACCCAACTCGGAAAGGGCGGTTGCTACCTTACGAACTGTTATCCCACGCAGGCGGACGGTCAGAAGGTTGCTCTTCTCAGACTCCGGCAGGGCGTCGAAGCGCTGCAATGCCAGCCGAAAGTCGGTGAGCGCCTGGGCGGGATCGATGTCCAGTTCGGCATTGCCGATCTTCATCTGCATGTTGGCGAGACCGCGGCGTGCGCGCATGAAATTTGGATCGAGTGCCAGCGCGCGCGCATCGAGGTCAAGCGATTTCCGGTAGGCGGTAAGAGCCGCCGCAAGGTCGGCAAAGCCAGTGTCTTGGCCGAGCACATCACCCAGCGTGCTGTTGACGGTGGATGCCTCGGTGAAGACGGCAGGTTTCACGTCCCGCAAAACAATCAGGCGGTCATAAGTTTGCGCGGCCGTTTGCAGGCTGGTGACAGCGCCGGCGATGTCCGTGGTTTCGCTCAGAATCTCACCGCGTGAAGCCTGTGCGGCGGCGAGCGCGCGAAGCGCCTGCTGGTCGCGCGGACGGGATGCCACCAGCCCCTCGCCAATCGCAATCGCCTTACCGATGCTGGCAAGCGCATCCGGGCGATTGCCCAGATTTTGCTCGTAGCCGTTTCCCTGAATATTTCCGAGGCGAGTGTAGGCATCGACGAGATCGAGTTGAGTCAGACGACCGCCTTTGGTATCTTTCGCCATGCGATCCAAGTGCTCGAGCACCCTGGTGACCAGCAGCTTTTGCGCCCCGGTCGAGCCGGGGAGCTGCTTGATGGCCTCATCTAATTCGGATAACAGGCTAGTGCTTAGTTGTCTTAGATCAGCGGAGCGGGCTTCGGCTTTGCCGCGCTCCAGGTTGGCAACGCGAGCCTGCCAAACAACGCCGGCGATGCCGGCTGTCAACGTTATGGCTAGAATTGCCACTGCAGCCAGAGCGATCCAATTGCGCCTTACAAATTTGCTGGCGCGATATTGAAGTGTTCCACGGCGAGCGATCACGGGTCGCGCGTCCAAGTACGCCTGTACGTCAGAGGCTAATTGCTCGGCGGTGAGATAACGTTCCTGGGGCTCCTTGCGCAGCGCTTTAAGAACGATTGCTTCGAGGTCGGGATCGATACGCTTGTCGGAACCGATTGTCGCGCCCGGTTTGCGGGGCGGTTCGTGGCAGATTACGCGGATCATTTCCGCGGTAGTGACCTCTTTTAACTCATAGGGAAAGCCTCTGGTCAGCAGGAGATACAAAAGCACGCCGAGGGAATAGGTATCGGAGGCGGTGGTGATGGCATTGCCCAAGACCTGTTCGGGGCTGGCATATTGCGGGGTAAATGATTGGTAACCCTGGCGCGTGAACTCGCTGCGGGTTCCGTCAACTGACGGCGAGAGCAGTTTGGCGGTTCCGAAGTCAAGCAGGCGCGGCGTGCCGTCGGGCGCGATGAGAATGTTGTCGGGCTTCAGATCGCGGTGAACTACCAGGTTCTGGTGGGCAAACTGGACGGCATCGCAGACGCTTTTGAAGAGTGCGAGGCGCTGCTGGGCCGTAAAGTTGTTTTCGTCGCAGAAGCGATGGATGGGGGTGCCATCTACGTACTCCATGGCGAGGTACAAATCACCGGAACCGGTCACGCCTCCGTCCAACAGGCGCGCGATTAGAGGATGCTGGAGTCCGGCTAGAATCTGGCGCTCCTGGCGGAAGCGTTCGCGAAAGAAACCTGACGCTAGCGGAAGATCGATGAGCTTGATGGCGACTTGCTGTTCGAATTGACCGTCGGCGCGATGGGCCAGATAGACTGCACCCATGCCGCCGCGGCCCAGGAGGCGTTCGATTTCGTAGGGACCGATGCGTGTCTGTACAGGCAAGTTGGGGGAGTTCCTCCCGCCTTCCGCCAGGCGAGAGCAGGTCGCTAGTTCCTCCAGGCGAGAGCAGGTCGCTAGTTCCTCTTCTGCGGAGGCTTTGAGGAGAGAACGAACTTCGGCCATGAGGGCGGCATCGCGATGGCAGCGACTTTCAATCAGAGCGGACCGATCGTCGGCCGAGGCCTCCATAGCCTCGTTGAAGATGGCTTCAATCCGTAGAAAGGTTTCGATCGAATGGCTCATGTCTATGCTGGTAAAGACTGCGACAAACGTGGGTGCAGTGAATCACACAGAAATTTCAATCGCCTCAGTTGCCCCGCATGATCTCGAGCTGGGCTGGGAAGAATCAGGCGCCTGCTTCTTCATTATCGGTTGGATAGACGCGACGGTATAGCCAGCTTTTGACGAACTTCAAATCGCGATCGACGGTGGCTTTGGAAATTTGCATGACGGAAGCGGTTTCTTCCGCGGTGCAGCCGAGAAAATAACGTAACTCGACGAGTTGGGTTTTATAGGCATCGAGGCCACTGAGTTCGTCGAGGGCGCGATTGAGGTCGAGCAGCTCCGGGCTGCCGATGTCGATCCAAGGCAGGTCATCACTCAGAGGAACGCGCTGGATACCGCCTCCACGCATTTGCGTCTGGTTGCCGCGGGCGTGGTCGATCAGGATCATGCGCATGACTTTTGCCGCGAAGGTGTAGAAATGGCGACGGTCCTCCCAATCGGCTTTCTTTTGATTCAGGAGCTTTAAGTAAAGTTCGTGGACCAAAGCCGTGGCTTGCATGACGTCAGGATTTCGTTCCCGGCCGACATAAGCCGCCGCCACTTCGCGGAGATGAGGATAGACGAGTGGCATCAGCTCGTCGAAGGCGGAAGGTTCGCCGTCCTTCCACTTCCCCAGAAGCACCGTGATCTCGCCTTTGTTCGGGTCCAAAGTCTTTCCTGTGCGCGGCGCGGCGGGCACACATTTCGCGGGCGCCTCATATTTTACGATTGTCCGCTCAGCCCCATACCAGTTTGCGCCCTTGACGGTCAGTTCAGTCTGGCACTTTAGTCTGAGCTTCACCCCCGAAAGTGGCCCCACGGAGGCGCTTCAGGCGGCGTTTCAAGAATGTTGAGTCACTTTTCCAAGATTTCACGCTGTCTCTGGTGAACCGGCAAAAACAGCCGCATAGACGGTTGCCGACCCACAGACTCTTAAAGGAGAAAAAAGTGAATCGCTCTCAAGAAAATAAGCTTCGCATTACTGCAGTTGGTTTGACCCTTTTGTTTGCCTTGTCCTTCTTCGTGGCGACGGCTGGCAGCGCGAAAGCGCAACCTTATTATGTTGGATTTACCGGACCGGTCACCACTTATGGGGATCTAGGCGCGGGCTACGATAATGCGAATTACTATCCGCTGAATGCGATGGCCAGCGGGGACTTCAATGGAGACGGGAAACCTGATCTGATCACCGGAAGCTATGAGAGCGGGCAGCTCAGCTATCTGGAGGGTGAAGGAAAAGGCACGTTCGGCACCGCCGTGCAAATCGACCAGCTCTATGCGGTGATGTCAATCGCGGCAGGCGACTTTAACAATGACCACCTGCTCGACATAGCTGTGCTTTACGAAACGTCGGGCGGCGGAAGTGCGGTGAATATATACATCGGCGAGGGCAATGGAACGTTCACATTGGAGAGCACGACACCAGTGCTCAGCAACTACATCCCGCGGGAAGGATATTCTCTGGCGACCGGCGATTTCAATCACGACGGGAATCTCGATCTGGTGGCGGTCACGATCTACAACAACACGGCCTACATTTTGCAAGGCGGCGGGAATGGCAGTATTCAGTCTGTTACCGGCTATTCCACGATTGACCCTAATAACCCAGGCGATTACGACCCCTACGGCGTAGCGGTGGGGGATTTCAACGGAGATGGAAAGCCCGACCTGGCGGTATCAGAAGGCAACGGGATCGGGGTGCTGTTGAACAATGGCAACGGAACTTTCAAAACGGCAGTTTATTACGATGCGAAGGCCTCATTTGGCTGGTCGCGGAACCAGGGAATTGCCACCGCGCTTTTAACCAGCAGCGCGAAGAAGTTAGACGTGGTGCTGGCGATGTCGGGTGGGTTCGTGGCTTTCATGAACAACGGAAAGGGCGTCTTCACTCCGAAGCCCGAGGTGGCCACGCCAGGAACAGAGCCCATGGTGCTGGCGATTGCAGACATCAACAGCGACAGCAAGGAGGACGTGCTGATCGGCGACATCAACGGATCGGTGAGAACTTATTTCGGCAGAGGCAATGGAACCTTTATGCCAGGACCGGCATTTCCGGTGGGCGTGGGCAGTTCGCAGGCGACCTACATACTGACTGCCGACCTCAATGGCGACGGATTTCCCGACTGGGTTGTCGAGAACGACCAGGGCGGAGAAGTAATCGTTGCGCTCGGGAATGGCGACGGAACCTTCCGCACGAACGCGGAATACGGATGGAATTCCAATTCGGAGGGACGCAATATTGTAACCGCCGACTTCAATGGCGACGGCTACCCTGATGTAGCTTACTCTTACGTGTATGGAACCAATGCGGGCAAGTTCGCGGTAATGCTGGGCAGTTCGCATGGACAGCTCGCGAGCCAGATGTATGCCACAGCGGGCTCTTGCGCCGGTAACATCGTCGAGTCGGTGGCGGCCGGGGATGTAAGCGGAGACGGCAAGCAAGATGTGGTCGCAGCCATCATCAACAGTAGCAACGCGGGCTGCCAGAACAATGCGGTGGCGGTCGTGCTCGGTTCAGGAAATGGGAAATTCAAGAAGCCGGTTTACTACTCCACCGGCGTTACCGCGCAAGCCTATGAAATCCGGCTGGCGGATCTGAACCATGACGGCCTGCTGGATATCGTGACCTCCAACGGCGATGGCAGCTTGAGTGTTCTGCTGAACAAAGGCAAAGGCAAGTTCGGGACGGCGATCGTCAGCACCAGCCTGACGTCGGAGTATGCGAACTACGGCGATCTGGCGATTGCCGATTTCAACGGCGACGGGTTCCCTGATATTGCCGTCTCGACATGGGGAACCCAGCAGGTATTTTATGTGCTGCTTGGGAACGGTAACGGAACGTTCGGGGCTGCCGCGGCAATCACCAACACTTATGGTTATGCTCCCGTGGGTATCGTCGCTGGAGACTTCAACAACGATGGCCGCATGGATCTGGCGATCGACACCAGCGACTCGGCGGTTTGCGGCGCGCCTAACCTCGGTAATGCGGCATTTGCCGTTTATCTTGGAGACGGTCACGGCGATTTCTCGGGCGGAGCGCTCACTTGCACGCAAAGCGAGTATCCGACGCGGCCGGTAACTGCCGACTTCAACCGCGACGGCAAACTGGACCTGTTCATTCCGATGGAACAGAACAGCTATGGCGATGAGACGGCCGGGCCAGCGGTCTACCAGGGCAACGGAGACGGAACGTTTACGAGAGCGGGAAATTTTGAGGGCGAGCCCAGCCAGCTCTATTACACGGGTGCTGTTGACGTCGATGCGGTGGTGGCCGACTTCAACAACGATGGCCAGCCTGACATCGCCGTACTCGACAATGACAACATCAACCAGGGCAACGATTCTTATAGCTCGTTCGTGGTCGAGATGCAGAACCTGGCGTTGCCGGTAAGCGTATCGCCCGTCAACCTGCAATTCGGAAGCGTCAGCAAAGGGACGAGCACGGTGGAAACGGTGATTTTGACAAACGATCAACTTTCACAGCCGCTCGAGAGCATCAGCATATCGGTGGGCGGCGCGGATCCAGGAGACTTCCCCGCGACGTCGAACTGCAATTCGACGGAAGGGGCCGGAGCAGATTGCACGATCACGGTGACGTTCAAGCCCAGCCAAACCGGAGCGCGCTCGGCGACGATCTCGGTTCAGGACAATCTTGGCACGCAGACCGTGCAGTTGGGAGGAACGGGCAAATAAGAAGAAGAGCGATTTGACTCCGGGGGCGCGGTGGAGACGCCGCGCCCCCGAACTTTTGGAACACCGAAAAACCTTCGCTGTGAGACTTTTAAGAATTTTGAGGCACTTCGGCCGCGTTTCTCGCTATCTGGGTGAACCGGCAAAGCGGGTTGGCAAGATGGTATTGAAATCTCGCCATGGCAGAAGTTGTAAGCGGCTCTGGGGCGCGGTCGGGGAGGGCCGCGCTCCTGGAGTCTCAGGCTGGAGATCAAAGATGAGAAAGCGGGAGGCGAGGCAAATGATGGCAAGAGTAATAAAAACTTTGACCTGCACGGTGTCCCTATTGATTACGTGCGGTGTAGCGTGCAGCACTGACCACCCGGCAGCCACTCCAGCTTCAAGTTCTTCGAACGCTGTCCCTTCCCGCGGATCGAAGGCGACCTCCGAGAGGGCGAGTTCACCCGCATCTCCAGAGACGAAGTTCCGTTCCTACGAAGTCGTCGATCAAAAACAGGGGATGATCGTGAGCCGATTCGCGGTGCCTAAGGGCTGGAGAACCACGAGCCGCGTGAATTGGAATTACAACGATTTCTATCTGCCCGTGCACATTGCCGCGCGCAGCGAGTCGCCCGACGGATCGAGCTGGGTGGAATTTTTCCCGGCGGAGTTTTTCGTCTGGCTCGATCCAGCGCATGATCGCGCTCCGATTGGCCGGGGAGGAATGGGCGGCATTCATCATCCGAACATCACGCTGGCGGAGGCCCTGGCGCGCTACGTAATTGGACCGAACCGGGCGAATACCAAAAACCTCCGCATCGTGGGCACGCGTCCGGTAAACGATTTGCCGAGCGCATTTTCGCATGCCTTCCCGAACGGGGCCCCCCAGGGCCAGGGTATTTGCATGCGCGTGCAGTATGAGATGAACGGCAGCCCGATGGTCGAGGAGTTCTATGCGTTCATGCCGCGAGTAGAGGCGATTCCGAGCGGGAGAATGACGGAATATCACCAGCTGTTTTTGCTGGTGCACAGCGTGGGCGCGACGGCGGGAAGACTCGAATCGGTGCGTCCGCTGCTTGGGTTCATGGCAACGTCGATCGAGTCGAATCCGGCCTGGCAGGAACGCTTCGGGCAAATTAAAAAGATGCAGGGCGAATACTACAACCGCATAATGGCGCAGAATTATGCCGGGATTCGCGCCGCCGGCGAGAGGAGTCGCTCCAGTGCCGCGCAGAGCGATCAGTTCCTGCGGCAGATCGACGCCAATCTCGCGGCCAGCCGGGCGCAGCAGAGCCAGCCCGCCGGTTTCAGTTCAAGTTCGAACGACGATTTTTACAAGCGCGCCGACGCTTTCGATCAGAACATTCGTGGCACGGAGCACATGCAGGATCAGAACGGGCAGGTCACCGATCAATACACCGATTACAATTATCACTGGACGGACGGAAACGGCACATTCGTGCACACGAACGATCCCAATTACGATCCGAATAAGTATTTGAACGGGAACTATCAGCAGATGGCGCCTCCGCAGTAATTATTGAATGTGGCGATTGCGAGCGAATTAGGAGCGGGAGCGGCCGGAAATATCGCGGAGACGGGAGGAGCCTCATGTGAGAAGTCTATGGGGGCCCGGCTCCCCCATTTGTGGCTCGCCAAAATTCTGTTTTTCTCTCAAATCGACAACTTGCACAGCGTCCACAACCGTCATACCTGTTATGAAAATTGTCCATGTTTCGCCTCTGGCTCGGTGTGGCTCGCCAAAATTCCGTGTCGTTCGCCAAAACTAGATTGTGCCGAGGTCATTGACTTTTCAACGACGTAGCCGGAGGAATCGAGCATCGTGCTCGCCTTCCTTTGGGCCTATTCCGCTTGGCCTGGCTGTTCGGGAAAGACCATCGCGGCGTAGTTTTATAGAATTTCGCTCTTCGTCAGCAACTCTCCATATACAAACACGAGGACAAGCGCAAGCGCCCACGTCTCGCGGAGCGTGACCGCTCGTTCTGGATCACGTTGTCCTTGCTGCGGAAAGACAGGCGACGTGCCTTGATCGTGGTCAATCCCGACACCGTAGTGCGCGCTGGCAAGGCGAGTGGTTTCGCCGCTATCCACGGCTATGCTTGGGAAGCAGCGGGTGTCGGCACACGGGCAAATTGCGGAATACAAGAGATCAATGGAAATTGCGGTTATTCCCGATGCTTTGACTCGCTGGGTCACGCATTGACTGAGGAGGTTGTGATAGTTGAAACACCCAGAGGAGATCCAGTAAACAATGTTGAACCAGGAGAGCCAGACGGGCCATAAGTCGGCTTCTCGGCAGCAACTGCCAAATGATGAGAAGCCCGTTTTGGCGAACCTTCCCACAAGCCTACTTCTGGCCCGGAACCGGTTCCGGTTAGCTCGTCAGCCGCGGGACGGGTTTGGAGCGTACGCCAATTTCAGGAACAGCCGCGCGAATCAGAGCGCGAGATGGTGAGCGGCGAGAGCCACTACTTTACCGGTCGCAGATATCGTTTCCGCGTCCTTGCAGCCAACGGGCCCGCGAAGACTGTGATTAAGAACAATTCGACTATTGAGCTCCATGTGCGACCGGGTGCAGGGATTGAAGCTCGCCGCAAGGTGCTGATGAACTGGTATCGCCAACATCTCAAAACTGCTATTCCACCGATCCTTGAAAAATGGCAAAAGCGCCTTGGCATTGAAGCGTCTGCATTCGGCATCAAAAGATGAAGACGAAATGGGGAACATGCAATCCTGAGGGCCGCCGCATTTGGATCAATCTTGAGTTGGTAAAGAAATCAGTTGAGAGCCTTGAATATGTCGTGATGCATGAATTAGTACATCTGATTGAGCGACATCATAATGACCGGTTCATGGCCATTTCGGATGAGCATTTGCCGCGATGGCGATACATCCGAGCGGACTTAAATCGCCTACCCTTGGCTCGTACTACTGTAGCCGGGGCACAGCTACTTATTACTGGTACAACATCTCCTATGTGATCGACAGCGCTGGAAATCATCACTGGCTCGACGCTCTACTAGCCAACTCTAGCTGTCCGACAGGGCAGACGCCGCAGGGAACCGTTGTGTCTCAAACCACATGGGGCGATAGTGGCTACTTGGTCACATTGAATGGTGTGGCGGGAACCGCCACGGTCACGGACACGAACGGAGTATCAACAACTCAGGTAATCCCAACCACTTCGATACCCCCCGGACCTCCGTACCAGCCGGGATGGGCATACGACACGGTGCTCGGCACGACAACGTCACAGGATCCTAACGGCAACCTTAATCTCTACCACGAACTAGTACTGGGACTGATCCGAGTAACTACATCTATACACAGAAGACGGTAGATACTATTACCCTGACGCGCCTGCTGGTGATTACGGCACCGCTTGTCTCAGGTAAAGGCGCGCTATCCTCAGCCAGGAAATCCGAATCGCATTTTTCAATCTCTCGTCGCGATTCTGGCAGGGCTCAATATACCACTCCTTTGTACGAACAACAACGAATTGGGCGAAGAAGCCGTGGCTTCCTACCTCTATCAGGTTCACCTGTATCACTGGCTTGAGAAAAACGACCACGGCCACTTCTTGGTCGATAATGATCTCTAACGATCACGGCAGCAGCAGTTGCATTTTCGGGGCTGATGAGTTTTAGCGCACCACAGTGGAGATCGCCGATCAGAGCATAGCCGTCGATTCGTTCGGTCTCCGTTCAAGCGGTGTTCTCGCTCTTCACGGCGGCATAGCATCTGCCGTAAGAGCCTATCCCTGACCATAATTTAGGTTGACGAAACGTCGAGTTGGAGACCGGCAAGTGCGCCAGCTTAAAGAGGCCGTGGGAAGAAAAATGCGAGCGCGAGCCCCAAGCGCACAACTACGATGGTGTTCAAGCAAGGAAGGTT
Source organism: Terriglobales bacterium (assembly GCA_049300195.1). Taxonomy (GTDB): domain Bacteria; phylum Acidobacteriota; class Terriglobia; order Terriglobales; family Acidobacteriaceae; genus Acidiflorens. Next base: position 20,008 of record JBAQJF010000144.1, on the reverse strand, counting down.
GTTTGCAAACACTTCCGCAGCGAATGCGGGCTCATGAACGGTGAGTCCATTCAGCTTCCCAGCGAGATTAATAAACAATTCCGTTGCAAACCTCTATGGGTTTGCCAGAATCATAGCAGTAGACTTCGAAACATCAGGGTCACAATGGCATTCATCCTCTAAGAAACATACGAGAACTATTTTGAATAGATCGCTGTCTTTTCCTTGTCCCCGGTCCCGAATTTCTTTTTTTAACCGCAAGGCTCCCGCCCAGAATCTTGCCTTCGACTGCTGATGTGATTGATCCCGAAAGAAAAACCCGAGCGGCTAAAGTTCTTGCGGAGTCGCGTTTGGATGCGATGATTTGCAGTTCGGGGAGTGCAGTGTTGCTTCTGAGCGGATACTGGCCGGTGATGGGAGCGAGTGTTGTCGTCTTCTCTAAAGAAGGCGAGGTGCACCTGGTTCTGCCGGAGGACGAAGTTGATCTTGCCCAGCGAACTTCAGACGCGTCTTTGATTCCTTATCAGCCGGGAACATTGGCGACCCTGACCTCCCCGATTGGCGCGATTGAGGAGCCGTTGCGGCGGCTCACTACACAACTCGCACTGAGCAGCGCAACGATCAGCCTTCAGTTTGGTGAGGGGATGCAAACTGCCAGTTACGCTTCGTCCTATCACTTTCGATCTTCTCTTTTCGGTCTACTTCAGCGGTTGCTTCCCAAGGCGCATTACAGAAGTTGCGACAACGATCTTAAACGAATGGAAGCCTGCAAGACTCCGAAAGAACTAGAGGGTATACAACGGGCCTCGGAGATCGCGTCTGCAGGATTTGAACACGCGGGCGAGACCATACAAGTGGGAAAGCGTGAGGCAGAAGTCGCCGCTTGCTTGCAAGGTGCTTTCCAGGCTTCGCCAAGAGCTCAGGCGGTGGAACGCAGTTATGGCTTCTTTTTTTGCATGTCTGGTCCGAACTCTGCCCGGGCTGCTGCCGCCTACGCCTGTACGCGACAACGCACAATCGAGGCCGGCGATCTGGTGATGATTCATGCCAACACATGCGCTGACGGTTATTGGACGGACATCACTCGGACCTATACGGCGGGCACGACTTCCCGTCGCCAGGACACGATGCGTTCCGCAATTGTTGAGGCAAGAAAACAAGCGCTAAGAGCCATTCGTCCTGGTGTTGCCGCATGTGACGTGGACCGTGCCGCGCGGGACGTCATGAGCGCTCATGGCCTTGGAGATGCCTTTACACATTCCACCGGGCACGGCGTGGGTTTCGCGGCGGCCAATGCGAACGCTTTGCCACGGATTCATCCAAAGTCTCGAGATGTTCTTGAGGAGGGCATGACTTTCAACGTAGAACCGGCCGCATACCTCGACGGCTATGGCGGCATGCGGCACTGTGACATCGTGGCGGTGACTTCCCAGGGGGCGACTGTATTCACGGAGTTCTGAGTTCACTTTGTGCGGAGGGAAAAAAGACGAAAATCACGGGAAGCAAAGTGGAGGTCTTCACGGTGCCCACGGACGCGCCCGAGGCGGACGGCACCTACGCATGGGACAGCACCACGATGGTGCTGGTTCACCTGGAGGCAGGTGGGAAGACGGGTCTCGGATACACGTATGCGGATGAGTCGACCGCGAAGTTGACGCACACACTGTTGCAAAAAGTAGCTGCTGGCCAAGATGTCTTTTCGCACGCAGCGATCCTTCAGGATATTTATCGTCACGTTCGCAATCTTGGAGAAACCGGCATCAGCATGATGGCGGCAGCTGCGATCGACAATGCGATGTGGGACCTTCGCGCGCGCCTCCTCGATGTGCCTTTAGTGAAATTATTTGGAATGGTGCGCGACGAAATCCCGGTGTACGGAAGCGGTGGTTTTACCTCCTACAGCGATTCGCAATTGCAATGTCAGTTGGGAGCTTGGGCGCAAGAGGGATTCTCCAAGGTGAAGATGAAAGTAGGAAGCCGCCCCGAAGATGATCCGCGGCGGGTTAAGGTCGCGCGCAGCGCTATCGGCGATCAATGCGAACTCTTTGTTGATGCCAATGGGGCGTATACGGTCACACAGGCCCTTCGTCTTGCACACAACTTCGCTGAGCAAAGAGTGCGATGGCTGGAAGAGCCAGTCAGTTCGGACAATCTCGCCGGACTCAGCGAAGTACGTGCTCGTGCGCCCATCGGGATCGACGTTGCGGCCGGGGAATATGGCTACACTGCCTGGTATTTCCGCAGGATGATCGATGCTGGAGCAGTCACCATCTTGCAGGCGGACGCAACCCGCTGCGGAGGGATGAGCGGCTTTCTGGGCGTGGCCGCCCTGTGTTGGGCCGCGAATATCCCACTTTCATCGCACTGCGGGCCGAGTATGCATCTCCATGTTTGCTGCGCTGTGCCGCGAGCCATCCACATGGAGTTTTTCCACGATCATGCTCGCATCGAAAGAATGTTTTTTGACGGCTTCTGCCAACCGCAAAACGGGATTATGAAACCGGATTTGACTCGTCCTGGAAACGGCCTCGAATTAAAGGGTAAAGATGCGGCAGCTTATCGGATCTGACTTGTGAGGGCAGCAAAGTTAACGGGATAAAAATGTGTTGATGGCGCAATCATGAAAGGAACGGTTTATGGCGAAGCAGGTTTCCGATCTTATTGTTGAGCGTTTAATTGAATGGGGAGTGGATACCATTTTTGGTTTTCCGGGAGATGGCGTTGATGGTTTCTTTGAGGCGCTACGAACCCATAAAGACAAGTTGAGATTCATCCAGGTGCGGCACGAAGAGGCTGCCGCGTTCGCGGCTGTCGGTTATGCGAAATATACGGGACGCATAGGCGTGTGCTGCGCGACCTCTGGCCCGGGCGGAGTACATCTTCTGAACGGACTGTATGACGCGAAATGCGATCTGCAACCGGTGCTCGCCATTACCGGCCACACATTTCACGATCTGATTGGCATGGACTATCAGCAGGACGTTGATCTCGACAAGCTTTATATGGACGTCTCGGTCTTCAATGAGCGAGTGATGGGCCCGGCTCACGCCGTCAACGTGGTCGATATGGCGATTCGCACCGCCTACGCTCGTCGCGGTGTTTCCCACATTTGTATTCCAAAAGATATTCAGGAGTGGCAGGTCTCCGATAAGCACCGCAGCAATGCAAATGTCGCGGAGCACAGCGGAGATTGGAGCGTGCCTTCGACAGCCAGACCAGCAGAATCGCTTTTACAGCACGCCGCCGATATCATCAACGCAGGATCGAAGGTGACCATTTTTGTGGGACGTGGCGCGCTGGCTTGCCGGGAAGAAGTCACACAGCTTGCGACGATCGTTGGCGGACCAGTCGTGAAAGCGCTCTTGGGAAAGGCAGTCTTACCCGACCGTAGCCCCTACACCACTGGCGGAATCGGACTACTTGGAACCGCTCCGTCTGTGGACGCCATGAATGATTGCGACACGTTGATCATGATCGGCACCAGCTATCCGTACATGGAATTCTTGCCCAAGCCTGGTAAAGCGAAGTGCGTGCAAATCGAAATTGATCCGAGTCGAGTCGGACTGCGGCACCAGGTAGACGTAGGTTTGGTCGGCGACGCGAAGACAATTCTCACCGCCTTGTTGCCTCTGCTGCAGCGGAAAAAGCATGACTTCCTGGCAAAGGCTCAAGCTCACATGAAGGACTGGAACGAACTCATGGAGGAGCGAGGCACGCGGAAAGATATGCCCATGAAGCCGCAAGTGGTAACCCATACGCTTAATAAATTGCTGAAGGATGACGCTATCGTTTCTTCGGATAGCGGAACCATCGCCACGTGGACGGCACGCTACGTTGAGATTCGAGGCACCATGCAGTTCTCTCTCTCTGGTTCCTTGGCGACGATGGCTAACGGACTCCCCTACAGCATCGGCGCTGCTATCGCTTATCCAGGGCGGCAAGTGGTTTGCGTGGTCGGGGATGGTGGTTTGACCATGCTGATGGGCGAGATCGCCACGCTGGTGAAGTACAACCTCCAAGTAACCGTAATCGTGATCAAGAACAATTTGCTGGGACAAATTAAGTGGGAGCAGATGATTCTTGAGGGCAATCCCGAATACGGAGTGGAACTGCAACCGATCGACTTTGCCAAAGTAGCGGAAGCCTGCGGGGCGCGTGGCTTCACCATCGTACATCCCGAAGAGGCCGAAGCGATTCTTCGCGAAGCCCTCAGCCACAAAGGGCCTTCCGTGGTACAGGCGGTGGTCGATCCGAATGAGCCACCGATGCCGGGCAAAGCGACAACGGAACAAGCAATCCATTTCGCCAAGTCGCTTTTGCGGGGACAGAAGGACGCGATGAAGATTCTCAAGACGATCGCTTTGGATGAAATGCGCGAGGTTCTCTAAGCTGATGGCGAAACAATCGACGATGTCGGTGAACTATCTGCGCCGCGACTTGGAGATCGCTACGAACCGAATCAGAGAGGGACAGTTCCAGCGCAGCCTTTCTCTCTTGACTGCAGGAACCAGCATTGTAAGTGGTCTTGAGGTCGCCTACGAACATTATCGCGGCAGTTACAGTCGGCGTGTGATGTACACGCCGGTGATCATGAGCGTATTGCTTGCGATTGGTGGCTTTGCTGGATTCTTCAGCGGCCGCGCCGCCAGAACAGTCCTGCGATGGATTTCGGCGTTAATGCTTCTGGATGCCGCAGTGGGGTTTTACTTTCACGTGCGCGGTATCCAGCGCAAGCCCGGAGGGTGGCGGCTTCCCATGACCAACATGATTATGGGACCGCCGGTTTTTGCCCCACTGCTGTTTGGCACCAGCGCCTACCTTGGGCTCGTCGCTTCTTTTCTTCAACGGGAAGAAATTTCGCACGACCGACGATCAGGACGAAAGACTTTTCTCGCCAGACTTTTGCCGGCGAAGGAAAGTCGGAAATTGCTCTCGGCGGAACAGGATATTCGCGAGGGGCGATTTCAGCGGCAGGTAGCCATCGTGACCGGCGTCAGCGCCCTGCTCAGCGGCTTCGAGGCTTTCTATTCCCACTACAAAAATAACTTCCGCTATGCGGCACAGTGGACGCCCATTCTCCTTGCCCCCGCTCTTGCGGGCGCGGCTTTCGGCTCCGTAAAGAGCCGTCGGCTGGCTACCACGGCGCTACCGGCGCTATCTGTATTGGCCTCGGTCGACGCAGCCGTCGGATTCTACTATCATGGCCGTGGCGTGCTTCGACGGCCTGGTGGTAGCAAGCATCTCCTCTACAACATCATTTACGGGCCGCCGATCTTTGCTCCATTGTTATTTGGCGCGGCGGGAACGCTGGGCGTCCTGGCCAGCCTGCTGCGGAGGAAGCACGCATGAAGGAAACGCCGGAAAAAACAGTTACCCACCTCGATTCCGCTTTGCTGCTTCGCGATCTCAAGGGTGTTCCACTTCACCCTCGCCATACTCCTGGCTATTACCCCGGCTTCAGTACCTTGTCCCAAAGCGCGTTCTGGGACGATGCGACCCGCCAAGTCGTCACGAATCGCGTGGATGCGCCGCCCAGCCGCCAGTTCTTTTCGGCCGAGGAATGGGATTTTTGGACGGTTGTTTTTTCTCACCTGATTCCGCAGACAGACCGAACCCCTGACCGCCAGATTCCTCTCGTCGCTCCGCTTGACCATCGGCTGTTCATCAATCAGACCGTGGGATATCGCTTCGAGAACATGCCGCAGGATCGTGAAGCCTACCGCATGGGGCGCGAGGCTATAAATAAGGAGGCCGAACACCGCCATGGCGCCGGTTTTGTAGCGTTACCTTACCAGCAGCAGGATGCGGTTCTTAAAGCAATTCAAGATGGCAAGCCGGAAGCCGCTGCGGATATCTGGCAAGCCATGTCCGTGCATCGGTTCTGGCAGTTACTCATGGGCGATGCGATCGACGCGTATTACGCCCACCCTTGGGCATGGGACGAAATCGGATTCGGCGGTCCGGCTTACCCCCGCGCTTATACCCGCTTGGAACGCGGTGAGCCCGAACCGTGGGAGGTCGAGGAGAAGCGCTATGCTTGGCGCGCACCGGAGTGTACGGTTTCCGATGAGGTGGAATCAGCCGCGCATCATCATACCGAAGCCGATCAGCATCGGTCCTGGAAGGCATGATGAACCGGAAAGAGCCAATCCTGGGAGCATTTCGGCCGCCGCAAAACGGCAAGCACATGCTGGGCTCGTTGCAATATTTGCACGTTCCGATGCGGAAGTTCGACGAGAAAGACGAGGTCGACTACGCTATTGTCGGCGTGGGAGCAGCGGGCGGCGTTCTTCTCCAGCGGCTAGCACGTGCCGGGTTCAACGTCGTCGGGCTCGAAGCCGGATCCTTTTGGGATACTGAACGCGACTGGGTGAGCGACGAAGCGGGATCGCACAAACTTTATTGGGAAGATCCGCGCGTTACCGGCGGTTCCGATCCGCTGGCGCTAGGCGCGAATAATTGCGGGAAGGGCGTGGGTGGAGGTTCGGTTCACTGGGCAGCGTTTACTCCGCGTCTGCATCCCTCCGACTTCGAAGTTTATACGCGCGATGGAGTGGGCGCCGACTGGCCCATTACATATCAGGATATTCTTCCGTACTACGAGCAACTCGAATTAGAAATGCCTGTCGCAGGTCCCGCCTACTATCCTTGGGGACACCCTCATGGATACGTTTATGGACCTCATCCCATGGGCGGCGTCGGCAACGCGCTGATTCGCGGCTGTACCGCACTCAACATTCCGGTATCGATTGGCGGCCCCGTCGCTATTCTGTCTGGCTCTCATGGAGATCGTCCACACTGCATCTACCGGGGGTTTTGTATTCAAGGCTGCAAGGTCGGCGCTAAGGCCAGCACGCTTATCACGCACGTTCCCGACGCGGTAAGAAAAGGTGCCGAGATTCGAGACCGGTGCATGGTATCGCGAATCGAGTTGTCCAACGATCGGCGCGTCTCCGGCGTGCATTATTTTGACCACGATGGGGCAGCGCACTTTCAGAAATCAAAAGCGGTGATCGTTTGTGGCTATGCCATCGAGACACCAAGATTATTGCTGAACTCTGCTTGCCTTGGCTTCGAGAACGGCCTCGCCAATTCGAGCGGCACGGTTGGACGGTATCTGATGGCGCAGGCGGGAAATGTTGTCCTGGGACGTTTTGAGCAGCCGGTGCGGATGTATAAAGCACCTCCCGCGCATGCCTTGACCGAAGAATTCTACGAGACTGATTCCAAGCACGATTTCGCCCGCGGCTTCGCCATTCAAACCGTCGGCCCCTTACCCATTGCTTTCGGTAAGCAAATGCTGGCCGCAAAAAAAGCGTGGGGATGGGGCCTTCGTCGCGAAATGATGGATTACAACCACTGGGCTGCGTTCGGCCTTCTCGGCGAAATTCTTCCCTGGGCGGAAAATCGTGTGACGCTTGCGCAAGAAAAAGATCGCTTCGGCCTGCCGGTCGCTCACGTCCATTTCAATCTGCACGACAATGACAAGAAGCTGATTAAGTTTGCGAAAGAAAAAACAATGGAGGTGATGGCCGCAGCCGGCGCAACCGAAGTTGTGCAGGAGGCCCGCTACGCGCATCTTGTCGGCGCCGCGCGCATGGGATCGGACCCGAGGACTTCGGTTGTGGATAAGTTCGGCCGCACTCATGACATCGCCAACCTTTTTGTCTGTGATGGCAGTATCATGCCCACCCAAGGCTCAGCCAATCCCGGCCTCACGATCCAGGCACTGGCGGCGAGAACTGCCGACTATCTGATCTCACAGGGCCCCCAAATCTGGAGTTCTGACCACCGCGATCTAACCTCGCCCCCGATTCGACGCGAACTCGCTCCTCCGGAAACATGGGGCAAAGGTGTACCACGGCTGCGTAATTGAAATTCCTACGATTCCTCGTTTCGAATTTGACTCTTTAGAGTTTTGGCGAACGACAGACTGCTTCCAGGAAGACCAATAGCGCCGCGCGAGAAGCCAGAAGATCCTGTCAACCGCCAAGACCTTCGGGCCGTGGGTGCTCGCGTTTAAGGATGCCAAGCTGCTGCCGCAAAGCTAGGTTCTCGATGAGAAGGTCATGACGGGAACGGAAGGAACGCGCAAGCAGCCCGAGCCAGAGGCGGAACACGGAAAATATTCATAGCAGAAATGACGATTGTGGATGCTGTGCGAGTCGTTGATTTAATGGCAGGAAGGAATTTTGGCGAGCCACAGACGGCCGGTATGGGCCACCTTGCCGCAGCGCCGATAAAAATCCATCCACGCCAACCGCACCCGCGCTTCCCGGCTCAGTTCCACTCCGGTCTTCGATAGTCGCCCCCGCATCGGGTGGTTTTCCCCCGTTGAATTTGCACTTTGACACTCTATGCGGGTGTCACTAATCATTCTGAACGAGAGCACATGCTAAGAGCAAAACGCGGAGCTTCACATGTAACAAAAAGCCCCGCGCAATTCTGCGGGGCTACAGTTCTGCAATCCAACCGGTCTTACACGCCGGTCCCGGTCAGGGTTGAAATCTGTGGGCTGTCGCTGGCGTTGTCTGTCACGATTAGTTGAGCCGTAAACGCTCCGGCACCCGACGGTGAGAACGACACCTGGATCGTACAGGTGCTATTCGCTGCAAGGGTGGCCCCACAGCTGTTCGAGACAATGAAGAAATCGGTTGGATTAGCTCCTCCTAATGCTACCGACGAAATGTTAATGGTCGTGCCCCCGGTATTGGTCAATGTAAAGACCTTCGGTTTGCCCTGAGTTCCACGCTTCAGTTTTCCGAAGTTAGCGTTCTTTGGAGTGAGAGTGGCCGTGCCAGGCTTTTGCGTTGTGTCAGTAAAGTCCACTTCGGTGATACCGTCGCCGATTGTCGCGATTATGCTACTGGCGGTTATGTGTCCGCCATTCCCAGGCGGTTGAACCTGGATAGTCGCATAAACGCCCTTGGGCACCGTTTCTTTAACCGTCACCTGCGTGCCGATGGGATACGTTCCAGCTAACTCACAGTAGCCACCCGGTGCCGGGCCAGCCTCGATCGAGTACTTGTTCTTCACTCCTCCGCTACCGGTCGCCGTAAAGTTGAACACCTCCCCGTCATCGATGCCAGGGCCGGCAATCTTGCAGATCTTCAGTTGCCCGGCCTTCCCCCCTGCGATGCATTCGTGAAGGTTGCTATCGTTTCCAGTGCAACGTCATTTCCCGGCTGAATATTGACTTCAGCAGCATAAGGATTGGTTGGGTTTGGCGCAGGCCACGCGACCAGTTCGTTCGTGTAGCCCGGGCTGTACGAATATGCGTTGACGTCCGAGACAGAAACGCCAGTTTGCTGAGACTCGCTGATAGCGACGGTGCCGGATGGAACCTGAATCGCTCCCGAACACTTGCCCACGGGCACCGATACCGGCCCGCTGCTGAACTGGGGAGCCGTCACCGTGAAGTTGAAGGTGCCTGATACCGGGAACGAGGGGTTCGATTGCTTGCAGACTTCAACGTATCCGTCATTGGTAGTGTTAGGACAAGACGGTGGCGGGACGCCCTTGCCTACCCAAGCTTCTACAATGCTGAGCAGGGGAAGGGAACGGCCCCCTTCCGCTGCATCCCCATCCCCAAAATCAACCCAACCCAATCGGCGAGGGCTCAACTTTGAAACCGGACATTTCACTTGCTACAAAAACCGGACATTTTAACTTGCTTCCGACAGAACGGAATTCTTAAAGACATCGACACTACGATAAGATGAACGAGAGAGGCGTGCCTTTTGATTGCTTTGGAAAGATCTCGCACTTACGCGAGCATGGGAGCAGATCTCAAGGGCAAAGTAATAACTCGAGGAATCGTCTTTTAGAACATGAGTTCAGCACAATGGTGCTCAACTTCAAAGTCAAGGAACTGTTCTTTGTGGAATTGGTTGATTGGCCTTGTTGAAACGCCAAGTCCTGACTCGCTTCCCTCTTGACATCTTGTTCAATAGATTTCCACAGCTCGCCTCCAGCCGGCTGCCGATCTACAGTAAATCCCGTATCGACATTAAGGCGGCATGAGTATATTGTCGCGCTCGATCCGTAAAGGGAGCGTTTTTATCTGGCCGCCTTCTCTCAGACCTTCCTTTCGGTCCTCCTTGGGTTGTTTATTCTTGGGCCCAGTTTCCTAGAATGTGTCAATTTGTCGTGAGCCGGCGCTTCGGCTAGCACCGGCATCGCACCGGAAAATAGGGCGAAGGTGTCGATGCAGACTTGCATCCTCCTTCGCACGGTCTCTTTTTGTTCTGACGATCCTTCGAGTAGCGCTGAAGGATCGTCTGTGCAACCACTTGTCTATAAGGAGGCATGGTGAAAAAAGTAAAGTTGATTCTGCCATTGGCGCTGGTCCTTACCACGGGGGTGGCATTTAGCCAGGTCCTGAGTGGGCTGGAGGATCCTGGAGTTCAATCCGGCAACCGCGGCACAGGCGCCGCTCTCGCTGCGATCCAGAACAAGACTTCTCTCTATAACCTTTTCACGGACGGACAGATGCGTTTCGAGGAAGTGGAGCAGGTTTCTGGCGACCCCAACGGCCACAATGGCTTGGGACCACGCTTTAATTTGAATCAGTGCAGCGCCTGTCACTCCCAACCCGCCATCGGAGGATCGGGCGCTTCTACAAATCCTGAGTACGGTGTCGCCGGAAGTTCGGTGGCCCCTGACAATCAACAACCTTACTTTGTTACCAGCAACGGTCCCAATGGGCCTACGGTGGAAGCGCGATTCCCGTTTTTCTTGAACCCCGACGGCTCCGTTGGCGGCAATCGCAATGGCGGAGTGGAAGAACTGTTCACCGTCAGTGGCCGAACTGACAGCAATCCGAACTGCCAACTCAAGCAGCCGCCTTTCCAGCAGGCGGAAGCGGCCAATGACATCATCTTCCGCATTCCCACGCCCGTCTTTGGCGATGGCCTCGTCGAGAACATCGACGATTCAACCCTGCTCAACTACCTTTATTCGCAGGAGGCCAACACATTTCAAATTGGTGGCGCTGTAAACCACAACCCCAACGACGGCACCATCACACGCTTCGGCTGGAAGGCTCAGAATAAGTCGATGCACATTTTCGCAGGCGAAGCCTACAACGCAGAAATGGGCATCTCGAATCTGCTCTTCACGCAAGACCGTCCCTTGCCCGAGGAAGACATGCCACCGCAGCTGGGCCTGCCGAGCGCATGCCTGAATCTCTCCGGGGGTGGTTATCCGGAAGCTATCGCAAACGCTACCGGTTCAACGCCCGCGCAGGTGCTGGACGACGTTTCGGAGTTTGCCAACTTCATGCGCTTCCTGGCCCCGCCTCCGACCGGGCCAGTGATCCTCAATGGACAGCAGGTCAACCAGCAAAATATTACCGATGGATATAACGTCTTTGAGGAGATTGGCTGCGGCGTTTGCCACAATGCGATGACGGGCACCACGCAACTCTCCAATTTCACTCCAAAAGCACTGGGGGCAGGCAGTCTAAGCGACAATCCGGTGGCGGCGTTTTCGGATTTTGAAATTCACGACATGGGCAGTTTGCTCGCGGATAACGTCATGCAAGGCGACGCTGGCGGAGATCAGTTCCGTACCGCTCCCTTATGGGGTCTGGGCCAGCGGATTTTCCTGTTGCACGATGGCAGAACGCAAAGCACCGTTCAGGCGATCAAGGATCATGCCAGCAACGGCAGTGAGGCTAATTACGTCGAGAACCTTTTCTTTAATGGCAGTCTGACGCAGCAACAGCAGCAGGACCTTCTGGATTTCCTGCGTTCACTGTAGTCGCTGCAATCTGCAATTCTGGTGAGGCACGACTGTGTCTCACCAGTTTCTACCACCACGACATAAGATGCGCAGTGCTTCATCGCGACGGCACGAGCTACTGCGAACCGGGAGGCAAGGTATGGGTTCTCGATCCATCGGCCCGATGCTGGTCGTCATTTTTTCCGTGTTCCTGCTGGTGTGCAGCCGAAATGCCGCATCTCAAAGCTCGCCACAGAATGCGGATGGCATGGCAACCCAACCGCATATGAAGAAATTGCCCAGCGGCGTCATCCTGGTCAAGGGTGCCTGGTACAGTGCCAGTGACTCCACCACTCCGGTGCCCGAAGGTGGACGCATAAGCAATGGCAATTTCAGTGATCAATATTTCGGCATGAGTTATGCCTTGCCTCCCGGCTGGACGCAAAAATACGAGGGACCGCCGCCATCCAATAGCGGTCGCTACTCGCTGGCACAGCTCACACCAGCGGACACGCACAACGAGTCGCCAGCCAGTATTTTGATCGGCGCACAGGACCTGTTCTTCACTCACCTGCCGGCAAACAATGCTCTCGATTTTGTCGACTATACAGAAGAACACCTGCCCACTTACTACAAACTCGACTTTCCTCCCGCTGACATCAAGATTGCCGGCCACCCTTTTCGTTTGTACGGCTATGAGGGTTTAGTAACCCATCTGCACTGGTATGTGGCAACCACCGAAATCCGTTGCCACGCTCTGGAAATTGTCCTCACCAGCCCCGACGCGAAACGAATCGATAGCTTGCTGCACGACATGAACACACTGAAGCTGCCCTCCGATACCAGCCCCACGGGAGGCACGGGCGGAGGCGACTTTCCGGTGTGCATCAAGGATTACGCAAACGACGACAACCTGATTTCACGTGTCGAGCCCGTCTTCCCCGAACGGAGATTTAACCCCGTTCCTGTCCGCATCATCATCGCAAGAGACGGCAAGGTGAAGCACATTCACGTCATCAGCGCATTTCCCGAACAGGCAGCGGCTGTAATGGACGCCCTCAAGGGATGGAAGTTCAAACCGTACCTGCGTGATGGACACCCTTTCGAGGTGGAAACCGGCATCGTATTTGGTCGCGCTTCATACCCGTCCCTATCCCTGGCGAATAGCTCGGCCGCAAAATGAGGCGGACGCGAAAAATTGCGGTAACTGCTCTCGCTATTGCGAGCGTGTCGATCGCGCCTCTGCTGGCGCAATCCATTACCGGGACTGTCCGCAACCAGACCACCGTTCAGCCGGCTGGCCAGGCCAAGGTCTTTCTGCTTCTCCTGAATCATGGCCTTGCTCAGGAAGCGCAGACCAAGACTGACCTCAACGGGTCATTTCATTTCAGGGTGCGACATCCCAGGGGGACATACCTGGTGCGCGTGCTTCATCAGGGAGTGACCTACGATAAGCAGGCCATCATTGGCGAGCCCATCTCTGTCAATGTTTTCGACACAAGTGCCAAAGTGCGCGGACTGACATGCGGGATCGAAATTCTCCGCATCGGCACCGTTGGGAATCACATCCATGTCTCCGATATGATTCAGGTCCGAAATGATTCCAGCCCGCCGCTCACCCAGGCCGGAACGCGCGCGTTCGAAGTTTTTCTGCCCCCGCTCGCAAAGATCGGTTCGGTTTTAGCCGCCGATTCCGAAGACATGGGCATGATGATTCCCGCTTCCGCCCTTCCGGACGATCCCGGGCACTATGCGGTGAACTTTCCTTTGCGTCCGGGCGCGACCGGCATCGCCTTCAACTACGACATTCCCTACCATGGCCTGGCTTCCTTTCGTATCCGAGCCGCTTATCCTGTGCAGCGGTTAGCAATTATCATTCCGTCCTCCATGAAGTTTTCTTCCAGCTCTGCCGCATTTGTTCCCACCCGCGGCAGCCCTTTTCAAGTTGAAACTGCCGCCGAAATAAACCCCGGTGATGGACCGGAGTTCGAAATTTCCGGCACGGGCGCAATCCCAGGATTCCGGTCTCAGCTTCTAACCTCGAAGTCCTCACCCCTCCGTTCTGTGCCCTCAATACCTTCGACTTTAGCCGGTTCCAGCCACCCAACACCAGCCGCTATCGCCCGTTCTCCAAGATCGAAGTTCAGCTACGCGATTCCACCGCTGTCCTCGCACAACCTCCATTTTTCCAAATCGGGTATTTTCGCTCTCGGAACTGGTCTAACGCTTGTGATCTGCGCCTTTCTCTTCCAGCGGAAACAGCGCTTCCGCGTGGGCGCAACAAGCATTGATATTCGAAAAACTCCAGACGCTGGGCTTGAGCCGCTTCAATTGGCCCCATTCCAGCAAGAACTCCGTCAGCTTGAAGTGGACCGATCTGACGGCACCGTCTCCGCTGAGGAATATGTTTCTGCCAAACTTGCCTTGCAGGGAACGATAAAACGCGTTCAATCGCGACAGAGGATTTGATATTTTGAGGAATGGTGGCTGTCGTTCGCCAAAACTAAATTGTGCAGAGGTCATTGACTTTTCAATAGCCTAGCGGGAAGAATCGAGGGTCATGCTCGCCTTCCTTTTGAGCTTATTCCGTATCGTTTGCCTGTCCGACCATCGCGGCGTGGTCTTAGAGAATATTGCTCTCCGCCAGCAGCTCTCCGTTTACAAGCGCAAGCGGCTGCGCCGGCACTTCGTGGATCGTGACCGCTGGTTTTGGATCACGCTGTCCGTATTGTGGAAGGGTTAGCGACGGGCCTTAGTCGTGGTCCATCCCGACATAGTGGTACGCTGGCAGAGCGAGCGGTTCCGCCGGTATTGGGGCCATCTGTCCGAGAAACCCAAAAGGACTGGCCGACCGCCGATCAGCTTGCAGATTCGAAGGTTGATTCGGACCTTAGCAGAAGCAAACCCGTTGTGGCGCGCACCCCTGCCTCATCGTCGTCACACTCGGCGGAATGCTGTCATGGACGAACATCGGCATTGAGAAATCGCCGTTTCCGAACATCATCGCAGTATGTGAAAGGTGAGAACGAATCGCGGACGTGTTCGCCTTGTCGCCGGAATCATTCGCCGCAATCTCAATCGAACCGCCGTCAGCCGCCAGTCGGAAATGATGCGTCGTCTTTTCATGCGGGAAATGTCCATTAGCAGCACTCTGATCGATTTTGAAGACTTGTCCGGTTTCCTCCTACAATCCTCGTTAGCCGCATCGCCTGCCGGTGTTGAAAAAGTCACCGAGATTAACAATGATCTAATGCACCCTAAGTCGTAGAACCATCTCTGACTCCAGACTGAGCGCCATATCTCCGCTCCTTCGGAATCTCTTTTTCCCCACATGACGAATTGTTATCGGTTTATCGAATCAATAGGATCACAGCCGAAGTGGACATTTAAGGAAAAGCAGCGCGTGGAAGGAAAAATGTTATGCAGAGCAGCATCGAAATCTGGTTGGTAGTAATGGCCAGTTCTCTGGCGCTATGCCTGGGGACGATTTCTTGTGGCAATTCGAAGGGCACTAACGAAACCACGACGGCCGATGCCTCAACGAAAGTCCCAACGCAAACAGCGCAGACGCAGCCTGATCTCGAGAAACAACGCCAGGAAGCCGAGCAGCAAGCCCGGCCCGGCGTCGAAAAGGAGCGAAAACAGGCTGAAGAAGAAGCTACGAAGAATCTCGATCAGGATGCCATCGCCGCAATCAACGATACTCAAGCTGCGATCGACGCCATTGCCTCAAACAAGAGCGATGCGGCGCTCAAAGCAATCGAACAGGCGACCCGAAAAATCAATATTCTGCTCGCTCGTAACCCGAGGGCTGCGTTCATCCCGGTCAGCGTGCAAGTGGTGGTCATCGACAGTGGACCCCACGACCTTAAGGCTATCAAGGCACTTACCGACGAAGTCTCCGTGGCGGTAGCCGCGAAAGACTACCCCGCGGCGCGCGTCGTGCTCGACGGCCTCGCCAGCGAAATCCGGGTGCGCACCTATAGCTTGCCCCTGGGAACATATCCCGATGCTCTGAAAGAGGCGGCGCGTCTTCTGGATCAGAAGAAGAATGACGAAGCCAGCAGCGTGTTGCTGGCGGCCCTCAATACCCTGGTAGCTGTCGATCGGGTGACTCCTTTGCCTTTGGTACTTGCGCGCGAGGCGCTCGACGCCGCTCGGGAGAAAAGCCAGAGCGACAAAACTATGGCGGAAACGCTTGTGCAAACTGCCAAGAATGAAATTGAACGGGCGAAGGCGCTTGGCTATGCGGCGAAAGATCCTGACTACGCGAACCTAAATACCGACATCGCCAGCCTTGAGAAGCAACTCAAAAGCAACGAGGACACCGGCTCCGTGTTCGCCAAACTCGAGGACAAATTATCCGGGTTCCTGAAACGGCAGTCCCAACAAGAGCGGCGCTAAGAACTGGCCCGCGAAGCGCAATGCCGAGTCATCCGAGGGCCGGTAACGCCCAGTTTGGCGGAACGTCGCAACCAGAACCATGAACAAAGAAGACAAGAAGGAGAACAGTAATGGCTACGGCAACGTTGAATCGAAGCGACATAGAAATGCAGAAGGATGTGTTGGCAGAACTGAGGTGGGATGCGCGCCTCCAGCCTAACGAGATCGGGGTCATCGTTAAGGACGGCGTGGTGACGCTCACTGGCTGGGTCGATTCGTATTTCAAAAAATGGTACGCGGAGGATGCTGCCCATCGTGTCGACGGAGTCCGGGCAGTAGCCAACGACATCCAGATCAAATTAGCCGGCGAGCGCACGGACGGCGATATTGCCAAGGCGGCACTGAACGCGCTGCAATGGAACGCCACCCTGCCCGCCGACAAGATTTCTCTCACCGTCTCGAGGGGGTTCGTCACGCTCAAGGGAGAAGTGCCCTGGCAATATCAGAAAGAAGAGGCCGAACGCGTGGTTCGTCATCTCCTGGGCGTCAATGGAGTCATCAACGAGATTGTAGTCAAGCCGCAGGTAACGCCTTCGGACGTGAAGAAGAAAATCCAGGACGCGTTAGTACGAAGCGCCACGATTGACGCCGGCAAGATAACTGTCGAGGTACAGGGGAACAAGGCCATCCTGAAAGGAAGCGTCCGCGCCTGGGCCGAACTGGAAGAAGCGGAGCGGGCGGCGTGGTCGGCGCCGGGAATCAGTTCCGTGGAGAACCGAATCACGCTCGACGTCTAAACTTTGTCGATCGAGGGGTGAGTGAAGCGCTGGAGGCGAGACAACATGAAAGCTCTGGACATATTTCGAATTGCCGCGTGGGTATCGCTGATTCTATCGTGTTGTTTCAGGCGTAGTCGAGAAACAGATCGAGCTGAATCTCTTTGTTCCCCGGCCGTTCCAGCAGAGCCGCATCCAATGTGTACGACTCAGGGGGAACAGCGTCCGGATTCGCCACGCCATGGGTGTACTGCCACTTCGTGGCTTCGGGTGTTAGAAAATCGCGAAGGGCGGCGCGATTCTGCACAGTTGGCTCCTTCCAGTATTTCTGGATCGGATTCCAACCTGAGCTCAAACCTTCTTCGTACGCATTTCCGTTCTGCGAAATGATCGCTGTTATCCGCTCAGGGCGAGCCATCGCCAAACGGAAGCCCGTTGGCGCACCGTAATCGAACACATAGATTGCGTACCGGTTGAGTTTGAGCGCATCCGCGAACGCCTCGATCGTTGAAGCCAATCTATCGACCGAATATTTATAGTTTCGCTCGCTGGGAATGCGGGTAAATCCGAACCCGGGAAGATCCGGCGCGACGACCCGGTAATCGTCAGCGAGACGCGGAATAAGGTCGCGGAACATGAAGGATGAGGCCGGAAATCCATGCAACAAGAGAATGACTGGAGCCGTTGGATCACCTGCCTCGCGATAAAAAACTTCAACCCCGTCGGCTTCGATTTTGCGGACGGATGTGCCAGGCAAGCAAGACTTGGATGAGGCATGCTTTGTCATAGAGGTTACTTTGCGCATAATGAGTGTCCCCATAGCGTGGGATTTATCTGGATTGCAAGTTCTTTCGGTTTTTCCAAGTTGTAGGCTGCACCGCAACTGCCAAACTCAAGAATTGGTGTTGATGACCCAATCCCCCTCGGCTCTAACGCGTTGCCGATCCAGTTTGCCGCGGCGGGCGGCTCGCTTTTCCGGTCATCGCGACGGTATTAAGACGAATGTCGAAATTAAGACACTCGCTACGCGGGTATAGTGTGTTGACGACTTCCACAGATGACTCCACATAGGCTTCCGTAAACTTTCTCCGGCGGATTGTAGCTGCCGGACGTTCGACAAGCCTTCCGACTCAAAACATGTTCGCAGCGTTGCGTTCCTGGTTTCGACGCTGCTGATGAGGCGAGACCGTATTCGGTGCTCGCGACCCAGGCCATCATCCGGGATGCTTGGCCATGAACTGCAAGATCAGGTCGGCAATCTCGTCCGTCTTTTCATCCAGTGCGAAGTGTCCAGCGTCGAACTGGTGAATCTCCGCATGCGGAAGGTCCCGACTGAAGGCTTGTGCACCCGCCGCGACGAAGGAAGGGTCGTTCGCGCCCCAGACCACGATAGTAGGAGGCTGATGTTCGCGGAGCCAGGCCTGCCATTTCGGGTAGTCGGCGACGTTGGTCCGATAATCGTAGAGCAGGTTCCCCTGAATCTCTCGCTGACCGGGCCGCGACAGATCAGCATACTCGCTGATCCAGGTATCCGGATCGTAGCGGTCCGGATGGGATGTGCCGGCGAGGTGGCGCTCCTCAGTCGCCTTGAACGAAAGAAAAGCGTCGAGCACTTCAGGATGAGCCTTGGGATCCGCCCAGAAGTCCTCGATCTTGGCCCACTTGGCTCCCAGGCCCGCTTTGTAGATGTTGCCGTTTTGAATGATGAGCGCGTGCAGTTGATCGGGATGCGCCAGAACGATGCGGAAACCGATCGGCGCACCGTAGTCGTGCAGATACAAGGTATAGTTCGTGACCTTCAGCTTTTCCAGAAAAGCACTTATTGTTTGGGCAAGATGATCGAACGTGTAAGTGTAAGTGGTCGGCGGTGGTGTATCGCTTAGACCGAACCCGGGATAATCTGGAGCGATCAGATGATATGTTGTCGCGAGCAAGGGAATGAGGGTGTCAAACTCGCGCGAAGACGACGGGAAGCCATGCAAGAGCACGATGTTTGGGGCGTTCGCAGGACCGGCTTCGCGATAGAAAAGTCCGACGCCGTCGACCTGAACACGATGATAAGTCGTCGTAGCGTTGGTCGAAGGAAGTGGCGCTCCTTGTGCTGTGCCCACGAAAACTGCTGTGGCGAGAATGTATTTCGATAAGAGGTTCACTAAGACGCTCCTTTTGCAGGCGATTCTTGCAGATTATCCAGTAAGAAAGCGCGGTGCACCATGAAGATGCACTGGCAGCGCTAGGAGCGTCTAACTTGTTCGAGCGCCAAGGTATCGATGTATTGACGATGGCGTTCGATTTTCCCGTCCTGGATATCCCATACATGCGCGTATGCAAGGTCGGCGCGTTTGTGCGTTGCACGGTGTACGCAAGCAAAGCGGCCCAATGACACCACCGTCGAGCCATCGACAAGAAATTCCGAAGGAGCTGGTGAGAAGCTCTCCCACTCCTGCATGAGTGGAACGAACACTTTTTTCATAACCTCCTCGGGACCTCTGTCCTGAATGTTGAAATCAACCACTGAAATCCACTCGATGTCGGGAGCCATCAGGCCAACCATCCTCCCGGTGTCACCTGCTGCTATTGCGGCATAGAAATCGCGTACTGTATCGACTGGTGTTGTCATTGCATTCTCCTTTGCCATAACTTCATCTGCCATGGCGCGACGGTAGTCAGCCACCGCATCTAGAAGCAAGCTCCGATCACGCGAGCTTGTTACTCCCGCGTATAGTCTCTTCAGGGTAAGGTCTTATAAGCGAGAAGAATAGTTCTAAATTCTCGTCACATACTCAAGCAAAGCTGAAGTATTGCCGGTTGCTGCATAGAGGCTGCTGTGTCATGATCGGTTCATTTGAAGTCGCGCATGGGTTAGACATGGTTTGCAGAAGCCAGAAGACGACTTGCTGGCAACTGTCAGTTAGCTTTCGCCTGTTCTGGGAAGTCGAGGCGTCTCTGAGCTAAATACCGATGGATATTCGATATGACCACCGAACCCTCACCAACCGCAGATGCAACACGTTTCACAGATTCGGCCCTCACGTCGCCGACTGCGTAGACACCGGGAACACTAGTCGCGTACGGTGTGGCTTCAAATCCCCATCTACCACCGGTGAGAACAAATCCCTTGTCATCGAGCTTGATGGCGCCGTACG
>JBAQJF010000143.1:0-3550 GCA_049300195.1 Terriglobales bacterium | reverse complement strand
TGGGCAGCTATGACCGCTCGCAGGTGCTGCCGCTGGTTGAACTCGATCTCTCACGCTTGCCCGAGGGCACGCCAAAAATTGCCAGCTACGACGTGAAGTTCGAGAAGAACACCGAGGCTTACAAGCTCACCAAGTCGGCAATTGCGGAGAATCTGGATGACGACGTTCGCAAGCGGCTCTCCGACACCGCGCTGGCCGCTTACCGCGCGCTCAAACTGCGCGATTATGGACGGATCGATATGCGGCTTGCGCCGAATGGCGACGTGTATGTGATCGAGGCCAATCCGAATCCCTGGCTGGCCAGCGGCCAGGAATTTGCCATGGCTGCGAAGGCTTCCGGGCTGTCTTATACCGAAATGATCGGAACGATTGTCGATGTAGCAATGAGCCGGTACCTTAATTCGAATCTGGCGAATGCAAGCGCCATGCGGTAGCGAAATTCAGATCAGGCCAGGTTGCCGGGTACAGATTGAACCGGCAATCTTATCGCTCCCCACCGGCTCCCGCCGGTTGCAGCCTTTCGAACACATCCTCAGCCCGGCGCAGCGCTTCCTGCACGTTATCGCAAATATTCGCGCGACCAACCAACTCCTCAAATTCCGTCTGCTGGAGGAGTTGGGATGGCTGTTCTCTGGCGCCGCACAGGATCAGTTCACGGCCGCTCGCTTTCAGAGTTCGGGCCACTTCTTCGAGCGCGAACAGCCCGGTCGCATCCAGCGCCGTCATATTACGCAGGCGAATGATCACCACCGGCGGAAGCTTATGCAGATTCTCCGTGACGACAGAGAGCTTGTCGGTAGCGCCAAATAGAAACGGCCCGTGAATGCGAAAGATGGTGGCGTAATAGGGAATGTCTTTGTCCTGGAGGATATGCACGCGTCCGTCTTCAACGTAGTCGTCGGTGACCTGCGATACCGTCGTTGTGGCGGCGACGCGACTGATGAAGAGAAGCGCCGCTAGAATCATTCCGGCCTGCACCGCTACCGTGAGATCGGCAAATACGGTGAGTGCGAACGTCACCAGCCAAACGCTTATGTCGGTCTTGGTCAGCTTGAGGAGCGCCGGGATCTCCAACCATTCGCCCATGTTGTAGGACACAACCATCAGGATGCCCGCCAGCACCGCCATGGGCACGAAGCCGACCCAGTGCGAGGCGAATAGCAGAATCGCGAGCAGGGTGAGCGAGTGAACCATGCCAGCGACCGGCGTTTTAGCTCCGGCGCGAATGTTGGTCGCGGTGCGGGCGATCGCTCCCGTTGCCGGCAAGCCGCCAAACATGGGCGAGACCACGTTGGCCACTCCCTGCGCCACCAGTTCGACATTCGGATTATGGCGGTCATTCGACATGCGGTCGGAAACTACTGCCGACATCAGTGACTCAATCGCGCCCAGCATCGCGACGGTCAGCGCCGGCCCTAGCAGACCGTGAATCAATTCAGGACGAAACACGGGAATCGCGAAGTGCGGCAGGCCGCTGGGGATGCCTCCAAAGCGGCTCGCGATGGTGTCGACGCGCAACTTGAAGACGGCCACCACGATGGTGCCGAGGAACATAGCCACGATTGCGCCCGGAATGCGAATGGAGATTCCGCGACAGATGACTATGATGGCCACCGTGCCGGCTGCGAGTAGCGTGGCTTCAATTGAAATCGTGTGGAAGTTCTGCGCAAGTGCTTCCATCCGCTGCCAGAACACGCCCGGAACCTTTTCCAGATTCAACCCGAAGAAATCTTTCACTTGGGTGCTGGCGATCAGGATGGCGATGCCGTTCGTGAATCCGATCACAATTGGCCTGGGGATGAACTTCACTGCCGAACCCATGCCGGTCAATCCCATGATCGTCAGAATGACGCCAGCCATTACGGTGCACATGAACAAGCCATCAACACCGTGCGCTGCGACGATCCCGGCCACTACTACGACAAACGCGCCGGTCGGGCCGCCAATCTGCGTCGTCGAACCGCCAAGCAGAGAAATCAGAAATCCGGTAACGATAGCGCAGTAGATTCCAGCTTGTGGCGTCAGTCCAGAGGCGATCGAAAACGCCATCGCCAACGGCAGAGCGACCAGTCCTACTGTGACGCCGGCCATCGCATCATGCAGAAATTTGTTGGCAGTGTAAGTGCGCAGGCAGATAACGGATTTCGGAAGCCACTCGTCCGGCCAGAAGAAGCGCCGAGGGAAAGCACGGTCCATGATAATGACGATTATGGCAGGAGCTCAATCGAAGCGAAGTGATATGCATCACACAAAGGTATCGAGTGGGCGATGACCCGATAACAAGAATAAAGGCTGCCTCTAAACAGGCAGCCCTTCCAAAAGCCACGCGGACGAGGGCGTCCGCGCCTCAGGTTTTCAACATCTTTCTAGAACATATTCCACAAATACTGGTTGTAGACGTCGTGGTGGTATTGCACCTCGGGTGCCTTCACGAACGTGCCGAGCAACCGCGGGCAGCGATCGGCCGAAGCTTGTTTCAGGTCGGCGTAACGGCCTTTCACGTCCTCGCCGAGGAGCTTCGATGTCCAATCGGCTCTGCGGAAATCTTCTAATGCTGTGTAAATGTTGTCGGGTAAATAGCGTTCAGCCTGGCGTAGGTTTTTGATCTTGGAAGTCGTTCCTTCGAGGCCGGTCTTGAAGATCGATAGCATCACAAGGTACGGGTTTGAATCGGGAGCGACCGATCGCACTTCAACGCGCATGCTGCGCTCATTGCCGATGGGAATGCGAATCATGGAACCGCGATCGACGGGAGACGCCTTAATCTGGTTGGGCGCTTCGAAATGCGGATCGAGACGGCGGTAGGCGTTTACGCTCGGATTCAGCAGCAAGCAGATGTCGTTGCCGTGAGTGAGAATACGATCGAGGAACTCGTAGCCGAACTTGCTGAGCTTCTCTTCCCCCTTGGGATCCCAGAATTGGTTCTTGCCGCCCTTGCTGATCGAAACGTTAGTGTGCATCCCGCTGCCGTTCACGCCCACAACCGGCTTCGGCAGGAAACATGCGGTCAAGCCCATGTTGCGCGCCACCTGCCGGCAAATTAGTTTGTAGAGCTGGATGTGGTCGGCGGCCGCCACGACCTCCGCGTAGTTGTAGTTGATTTCGAATTGCGAGGGCGCGACCTCGGGGTGATCCTTTTCATTCTGGAAGCCCATGGCGCGCTGCACTTCGGCGGTTGTGTCGATGAAGGTACGCAGCGGATCGCCGGGCAACGAATGATAATAGCCGCCTGTGTTTACGTATTCGAATTTGCCGGTCTCGTGGTAAGTGCGTTCGGCGTCGGCGCCTTTAAATAAGAAGCCTTCAATTTCATTGGCCGCATTCAGCGTGTAACCATTCTTTTTGAACTGCCATTCGGCGAACGTCTTGAGCACACCACGCATGTCGGCCGAGTAGGGTTCACCGCCTTTGTCGATGACCTCGCCGAATACCATGACTTTGCCGGGCCCAAAAATGTCGGCCGGGCCCCAGTAAAACGCGGACCAGTCGATGCCGAGGCGCAGATCGCTTTCGCGCTGCGCCGTGAAGCCGCGAATCGAAGAGCCATCGA
>JBAQJF010000142.1:0-1934 GCA_049300195.1 Terriglobales bacterium | reverse complement strand
CAACCAGACCACGTGTTCGTTGGCTGAGAATGAGGTGGATGCTGACGATGTCAGCCCTACGAAACAATTGCTCCTTCGTCACCAGCGTGGCGCCGGTCTCGGCCGCGCGTTCGGCGGTAAGATTTTGGCTCCACGCGATCACGTTCATTCCGAACGCTTTGCCGATCCGCGCGACGTCACTTCCAACATGGCCCAGACCAAGAAGGCCCAGCGTTCGGCCGGCAAGGTCTTCCCCAATCGATTGCTGCCAACCACCGCCGCGTAATGCTGCTGCTTCGGTCACGAGGTGACGGGCGTCGGACAAGATCAACGCCCAGGTCAATTCAACTGTCGGCGTCGACCAGTAGCCGGTATGGACCACCCGTACGTCGCGCTCCGCCGCTGCCGCGAGATCGATAGAGGCATTCGTGGGTCCCGTCGAAGCAACAAGGCGCAAGTTAGGCAGCCGCTCAATAATAGCGCGCGTGAGAGGTGTCCGCTCGCGCATCACATTGACAATTTGGAAAGGCTGGAGGCGCGCGACAATCGCGTCGGTGTCGGCGAAATGGTCGTTGAAAAATGTGACCGCCAAGCGCCCGTCGAGGCTCGACCAATCAGCCATCGAAACGGCGACGTTTTGGTAGTCGTCGAGAACGGCCATTCTCAAGGGCTCGCGCACGACCGCCACAATACCTCCGATTCAAAAAGGCCAGCTGCTGCACCGACAATCATAGGACGTTCAGTGACGCCGCAAACAAATTTGCCGTCCGAACACTTCGGAAAATGTCGTCCAGTCAGGCGCGGCGGAAATGAGCGGCGACGCCGATAGCAGCGTTGCTCGCTGAGCAGCTTCAGCGGAAACACAACCGGTGCGCGGAACGAAATCTAAAATCTCGCAGATTCAGATCGCGAGCTCAGCTCTGGGTCATCCAGCCATCGACAGCCATTGATGCTTGCCGCAAAGCCTCTGACCGTGTCGGATGAGGATGGCAGGTTCGCGCCACGTCCTCGCTGTCCGCGTGGAATTCCATCGCCAGACACGCCTCGCCGATCAACTCACCTACCTGTGGACCAATCATGTGCACGCCCAGAATTCGGTAATCCTTGCTGCGTGAAATGACTTTCACGAAACCTTCTGTTTCGTGTGCGAGCTTCGCACGACTGTTCGCGGAAAATGGAAAGCGTCCGACCCTGTAGGATTGTCCGCTCGCCTTCACTTGATTTTCCGTTTGCCCGACCCAGGCAACCTCGGGACTCGTGTAGATGACGCTGGGAATAAAGCCGTAGTCGACCTGGCCAGCCTGTCCCGCCAAAATCTCGGCGCAGGCGACGCCCTCATCTTCGGCTTTGTGCGCCAGCATCGCGCCACCAATCACGTCGCCAATCGCCCAAACGCCCGGAACGTCTGCCTGGAACGTGCGGGTCGTGATAAAACCGTGGGGATCCAACTTGAGACCGATCCTCTCCAGCCCAAGGGCTCCGGTAAAGGGCCGACGGCCGGTTGCGACAAGGACAACGTCCGCCTCGATTGTCGACGGCGCACCGCCAGTCCGGCTCCGGACGGTGACCGACACGCAATCTCCGCCTACGCGGGCATCGAGCACTTCGGTGGTCAGGCGGAATTTAAAACCCTGCTTTTCGAGAAAGCGCTGCAGGGCGGATGACACGGCCTCGTCGGCGCCGGGGGCGGTCCGATCAAGATATTCAACCACGTCGACTCGCGCGCCCAAGCGCTTCCAGATCGAGCCGATTTCCAGTCCAATGCTACCGGCTCCAATCACTAAAAGCCGGCGTGGTACTTGTTGAAGCGAGAGGCCGCCCGTTGAATCGATGATCCTGTTTTGATCGACCTTAAGGTTCGGCGCCTCTCTTGGAATCGACCCGGTCGCGATGATGGTATGACGCGCGCTAAGATGAATTTCGGTCCCGTTTGCTTGCTTGACATTGATGAGGCC
>JBAQJF010000141.1:0-3597 GCA_049300195.1 Terriglobales bacterium | reverse complement strand
ACTGTCCCGTCGCGTTTCTAACGCCGTCGAAACCAATGCCCACCCTCCCCGTCCCCGAATTCGTTACCCGCTGGCAGCGTTCTACTCTCACCGAGAGCGCCGGCTCGCAATCTCACTTCATCGACTTATGCAATGTGCTCGGCCAGCCCACTCCCGCCGAAGCCGATCACGAAGGCCGCACCTACACTTTCGAAAAAGGAGTATCCAAGACCGCCGGCGGCGAAGGCTTCGCCGACGTTTGGATGCGCGGCTTCTTCGCCTGGGAATACAAAGGCAAACATAAGGACCTCAACGCCGCCTACCAACAGCTTCTCCAATACCGCGAAGACCTCGATAACCCGCCCCTGCTCGTCGTCTGCGATCTCGACCGCTTCGAGGTCCACACCAACTACACCAACACGCAAAAGCAGATCTACGCGTTCAGCCTGGCCGACTTACTTCCAAATCAGCCCACTGCCACCTGCAAGCTTCCCCCGCTCGACGTGCTCCGCGCCGTCTTTACCGATCCCGGGCGCCTCAAGCCCGGACAAACCACCGCCGACGTAACCGAAGGTGCCGCCGCCCAGTTCTCCGTCCTCGCCAAGAGCCTGCGTGACCGTGGCGTCCCTTCCGAACCCGCCGCTCACTTCCTCATGCGCCTGCTCTTCTGCCTTTTCTCCGAAGACATCGGCCTGCTTCCCGGCAAACTCTTTTCCCGCCTCGTGGAATCGAATCTGCCACGGCCCGCCGAGTTCACGAAAAAACTCCGTCAGCTCTTCGCCGCCATGTCCGGCGAGCACGGCTCTTTCGGCGAACACGACATCGCCTACTTCGATGGCGGCCTCTTCTCCGACGACGAAGCCTACGACCTAACCCGCGACGATCTCGCCGTCCTCGCCCTCGCCGCCCAACTCGACTGGTCCAGCGTTGAGCCCGCCATCTTCGGCACGCTCTTCGAACGCAGCCTCGATCCCGACAAACGCTCGCAACTCGGCGCGCATTACACCAGCGAATCCGATATCCGCCTCATCGTCGAGCCCGTCCTCATGGACCCGCTTCGCCGCCGCTGGGCCGAAGTCCGCCAGAAGGCCGAGGTCATCGTCGAGAAATCGAAAACCCAGCAGAAGACCGCGCAAACCAAATCCCGCAAAGCGCTCTCCGACCTGCTCCACGGTTTTGCCGACGAATTGTCGAAAGTCCGCGTGCTCGATCCCGCTTGCGGCAGCGGCAACTTCCTCTACGTGGCTCTCAAAAGCCTTCTCGATCTCGAAAAAGCCGTCAGCGTTTTTGCCGCCTCCAACGGCCTCTCCGGGCTCCTGCCTCGCACCAGCCCCGAACAGCTCTACGGCATTGAGACCAACGTCTACGCCCACGAACTCGCCTCCGTCGTTGTCTGGATCGGATACATCCAGTGGCTGCACGACAACGGCTTTTCGTTGGAACGACACCCAATCCTCCGCCCGCTGCACAACATTCGCCACATGGACGCTGTGCTGGCACATAACTCGTTAGGTGTACCGAGCGAGCCAGAGTGGCCCGACGCAGAAGTAATCATCGGCAACCCGCCGTTTTTGGGCGGCAAGAAACTACGCACAGAACTCGGCGATAAGTATGTCGAGGATCTGTTCGCGATCTACAACGGACGCGTCCCTCACGAAGCCGATCTC
The DNA here is from genome assembly GCA_049300195.1 of Terriglobales bacterium. Taxonomy (GTDB): domain Bacteria; phylum Acidobacteriota; class Terriglobia; order Terriglobales; family Acidobacteriaceae; genus Acidiflorens. Next base: position 1,951 of record JBAQJF010000141.1, on the reverse strand, counting down.
GTCTGCTACTGGTTTGAGAAAGCACGGAGCTTGATTGCCGAACGGCAGGTAAGACGTGCCGGGCTGTTAGCCACTCAAGGCATCCGTGGTGGCGCAAACCGGAAGGTCTTGGAAGCGATCAAGCACTCCGGTGACATTTTCTGGGCGCAATCGGATCGCAATTGGATTCTGGATGGAGCCACTGTCCATGTCTCAATGATTGGCTTCGACAACGGAACGGAAAGAGGAAGGATACTTAACGACGCGCCGGTTCCGAGCATCAACGCGAATCTGACCAGCGAGATCGATCTGACAAAAGCGCGGAGTCTAGGCGAAAACGCCGATCTATCGTTCATGGGCGACACAAAGGGCGGCCTATTTGACATTGACGACGCGACGGCGCAAACCATGCTGAAGGAACCAATCAACCCAAACGGGCGTCCAAATAGCGACGTGATCCGCCCGTGGATCAACGGCAGTGATGTAGGCGGCCGTCCCAGAGGAATGCGGATCATCGACTTCGGCGTGGAAATGCTGGAACGCGAGGCGACCCTCTATCAAGCTCCCTTTGAATATGTAAAACAGCACGTAAGACCAGTTCGCATGAAGGTAAAACGTGACGTATACCGACAAAGGTGGTGGATTCATGCCGAGCCAAGGCCGGCATTCCGTAAAAAAATCTCAGGACTAGGAAGGTATATTGCGACTCCGCGTGTCTCGAAACACAGGCTATTCACTTGGATAATGACAGACGTGCTGCCGGACTCAGCCCTGATAGCTGTGGCCCGGGATGACGACTACATGCTTGGCGTCCTACATTCGAGAATTCACGAACTATGGGCACGCGGCATGGGCACACAACTACGCGAAGTAGAAAGCGGATTCCGGTACACACCGAACACTACCTTCGAAACCTTCCCCTTCCCGTGGCCACCCGGCAAAGAACCGAAAGACGATCCGCGAGTCGAAGCCATCGCTGCCGCCGCCCGTGAACTCGTCCAGAAACGCGACGCATGGCTCAATCCGCCCGACGCCTCCGTCGCCGAACTGAAAAAGCGCACCCTCACCAACCTCTACAACGAAAATCCCACCCGGCTGCAAAACGCCCACCGCGAACTCGACCACGCCGTCCTCGCCGCCTACGGCTGGCCCGCCGACATCTCCGATCAGGACATCCTCGCCCGCATCCTCCAACTCAACTTCGAGCGTTCAGGAAGCCAAACGGCCGCTCCAAAATGACCCATTCCGAACGAAAATAAAGCAGGTAAGAATGGCGAAGGACGAAGCCAATCGCCGGTAGCAGGCTGTCTACAAATGACTTATCGGATCGCTGACCGCTGACGCAAGATAACTACAAAGTATATTCCCACCGAAAGAGTGTTAAGCACGAAGGTACTTGACAACCCATGCCTTTACCGTCTAAACGCGCAAGTCCATTCAAATCAATGGCTCGATCTTAGCGTTTTCGCGGTTTTGCGGCACATTTTCACCCCGCTGGAATTTATTTTTAGCGAATAAAACACGAACAAATCGCCCGCCGCAGCGGACTTTTGGGAAAGTCGGTCCACTTTTCACTTCTTCAAGCGGCGCGCCAAGTTGCCCCTCGCATCCACCGCTAAGTCCGCAGCTCGAAGCTCACGGCCCGAGACTCACGGCTCCAAGCTATTTCCCCCACCTTGCCGCCCGCTTCTCCAGAAACGCCGCGATCCCCTCCCGCGCGTCCGCCGTCGAGATCAGTTCTTCCAGATAAATCTTCTCGGCCCGCGCCAGCCCTTTATCGAAATGAATCGCGTCCCACCCATAGAGAGCCTTCTTCGCATGAGCCAGCGCCACCGGACTCAAGCTGCTGAGTTCGAGGAGCGTCTCCTGAACAATCGAATCGAGCTCTTCCACGCGAGCCGAACGATTTGCCATGCCAATGGCAACCGCCTCGTCCCCGCTGATCTGTCGCCCGGTAAGAATCAGCTCGGCG
>JBAQJF010000140.1:0-1704 GCA_049300195.1 Terriglobales bacterium | reverse complement strand
TGATCGTGGCGGCCTTTGCGCTTGCGTATTATCTCGGCACGCGCAGCCGCAATCTGCGCTACATACAGAAGGCCCTTGGACAGCGTAAATATGACGGCTTTGCGAGTTGCCTGAAGGATCGCGGCGTGAAGTTTTATGGCGCGTGGTGGTGTCCGCATTGCGAGGAGCAGAAAGAAAAATTCGGCGCGTCGATTGACGAGGTTCCATACATCGAGTGCGGCGTGCAGGGCGATACGCGCGCCAAGACTCAGGTCTGCAAGGACGCGAATATTACCCATTATCCGACCTGGCAGTTTCCGCCCATGGGCGAGCGCGTCGAGCGCGTGTTTACCTTGAAAGAATTGAGCGATCGAACCGGGTGCTCGCTGCCGTGAGCGCGGTCTCGATCCGGAAGAGGCCGAATCGCTTGATGAGTCTGATTGCTACGCTTGCCGTTTGTGGAATTGTGGTTTCTTCCGTTTCGCTCCAGCATCACTTCGCTTCTTCGAAGACGGCATATTGCGACGTTGGAGAAGCGTTCAATTGCGACATCGTGAACCGCAGCACCTATTCGACGGTCTTGGGTGTGCCGGTGGCTTTGATTGGAATGCTGGGATATGGCGCGCTGGTCGGGCTGGCAACTGTCTATCGTGCGCGGCGCGACGCGTCGGCGATCCTCTTTGGTGGAGCTGGTGCGGGCTTGGCATTTGCTCTTTATCTGACTTATGTTGAAGCGCGCATTCTTGGTGTCTGGTGCATTTTGTGTTTGAGTTCGCTGGCTTTGATTTCCACGATTACGATTTTGTCGGGTGTCGTCTGGTTGAAACGCAATGCCGATGCACAGCGCTAGTCTCGCTTCGATACCCGCTTACTTCATGTTTAAATTCACACCGAGAAAATCCAAGAGCATACCCGCCGCAAGAATCGCGGTGCCCATTGCGGGCGGAGAATTGTATCTGCATGAACTGCGCAGCCGCATTTTCAAGAATTCGCGGCTCTTGCGAGTGTGGGTGCCACCGGGTTATGGCGAACCGGCGGGAACTCGTTATCCCGTGCTCTATTTAAACGATGGGCAGAATTTGTTTGAGGCCTCGACTGCGTTCGCCGGCGTGCACTGGCAGGTGGGCGAAACTGCGGGGCGACTGATTGCCGAGAAGAAGATTCCGCCGCTGATTATTGTGGGCATCGACAATACGGGAAAGAATCGTGCGCGCGAGTATGTGCCTTACCGGTCGGTGGATCTCAAACTTCTCATCGTTCGCGGGAAGCTCTATCCGAATTTCTTACGGCGTGAGGTGATGCCGGCGGTCGAGAATCGTTACGCCGTGCTTCGTGGCCCTGAAAATACCGGCCTGGGCGGTTCGTCGCTGGGCGGACTGATTGCGCTTTACACGCAACTGGTGGCGCCGCGAGTCTTTGGGAAACTGCTGATCGAGAGTCCCTCCTTATTTGTGGCGAATAGAAAAATTCTTGGGGAGAGCCGGCGGTTCCAAAGCTGGCCGGAACGTATGTACGTCGGCATGGGCACGCGAGAATCGGGCGACCCCGCGAAGGATGAAAAGTTTGCAGCCGATGCACGCGAACTGGCGGAGATCCTGCGCGCTGCGGGGCTGGACGAAAGTCGACTGAGAGTGAATATCGAAGAGGGGGCGTCACATTCGGAGTCGGCCTGGGCCCGGCGGCTTCCGGGGGCGCTTGAATTTCTCTATCGCGAGTCGGAAGTTG
>JBAQJF010000139.1:0-4218 GCA_049300195.1 Terriglobales bacterium | reverse complement strand
GCGCCGGCGCGCGCGACCGGCTGGCATCGTTCCTGCGGGGAAAAGCGCGCGTGCGCTCCGCGCCTCCACTGATCGAACGCGCGCGCATGGTGAAAGATGCCGACGAGATTCGGCTCATCCGCAAAGCGATCGACCTTGGCGCGAGTTTGTTCCGCGTTGCGCGCGCGAAAATCCGGCCGGGCGTGAGCGAGGTCGAGGTCGCGGCGGCCATGGAATACGAGGCGCGCTCTCAGGGCGCGGAGGGCATGTCGTTTTCGACCATCATCGCGGCCGGGGCGCGCTCGGCGGTTGTACATGGGCGCGCCTCGGAGGCGCGCATCCCGCCGCGCGGGTTCGTCGTCTGCGACTTCGGTGTTATACTTTGGGGTTATTGTTCGGATCGTACACGTACCGTATACGTCGGGAAGCCTTCGCAAGAGGCCCGCGCATTGTATGCGGCGGTTCTGGGGGCGCAGCTGGCGGCGATTGCCGCCGTGCGGGCGGGCGTGACGGCCGCCGAAGTCGATGAGGCCGCACGCAGCGTGCTTCGGAAAGCAAAGCTGGCTCGTTACTTCACGCATTCGACCGGACACGGCCTAGGACTTGAGATTCATGAGGCGCCGCGCCTGGCGGCGGGTCAGACGCAAAAGCTTGAGCCGGGCATGGTGATTACGATCGAGCCGGGTGCGTACCTTCCCGGCAAGTGGGGCGTGCGCATTGAAGACGTCGTGGTTGTGACCGCGACGGGTTGCGAAGTGTTGACACCGGCTGATAAAGAGCTGGTGGTGATCCAGTCCTGATTTGATGCTTCGCTCGGGATGACAATTTCATAATGAATCAAAAAGAGCTGAAGGAACTCATCGAGTTCTTAATCGAGAAGGACATCGCCGAATTTGAGTTGGAACGCGGCGATGTGAAAATAAAGATCAAGCGCGCCAGCGAAGCGCCCCCGGCGGCGCCGGAAGTGCGCTACATAACCATGGCGGCGCCTGCACCTGCGTCCCCGGTCGCGCCGGATTCCACTCCCGCTTCGTCCCCATCGAAGGAAATCAACATTGTGGCTGCCGCCACCCCCGAAAAGAAAGAGGAGCATCTCCACATTGTGCACTCGCCAATTGTGGGCACGTTCTACGAATCGCCTTCGCCCGGCTCTCCTCCATTCGTCAAGGTGGGAGACATGCTGGAAGTCGGCCAGGTGCTGTGCATTGTGGAAGCGATGAAGTTGCTGAACGAAATTGAATGCGACGCGGCCGGAGAACTGGTCAAGAAACTCGTCACCAACGGCCAGCCGATCGAGTATGGCCAGGAATTATTTGCGCTGCGGCTGGCGAAGTGAGTTTCGAGTTGCGAGTCTCGAGCCTCAAGCAACCAACCAAAGCTCGCTCGCGGCTCGAAACTCGTTACTCGCAGCTTTGCTCGCATCCAATCCGCGCATTGATGACGAGATACCGATCGAAGCACACATGTTCAAAAAAATATTAGTAGCCAATCGCGGCGAGATTGCGCTGCGCGTCATCTGCGCCTGCAAGGAGCTGGGCATCCGCTCGGTCGCGATCTACAGCGACGCCGACCGGAACTCGCTGCATGTGCGTTTCGCCGACGAGGCCATCTGCATCGGCCCGCCCCAACTGGCTCAGAGTTACCTGAATATTCCCGCCGTCATCAGCGCGGCTGAAATCGCCAACGTCGACGCCATTCATCCCGGATACGGCCTGCTCTCCGAGAACGCGAACTTTGCCGAAGTATGCGAGGCGTGCCACATCAAGTTTATCGGGCCGCCTCCGGATGTGATCCGGCTGATGGGCGAAAAAGAGAAGGCCCGCGCCGCCATGAAGAAGTATGGCGTACCGATTCTTCCCGGCTCGGACGGTGTAATCGCGTCGGAAGAGGAAGCGCTGGAATGGGCGCGGCAGGTCGGGTTTCCGGTCATCGTCAAGGCCACGGCAGGCGGCGGTGGGCGCGGCATGCGCATCGTCCGCAATCAGGACGAGTTGCCCGCGCTTTACCGGCAGGCACAGTCCGAAGCCGCGTCAGCCTTCGGCAACGGCGATCTCTATATGGAGAAATATGTAGAGAATCCGCGCCACATCGAATTCCAGGTGCTGGGCGATGAGCACGGCAACGTTGTCAGCCTGGGAGAACGCGAATGCTCGATCCAGCGGCGCCATCAAAAACTGCTGGAAGAATCGCCGTCGGTTGCGGTGACGCCCGAGCTGCGGGCGGAGATTGGCGGCATTCTCAGCAAGACGCTCAGCGCGGTGGGCTATCAGAATGCCGGAACGATTGAATTTCTGATGGGCGCCGACGGGAAACTGCATTTTATCGAAATGAACACGCGCATTCAGGTCGAGCATCCGGTAACGGAGATGGTGACCGACGTCGACCTGGTGAAGAGCCAGCTCATGATTGCGGCAGGAGCGAAGATGTCGGACGTGCTGCAAGGGCCGATCGTGTCTCGGGGACACGCGATCGAATGCCGCATCAATGCCGAGCATCCGGAAAAGTTCACGCCGTCGGCAGGGAAGATTACGACGTTTAATCCCCCGGGCGGCACGGGCGTGCGCATCGACACGGCGGCGTATGCCGAGGGGACGATTCCTCCTTATTATGATTCGCTGATCGCCAAGCTGATCGTGCGCGGCAAAGATCGCAGCGAAGCGATCTCGCGCATGCAGCGGGCGCTGGAGATGTTCATAGTGGAAGGAATTTTCACGACGATTCCGCTGCATCGGCGGATTCTGGCGGATGCGGAGTTTCGGGCAGGGAAGATTGATACCGGGTTTATTGAGAGGTTTCTGGCGAAGAAAGGTTAGCCGAGTTAAGAATGCTTCTTCCTCGCCTTTACGGCATTCTCGACGCCGGCTGTTTCGCCGATGGCGACCTCATGTTAGCCGCCGCCGAAGAACTTGCAGAGGGCGGAGTCACCCTTCTGCAATACCGCAACAAGTCCGGCAACGCCCGCGAGATGCTTGACCATGCGCGGGAATTGAAACGGCGCCTCGGTCAGACCGTCAAGCTCATCATGAACGACCGCGCCGACCTTTGCGTGGCCGCCGACTTCGACGGCCTGCACCTCGGGCAAGATGACCTCTCTCCCGAAACCGCTCGCCGCATCATCGGACCAAATCGCTGGCTTGGCGTTTCCACCCACAATCCCGAGCAGCTTGTCGAAGCCGACAAGACTTCAGCCGACTACCTGGCCATCGGCCCGGTCTTCGCTACCTCCAGCAAAGTCAATCCCGATCCCGTGGTGGGCCTCGACGGCGTGCGCCGGGCGCGGGCTTTGACGCGCAAACCGCTGGTAGCCATCGGCGGGATTACGCGTGCCAATGCGCGGTCCGTGATCGACGCTGGAGCCGACTCGGTTGCGGTGATATCTGACTTGATACGGGAGCCGCGCAAATCAGCAGAAGAATTTTTGCGGATATTGGGGTAAAGTTGGGAAGCTCTCGCAGCAAATCAATGCATGGTAGGGACGCGGCCTGCCGCGTCTTAGGCAGCTTTCGTGATGGTGCAAGCCGAGACGGAGCAGGCCCCGTCTCTTCGACGAGAGTTTTTCAGCGCCTTCAGGAGATTCGTGAGCACTGACCTTCAACGCCCACCGCAGCCACCCATCGCCAGCGATTGGGAACGCCACACCCATCAGGATCAGGAATTAGTCAAAGGCCTCGGCCTGACCAGCGCGACCATGCTTGTGATGGGCTCGATGATCGGCTCCGGCATCTTTATTGTTTCGGCGGAAATTTCGCGCGAGGTGCAGTCGCCTGCGCTCCTAATTGGCGCCTGGCTGATTACTGGATTTCTGACTATCGTCGGCGCTCTCAGCTACGGAGAACTGGCCGCGATGATGCCGCGTGCCGGCGGGCAGTACGTTTATCTGCGCGAATCGCTGGGGCCGCTTTGGGGATTCCTGTACGGATGGACTTTGTTCCTGGTCATTCAGACCGGAACGATTGCCGCGGTGGGTGTGGCTTTTGGCAAGTTCCTCGGAATCTTCTGGCCGGCCGTTTCTTCGGGGCATTGGCTTCTTCATCTGTGGAAGGTTCCGACATTTGCGATTGGCCCCGTCACGCTCGGCGGCATGGACGTTGGGCTGAACACGCAAAACCTGGTTGCGATACTCGTAGTCGTCGCGCTCTCGGTCATTAATATTTTCGGCGTGAAGACGGGCGCGTTCATACAAAATATTTTTACCGCCGCTAAAGTTTCGGCGCTGCTCGGCCTGGTTCTCTTCGGAAT
>JBAQJF010000138.1:0-17688 GCA_049300195.1 Terriglobales bacterium | reverse complement strand
GTTTGCCGCCAGGCCGTTGGCGATGGCCAGACCTGCCGGATCGTCAGCGCCGCTGTTGATTCGCGATCCTGAAGATAACTGCTGCAAGGTTGAACTCAGATTACCGCTGGTGATATTCAGCTGGTTTTCCGCAGCGATGGCAGCAATGTTATTCAAAATGGTAAGTGCCATTGAGATATGCTCCTTGTGGGTATGGATGGTTCCGTTACTGGATCCGTCCCCGAAACCTTCCCGGAGCTCGTTCCCTTCGTCCTGCGGAACCTTTGTGACTCACACTGGTCATCGGCTTGCAGCAGTCGGGCTTTATTTTCACAGGTCACAACGGGTCTAGCCCCTGAGTAACCGCTTACGTTCCTCCCCTTTCTCCCCGGCTTTTTGCTCCCGCCGATCTTAATAAATGAGGCCTTCTCAGCAATTTGCCTTATTCGGGAGTAACGCATGATTCAACTTACCCGCCTCAACAACAATCCGTTGACGGTGAACTCCGACCTTATCAAATTCATAGAGCAGGCTCCGGACACCGTCATCACGCTGGTGAATGGCGAAAAAATCGTGGTTCGCGAAAATGCTCAGGACGTCCTCGAACGCATCATCCAATTCCGCCGTTCCGTGCTCCAGGGAATCATGCTCTGGTGGGACAACCGCGCAACCGTTGCGGCGACTCCGGACAATGTTCGCTCCGAGAACGGTCGCCGTGGCGCGGAGGCTAAGTAGGAATTCGCATGGATAAGTCAACCGTCGGCGGACTGGTGCTTGGCCTTGGAGGCGTGCTCGCCGGCTTGCTGCTTGAGGGCGGCAATTTGAGCCAGATCCTCCAGCCGACTGCCGCGATGATCGTCCTTGGCGGCACGCTCGGCGCCGTCCTCATCCAGTACCCGTTGCCGGTCGCGATTACCAGCGTCAAGCGGCTCGCGCACGTCTTTGTCGAGCCCGAGCAAAACGCGCAATCAATGATCAAGCTCCTGGTCGCCTACGCCAACAAAGCTCGCCGCGAAGGCATCATCTCGCTCGACAAGGAAATCGAGACGATCCAGGAGCCCTTTCTCCGCCGCGCTCTCATGCTCGCCGTCGACGGCACCGAGTCGCACGAACTCCGCAAGATCATGGAACTCGAACTCGATAACAAGGAGGAACAGGACGAGAAGATTCCTCAGCTCTTCGAATCGGCCGGTGGATTCTCCCCGACCATCGGAATCATCGGCGCGGTTCTCGGATTGATCCAGGTCATGCAGCACCTCGACCAGATCAACGAAGTCGGCCGCGGCATCGCGGTCGCATTCGTCGCGACCATTTACGGCGTTGGTCTCGCCAACCTGTTCTTCCTCCCGGTCGCCGGAAAGCTGAGAATCCGCGTACGCGAGGAGCAGATTCTGCGCGAGATGACGCTCGAAGGTGTGATCTCCATTCTCGAAGGTATGAACCCTCGCATGCTGGAGGCGACACTCCGCGGCTTCCTGACGCAGGCACACGACTCCGAACCGACACCCGAGCGCGCAACAAGATGAGCCGCCGCCATAAACGCGTACGTCACGTCAATCACGACCGGTGGTTGATCTCCTACGCCGACTTCATCACACTGCTCTTTGCGTTTTTTGTCGTGCTTTATGCCTCGTCGCAGGTCGACAAAAGAAAGGTCGGCAAACTCGCGCTCGCCATCCAGGTCGCTTTTCAGGAGATGGGAGTGTTTGAGGCATCTACCACAAAGGTGCCTATGAATCCCAGCGAGCCCATGCCGTTCAGCACCGTGCAGGCCATCGAAAACATCGAACGAAACGCAAGTCTCGGGCGGATTGCTTCCCACCCTGAAGGCGAACTCGGCGGAGGCAGGGAGAACGGCGACCTCGCCCAATTGCAGGCGGCGCTTGAAAAGAGCCTGGCCGGTGAAATCAAGCTCCACAAAATTGCCGTGCGCCGCGATGCCGACGGCGTAGTCATCAGCCTGCATGAAGCGGGCTTTTTTGAAAGCGGATCGGCGCAAATGAAGGCTACTTCTCAGGCTACATTCGATCGCATCGCCAACCTGCTACGGAGGCGCGACTGTTACATCCGCGTCGAAGGCCACACCGATAACATCCCTATCCACAACTCGCAGTTTTCCTCGAATTGGGTTCTCTCCGTAGCCCGCGCCACCGAAGTCGTAAGACTGCTGATCGGGCGCGACGGCTACAGTCCGGATCGCTTGAGCGCAGCGGGCTACGCCGAATTCCATCCGATCGCCTCCAATGCCACCGCGGAAGGCAGGTCACTGAACCGGCGCGTCGATATCGTGATACTTCGCCAGGGACCTGCCGCGCAGGCGACGACTGCGCCGGCGACAATTGCTCAGGCACCCGCCCGCCCTGCGACACACGCCACAAATTCCCGTCCGACGGGTCCCTTGACCGCAACTCGGTCTGCGAAACCTTCACCAACCATCGGGCCGAAACCACTGCCTGCTTCCGGGATCTCAACGCCGCGTTAACGAACGGAACTCCTTCGTCATCCCTGCGTCCTCTGTGGTGGAAACCTTTGCCGAACGCGAAACGAATTGCGCACCGTCCACTGGACATTTAAGATTCCCTCACACTCATGTCCGAAGTAATCGCTGCTGAGCCCATGCTGACGCAACCTGTCTCCGCTTCCGTCAACGGACCGTCGGTCGAAGTCTTTGCCGTCTACGGAGTCGAGCCGGAGATTCAGGCTTATGCCATGGCGAAGTATTCGCGCTCGGCGCTCTCCATGAAAGAGTCGCTGAAGGAGATCACGACCCAGAAGGCCGAAAAATTCCTCAACACTTTTTATTTTCAGTACGGACATCGCTCGATCGCCGACCTCGCCCACATCGCGCTCGCCATCGAACGCCTTTCGATTCTCGCCGCCATCGTCGTGGCCGACGAGCAGCGCTGGGACGGCCAGGAGCGGTCCACGCGTTATCAGGACTTCAAGAAGAGCGGATACTACACACCGGATTTCGGGGACGTAACCGGCGCTGCGGGTGCGGCGGCGAGCGCCTTGTATCACGAGGCGATCGCGAGCCTGTTCGCCAGCTACCAGGAAGTCTCGCAAAAAGCTTTCGAGTATTTAGCCAGCATCACGCCGCGTCCGGAGGATATGAAGCCCGAGGCATACGAGCGCACGCTCCGCGCCCGCGCTTTTGACATCTCGCGTTACCTGCTGCCGCTCGCCACCAATACCTCGCTCGGGGAGATCGTCAACGCGCGCACCCTGGAAACCCAGGTCGGGCACCTGCTTTCGCAGCCGCATCGCGAGGTGCGCGAACTGGGTGCGCTGCTGAAAAAAGCGGCCATTTCTCCGGCTTACAATGCAAATGAAGAATCGATACGGGCGCTCGTAAACAAGATCCGCGAAGTCTCGCCCGAACTCGCCGACCAAGCCGAGCAGGAACTTCTGCACGAAGTTCGAGTCGCTCCCACGCTTGTCAAATATGCAGACCCGAACCAGTATGAGATCGAATCGCGCCGCGAGCTGCGGCAGGCCGCTGCTGAGCTGATGCAAGGCGCTGCCATCGATCCAGCGCCTCTCGTCGATCTGCTCGACACCGATTTGCTCGAGGCCGATTTGCTAGAGAAAGACTCGCTTGAAATTGAGCTGGCCGCCACCCTCCTCTACGGCCAATGTCATTATTCTTACCGGCAGATTCGACAGGCGGTCGAAGCCGCGGGCGAGGCGCGCCGCCGCGAGATCATCGATCTCGGCATGCGCCATCGCGGCAAGCACGACGAATTGCCGCGGGCGTTCTCCGCCGGACAGCAGTTCCGCTTCGACATTCTCATGGACATCGGCGGCTTTCGCGATATGCACCGCCATCGCCGCTGTGTCCAGATCATGCAGGACTTCACGACCGTCCATGGCTACGACACGCCGCCAGAAATCGAAGGGGCCGGAATCCAGGCCGAATATGTAAACGCGATGCAACGGGCAGCGACCGCCGTAAAGAAACTGGCCGAAGCAGGCGGCACAGAAGCGGGCGAGAACGCGCAATACGCGATACCACTGGCTTTTCGCAAGCGCACGCTCTTCAAAATGGATTTTGCCGAAGCCGTCTACATCTCCGAACTACGCACCACGCCGGCCGGCCACGCTTCCTATCGCAACGTTGCCTACGCAATGTATGAGGCGGTTGCGAAGAAATATCCGGCCTTGGCCAGGTATTTCCGCGTGGTGGATGTGCGCCAACCGGTGGATCTGCTGAAGCGTTGAAATTGACGCCGTTCAATCCTAGACCCTAGAATCTCCTCACCGATGCCCCTTTACGAATACAAGTGCAAAAAGTGCAAGCACCGCTTCGAACAAATCCAGAAGTTCTCTGATAAGCCGGTCAAGAAGTGCCCCAAATGCGGAGGGCCGGTCGAGAAACTGATCTCGACTTCGTCGGTACAGTTCAAAGGCTCGGGCTGGTACGTGAGCGACTACGGCCGCAAGGGGTCGGCTGGCCAGTCTTCCTCGTCCTCCGAATCGGATGGCGGCTCGAAGGATTCCAAAGACTCCAAGGACAGTGGCAGCGGTAGTAGTAAAGACACGAAAGAGACGAAGGAATCCAAGAAGGACGATAAGCCCAAGTCGGACACCTCGCCCAAGAAGAGTAAGAAAGACTGAGACTTCGAATAGTTCCAGTCAGCTTTCCGCAAGTCAGATCGCCCGATCACCCCATCCATTGGCCCTGAATCCTTCCCTACTCTGCTACATCTAACTAATAGTCGTTATAACGACTATATCCGGAGGAGAGACGCCATGCTGACCATTCGGCGCAGCAACGACCGCGGAGGCGGCGACCACGGCTGGCTCAAAACCCAGCACAGCTTCAGCTTCAGCGACTACTGGGACGAAAAATGGATGGGCTTTCGTTCCCTGCGCGTTATCAACGAGGACTGGGTCGCGCCGAGTACCGGCTTTCCCACGCACCCGCATCGCGACATGGAGATCATCACCTACGTTCTCTCCGGTCAGCTCGAGCACAAGGACAGCCTCGGCACCGGCTCGGTGATTCTCCCGGGCGATGGCCAGCGCATGAGCGCCGGCCGCGGCATCCGGCACAGCGAGTACAATCCCTCGCCGAGCGAGAAAGTCCATCTGCTGCAGATCTGGATCACGCCCGACCAGCAGGGCCACGAACCCGGCTATGAGCAGAAGACGTTTCCGGAAGCAGAGAAGCGCGGGAAGCTGCGACTGATCGCCTCGCGCGACGGGGCCGAAGGCTCGGTAAAGATTAATCAGGACGCAAAGCTGTTCGTAACGCTGCTGTCACCCGGAGACGAAGTCCAGCATGCGCTCGCCGCCAAGCGTCACGCGTGGCTGCAAGTCGCCAAGGGTGAAGTTGAATTGAACGGCAAGAAACTCCACCAGGGAGACGGCGCCGCCATCAGCGACGAAAGCGCTCTGACTATCAAAGGAATCAAGGACGCCGAGGTTCTGCTTTTCGACCTGGCATAACAGGGGCGCTGGAGCGACGGGCGCAACCGCCCGTTCTCCTGAGCTCTTATTTCGGCCTGATTCCCACCACGCCCATCATCCTCCCAGTCACGCCCTTGTCCCCACGATGGCTGAAAAGCAATTCGGTGTGACAGGCCGTGCACGGAGCCGAAGCGTCAATATTCTTCTTCGCCAAACCCGCATCCATCAACTGCCGCCGGTTCGCCTCGACGAGGTCGAGGAATAATTTGACCGGCAATACGCTATGCCCAGGCGCGCGCGCGGTCAAGAACAGCAGCGGATACTTCTCCCGTACCGGGTCCGATTCCTTCACTTCGCGAAACAAACTCGTTCCGTAAGCAAATTGCGATTCAAAGTGCCTATGCACTTCCTCGCCAACCGCATAACAGCACGACTGAATCCCGGGCCCGATCGCCGCGACCATGTTCCGCGGATCGCTCCCGAAATGCTTGCGCATCTCGCCCACACCTTTTTCCATGATGCGCTTGACCGTGCCGCGCCATCCCGCGTGAAACACGCCGACCGCGCGCCGCTTCCGGTCGACAACGATAACTGGAATGCAATCCGCAGCCTGCACGGCAATCATCAACCCAGGAGTATCCGTGATCAGTCCATCGCCGACGAGCAGTTGGGCAGGCAACCGGTCGACGCGGTGAATCACGTCCGAATGAATTTGCCGCAATGCGACCAGCGGCCAATACCTTCGCCCGGTCGCTGCGCCCAGTTTCTTGAGGAACAATTCGCGGTTGCGTTCGACCGCCGCGCGCGAGTCGTTTTTGGTGAACCCGAGATTCAGCGCGTTTCCGCCATAGTCCCGCGAGACGCCGCCGCTGCGGGTCGAGAACGCATGGACGAGCCACGGAATTCCCGTCAGCTTTTCGGAATGCAGAAGTTCAATGTCCGCGTTCGATCTCGTCTTGCCCGTCACCTTCAAATGATACCGAATGGCAAACGCCCCTATTTCTTCTTCTCCATCTCCACATCAATCTGAATCTTTACTATGTCCCCGACCACTGCCTCGCCGCTCTTGAGCATGTTGTTATAAGTCAGGTTGAAATCTTTGCGATTAATGCTCGTGGTTGCCGAGAATCCGCGGCGCGCATTGCCTCCCTGATCGACGATTGCAGGCGTCGGTCCCTCTCCATCCAGGGTGACTTCGCGGGTAGTTCCGTGCATCGTCAGATCGCCGACTACCTGCAATTTGTCGCCGCTTTTCACGATGCGCCTGGATTTGAACTCGATCGTCGGATACTTGTCCACATCGAAAAAGTGCGGGCTCTTCAGATCTTTGTCGCGGTTCTCGACGTGTGTATCGACTGAGCTGACGTCGATTGAAGCATCGACCTGCGATTGCGTGATGTCCTTCTCGTTAAGTGCGACCGTCCCGGTCACCTTCGTAAAAATGCCCGATACGTTCGAGATCCCAAAGTGGCGTACGGTGAATTGCGCGGTCGAGTGCACGGGATCGATCTTCCACTCCGTGGTTTGCCCGAACGCGGAAAAAGTTACGAGAACGAAAAGCGCAAAAACTACCCCTATCCTTTGAGCTGCTTTCGGCATTAACAGTCCTTTGAATTAGTAATCTTGAGAAACGGACGAGATGCGCGTCTGAGAAAATCCTCTCACAGCGACCACAGCTCGAACAAATTCTAAGATGAACGATGCCTGCTAAAAACGCAAAAATTCAGCCTCCCCGGACAACGGTCGCGAAGGCGACTTCGTTTGCTCGCGACCTGCTCGGGAGATATAGTTATTGAAAGCAGCCGCCATGTACGCCGACTTCACCGCCACCGACCGCTGGACCAGGAAGAACGTGCATGCCATCTATCAGGCGCTGATCGTGGCCATCGCGACCCGCCATGCCGATGCCGTCGATATCAAATTCCTGGTCGATGGCCGCCCTGTGTGGGTGGCGCTCCCGCATCCGGCCTGGGTCGAATACAAGAAGCGCACGGGCAAACAGATTACTGATCCCCTCGCCATTGACATCGCCGGGCATTTTCTGAAAACTGCCCTCGAATCCGGCGAAGGCCTGGGCCGCGAAATGTATTCCCTTACAGTGGATGAGACACTCAAGCACCTCGATGCCATTGCCGCCCAGGTGGATTCGCCGGTCGCCGCGAGCTAGCTATTTCTCTCCTCTGTGCGAGTGAAAAAACCTGAACATCTATATCTTCATCACAATGCGCTGTGATCCATGGCATATTCGCCGATAACGACATAACGATCGAGCACCGTCCGGTTTGAGGGTCTGATCCCAACCGGGCGGTCAGTCGTCCGATGTCACCTTTGATTGCTGGAAAGGTCCCCAAAAATGAGGCAGAATGAAGGTCCTGTCTTAATAAGTACGGGCGGGGTAGGGGCAGACCCCCTCGTTGGCCATGCGTATCTGCTGACGAATGCCCACGCAGTTGCGGATCAAAAGTTGGGGCGGTTCTCCCCACGTCGGGGAAAGGATTCTATGGCCACTCACATCTTGGATCGGGAAACCATGACCGATGGGACACAGGGACCGAAACATAAGGCCCTTTTGGCTTGGGTCGGAGAGGTTGCCGATCTCTGCAAGCCCGATCGCGTTCACTGGTGTGACGGCTCCGACGACGAATATCAGGCCATGACCCGGCTAATGGTGCTTACCGGCACCGCCATTCCGCTCGACGAAAAGAAGCGGCCAAACAGCATCCTGGTTCGTTCCAGCCCGGCCGATGTGGCCCGCGTCGAGGATCGCACTTTCATCTGCGCGCGCACCAAGGAAGAAGCCGGCCCTACCAACAACTGGGAAGACCCGGCGAAAATGAAGGCGCGTCTGCGGAACCTTTTCGCCGGCTCGATGACCGGCCGTACCATGTATGTGATCCCGTACAGCATGGGCCCAATTGGCTCCCCGATTTCCAAGATCGGCGTTGAAATCACAGACTCGCCCTACGTCGTCGCCAGCATGCACATCATGGCGCGCGTGGGCACGCGTGTGCTGGATGCTCTCGGCTCGAACGGCGAGTTCGTTCGCGGACTGCATTCCCTCGGCGCCCCACTGGGCCCAAATGAGCAGGATGCCACCTGGCCATGCAACGCGGGCGAAAAGTACATTTGCCATTTTCCCGAGACACGCGAGATCTGGTCGTACGGCTCAGGCTACGGCGGCAACGCCCTGCTCGGCAAGAAATGCCACGCCCTGCGCATTGCATCGGTACAGGCGCGCGATGAAGGCTGGCTCGCTGAGCACATGCTCATCCTCAAACTGACAAATCCCGTTGGCCAGTCGAAGTTCATCACGGGTGCATTCCCATCGGCATGCGGCAAGACGAATCTGGCAATGCTGATCCCGACCATTCCCGGATGGAAGGTCGAGACCATCGGCGACGACATTGCCTGGATGAAGTTCGGCGCCGATGGCCGCCTTTATGCCATCAACCCGGAATATGGTTTCTTCGGCGTGGCTCCAGGCACCAGCATGAAGTCGAACAAGAACGCCATGCTCACGGCGACCAAAAATTCCATCTTCACCAATTGCGCGATGACGCCCGACCGTGACGTGTGGTGGGAGGGCATGACCGCTGACAAGCCAACTGAGCTTTTTGACTGGCTCCGTCGCTCGTGGACACCGCACTCCATGCGTAAGGCCGCCCACCCGAATGCCCGGTTCACGACACCCGCCAGTCAATGCCCGGTAATCGCCCCCGAATGGGAAGACCCCAAAGGCGTTCCGATTGACGCGATTCTCTTCGGCGGTCGCCGCGCCGGCGTCGTGCCGCTCATTACCGAATCGTTCGACTGGCAGCACGGAACATTCCTCGGGGCGACCGCCAGCAGTGAGACGACTGCCGCAGCATCCGGAAAGATCGGTCAACTTCGCCGCGACCCGATGGCCATGCTTCCTTTCTGCGGCTACAACATGGGCGATTACTTCGCCCACTACCTCAAAATCGGACAGCGCGAGGGCGCGAATCTTCCGCGGATTTACTACGTCAATTGGTTCCGCACGGGCGAGAACGGCAAATTTCTCTGGCCGGGGTATGGAGAGAACAGCCGGGTGCTGAAGTGGGTATTCGAACGCTGCGAAGGCAAGGCTCACGCGATTGAAACCGCAATTGGCTTGCTGCCGGACCCGACCGATCTTGATACCCAAGGCCTCGACCTTCGCGCGGAAGATCTATGCAAGCTGCTCAGCGTCGACACGGATGGCTGGCTGAAGGAAATTCCCCTTATACGTGAACACTTCGCAAAATTCGGCAGTCATCTTCCGAAAGGGCTGAATCGCGAAGTCGAAGAACTGGAGCAGCGCCTGCGCAAAAGCATGGCAAACGGCAAGACGGACCGTTCCGGCAAAGTCAGCAAATCCGGCAAGAAGGCCGAAGACTAACGATCCGAAGCTGAGATTCATTTCTGGCTTGCGATTCCCTCTGCTGTATGGGAGAGTAGAGACCCAATGACGCGTACGCCGCGATTTGCGTTTTCGCTGTTTACCTACCGCTACTTCACTTTTGGAGTAGCGGCAGCGGCGAATTTTGAGCACGCGTCAATTCCGAGTTAGACACGTAAACAAGTTCAGCCCAAGCCGCGATCTCCGAATCGCGGCTTTTGCTTTTTGCGTGCAACTCAAAACCAGGATTCAAAAACCAGGGCCAAAGGAGCAGCCAGTGATTATCAACATGATGTACGGAGCAACCGACGAGCAGATTGCGCACGTGATCGCGGTAGTCGAGCAAGCGGGGTACCAGCCCCACACCATTCGAGGCACGGAGCGCACGATCGTAGCGGCGGTCGGCAGCGGCGGAAACCGCATTCAACTGGAGGCGCTACAAGCGGCTGCCGGAGTCGAAGAGGTCGTCGCCATCACGCATCCCTTCAAGCTGGTCAGCCGGCAAGTCAGGCCGCAACCGTCGGTCGTAAATGTGCGCGATGTGCCCATCGGCGGCGACGAATTCGTGGTCATCGCGGGGCCATGCTCAGTCGAGTCACGGGATCAATTGCTCGCGGCGGCAAGGTCCGTCAAGCAGTCGGGAGCCCGCCTGTTGCGCGGCGGCGCCTATAAGCCCCGCACCTCTCCATACGATTTTCAGGGACTTGGCGAAGAAGCGTTGCGGCTGCTGGCCGAGGCGCGCGACGAAACCGGTCTTCCGATTGTCACCGAGGTGATGAGCACGGAAGACGTCGGGCGGATCGCCGAGTATGCCGACCTTCTGCAAGTCGGCGCGCGGAACATGCAAAACTTCGCGCTGCTGCGGGCGCTGGCGCGTGTCGATCGTCCGATCCTGCTCAAGCGCGGCCCCTCGGCAACGATAAAAGAATGGCTGCTGGCGGCGGAATACCTGCTCGCCGGCGGCAACGAGAACGTGATTCTCTGCGAACGTGGGATTCGAACATTCGAGACCGATACGCGCAACACGCTTGACCTCGCGGCCGTTGCCTTGGCCAAAGAACTCTCGCACTTGCCAGTGATCGCCGATCCGTCACACGGAACGGGGCGGCGGAGCCTGATTCCAGCGCTTTCGAGTGCAGCTCTCGCGGTCGGCGCCGATGGTCTGATGGTCGAGGTGCATCCTTGTCCCGAACGAGCGCTTTCGGACGGTCCCCAGTCGCTTGATCTTGACGGCTTCGCGAGCCTGATGCGCACGCTGGCACGGCCGTCGCGCAGGTTAAGGCCAGCAGCCGAAAGACTTACCGAGGTCGCCAGCTAGAGGCATTGGAGAGTTAGTTCGCTGCGAGTTGACTGTTTTGCTCGTTCGACACTTACTTCCCGATGCAGAACGTGCCGAAGATCAGGTTAAGGATGTCGTCCGTCGTGGTAGCGCCCGTGATCTCATCAAGCGGGCGCAGCGCGTTGTAGAGATCGAGAAGGAGCATCTCGTGGGGAACGCTGTCGGCGACCGCGTTTGCAGCAGTGGCGAGCGCAGCCAGCGAGTCGGCAACTAGTCTCTGGTGGCGTGCGTTCGTCAGAAATCCGGCCTCGACCTGCGGGCCGCCGTCTCCCTCGACATGACGGAGAATAGCCGCGCGCAATTCTGCGATGCCGGTACCGTCGAGTGCCGAAGTCCTCACCTGAGATGCCCGCACCTGGGGCAATTGAGAACCGGGGACTGAGAACTGGGAACATTTCAGATCGCACTTGTTGCTCACGACAATCGCCGCGCGACCTTCCACTTGACTTAACAACTCATGATCTTCCTTCGAAACCGGCTGCGAACTGTCGAGAACCACCAGCACCAGATCGGCGTCCGACAGCGCGTCCATCGATTTCTTGATTCCGATGCTTTCGGCTTCATCAAGCGCCCTTCGGATGCCCGCAGTGTCCACCAACCGCACCGGAATGCCACCGATCGCGACCGTCTCAGTGACCAGATCACGAGTAGTACCGGGTTGCGCGGTAACGATGGCGCGCTCCGACTCGAGCAGACAGTTGAACAGGCTTGACTTGCCGACGTTTGGCCGGCCGACAATCGCGAGTGTCAGTCCTTCATGCACGACTTTGCCATAAGCAAAACTCGCAGCGAGTGCTTCCAGCGGCGCGCTTACTTCGACAATCCGGCTCAGAATCGTCGCATCCGGGGCGACCGATATGTCATCCTCGGCAAAGTCAATGCCCGCTTCGAGCAAGGCGATCAACTCGACCAGTTTCTGTTTGATCGGCTTCAGTCGCTTCGAGAGCGCGCCCTCAAGCTGCTGCGCCGCGACCTTGGCCTGAAACAAAGTTTGCGAGTCGATCAAATCGCGAACCGCCTCTGCCTGAGTCAAATCGAGCCGGCCGTTGAGGAAGGCCCGCATGGTAAATTCGCCCGGCTCAGCGAGCCGCGCGCCGTGCGCGAGCGCCAGTTCGATGATGTGCCGCAACACAACGGGCGAGCCATGAGCCGAGATTTCAACGATGTCGTCGGTCGTATAAGAATGCGGCTTCTGAAAGTAAGTAACGACAACTTCATCAATCCTCTGGCCGTGTGGAGCGCCACGCGGTTCGATGAGTTCGCCCAAAATGGCGCGATTCGGCTCTAAAGCATGCCCAAGCCGCAGCATCGGCAAGGCAATCGCGCGCGCCTCCGGGCCCGCCAGCCGAACCACGCCGATGCCGCCGCGCCCCGGCGGCGTAGCGATGGCAACGATGGTATCGTCAAGGTTCATTGGAAAGAATCAGCAAGAGTTCCAGAATCGAAATCGATTGCCCGCTAATCGACAATAAACAGCTTGGCGCCGGTTTTTGTCGATGACCGGTGACCCGGCTCGCCGTCCGAAGCCTGATAGCTTTGGCCTGCCTTCAGGGTGTAACGCCTTCCATTCGCGAGCTCCGTTTCAAGCTCCCCTTCCAGGCAAAGAATTACATGTCCTTTCGAACACCAGTGATCGGCCAGATATCCCGGCGAATACTCCACCATGCGAACTCGTATCTCTCCGAAATTCTGCGTCCGCCACACCGCGCTGCCAGTCTTGCCACGATGTTCGGACGCCGCCACTTGAGCCCAATCCGTGGTGGCAAAAGAAAAACCGCTCATCTTCATGAGTGGAGTATAGCCAGAACCTCAGGCCAACGCGGCGAGGGATACGATGTGGGTAGGCTCTACCAAGCGTCAATCCGCCTTCTATCCGTTTGCCGCCGTTCTCACCGTCATTTATACTTACCGTTTGCCTTACTACAGTTGACTCAGTCAGGAGCAGGGATTTTCGATGCCGAAACGTACATTTCAACCCAACCGGCGCAAGCGCTCGAAAAAGCACGGGTTCCGGACTCGCATGAAGACCAAAAGCGGGGCCAAGGTGCTGTCGCGCCGCCGGGCCAAGGGACGCAAGCGCGTCTCGGTGAAACCGGGTTTCCGCGAGTAGCATTCCCACCAGGGTAGTAATGCCGTCATTTGTCGAGGATAGCGAGGTTGTGATCGCCGACGCTCCGAGCCGTCAGGGTGATGATGAGTCCACGCAACCGGGAGCAGGGTTCCCGCGCGCGGCGCGATTACTGAAGCACTCGGATTTCGAGCGCGTTTACAAGCAGGGGCGGCGGCACTTCTCCCCGCACATGACGGTCTTTTATCTTGTGCAGGCGGCCGATGCATCTCGACAGTGTTGCGCGCGCGTGGGCTTCACCGTGGGGCGCGTGCTGGGTGGGGCGGTCGACCGGAACCGTATCAAGCGCAGACTGCGCGAGGCGGTGCGGCTTCGACGTTCTGGCTTAAGAGATGCGGTCGACATCGTGATCAATCCGAAGAAGTCGATCTTGAGATTGGAATTCGCGAAGGTGCTCGAAGAAGTGGGGCGGGCATTTGACGCGATCGCAAAGAGGCTGACTGAGAAATGAAGTCATTGGCATTGTCGTTGCTGCGGCTTTATAAGCGATGGATTTCTCCATCGCTGGCACCGTCGTGCCGATATGTTCCGACGTGTTCCGAATACGCCATGGAGGCGATCGAGCGCTACGGCGTGCTTCGAGGCGGAGTGAAAGCAACGTGGCGCCTGTTGCGCTGTCATCCCTTTGTGAAGGGCGGTTTGGATCCGGTTGTCAAAGACGGTCACCCTTATCATCATCATCACGGCATTGCCGAAGCTCGCGCGATCATGATCGGTTCGGCGCGAACAGCGAACAGCGAACCACGAACAGCGAGCGACTGCATTGGCTGAATTTCAGAATCCCCAACAAGAACCCGGCATGGAGCGCAGGCTGCTTCTCGTCTTTGCGCTGACGTTCCTCGTCATCATGCTGTTTCAGCCGATCCTGAAGAAATACTTGCCCCAGCCGCCGGCGAGTCAGCAGAAGTCTCAGGCGGAGGCAAATCAATCTCAGGCGAATCAGCAGCCGTTCCCGGCCGCCGGTGGCGCGAGTGCGGGCAGCAGTCCCGCTGGCGCTCCGGTTGCCAAAGCCTCGTCCAAAGGCGCGGCTGCGAAGAATACATCGCTCGCACCCGCCACAAAAGTGGCGGCAAGCGAGTCCGAAACCGTCATCGAAAACGATCTCTACCGCATCGTTTTCACCAATCGCGGTGCGCAGGTGAAGTCATGGGTGCTAAAGAAATGGGACGACGAAAACGGCAAGCCGCTCGAGCTGGTGAATCGCGTCGCCGCGGAAAAGTTTGGCTATCCGCTATCGCTCTGGACGTACCCCGGCAATCTCGACGAAAGCCTGCGCAGCAAGATTAATTCGTCGCTTTATGTCGTAACGAGCACCAGTTCGACCGCGCCCGCCGACATCACCTTCGAATACTCGGACGGCGACCTTTCCGTTCGCAAGAGCTTCCATTTCGATGACAGCTATGTCGTCAACGCTCAGACGTCCGTCCAGGTAAAAGGTTCTAACGTCACCGCATTCCTCATGTGGCCCTCCGGCTTCGGCGATCAGAGTACTGCCCCGCAGTATGCCTCTGCACAAATTGCCTATCAGGACGGCAGCAAGGTGGAGCGGCTCGCCAACAGTTGGACCGTTCTCCCCTCAACCAAGGCGATTGCCGGCGCGACCATGCCCGGCCCCTTCCAGTGGGCAGGCGTTTCGGAGCAGTACTTCTCCGCGATTTTCATGCCCAGCGATCCGCAGGACGCCGCGTTGGTAGTGCTGCGCAGCCCCCTCGAAATTCCGCACAATCCTTCCGACCCGAGCGAAAAGCGGATGGACAAGGTGGATGTCTACGGCGCCGCGGTGGGCAATCTAAGGGGGCCAACCTCGGTGCGGGTCTACGTCGGACCCAAATCGCTGGCTGATCTCGAAGCCGTGCACGTCCCCGGAATCACTGGCGCGGAGCCCGATCTGCGGGCAGTCGTCGACTTCGGTTGGCTAGGGCTGATCGCCCGTCCCCTGTTCCTCTGGCTGAAGTGGACTTACTACCACATTGTGCGCAATTGGGGTTGGGCCATCCTGCTCCAGACGCTGATCATCAACGTGGCGCTTCTGCCGCTGCGTCTTTCGCAGATGAAGTCGATGCTCAAGATGCAGCGCGTCGCGCCCCAGATCAAATCGATCCAGGAAAAATATAAGAAGTACAGCATGCGCGACCCGCGCAAGGCCGAAATGAATACGGAGATTTCGGCTCTCTATAAAAAAGAGGGAGTGAATCCGGCCGGCGGCTGTCTGCCCCTGGTGATTCAGATGCCATTCCTCTTTGCGTACTATCGCATGCTGGGTGTCGCCATCGACCTTCGCCACGCACCCTGGCTCTGGATCCACGATTTGGCGGGAGCGGATAAGCTCCACATTCTGCCGATCGCCATCGTCGTTACCATGATCTTCCAGCAACGCATGACGCCGCAGGCGGGCATGGATCCGTCGCAACAAAAGATGATGAACATCATGATGCCCGGCATGATGGGCGTCATCAGTTGGAACCTGCCCGCCGGGCTCGGCCTGTACTGGTCGGCGGGACAATTGATTGGAATCGTGCAGCAGGCGGTCATGAACCGCACCTCTCTCGGACGCGAAATGCGCGAGATGATGGAGAAGCGCGCGAGGAAGAAAGACAAATAAGCTTTTGGCTGTTAGCTTTTGGCCTTTAGCTAAGAGCGAACAGCCAAAAGCCAAGAGCTATTTATGCCCATTACCGACAAAGTCGTTGCCGCCAAACAAATCGGCGATTTTCTGCAAACCGTCATCACCAGCGGCGGGTTTAAGTTGAAATACCGCATCACCGTCGATCCGCCGATCGCCCAGAATCGCGATTGGGAGCATCCCGAGATTCTCGTCGAATTCGCGGGACCCGACTCGGCGCTGCTCCTTGAACGCGGCGGCGAATTGCTCCGCTCCTTCGAACTGCTCGCGTCGGAGATGCTCCACCTGCAAGGCAACGAGCACGAGAAAATCTGGTTCGACTGCAAGAACTTCCGGTCGCTGCGCATCGACGAATTACAAATCGCGGCGCGCACCGCGGCGGATCGGGTGCGCCGCACCGGCGAGCCCTACCGCTTCGGCCCGATGTCGTCGCGCGAGCGCCGCATCGTTCATCTCGCGCTGCGCGAGGAACACGATCTCCGCACCGAAAGCGACGGCGAAGGCGGAAGGCGCTCGGTCGTCGTCTACCCCGGAAACTACAAATCGCCGGCAAGGTCGGAGCGAAGCGAACGTCCGCGCGGCAGAAGATCCGAGTAAGATTTTCAATTGCTTATTTTCACGGCCCTACTTGCTCGGAGTCTCGCGGCTCGTTACTCGAAACCAAAACTGCACTCTTCTCGCGGCAGTTAGTTTCTCGACACTTGACAGCTAAAAAAAATCGCGGTGCAATCTCGCATGCGCAC
Source organism: Terriglobales bacterium (assembly GCA_049300195.1). Taxonomy (GTDB): domain Bacteria; phylum Acidobacteriota; class Terriglobia; order Terriglobales; family Acidobacteriaceae; genus Acidiflorens. Next base: position 1,065 of record JBAQJF010000138.1, on the reverse strand, counting down.
AAAAAGTTTTTGTCGAGCGACACCGACGTAGCGATTTTTTTATGCTAGTATGCCGTTCGTCCCGTAATGAAATTCACCGACAACTCGTATTCAAAAACAAGCACGACCCCGCTGTAACGAAGACCCATATTTAAAGATTGGATTGATCCCGGCGCATTCGCCGGGTGTTTGGTATTCATAAAATGTCTCTTTCTGGTTCACCGATCACTCCGAATCCGTGGGTGCGCATCCTCGATGCGCTGGAAAAGAAAATCAACCGCCACTCCTACAACACCTGGTTGAAACCGACCCGCTACAGCCACATCAGCAATGGAATCCTGTTCGTTCGCGTTCCAACCGACGAATACCGAAGAGAAGGCGACAAGTACGCCGACCTGATTCAGGAAGCGGTCGACGACCTCGGCCTCGGGTACGAAGATGTAAAGTTCGTCACCGCCGAGGACGATCCCTCGAACACTCCGATTCGCCATAACGGCGGCCTCTCGGCATTTCCGTCGTCGAGCGCCCCGCAATCGATGTCGGCGCCTTCGCAGGGCCGCTTCGACTGGGACAGCGCCGCGCAACTGAATCCGCGCTATACCTTTGACGCGTTCGTGATCGGCAGCGGCAACCAGTTCGCGCACGCGGCCTGTCAGGCAGTCGCCGAGCGCCCATCCAAGGCCTACAACCCGCTCTTTCTCTATGGCGGAACCGGCATGGGCAAGACTCATCTGATGCAGGCCATCGGGCATGAGATCAAGCGCCGCACACCGCAAGCGGCCATCTGCTACGTCTCAAGCGAGAAGTTCACCAACGAGATGATCAACTCGTTGCGCTACGACAAGATGATCAGCTTCCGGGACAAATTCCGGACGATGGACGTGTTGCTGATTGACGACATCCAATTCCTGGCGCAGAAAGAGCGTACGCAGGAAGAGTTTTTCCACACCTTCAACGCCCTGCACGAGTCGATGAAGCAGATCGTAATCGCCAGCGACCGTCCCCCGAAAGAGCTTGCCGAGTTTGAAGATCGCCTGCGCAGCCGATTCGAGTGGGGATTGATTGGCGACATTCAGCCGCCCGATC
>JBAQJF010000137.1:0-5680 GCA_049300195.1 Terriglobales bacterium | reverse complement strand
CGTCGGAAATCTTATGCAGCACCTCGCCGATAACTTTGTTTTCGCGCTCTTGCGGGCTGAGGCTGGCGTGGTCGTCGTGATCGGGAAAGTACTGCTTGTGCAGCGGCAAAGCGATCTCGAGCATTTCGGCCCGCGTCTTCTTGAGCGCGGCCTCTGCCTCGGCCAGAACTTGATCGGGAGTGATCGGAGTCTCCATGACCAGGCGGAATTTTTCCGCGTACAGCTCTTTGCCGAGGCGCCAGGTGCGATCGGTCTTTTTCTTCGCCAAATCGTCCTGCAGCCAGCGTGAGAAATTCTTGAGCGCTTCGATCGCCGGAGGCGCGACTTGATCGAACTGCGCCTTCAATTTCGATCCGGCTGGAATGGCGGCCGCAATCGTGCTCTGGATCAGATCGATGTTGCCCTCATTTTCCTCGACCGCAACCGTGATAAAGATAGGATCGGCGTCGACCAGTTCACTGCGCGCCTGGTCGAGGAAATGCGGCGTCGCGGCGATGCGCGAGAGGATGTCGCCGAGGCGGACGTCCTGCGAAGCATAATCATCGGTGAGCGGCTGAAAAAGCGCGCCGCCCAGCAGTTCCACGTACACCGTAGGGTTGTGCTTGTAATTCTGGATGCGGTCGAATTCGAGCAGAGTCAGAGCGATCTGGTCGTCGATCAGTTGCCAGTCGGCCGCGTCCTCAATGTTGAGGGAAGCAAGTGGAGTCTCTTTTCGGAAGCGTTCGCGCCACTCGGCATAAACGCGACGCTGTTCCGCCATGCCGGCGGCGCTCACATCGTCGAGCAGTGCGTCGAGCGCGATAGTCTTGCCGGTCTTCGGATCGATGTGCTGGTGGTACCCGGCCTGCGACGCGTTGGAAGGCGAAAGCGCTAGCGTCTCATGAATGAACTCTTCGCTGAGCCTGGCGAATTTGGTGTTGGCGGCGGCGGATGAAGACGAATTGGTCTGTGCCATGAGAGCACCCGAAATTAGCAGACAGGCTGCGACGGGAAAGAGTTGCATGGGGGTCGATTTTAGCAGGATGCAGGTCGGGCGCGACCGAACCTCGTTCGAACTACCAGCCGTGCTTCATCGCCTTGGCAAACTCCGCCGCGGGCAGAGTGTTCAGGACATCGTTCTTCGTGAGCCATGCCCGCCGCGCCTGCGTCACGCCATAGCGAATCTTCTCCATATGCGAGGTGTGATGAGAGTCGGTGTTGATCACGATCTTTACTCCATGCTGCTTAGCCATGCGCAGATGCACGTCGCACAAATCAAGGCGGTCGGGATAGGAGTTCAGCTCCATGGCGACTTTGTGTTTGAAGGCCGATTGCAGGATGGCGTCAACGTCAAACGGATACGCGTCGCGGCGCAGCAACTGCCGGCCCGTGGGATGGCCGATGATCGAAGTATTCGGATTTGCAATCGCCTTCAGCAGTCGCTCGGTCATCGTCGCCCGATCCTGATTGAAGTGCGAATGCACGCTGGCGATCACGATGTCCATCTGCTCGAGCACGGAATCGGAGAGATCGAGCGTGCCGTCGCCGAGAATATCGACCTCGACGCCCGCGAAGATGCGAATGCCCTTCGTCTTCTTGTCTTTGTTTGTCGTTCGATCGTTCATCGCCCGATCGTTGATCGCTCGATCCACCGCGCGAATGCGCTCGATATGTGCCAGCGCGCGCTCGTCGGTCAGTCCATTTGCGAAGGCCAGATTCTTAGAGTGGTCGGTAATCGCCATGTACGCGTAGCCGCGCTCGCGGGCGGCTTCGGCCATCTCCTCGATGGTGTTGCGGCCGTCAGTTTCGACGGTGTGCATGTGCACGTCGCCGCGCAGGTCAGACACCTCAATCAGCGCAGGCAGTTCGTGCTTGGCAGCGGCTTCGATTTCGCCGAGATTTTCGCGCAGCTCCGGAGGGATGAAGTCGAGTTTGAGTTTGCCGTAGATATCCTGCTCGGTCGCGCCCGCGATAGGTTTGTTGTCTTCGAGGGTCGCGAGGCTGTATTCGTTCAGCGTGTAGCCCATCTTGAGCGCGCGCTGCCGGAGCGCGACGTTATGCGCCTTCGAACCGGTGAAATACTGCATCGCTGCGCCGAATGACTCGGGCGGGAGCAGCCGCACATCGACCTGCATTCCGTTGCGCTGGCGGAAGCTGACTTTGTTCTCGCCCTTCGCGATGATTTCCATCAGGCCGGGAAAGCGCAGCAGATGCTGCGCGATCTCTTCGCGCGTTTCGTCGGCGCAGCAGCCTTTACCGGTAACGAGAACATCGAGGTCGCCAACCGTTTCGCGGCCGCGCCGCAGCGAGCCGGCGGGCGTAACCCTCTCGACGCCGGGCGCCTCCTTGAGATGCGCTACGAGTTTCTCTGCGAGTTGCTCGGCTGTGTCCAGCAAAAATCGTCCGCCGATGCGGCGATAATCTTCGATTGCCTTCAGCAGTTTCTGCTCGTGCTTCTCGCCCATGCGCGGCAGTTCGCGAATCTTGCCTTCGCGGGCCAGCTTTTCAACTCCGTCGATGTCGCACACCTGGTAGGCGCTCCAGATCAGAGCGATCGTCTTCGGTCCCAGGCCCTGAATCTTGAGCAACTCCAGCATCGAGGGACGATACTTTTTCAGCATCTCGCTGTGGATCTCGACCGTGCCTTCCTTAAAAAGATGTTGCAGGTTGGCGAGCATACCCTTGCCGATTCCGGGAACGGCGAGCAATTTCTTCGGATCTTCGATCAGGCTGGAAACCTGCTGCGGCATCGCCTCAATCGCCTCGGCAGCGTTGCGATAGGAGCGGATCCGAAAAGAATCCTGCCCGTCAATTTCGAGCAAGTCGGCGGTCTCGTACAGGATTCCCGCGATGGCTTTGTTGTCCATTAGCAGGGAATATTGTAGCGGAGCTGCGGTTGTCAGTCCTCAGTTGTGGGTTCTCTGTAATGTCAAAAGCAAACGCTCGACCACGGGGCGCAGAAGGGAAAGAGGAAAACTCAATTGCCTTCCTCTGTGTTCCTATGTGTCCTCCGTGGTTATCCGCCTTTGGCGTTGAGTTTGCTGAAAGCTGACAGCTGAGAGCTGACAGCCGTTTTGCCACGTTACCTACGGCATCACCAGCCCCAAAAACCCGAATGGTACAATTTGCTATACCCCAGTTCTGGTTCGGAGGTTGCTGATTCCAGTCGAGGTGGTGGCGGGTGAATAAAGGCCAACCCATCTCTAATCAGCAGGATTCGCGGACCCGGAAACTTTCGTACCGCAATCGAAACAGTGTGTCAGGAAGCATGAGCAAGAAAATTGTCATCATCGGCGGTGGACCGACTGGCCTCGGCGCGGCCTATCGCCTGCACGAACTCGGCTACGAAAACTGGGTGCTTTACGAGAAATCCGGCGGCGTGGGAGGCCATGCCACCTCGCACGTCGACGAGCATGGCTTCGTCTGGGACGAGGGCGGCCATGTCATCTTCTCGCACTATAAATATTTCGATAATTTGATCGACAAGGCCCTCGGCAAGGAAGTTCACGAGCGCATTCGCGAGAGCTGGATCGTCAAGGGCGACTCGTGGATTCCGTATCCCTTTCAGAGCAATCTCCGTTATCTGCCAAAAGAAGTTCAGGTCAGTTGCCTGGTCGGAGCCGCAAAAGCCGCATCCAACGGCGGCGGACGCGAGGCGGCCAACTTTCGCGATTGGATTCTAGCAACTTTCGGCGAAGGCATCGCCGACGCCTTCATGTTCCCCTACAACCAAAAAGTCTGGACCACGCCGCTCGAGCAGATGTCGAAGGCTTGGATCGCCGACCGCGTTGCCGTGATGGATTTCAAGCGTCTGCTCGAAAATGTTTTGTACGAGCGCGACGATGTGAGCTGGGGCCCAAACAGCAAATTCAAATTCCCGCTCTACGGCGGCACCGGTGAAATCTATCGCCAGATCGCCAAGAATTTTCCCGAAAGAGTGAAGACCGGCAAAAAGCTCGTCGAAGTCGATCCCGTACGCAAGCGCATCTCGTTCGAAGACGGCACCGGCGATACTTACGACATCCTGATCTCAACCGCGCCGCTCGATCTCGTCGTCCAAAAGATGATCAAGACCGCAGACAGCAAGCTCATCGATGCCTCCGCCGGACTCGAGCACAACAATCTGCTGGTCGTCGGCATCGGGCTAAAGAAAAAAATCGAGACCGGACGCTGCTGGATTTACTTCACCGATTCCGACATGCCGTGCTACCGGGCAACGTATTTTTCGCACTACTCGCCCAATAACGTTCCAAACGGAGACACCGAGCACTACAGTTCGATGATGTGCGAGATGTCGTTCCGTGTTGGCGAAAACCCGGACCCGGAAAAGGTTTTGGACCAGGTCATTACAGGATTGATCAAGGCCAAAATGCTGGAAGAGTCTGATCGCGCGCGCATCGTCTCGCGCTATCATCGCATCGTCGGCTATTCATATCCCATCCCGACGCTCGGCCGCGATAAGGCGCTGGCCGCGCTGCAACCGGCTTTGCTGGAGCAGGGAATCTATTCGCGCGGCCGCTTCGGCGCCTGGCGCTACGAGATCGGCAATATGGATCACTCGGTGATGATGGGAGTAGAAGCGGTCAACAATATTCTGGCCGGTGAGAAGGAAGAAGTTTTTCACAGCGCGTAGAGACGTATTCGCAGCACGCGAACGTCTTTGAAACGCGGAGACTTTTGAAGCGCAGAGACTTTGGGAAGGGCACGGCTTCCAGCCGTGCTTAGGGATCGAAATTGACAGGGGCTTTAGCCCCAGAGGGCTTGGCCTCAGACTCGGAAGAAGTTTAGGGAACGCATGCAGACAGCCCAATCGACTAAGGCTCCAAAGATCGGAGACGCAACCCTGAAGCTGAACACTCCGAAGGTCAGCGTCATTATTCCCAGCTACAAAACCGCGCATTTCATCTCCGCCTGCCTCGATTCGGTGTTTGCTCAAACGTATCAGGACTTCGAAGCGATCGTCGTCAACGACGGTTCGCCCGACACGCCCGAACTCGAAAAAGTCCTGGCGCCATACATGGAGCGCTATCCCGACCAGCTCGTTTACCTGAAGCAAGAAAACAAGCGCGCCGCCGGCGCCCGAAACCACGCCATCCGCAACGCGCGCGGCGAATATGTCGCTTTCCTCGATAGCGACGACACCTGGATGCCCGACCATCTCGCCAATCAGATGAAGCTCTTCGCCGACGATCCCTCTCTCGGCCTTACATATTCGAACGGCTTGGTCGGCATGCCCGGCAAAGAGCGCGAGTTCATGAAGCGTTGCCCATCGCACGGTGAGGCAACATTCGGCTCGCTGCTAGTCGAGCGTTGCCAAATCCCGATTTCGACGGTAGTCGCTCGCCGTGATGCCATCATGAAGGCCGGACTATTCGACGAAACGCTGCTGCGCTGCGACGATTACGACATGTGGGTGCGCACCGCATTTCACGGCGCAAAAATCGGCTACAGCACAAAAGTTCAGGCACGTATGCCCGTCGGACGCCCCGGGTCTCTCAGCCAGTCGCGCGCGAAAATGGCCGAGGGCTACCTGACCATTCTCGAGAAATATAAGATCAGCCTGCCGTTGCAGCCTGCGGATCGCGAAACGGTCGAGAAGCGCGCCCGCCAGATCAAAGCCAAGTATTTCCTCGAAGACGGGAAAAGCAAGCTGAGCCAACGCGAGTATGCCGAAGCCCGCAAGGCGCTCGCGCAGGCCAAC
>JBAQJF010000136.1:0-1567 GCA_049300195.1 Terriglobales bacterium | reverse complement strand
GACCGGAGGACATTGTCATGGGCTTCGGCCCGCCCGAAGGCGACCCTGAAGTCTGGGCTACGCTTCAGGAAGCGCGCGGTCAGGAAGCGATGACGTTCGCACTTCCAGGAGTTGAAGGTTCCTACTCAGTGGAGGCGGCCACGCAAGATCCGTTCATGCATCAGGAGATGATCGAGATTCTCTATCACACGCTGTGGGAGACGGTGCATGTGTTTTTTGAGCATCGCGAACTCGGCCATGATGTCGGAGCCTCGGGATTTCTCTATCCATTTCTAGGCACGCAAAAGCAAGGAACCGCTGGCCTGGTTGCCGAAGTGGCATCCTCGATTCTGATGAAGGTTCGCGACGACACTGTGCTCCGCGAACAATTGGCGAGAGAAGAGGCAGAGCAAATCAGTGCTGCTGCGCTGGCGATTCATGAGCGTCTGCGTTTGGGCGGAAAGATCATCGTCTTCGGCAACGGCGGCTCGGCCACCGACGCCAACGATTTCGCCATTGATTGCGTGCTTCCTCCATTGGGCTATCAATCGGTCCCTGCGGTCTCGCTTTCGCTGGAACCTGCGAACATTACTGCCGTCGCCAACGACATCGGTACCGATGCGATTTTTCTGCGACAGTTGATCGCACAAGCTCGCCCTGAAGATATCGCCATCGGCATTTCCACCAGCGGCGGATCGCGCAACATCGTCATGGCGCTCGAGGAAGCCCGCAAACGGAATATGCTGACTGTCGCGCTGCTCGGCTACGACGGGGGCGAGATCAAACGCAAGGGTCTGGCTGACTTTCCGGTCGTAGTGAACTGCGACTATATCCCGCGCATCCAGGAAGTGCAGGCGTCGATTTATCACGTCATTCGCGAATCGTTGGAAGTGCTAAACGGGGAGGCATCGGGCCGTGGCTAAGCTTGAACTCTACGGAACTGCGCGCTGTCCTCACACGGGCGAAATGCGCGACTGGCTGGAGTGGAAGCGAAGCGAGTTTGTCGAATATGACGTTGAAGCCGATTCGGCCGCACGGGCGCGGATGCGTGAGATTTCGGGCGGGCAGCGCACCGTACCTATCCTCGTTGAGGGCGGCAAGGTTGTTCAGGTCGGGTGGCAAGGGCATGGTTGCATTGTCGACGAGTAGCTTGAACGAGTAAGTCGGCAAGTAACTTAGGTTAAGCGGATAAGGTCGAGTAAATAAGAAACAATGCACGAACTTTCCATCGCGATGAGCATCGTCGAGCTGGCCGAAGAAGAGGTCGAGCGGCGGGGCGTTCAGGTCATCGCCGTACACCTGAAGCTGGGCGCCTTGTCCGGCGTGGTGAAAGAGGCTCTGCTCTCCTGTTACGAGATGGCGTGCGAGAATACCGCGCTGCAAGGCTCGCGCCTTGTGATCGAGGAAATTCCAGTGGTAGTCTTTTGTCCGCTTTGTCAGGCGCAGCGTCAGTTAAGCTCTGTGCAGTTATTCTGCTGCTCTGAATGTAATACTCCCTGCTCTGAAATCGTGCAGGGCAAAGAACTCGAAGTAACTGCCCTGGAGATAGAGGAATGCGCCCCGAACCCCGTTTGATCGAAGTCCGCAA
>JBAQJF010000135.1:0-1514 GCA_049300195.1 Terriglobales bacterium | reverse complement strand
AATCCCCTGTCGTTCTGGTACACCCTGTTAATCAACCAGCAAATGGCATTTCCCGCAGAGAAACCAGAATTCACTGCCATCTGCATTATCGGGAAATCTCTTCCAGTGCGAGATTCCGCGTGCGCGGCCCCATCAACCCAATCACCGCCATCACGATCAGCATCGCTGCTGCAATGAACACGAACACGCCGGTTGTGCCGAAGTTCTTTAGGACTCCGGCGATGAAAAACGACGTGAAAATTGCTGAAAAGCGGCTCCAGGAGTAAACGAAGCCGACCGCGGTCGACCGGATGCCCGTCGGGAAAAGCTCTGTCTGGTAGGCATGAAAGCTGTAAGACATAATGTTGCTTGCGAGCGTCAGTCCCACGCCCATCGCAATCAGCAGCATCCCACTCGAAACCTGGCTGAAGATGAGCCCGCAAACCACAATCGCTGCTGCGGTCGCGACGATCACGCTTTTGCGTTCAAACTTGTCGGCGATAAATAGACCCACCAGCGGCCCAATCGGCGCCGAGATTGCAATGATCGATGAATACAACAGGCTTGTCGTGAGCGTGATGCCTTGCTTAACCAGCAGCGTCGGCACCCAGTTGGCGAAGCCGTAAAAGCCGACAGTTTGGCAGACGTTGAAGATGATCATCATTGCTGCGCGCCTGCCATAGGGTGCACTCCACATGTCGAAGAACGTCTGCGCTGTAGTTACAGGTTGGGAGTAAGTCGCAGGAACGGGAAGCGCCCGTCCGAATTCTCTCGTGACGGTCTCTTCCAGCTTCGACATCACACGGTCGGCTTCCGCGAGCCGGCCCTTCTGGGCGAGCCACCGAGGGCTTTCAGGTAAGGCGCGACGAATGAACCAGACGAACAACGCTCCGTGCGCTCCGATGATCACCACCCAACGCCAGCCATCGAGGCCCAAGGGCTTGTTCGGCACCAACAGGTACGACAGAAACGCTACCACCGGGACGGCCATAAATCCCACTGCCTGCTCGCAGGCAAAGGCGCGTCCGCGGATATGTTTCGGCACGAGCTCGGAGATATAGGTACCGATGGTTACCAGTTCCACTCCAATGCCGAGCCCTGCCATATAACGCCAGAAGTTCAGGCCCGTTGCCGTGACCTGAAGTGCCATGGTAAGATTCGCGGCCGTGTAGAACAGCAGCGAGTACGTAAAGATCGCGCGACGGCCAAAACGGTCAGCGAGAAACCCGCAACAAATCGTGCCTATGAAAAGTCCCGCGAACAGAAACGCGATAAAGGCCGCCACTCCGTTCATGCCAAAGAGGCCGGTGGTGGTGGTGGTCAGAATGCCGCTCTTCACCAGTCCCGGCGCGACGTATCCGGAATAAAGCAGATCGTAGAGTTCAAAAAAGAAGCCGAGGCTCAGCAGGACGACGAACTTCCACATCGTCCGTGTGGCTGGGAGCCGGTCAAGCCGCGCGGAGATCGTGGCCGCCGAAAGAGGAAGGGGCTCGGCGGGAATGTGAGTCGGTTCAGAGCTTCCCATGGGCATAGTC
>JBAQJF010000134.1:0-24018 GCA_049300195.1 Terriglobales bacterium | reverse complement strand
TTTTGCGATGAAGAAATGGGAAGCCGCCGCCTTAGTGAGGCAGACTAGATTCGGTAGCGCCACGTATTTTTCGGGCGAGCGTTTCAGCCGTTAAACAGAGGAGAAACCACCATAGTGTTCCAGCGACGAGTACCCAGATTCCGGCCAGTACAGCGTGATTGCTAAAAACTAGCACTATTGTGACGAATGACACCGGTATATCCGCAAGGGTAACCAGGCTGAAGAGGATGCCGAAGTCCAGGCCAGGAACCACATAACCAAGCATTGCAATTAAACAAATAGCCAGATGGATGATCGGAGGCCAGTGGATCCAGCGAAGTCTGGACGGAAGAATTCGCAAGTTCACCCCATTGCGCCACCGAAAGGCGGCTTATTTTGCGGTCACCAGCGAATGCGTAATCGCGTGGACCGACAGGGCGATGCGGTTCTGCACCCCTACTTTGCGCATCAATTTGGCTACGTGAGCCTTCACGGTGCGTTCTTCGATGCCGAGAGCTGAGCCGATTTCTTTATTCGAGCGGCCGGCGACCAGCATCTCAAGTACTTCTTTTTCGCGATCCGTAAATGTGACGCGGCCCGCGGGGAAGATTCTGCCGGGGGATGAGCTGACGCGTTCGATGAAGGTCGAGAGCACACGGCGCGGCGCCCACACTGAACCCTGATGTACGATGCGCAGAGCCTGGATGAACTCAGTTGGCGAAGCGGCCTCGTCCACGTAGCCCTTGGCGCCGGCGGCGATGGCCTTCAGGACGCTTTCATCATCCATGCCGGAACCGGTGACGATGATGCGTAGGTCCGGACGGATGGCCTTGAGGCTGGCCATGATGTCATACAGATTCTGGCCGTTGCGGTTGCCGAGCAGCACGAGATCGATGCCGGTGAGCTGGCCGACGTCGGCAAGCGAGGCTGAGACCAGTTCCAGATCAGTCTCGGAATCGAAGAGGGCCCGGAATCCTACAAAGCGCAGTGGATCACTCTCTACCACGGCGACACGAATGATCGGTTTTTTCGCGACAGCGACAGCAGCTTTCATCAAGGTTTCCCTGTTAGGATTGCTTCCTGCTTAAGATTGCCTGAACCAGAGGGGAATTGAAACGATTGCAGGCCCAGTCCAATTACGTGGGTAACCCCGAAAAGGCGGGCCGGTGGAGGGTTTTCGCGCAATGAAAAAACGCAAATATCGGCTATTTTCGGGACTTATTGCGATGTTACTAGTAACCGGATTACCAAGGGCGCTAGCCCAGAGTGAGGCTGCAAGCCAGCCGCCTGCGCAGGCGAGCACCTATCAGCCGAAATTTCCTGGCGATCCTGCGCGCTCGGAGTCGGAGGCGGTCGCGCTGGGTTATATGCGGGTGGTGCTGCGTGCCGAGCGGGCATACAAGAAACGCCACGCGAAGTATGCGCTTACGCTCGCGGAGTTGGCGGGCACGGCATCCTTTACAAAACGCATGGCGCAGTCGACGACTCAGGGAGACTATACGGTTGGATTCCGGCGTCACAGAGAGCGTAACAGTGACGAAGAAGGATTTGTGCTAATCATGACGCCAGCGCACATGGATGCGGATCACCGGTCATTCTATGCCGAGGAGGACGGAGTGATTCACGGCGACGATCAGAAAGCGGCGGACAGGGATTCGCCGAAGGTGAGTGAACGTTGAAGCGGGCAGTTGGGACGGCGCAAACACCCACCCACTGGCCGAAAACGCGAATGTGTGGGACCCCGGCCTCTAGGATTCGTGCTCGGGAAATGAGCCGCCGCCTTCCTTCCGAACTAAGGGTGCGGGGGCTGTGCTCGGAGTTTCGCCTTGCGCGCGCGCGACCTTTCCGGTTCGCTTCAATTCCTTCAGAATTTCATCGCGTTCGCGCGCCCCATATTCGCGGGCAAAGCGGGTGAGAGCTTCCGTCAGAATTTCGTGGTGATGCACGTTCTCGAGGCCGGGTTCGCGCGTGATGCTGAGCCACAGGCGATGCAGTAAGAGTACGTCTTCATCTTTCATCGTCGGGGTGTGCGGGCCGATGCGGAAGGTCTCGGCGTGTCCGTCGGGATGCACGACCTGGAGCACGAATTGCCGCTTCGGTTCGGGTAGCGCCTCCCATGCCTGGCCGAGCGCGAAGGCCTGCTCTTCGGGCGACATCTTGCTGGATTCCCCGATCACGACCGCCGACGATTCGAGGTTATTAGCCGTCTGCACAATCGCGCTCCACACGTCGCCCGCCGGCACTACTAGCAAAGACACCTTCTTGCCAAAGCTCTCGGCGACAGATACGGCCCGCGTGAATAGAGTCTGCTCGTAATCGCTGAAGATCTGTTCAGGCGACAGATCGTAGGCCGCCGACCCGAAGCGGCTGATGCGCGCGGACATCACCACCACATCCTGATCCTGAATATCGAACTTTTCCAGAGCCCAGCGGAGGTGACTCAGCGTGTTGTAATCGCGCACCGGCACGAGCACGTTGCCGGCGCGGATGCGGAGCGTTTCGCGCTCGACCGTGTCGCTCTGAAGCAGTTGAAAATGATCCTTCATTTGTTGCTTGGCGAGGGCGTACTTTTTACGGTTGACGCGTTCGGAGACCGTAAAGATCGTGAAAAATACAACGGAGAAGGAAACACCGGCGACCGTTGCGACTGACTTGGTGGCCAAGTTAACCAGGGCGGTCGAAAGCAGAACCAGGAAGACCGAGGCGAGGCCGATCGGGATCTCGGTGCCCGCGATCGTGATGTTGGGTGGGACCTTCCAGCCGCGTTCACCTTTGTACTTAAAGCGAAGAACGAGCATGGCCAGGCTGTTGAAGGTGAAGCTCCAGATCACACCAAATGCGTACGCTTCGCCCAAGAGGTAAACATCGCCGCGGCTGGCAATGATGGTGAACAGTTGGAGCAGCACCACCATGTTGATAATGCGGTGGCTGGTGCCATATTTGCGATGGGGGAGACGAAACCAATCGGCCAGGACGCCATCTTCAGAAACGCGGTTCAGCACACCATTCGAGCCGATGATGGCGGTATTGACCGCGCCCGAGAGGATCAGAAAGCCAACCACTACAACAAAGCCCCGGAAGATCAGCCGCAGCAGTTCGGGCCCGTACATGTACATCGCCAGACCGGCGATAAGGTTGTCTTTATAGATCGGGACGCGAACCGCGTCCGGAATCAGCATAACCGCCAGAAGCGCCGAGATGCCGGTGAACACGAAACTGTAAATGGCGATGACGATGGCTGCGCGCTTCAGGTTCTTCAGCTTGGGATGCGCGAGCTCGCGATTGACCTGGGCCAGCGATTCTTCGCCGCTCATGGCGAGGACTGAATGGCCAAAAGCAATCAGGATGCCAAGCATGCCAAACATGCGCGCGAGGCTTTGTTCGGGGAAGGTATGACCGAGGAAGCCCAGCGATTCCCTTGAAAAATGCAGGTTTGCGGGTGTCGGCAGCGGCACGGGTTGGTAACCGACTTTGAAGATGGTGATTGCCGACCAGCCCAGCAAAACGACCACCATCACGGTCGTGATCTGCATTACGCGCAGAGCCTTTTCGCTCGACTCGTGAATGCCTTTGATGTTCTCCCACCAGAAGTAAATTGTGACGGCCAAGGCAAAGACGACCGAAGTCCCGTTGACGCTGAATTGCGGCGTGCCATTGAAGAGATTGTGGAGAGCGCGCGGAATCCAGCCGTGCGTGTCAGCCGTAAGTAGGACCTCGTTGAGCAAGCCCGCGATGTACTGTCCTGCCGAGACGCCTGAGATCGGACCGGTCAGAATGTAGTCGAACATCAGCGCGGAGACGCTGAGCTTGGCGAGGGTGCCGCCGAGGGCTTCCTTGACGACCTTGTAAACGCCGCCGCGCACGAACATCGAGCAGCTTTCGACGTACACGGCCCGCACCGTAAACGAAAAAAGCATGACGCCGACGATGAACCAGGGCGCGGATTTGCCTACGGCCTGCTCCGCGATACCCACGGCATAAAACGCGGAGGAAGCCAGGTCATTGAGAACGATGGCCGCCGCGCGCCAGTAGGAGATGAAGGTCAGCATCACCGACGTGGCGACGACGATGCGAACACGATTGGAAGGGGTATTCGCGGGCTGGAGGGGAGATGACATGCGTACGAGGGACGGCTTAAAGCGAGCCTACGAGTGGTGCGAATCCTCCCGACCTAACAGAAGCTCAGCGTCTTCAACAAAGGTGATGAGGAGGACCACAGCCGAACCGGCCATGCCCACGACAAACATCCCTTCGAGGATGCGAACCAAAATCACGCCTAAGAGCGAAATCATGACGAACTATGGTATCCGATGGAGCAACGGAGAACAATGTTTGAGAAGAAGTTCTCAGTTCTCAGCTGTCAGTTCTCAGGTAAGTCAATGAGCTTGCGAGGGGCCACGAGCCTTGAACGGTCGGAATTGCTCTCCAGGCTGATCCAGTTTGTTATGCTTGCGCGGTGAGACGAATTCATCCCAGCGCGTGGCTGCTTGCGGTTTTGTCGGCAGGGCTTCAGGTCGTCATCTTTCCGCTGCCCGGATTCTATTGGTTGGCGTGGGTCGCGGTTGCTCCGCTATTGATTGCATTGCTGCGGGCGCGCCCGGCCGGCGCGCTACAGGTGGATGCCGCTGTGAAACTCGCTCCGGCGTCGCCGTGGCAGGGATTTCTCCTTGGCTATCTATGCGGCATGTTGTGGTCTGCCGGGACGTGTTATTGGATTTTCGACACGATGCACCGCTATGGTGGCCTGCCGGTTCCGATGGCGGCTTTGGCGCTCATTCTGTTCTGCATGTACATCGGGCTCTATCACGGTTGTTTCGGATTTCTGGTGGCGTTGGTCGTCGGCCGCGGATCAATGCCGAGACGGGCGCTGGTGTCGGCTCCGTTTCTTTGGGTTGCGGTCGAACTTGCACGCACGCGGATCACAGGGTTCCCCTGGGAGTTGCTCGGCTACGCGCAAACCGCCAACGTTGCGTTGACGCGGATGGCGACCTTGACCGGCGTATATGGCCTGTCATTTGAGATTGTGCTCGTCAACAGCGCTTTTGCCGCCGCTTTTCTAGTGGAGAAAGCCCGGCGGAAACGGCTGCTGCTGGCGGCGTTTGGGGCGGCTCTGGCCTTGCAGGCCGGGCAGTGGGTGATTGGGCCTGCACACGCAGCGACCGATCGTGCAGCGCTTCTGGTGCAACCCAATATTCCGATCGCGACGTCTTGGACAGAGGATTATTTTCAAAGCACGCTGAGCGATCTGTCGAAGGTGAGTTTGAATCCTCCCGGCGCGAAGCCCGGCGAGCACGAAGGGCTGATCGTCTGGCCCGAATCGCCCTCAC
Organism: Terriglobales bacterium; assembly: GCA_049300195.1. Taxonomy (GTDB): domain Bacteria; phylum Acidobacteriota; class Terriglobia; order Terriglobales; family Acidobacteriaceae; genus Acidiflorens. Next base: position 18,712 of record JBAQJF010000134.1, on the reverse strand, counting down.
CGTTTTATACGAATGACACGCGCTTTCGGGATCCGCTCAGCGAACTGGCGAAACAGTCTGGCAGCTGGGTAATCGCTGGGGCAATTGGCATTCGGCCGGCGATGGACAGCGGGGGTCGAGGTTCGCAGATTTTTAATTCAGCTGCGCTCGTTAGCCCGCAGGGAGAATGGACCGCACGCTACGACAAGGTCCATCTTGTGCCCTTCGGCGAGTATTTGCCCTTTCCTAAGCTTTTTGCTTTTGCCGGAGGATTGACCAAAGAGGTTGGAGAGTTTCAGCGCGGTGCGTCACGCGATCCTTTGATGGCTGGCGATGAGCGGGTGGGCGCGTTTATCTGCTACGAATCCATCTTCCCGAATGAAGTGCGGCAATTTGTTCTGCGCGGCGCCGACGTGTTGGTGAATATTTCCAACGACGGCTGGTACGGCGACAGCGGCGCCTGGTCGCAGCACCTTCAGCAAACGCGCATGCGAGCGATCGAGAATAACCGCTGGCTGCTGAGCGCCACCAATACGGGCCTTACGGCCGTGATCGATCCCTGGGGAAGGATTGTGGCCGCGGTTCCGCGCAAAGAGAGGACCGCGCTCATCGCGCCATACGCGCTCGTATCCAGTACCACGTTCTACACGCGGCATGGAGATTGGTTCGCATGCCTGTGTGCGATAATTTCTGTGGGCTTACTCGCGGCGCGCTTTTTGCTGCGGCGTGGCCCGAAAAAAACCGCCAAATAAGACTGAGCCCAGGAAGACGTGAGCGACCAAACAATGTTGGATGAACTCGAACAGCAATATTCCTCTCTGAAGACCAAGGTGCACGACCTGCGGGAGTATCTTTGACGCGGGCAAGCTGCGCCAGCAATTAGTCGAGATCGAGAAGCAGGCTTCCGATCCAAATCTGTGGTCAAATCCGGAAAAATCTCAGCAGGTGATGCGCGAGCGCAAACGGCTCGAAACCGTGCTCTCGCTGGAGGGCGACCTCGTCCGCCGGACGGATGATATCGGCGCATACTTCGACTTGGGAAAAGAGGGAGAAGACGTTAGCGCCGACTTGCAGCGCGAACTCGATTCACTGCGCGAACTGGTGGATCGCGTCGAAACCGAGACGCTGCTCTCCGGCGAGAACGACGCGCGCAACGCAATCGTCACCATTCATCCGGGCGCGGGCGGAACGGAGTCGCAGGACTGGGCTGACATGTTGCTGCGCATGTATCTGCGCTGGGCCGAGCGGCAGGGATTCAAGACTGAGATGTATGACTACCAGCCAGGCGAAGAAGCAGGTATCAAGTCGGCGACCTTTTCGGTGATTGGCGAATATGCGTTCGGTTATCTGACTAGTGAGATTGGCGTGCATCGACTGGTGCGCATTTCGCCTTTCGATCAGGCGAAGCGGAGGCATACTTCCTTTGCCAGCGTGTTTGTTTCTCCCGAAATTGACGACAGCATCGAAGTCAACATCAAGCCGGACGACATCCGCATCGATACTTATCGCTCCAGCGGCAAGGGTGGCCAGCACGTCAACACGACCGATTCGGCGGTGCGCATCACGCACATTCCTACCGGGCTCGTCGCTAGTTGCCAGAACGAGCGCTCGCAACACAAGAACAAAGACAAGGCGATGTCGATGCTGCGCTCGAAGATCTACGAGTTCGAGATGGAGAAGAAGCGCGAGGTCACGAAGAAGATCGAAGACTCGAAGCTCGATATCGATTTCGGATCGCAGATTCGCTCCTACGTGCTCCAGCCTTACCGCATGATCAAAGATCACCGCACGAAGTTCGAAGTCGGCGACGTGGATCGCGTGATCGATGGCGATCTGGCGCCGTTCATGCGCGCGTATTTGCGCATGCGGCGCGGAGAGAAGAAGTAATGAAACGCGCTGGGCGGAAGCTCACAAAACCGCGGCCGACAAAGCTGGGCGCAAAGTTGCAGCGCGCGTTTGCCTATGCGGCGAAAATGCATGCGAGGCAGGCGCGCAAGGGAACCACCGTTCCGTATTTGTCGCATCTGATGGCGGTCGCTTCGCTCGTCCTCGAAGCGGGCGGCGACGAAGACATGGCGATTGCGGCGCTACTGCATGACGTGGTCGAAGATTGCGGCGGAATGCCCCGGCTGCGGGAGATTCGCAAACAGTTTGGCGCGCGCGTGGCAAGGATTGTGGAGGGCTGCACGGATTCTTTTGTTGAACCGAAGCCGGACTGGATCGAGCGCAAGAGGGGCTATCTTGATGAAGTGAAGCATGCCGACGATGAAACGCGCCTCGTCTCGGCATCGGACAAGCTGCATAATGTCCGAACAATTCTGGCCGATTATCGTAAAGACGGCGACGCGATCTGGGTTCGCTTCAACGGAAAAAAAGAAGGGACTCTCTGGTACTATCGCGCGCTGAGTGACGAGTATGCGCGGAAACCAAATCGCATTACGCGCGAGTTGGCGCTCGCAGTTCGGGATTTGGAAAGCTTGTGTGGAATCGACTCGGCGTCGGCAAAAATGTCTGTCGGGAGATAAATCATGCCTCGGATGCTAGATCTAATCCGGACTTCCCAGGTTCCATCCAACCTCATGCAGTCGGCGGCGCGTGGATCGCTCTCGGTGCCGGCGGGCGAGATGATCGAAATTCTCGTCTATCTTGCCCTCCACCACAAGGTATTTGGGCAGCAGGCGCGGCTTACCCTGGCTGGCTGGGACGAAAAGGCTTGTCTGGTTGCTGCGCAGGATCCGGAGACCAGCTCCGAAGTGCTTGGCTATTGGGCATCGCCCGATAACCTTAGAATTCCACTGCTGCCGTCGCTGGTGGGGAATCCGTCGGTGACCGATCGGCTGCTCCAGCAGATTGCGGCGAAGGGCACGCGGGCGGTGCTGGATGTGCTGCTCGGCAGTCGCCGCATAATGAATTCTCCGGCGTTGTTGAAAGCGCTGGAGTCGAATTCTGGTTTGCGCCCGAATGAACTTTCGGACATCAAAAGCAAACTCGCCGCTTTCGCGGAGGCTGGAGTCGCCCCGCCAGATGGTAATGAGCAGCCGGGCGCGCCTGACGAAGAAGCCAGGGTGCCGGAAGCAGAGATAGAAAACGCCATCAACGAATTCCTCAAGGAAAACGCTGCTGCCATCGAGGCCGAAAAAGACAAGCCCTTTCGGCCGGTCGGGGAGGGCGAAGTCGCGGTAGCGGAACCAGTCGACCGTCAAGCAACCGATCACGCGACAAAGGGCCAAATGCCGGCGGCGAAAGTTCAGGCGAAGAGCGTTCCCGCTGCGGCTGTGACGGCCGCGACGGCCACGAAGGCTGCGGTTGTGAACCCCGTCGAAAGGCGCGACAGCACTATGCAGAAAATCGCGAAGCTCGACATCAAGGGCCGGATCGCGCTCGCCATGCGGGGGAATAAGGAGGAGCGGTCGATTCTGATTCGGGATAGCACCAAGATTATTTCGCTGGCTGTGCTCGACTCTCCCAAGGTTTCGGAGGCGGAGGTCGAGGGCTTCGCGCAGCAGAGGAACGTACTTGATGCCGTGCTGCGCACGATTCCCATGAAGCGGCGTTTTGCCAAGAAATACAACATCTTACGGAACCTGGTCTTCAATCCGAGGACGCCGATTGATGCCTCGCTTGGCTTGATGAAGGGTTTGATGACCAAAGATTTGAAGATTCTGATTGAGAATAAAGACGTGCCGGAGGCGGTTCGCAAGCTGGCGCAACGGATGTTCGCGCAGAAGATGGAACGCCACAAATAGCAGCTGTAAGTTGCTGCAATCATGTGGGATAGTCTCGCCGTCAAATCAAATGGACGCTATCTTTGAGCTGTTATTGCGGGTGAAAACCATCGCCGTGGTGGGCTTGTCCGATAGCCCGATGCGGCCTAGCCATGGCGTATCGGCATACATGCAGGCGCAAGGTTATAGGATCATTCCGGTGAATCCGAATATTGCCGAGGCGCTGGGGGAGACGGCTTATCCATCGTTGCTGGAAGTGCCTGAAAAGATTGATCTTGTGGATGTTTTTCGGCGGGCGGAGTTTGTGGATGAGATCGTGGAACAGGCGATTCAGTTGCAGATTCCGGCGATCTGGATGCAGGAAGACGTTATTAATCAAGGGGCTGCGAGCCGGGCTCGGGCGGCCGGCATGTTTGTCGTTATGGACCTTTGCATTCTTAAGGAACACCGGGCACGGTTTGGGTGATCTGGCAGCTTGGGGACGCGGAACTAATGGCGAATGAAATACGAATCTGGAAGGCGAAAATCTCCTTGCCGGCGCGAACTCCACGGCGAAGAAAATACGAATATGGAGGGCGAAAATAAAGTTGGTTTTTGCGTGGTCGTGAAAAGTGGTCGAATCGTGAGTTGCAGTTGGCTGGATGTTTACCATCTGATTATCGCGGCTCTCTTACTTATCCTATGAGAATGCTGGATTTCAGCGGGATTTTCGGTTTTTGGATTTTAAAATGAAGCACTTATAGCGAAATGTCGGGAAGGGAAGGACTTAGTGGTTGTAACTTACTTCGCTTTCCGAGTTACAGGGGGTTACCGAGGCTGGATTTTGTCAAGTTGACAGGGCATGCATTGGACGCGAAATTTGGGTGTGCAGAAGGCAGCGGAACAGAATTTCGGCCGGCTGGCGCGAGGAAAAACGGGTAACGTCCTGTCGGTCTATGGTTTACTTGCCCAAGTTCATTGGCCTAAATTTATTTTTCCAGGTTTATTCGTCGGAATTGATGGCAGGGACGGCGATTCGAGAGGCATTCTGCAGTTATTTGCTCCAGCTACTTGCTCCGGCTACTTGCAATCGAGTTTGTTGTCCTGGGCGGCGGCGATCTGCCACTTGCCGTTGCGCTTCAACCAGGTGTCGGTCCAGACCTGGCATACCTTCGCGTCGGGATGCGTTTTGTCTTTGCCGATGGCGTGCTCGCTGCCGTAGATGATGGCTACGTCGTCGTTTTTGTCCTTGGCCGAAGAAGAAGAGAAGAAGCGCACTTTGGCATCGTCGAGTGCGCAGCCGTGCGCGGAGTGTGGGGCTTTTTCATCGCGCAGTTCATCCTCTTTGTTGTAGCGCTGGCCGCTGGTGCTGGTGCCCTGGAAATCGTCGGCCAGTAACTCGGAGACAACTCCGTTATTCGTGCAGACGCCTTCGGCCCACTTGCGCTCCATGTCGATCATGAACCTCGCTGTTTTGTCGTCGGGCGCGGCCCAATGGCTTGGCTGGGCTTGGGCGGCGACAAGGAGTATGACGCAGGTTACTAGGCAGATCGGGTACGGGATTCGGTGACGCATCGGGCCTCCGGTATTGGGTCACTATACAGATAGCTCAGCCCCGCGAGGAATCGAGGTCTTCAGACGAGTTCCAGCCGAACCTGACGGCCGACGACTGCGGCGGCTTTTTGAAGAGTGCCCAGGGTCACGGCATCGTTCTCGGGATCAAGGAGCCGGTCCAGCGCGGCGCGGCTCGTATGCATCCGCCGCGCCATCTCGACCTTGGTCAGACCTTTTTTGCGCATGGCAGCCTCAACCTGGCGGGCAACGACGCGTTTGATCGCTGTGGCGTTGACTTTCTCATAAAGGCCTTCCTCGCGAAGCCAACTATCGAATGCTGATCCGATATTCTTTTTTTTCATGATTCCGTTCCCCTCTTCCGTTTCAGCGCCAGATCGATTTCCTGGGCAGGTGTTTTCTGCGTTTTCTTCATGAAGCCATGCAGAAGCACCATACAATCTTTCTCAACACAGAAAATCACGCGGGCGATACGACCGTGCGGCAAGCTGCTTCGGACTTCCCACAGCTCGCGGCCGAGCGGGCGCACCAGCGGCATACCAATCGGCCACGAAAACTCCACATCCTTGATGTCTTCGCCGATGATCCTCCGATCCTCTGCGTCCAGGCTTTTGAGCCATTCGCGCACAGGCTCCCGTCCGCTATCGGAGCGATAAAACCGCGCGGGCAGTCGCTTTAGATCGCGTCCATCCATAGTAGTGTACCATTTGTGATACATCCGGTCAAGGAGAAGACTTGCATCGCGCAGCTCATCCTCTTTGTTGTAGCGCTCGCCCCGAGGGTTTGCTACCGAGGGATTGGGGCCAATTCAGTCTGTCCCAATTTACCAGCCCTTAGACGACAGAATCGCCACGGCGCCAGCGGCACGGCAGCCCACTTCTCGAAAACCGCGAGAAGCGGGGCACCCACTTTTTCTTCTCTGCCAAGAGTGAGCCGGCGGCGGTATATTTGCTCTCCGAGAGATGTGGCGCACCCGCCAGGTGCGGAATTCGGTGACGCATCGTCTCTCCAGTATTTGAGTCACATAATAGTTGCCGCGTGCGGCTGCCTGGGACTGATTAGATAACCGCGTCGGCGTGTGCTGACCCAGGTTAGCGTCCAAAGAACGGACGCGAACCTGGGGCACCAGGCTGTTGAGATACAGTGGCCGCGTTGTGCGGGTTTACTGCGCACGGGGACTTCATGCCGTCTTCCTCATTGAGCATGAGTTCCGATGGCACGCTGCGAATGGGGCTTTGAGAGCACAGGGGAGAATTCCTTGCGGGGCTTGTGGAGAGGGCTTGAAGGTATGGGGTCCTTCGACTCCGTTCGGCTATCGCCTCACTGCGCTCAGGATGACACCTTCTAGGGGGAGCTTCCTAGCCGCGGGTCGGTCGTCGTGGTGGCTTGCGGCGAACTGCGGATCCCTCACTTCGTTCGGGATGACAATCATGGTTAGGGATGGGCAACACTGGCGATGGAGAGGATGAGCCGGTTGCGCGACACAATGCGCTCTTTGCGATGTACTGCTCGGGACTTCATGCCGTCTTCCTCATGAGCACGAGTTCCGATGGGACCGCGGACGGGGCTTTGGGAGCATGGGGAGAATTCCTTGCGGGGTTGGTGGAGAGTGCTTGCGAGTATGGGGTCCCCTCGGCCCCGCTCGGTGCAGGCTCTTCGACTCCGTTTGGCTATCGCCTCACTTCGCTCGGGATGACAGTCCTTTGGTTGTTACTTCGCTCACGATGACAATCCTGGATTGTTCGGCATAACAATCAAAAGCCTGTCAAATCAGGGAAGGGTAACAGCGAAGCCTGGTTCTGCGGGCGGCGCGGATGGGCCACTTCTCGAAAAGCGCGAGAAGTGGCGCACCCCCAGTTCTTTTTGTGTCGGCATTCAAAGGGCGGGCCCGCGTTTATGCTTTCCGCTGATGTGGCCCACCCGCCTGCGCCACCCAAAAGCAAATCGCTGCGACACCCAAAAGCAAATCGCTGCGCCACCCAAAAGCAAATCGCTGCGGGCGCACCGTCGGGTTCGATGTCTGGAATCTGGCGAAGAACGGGCGTACGATACCGCAGGAGGGAATCGTGGGTTGTCTCTTATTGATTGTCTTTCTTGCGTTTCCTCGAATCGCACTGGTGGTGCTGTTCCTCTTCTCCAATTATCTGCAACGGGCGTACCACGGTCTGATATTGCCCTTGCTTGGATTTCTGTTCTTACCGCTCACTACCCTGGTGTATGCGTGGATGGCCAATTCGGGGCAGCCTATCGCCGGCATTAATCTGGTGATCCTGGTTGTTGCTGTTGTGATCGATCTCGGGGGCCTGGGGGGCGGCGAATATCATCGACGGAGACGGTAGAACGATTTGCCGTTAGCTGCCCTTTCGGTGAAGCGCTGCGCCACCCCAAATCCATGAACCCCCCCCACTCAAGGCAAACCGGGCTTGAATGGAGTACCCGTCCTTCGTATAGTCCCTGCATGCGCTCGCTCGGGCTGCCGCTGCTTGGTCTCACTGTTGTTGTTCTGGCGTTCGGCGCGGTGGTTTATGCGGGCTGCCGGTCGTGGCGGAAGATGAGTGCCGGCAAACGGATTCTTGGCGCGTTGCTGCTGTCGCCGCATTTTCTGCTGATCGTGTGTATTGCCGTGGGGTTGCTGTGCGGCCAGGCCCCGCAAGGATCGCCTTGTTTCAATGCACAGTTTTTCTGCGGCGTGCTCATGGTTTTTATTCTGCCGCTGCCGGCGTTGGTCGGCACATCAGTGGCGTTTATTTTGTTTAGACACGCTCGCGTGGGTTTGTAGCTTAATTGGCGAACGCGCACCAAAGTGCGCATTCAGGGCTTGGCTTTCAGGGCTTGGCTTCACGCGGCGTTTGACCCGATTCGCACTTCACCTGATTCACACTTCATCTGATTGACACAAGGAGACCTTATGAGTTCGAAACCGAAAAATACGATCTGCCTCTGGTTCGACAAGGACGCGCATGAGGCGGCGCGTTTTTATGCCGCTACCTTTCCGAATAGTGAAGTGACCACGGTGCACAAAGCGCCCGGCGACTACCCTGGCGGCAAGGCGGGCGATGTGCTGACGGTGGAGTTCACGGTTGCGGGCATTCCCTGTCTCGGACTGAACGGCGGGCCGGCGTTCAAGCACAGCGAAGCCTTTTCTTTTCAGATTGCGACGGACACGCAGGAAGAGACGGACCGCTACTGGAATGCGATCGTCGGCAATGGCGGCGAGGAAAGCGCGTGCGGTTGGTGCAAGGATCGCTGGGGACTCTCGTGGCAGATTACTCCGCGCGTGCTGATGGAGGCGCTGGGGGCCGGTGGCGCTGAGGCGAAGCGGGCCTTCGAGGCGATGATGGGGATGAAGAAGATCGACGTCGCCGCCATCGTGGCAGCGCGCGAGGCGGCGCGGCGGGGATGATTCTTCCGTTCTTGCGCAGCCTCCGGCGTCTCTCGCTCCGCGGTCAGCGAGTCAGCCAGGAGCGCGAACGGAGAGTGCAGGCGGAGTAGGGGAGAATCCAGAACAGGCCGAAGAAGGCGAAATACGAATAGAAGATGCCGTACAGGAAGTCCTTGGAGCGCTCGGTGCGCAGATAGTAAATCATGTTGAACAGGCCGACCATGCCGATGGCCGCGAGCACCCGAAAGATGATCAGAGGCTTTCCGGCTACGAGTGTGACGAGCAGGATGAGGCTGGCATACCTTACGGGGTGGCGGAGATTGGTGATGAGGCGGTCGCAGAGCGAGATCACTCGCGAATACAGGGGGCGCTTCCAGACGATCCGCAGGAAGTGGATTTCTTCGCGTATGTAGCTGCGGTCCCAGCGCAGGAACATGCGGCAGAGCTGGGAATAGCTTTCCGGAACCATGGTGCGGACGTGGGCAGAACGCTGGTAGACGGTGTTGTAGCCGGCGGCCAGGATCAGATTTGTGATGGCGCGGTCTTCTCCGTAGGTGCAGGGCGAACCTAGAAACGTCTGCTTCATCCAGCGGTCGAGGACCTGGCGCACGACCGACGCGCGGTATCCGGTCAAGGCGCCGGGGCAGCAATAGACTGTGCCGTAGGATGATTCCACCGCTCTCATCAGATCGAAGGACAGAATGTATTGGACGTGCAGCATGCGGGGGATGATTCCCTGGCTCCGGTTGTAGACCGCAACCTTGCCGGAAACCGCGCCCACCTGGAGATCACGGAAAGGACCGGTTATGGCGAGCAGGGCATCGCGGTCGATGACGCTGTCGGAATCGATGGTAACGATAATTTCGCCGCGGGCGCGACGAAAGCCTACCTCGAGGGCAGTGCGTTTGCCTTGATTCCTGGGGAGGCGGACTGTGGTGATGCGTCCCGGATGGCGGGCGGCTGCGCTTTTTATGTAACTCCAGGTATCGTCGGTGCTGCCGTCGTCGACTACGAAGATCTCCAGTTTTTCGGGCGGATAAAAAGCTTTGACCACCGACTCGATGGAATGCATGACCATCGCGCCTTCGTTGTAAGCGGGAATCACCACGGTGAGCGAGGGCGCGGCAGACAACGGGGACGACGGGAAGGGCCGATAGCGCAGCCAGAGTACGGTTCGGAAGACGAGCAGCACGCTACCGAGCGCCAGCACGAGGATGCTGGGCCGGAGAATTAAGTTGCCCCAGCGATGCGACTCGGCGGCCATCCACAAGGGCTGGAACAGGGCGCCGTGAATATTGGCGTAGGCGAGGAGAATGAATCCAATCAGCAACGCGCTACAGAATAGCCAGTCCCATCCCGAGCCCGGTTGAGGCTGGGGAAAGGGCTCATCGTGCTGGCACTGGGCCTCCGGGGCCGTCAGTACGGGGAGATCCAACAACCGTTGACTCAAGATTTGAACTCCGGGATTGACTGTCTGCCGAAGGGCGTAATTTTTCGTAGTGTACCAAAAAGCGCGCCGCGAGCGAGCGTCGAGGTCCAGCCAAACGCGAGGCTGTTTCTCGATGTCAGGGCTCCTAGCCACGGCTTACTTGCCCGGGAGAGGCCCCACTCAAGCCAAATAAGGGCTTGAATGCGCACTGCCACCGGGAAGCGTTAGTTCGTCGCGGGACGCCGGCCGACCAAAATTACGGTGGCATCGTCGCGCAGGCCGGCGCCGTTCGCAAATTTGCGCACGTCGGCGAGCAGGCTTTCGGGGGAGAAGTCCGGGGACTGCACGTGGGCCAGAAGGCGCTCGGCACCGTAGTCTTCTCCCGAATCGAGTTCGGCTTCGGTGATGCCGTCGGAGTAGAGCGCAATTTTCGTTCCCTCGTGCAGAGGGATCTCGATTTCCGAAAATTTCGAATCCGCTACGCCCAGCGGTAGACCTTGCTCGCTCTCGATCCATCGATAACCTGTGGGCTCGACTAGCAGCGGGGACAGATGTCCTGCGTTCGCGAGCCGCAGCGTACGCTTTGCGGGATCGAGTTCCGCGTAGACCATGGTGACGAAGCGGCCGTCGGGGAAATCTTCGAGGAGCATGTTGTTCAGGCGCGTCAGCACTTCGCCTGGCCCCGATCCGATGCGGGCGAGCGAGCGCAGCATTCCGCGGGTAGCTGACATTAGCAACGCTGCGGCCATGCCTTTCCCCGAGACGTCGGCCAGGACCAGGCCCCAGCGTCCATCTTCGAGCGGGATGAAGTCGTACCAGTCCCCGCCTACCGCGCCGGCTGGGAGCGACAGGCCGGAGACTACAAAGCCGGGGATAAAGGGCGAGGTGCGCGGCAACAACGCTTGCTGAATGGTGCGGGCTTCTTCGGCTTCGCGCGTCATTTTTTCGCGCTGCTTGTGTTCCTGGTGAAAGCGGCGGGCGTTTTGAAGGGCGACCGCCACGTGCGAACACAGGCCTTGAAAGAGGCGGAGTTGGGTGGAGCAGAAGGCGTCGAGTTCGTGATGCGAGGCGGTGAAGACTCCTACCAGTTCGTTGTCGACTTCCAGAGGGATCGCTACTTCGGAGCGCGTCTTTGGCTCGCAGGGGATGTAGTAGGGATCGAGTAATACGTCGGGGGCGTAGTGCATGCGCCGCGTGGCGGCCACGTGGCCGGACATGCCTTCTTGTCCAATTTTGAGGCGATGGCCTTTCTGGTGGAGGGTGCATCCGCGGACGGCGGCTAGCTTGAGTTCGTTTTTGTTGGGCTCGTGGAGATAGAGGTTGATCTCGACGCAATGCAGGGATTCGGAAACTTCGTCCACGATGCGATCGATGATTTCGTCGATGTTCAGGGTCGAGGTGATGCGCTGAGCCGACTTTTGCAGGCGGATCAGTTCATCGATCCGGTTGGCAGAGGGGTCAAGCATGGGCTGGCTGGAAAGGTCGAATTGCGGGCGGGGCAGAGTGGCCATGATGATCTCATTCGTTGGGCTCAACAGCAGGGAACTGTGATTTGGTGCCGGCGAAAACCGCTTCCCGCGGATTTACACGGAGTCACGCGGATACACCAAAAACTAACTACAACTCATCTATGAGATTGGCGGGATCAGGGCTGGGATTCTCTTTTTGTTCGATCCGCGAGTCGACCGGAAGGTGCTGATTTCAGGCGCTTAATTTCTTCGAAACGCTCGCGGATTCGCTTTTCCACACCTTCGTTTGTGGGGTGGTAATAAGTGCGGTCGCGCAGGCTGTCGGGCAGGCATTGCATGTCGGCTACTTTGTCGTCGGCGTCGTGGGCGTATTGGTAGCCTTTGCCATAGCCTAGGTTTTTCATCAGGCCGGTAGGAGCGTTGCGAAGGTGTAGCGGGACGGGTTCGGCGGCGGTTTGTTCTACGTCTTGCTGGACGGCTCCATAGGCGGTGTAGAGAGCGTTGGATTTGGGGGCGGCGCAGAGATAGACGATGGCTTGCGCTAGAGCTAGATTGCCTTCGGGCATTCCGATGAAGTCGACGGCGTCGCGGGCGGCCATGCAGAGCGCTAGCGCATTCGGCTCGGCCAGGCCGATATCTTCGACTGCCATGCGGACTACGCGGCGGGCGATGTAGAGCGGATCTTCTCCGGCTTCTAACATGCGGGCTAGCCAGTAGAGGGCGGCGTCGGGGTCGCTGTTGCGGACGGATTTGTGGAGGGCGGAGATGAGGTTGTAATGCTCTTCGCCGGATTTGTCGTAGAGGAGGACGCGCTTCTGGAGGGCTTCGTGGACGGTCTCGTCGGAGATCGAGTTGGCTTTGGCCTGCTTTGCTAACGATGCAGCGACGTCGAGCGCGTTATAGGCACTGCGGGCGTCGCCGCTGGAGTAGGCTGCGATTTTGGCCAGGACTTCGTTGTCGGCGGCGAGATGCAACGCGCCGAGGCCGCGTTCGTTGTCGGCGAGCGCGCGTTTGAGCAGCGTTACGATTTGCTCTTCGGTTAGTTGCTTGAGGACGTAGACGCGGCAGCGCGAGAGAAGGGCGCCGTTGATTTCGAAGGAGGGATTTTCCGTTGTCGCGCCGATTAGACGGATATTGCCTTTTTCTACGTGGGGCAGGAAGGCATCTTGCTGGGCTTTGTTGAAGCGGTGGATTTCGTCGACGAAGACTATGGTGCGCGTGCCGTATTGGCGGGCGCGCTCGGCATCGGCCATGACCTGCTTGATTTCTTTTATGCCGGCGAGGACGGCGGAGAATTCGATGAACTCGGCTTTGGTGATGCCGGCGATGATTTTTGCCAGCGTGGTCTTACCGGTGCCGGGAGGACCCCAGAAGATCATGGAGGTGGGATCGTCGCGCTCGATTTGAACGCGCAAGGGCTTGCCGGGGCCGACTAGATGTTCCTGGCCGACGAATTCTTCGAGCGTGCGCGGACGCATGCGATCGGCCAGCGGGCGGGCGCCGGGGACGGAGGGATCGGCGTTCGGGATGGGAGCGAAGAGGCTCATGGGATTGAGTAATTGGGTAATTTTGTAATTGGGTAATTTGAAAACCGTAAATAGAAGCGGTTCTAATTACTCAATTACTAAATTACTAAATTTCTAAATTCTATTTTCTGCTCCTGGCGGCTTCGTACAGCACGATGCCGGCGGCTACTCCTGCGTTGAGAGATTCCACTGGCTCCGCTTGCGGTATCACTAGCGTCTCGTCCATCTGATGCAGGATTTCGCGCGGTAGACCTGCTCCTTCGTTGCCTATGAAGATGGCTAGCGGCGGGGTCCAGTTGGCTTCCGCTAGCGGAGTGCCTTTGTGTGAAGACGTTGCCAGCAGACGAATCTTTCTTGCTTTGAGAAGGGGAATTAATTTGGCTGACGCCAGTTGCACGAAGGGCAGACGGAAAATCGAGCCTGCCGAACCGCGCAGCGCTTTGGAGTTGTACGGGCTGACTGTTCCTTCGGTCAGGAAAATGCCGGCCGCGCCGAAGGCTTCGGCGGAGCGCATGATGGTGCCGAGGTTGCCGGGATCCTGAAGTCCTGCGACTGCAACCAGTGGGCCCCGATCCGACCAGTCGAGCAATTGCTCGCTGGAAAAGGATTGCAGCTTGACCAGGGCCGCCAGGCCTTGCGGAGTTTCGCTGGGGACGATGGATTTGAAGAGCGCGTCGGGCAAGACTAGCGTTTCGGTGCGCTCGCCGATTTGCGGCAATAATTTTTCGGCTAGCGGGCGGGCCGATTCGCTGAAGAAAACTGCTACTACTTTCTGCGCGTGGCGCAGTGCTTCTTCGATCAGTTTGACGCCTTCAATTGCGCACTCGCCTTCTGAAGTCAGTTCGGCGCGGCGGAAGGCTTGGCGCAGCTCTTTTAGGCGGGCGTTGTGGCGGCCGGTGACGGGGCGCAGGCGGATTGGCGAAGGATGATGCGACGCGATCTGCGCGGGATGTTTCGCTGCCTGTTTCATGTCCGCTTGCACGGGTCAACGGCTACATCAGGATACGCGAATGGTGGGATCATTTGAGTCCCAGCGTGCGTGGTGTCCTAAGTTTGGGTTGATGGTTTTCGGAACCCCCACGCGAAACCAACCGCGAAGCCGACCGCGAACAGGACGAAAAATGCGGAATGGGTAAGAAAGTAAATGGGGTCTCAACTATCCCCACCCTCGGGATTTAGCCAGACGTAAGCAAATGCGGAGAAGAGCACCACAATGACAAGCGCGAAACCAGATGCCACTCCAACTGCAACGCTCTTTGCTAATCTCATGCCAAGACTCCATTAGCTGAGCTAGTCCTTGATGCTGTGAGCCAAACCGTAGCACCGTAGCAAACCAATTGCGACCGCTTGCTGTTGTCTCATCAACACAAGTTTATGACACTGCCACGTGCATGACGAACTTCGGAGCGGCCCGATGTATGGTACATTTCAGTGTTTACACCTACAACGTCCTAGCTGTTAAAGTCTGGCTGAGAGAGCTTGCCGATTACGTTGAAACGGCGGAGTTTGGCTGACGACAGCTCAATGGACGAGTTCTAGTTTGACATCAGGAAGGGACCCGAGTGCTCGCTGAAATCCTTAAGATTCACGCAGAAACGCCCGAGGCCTCGCTCATTAAATACGCCGCCGAACAGATTCAGGCTGGCCAGGTGCTTGGCATGCCTACCGATACTTTTTATGGTCTGGCGGCCGATCCATTTAACTTGCGCGCGGTGGAGCGCGTATATGAGATCAAGTCGCGCTTGCGGCACAAACCGCTTTCACTTTTGATCGAGAACGTCGACCAGGCGGAAGAGTTTGCGCGTCCGCTGCCGGATGATTTTCATTTGCTGGCGCGGCGGTTTTGGCCGGGGCCGCTGACGATGATCGTGCCGGCGGCTTCGCATCTGCCGTTGAAGGTTACGGCGAATACCGGGAACGTGGCGCTGCGGGTGCCGGCGGCTGTGATTCCGCTGGCGGTGGTTAAGGCGGCCAAGATTCCGATTACGGCTACTTCCGCCAACTTGAGTGGCGAAGTCGAATGCACCTCGGCCGAGCAGGTTCGCGAACAATTGCAGGAGCGAATCAGCTTGATCGTCGATGGAGGGCCATCTCCTCGCAGTATGGCGTCGACCATTGTGTTTTTTAAGGAAGATGGGACCTGGGCGATTTTGCGCGAGGGCGCGGTCGCGGCCAAGGATATTGTGGAGGCGCTGTCGTAATCCGGGGAACGAAGTTGTGACGGCCGAAATTGTGACGATCGAAGTTGTGTCGATCGAAGATGTGACGATCGAAATTTGTCGAGTCGAGTGCCTGTTTTGAGATGACGATTTGAGATGGCATCCGCCGCTCATCATTCAATTCCGAAAAAATCTCTATGGGTGCGGCCGCTTCCGCTTTTTTTGCTGGCGGTGGCGGGGGCGCTGATTCTGTTTCTGGGAATCACGGGCTCGCGCATCGTGCGAGCGTCGACCGAGACGCCTTCCCGCAAGGCCGATGTGATCGTGATCTTTGGCGCCGCGCAATATGCGGGCCGGCCTTCGCCGGTTTACCGCGCGCGGCTCGACCATGGATACGAACTCTACGCCGAGGGGTGGGCTCCCATCATTATTACGACTGGGGGCGCGGGGCTGGATCCGGAATTCAGCGAGGGCGGGGTGGGACGCGATTATCTCTCGCGCCGCGGTGTGCCGGAGCAGGCCCTGATAGCGGAGACACAGGGCTCGGATACGGCGCAGTCCGCGGAGCGGGTGGCGAATATCATGCGCGTGAATGGCATGCATCGCTGCATCGCGGTCAGCGACGCCTATCATGTGTTTCGCATTCGCGCGCTGCTGGAACGCGAGGGGGTCGAGGTCGAAGTGGCCCCGCGGCCGGAGTCGCGTCCGCTCTCACGGTGGGAGCGGTTTCGGACTGTAATGCGCGAGGCGATGAGTTATCTGGCTTGGAAGGCGGGGATGGGGTAGAACGCGCTGTCCGCCGTCAGCTCTCAGCTAAGTCAAAACCGTATAACAGGTCTTGCCGTTGATCCTGGTTTTGCTTTCGCGTTTGACTTTACTGATAGCTGAGAGCTGACGGCTGACAGCTGACGGCTGACAGCCGCTTCTCACCATCCCATCTTTGCCCGCAGGTTCGTGATATGCGCTACGTGGTGCGGGCCGTGCCAGGAATATAACGCCAGCGACTTTTCCAGCGGCATCGGGCCTGCCTCCGGATGTTGGAAGGTGCGCTTCCAGTCGGCCTCGCTCATGCTGCGCAAAACGATTACCCAACGGCGATGCAATGACTCAAGCATGACTAGCGAGTTTTCGATGGGCTGCCGGGAGTCGGGCAGTTCCGCCCAGCGGGCTTCGAGGTAGGGCTTGATGGTTGGATCGTCTTCCGTCAGGGCGAGTTTGAAGCGCACGTAGGCGTTCATGTGGCTGTCGGGCACGTGATGCACTACCTGGCGAACCGTCCAACCTCCTTCGCGGTAAGGCGTATCGAGTTGCGCGTCAGTGAGCCCGCGAACCGCTTGCCGCAATAAGGCCGGGGATTGGTCTACATTCTCGATGCATTGTTTTTTCCCGGCCGCGTTCATTGGACCGCTATACGAGAATTTTCCGATGGGATAACGAGGATCGCTCATGCAAGGCTAGATGAGAGGCGGAAGCGGTGGTTGCAAAAAAATGGGTAGTGGTGCAGTTTGAATTTAAGTCCCCCGCCGTTTGGCACTGGGCTTGCCTTGAGGCTTCACTTCTTCTGTCTCGACATCCTGCCTCAATACTCGTTCTACGTACTGGAGCAATGTCTCATGCTTCGTTGACGCTTTTTCCCGGCACTTCCATTTCAGGTCAGTTGAGAACCCTCTGAGATTCAGTGAGCAACGTGGTTCCTTCGCGTCCATTTTTGAGATTACAAATGTTACATCAGTATGCTACGTTACTGATGTAACATTGCTGATTCGCAAGTGCTGAGGCTTCGGTGCTCAAGACTTTACAGAGTTCACCCGATAGCCTAATCTGGTGCGCCGGGGAAGAATCGAGTCATGGATACCGCTATGAAGACTGAGGGGCGGGAAGAATCGTCCGTGATCCGCGCGTGGATTCGCCGCGCATACGGGGCGGCATTGGAGTTTATTCACGCTCCCGCAAAGATGCGGGAATTTGAATACATTGACCCAATAACGAACGAAACCACCTACCTCACAACGGGAGCACGATATTCTGTGCTCCACGTTGGAGATAAGCGGTTCTTTTTTGATCGGATAACGGGCCGGTTTGATGGAACCGGCACGTTACTTCATGAGCGTGTTGTGGATCGGTTGCAGTTCACGGATTAGCAGTTCTTCCGCTGAATCCATTTCTGCGGCCGTCTTATACGCTTGTGAGTAAAAGTGGTTAATTCCTCGACCAGGGGGATTGCTGAGCCAGTAGTTCAATCGGTCCCGCATGGTTTTGGATTTACCCACATATACAACCGTGAGTCCCAAAAATTGATTTCTCACGGCCAGCCCATAAACCGCAAATTGATCGTTGCGTTGACCTGCGATTGTTTGAGCATCGAAGCTAGTAGGTGCATATTGGAATGGAATGTCATTCACCTCCCTCCTCCATTGAAAACGTTCTAAACATTGTCGGGCTAAAATGTTTGGAGCGCAAACCCTAAATTAATCCAATCAACTCCTCAATATCCCAGACGTGATCTGTTAACCCTGCTTCCATCGCAGGCGTAACGCGCAGTGTCTTGTGGACGCGGCAGAAGTTGTAGTGCATGAAATAAAGCGCAACCATGTGACCGTGGTTCTCTAGCTTCTTGCTGAATCCGTTCGTCAGCCGAGTAAAACGGCACATCCCCATTCGCATCGATAGGTTCTGCCGTTCAACGAACGACGTTGAAATGTGGTCTGGATCAGGATCACCATTCAAAACTCCAGTGCGGCACCCGATGCAGGTTGCGGGGCTGTAGCGTGATTCGGGATTCTCGCTCGATGCGCCGTAAATTTTTACCAGCATCGCATAGTCAATATCCGCGCCGAATGCGTCTTCCACTGCTTCTGCATAAACCCGGTGTCCATCCGTCGTGAGTTGAATCCGAGTGCGAATGCGGCTGGCAACATCCTGCATGAATGCGTGCGCGGTTTGTGGACCGCGATCTCCAAGCATGTACGAGATGATTAATTTTGAATCCGCATCAATCGCGGTCCACGTCCACACGCTACCCAAGCCCGCCTGCATTTGCTCCATGGTCAGATTCTTGTCTTTGCCATACACGTAGCTCCACACCTCGTCGGCCTGCACCCGGCGCACCCGCAGGTTGCGAACATGCGAATCGTGATAGCTGGCGGCAGCGCAACCGAGTTCTTTCAGGAGTTTCAGGACGGTGTGCTTGGCAACGCCAGTGATGCGGCATGTGGCGTTGATTGATGTGCCTTCAACCAGCGCGGCTATTACGGCTTCCTGTTTCGATGTTGCCAATCGATTCATGTCATCTATGCCGTTATCTAGGCATTATACTAGCAAAATATTGCCTGTTGTGCAACAGTAAAATGGTAAACTAACAACAATTTTATGCTTGACAAGAGTCTTTAAACTGCTAATATCTGTACAGGAATTGAGGTTTTTAGTGATGGCACGCAGCCATCACTAAGAGTCCAAAAAGGAGGAAACCCCTCCCCGAAGCCCCTTATAGCC
>JBAQJF010000133.1:0-27296 GCA_049300195.1 Terriglobales bacterium | reverse complement strand
CGGCCGACAGTCAGACTCCCCAAAGGGCGGGCGCTGTGCCGGTTCTGGTCGAACTGTTTACTTCGGAGGGCTGCTCGAGTTGCCCGCCTGCGGACTTGATGCTGACGAAACTTGATCAGTTGCAGCCCGTTTCCGGGGCGCAGGTTATCGTGCTTGGCGAGCATGTGGATTACTGGAATCACGATGGATGGACCGACAAGTATTCCTCGAGCGCGCTTACGGAACGGCAGAATGACTATGGACATCGCTTCAAGCTGAATGAGGTCTACACGCCGGAAATGGTGGTGGATGGAGAGACGCAGTTTAACGGGAGCGACCCGAAAGCTGCGGTGCATGCGATCGAGGAGGCTCGCGACAAGCCAAAGGTTGGGGTGCGGATTTCGTCCGTTTCGGTGGAGGGTAAAGCGGTTCATCTCCATGTCGATGCGGATGCTCTACCTGCTTCGATGGGTGTTCGCAAGGCGGATATCTTTGTGGCTGTGGCGTTGAACAGCGCGGAGTCGCAGGTTCTGCGGGGAGAGAACAAGGGACGCGATCTGAAGCATGTTGCGGTTGCTTTGACGGTCACTAAGGTTGGGCATGCCGAGGAGAAGGGTGCATTTAATCGCGATGTGGTGGTGAAGCTTCCGAGCGCGGTCGAGGCGGCGAATCTGAGGGTGATTGCGTTTGTGCAGAAGAGCGATGGCGGGCCGGTTTTAGGAGCGTCTTTGCTGCCGGTTGCGAGTTCGAAGTAGGCCGAAACAGGGGCTGGCGGAGAAACGGGATCCCTGTATACCAGTTAGTTACGGATACCCTCTCCTGTCGATCTTTTGGAATCAGAGGTTTAGCGGGACATTCCCGCCAGATCTTTGATAAATAAGGACTTAATCTATATTTTAGAATCAATAACTTAGGAATAAAATCGAATTGATCTTTGATAAATAAGGACTTAGCTGTAAGATATTTATAAATCAATGACTTAGCTGGATGTTCAGACAGCTATATTTCGAGCAATGAGAAAGGCGCGGAGGGTATCCGCGCCTTTCTCAGTTTTCAGACCTTCCGATGGCTTTCCTTGGGGCTATTGGACTGCCAGGGTGAAGGTTGTGCTGTGAGTCTTTGCCTGCCCCCCCGATCCTTCGATAACGGTCACTGTAATGGTTGAGTTGCCGGAAGGCGTCGGCGTTTTTATGTTCACGGTGGCGCTGCCGGTCTTGGTTGTATCTGCTTGTGAGGTCGCGGTGACTATTACGGCTCCAGGCGGTACGGATGTTGGAGCGGTATAGAGACCTGTCGAGCTGATCGTGTCGGTCGTTCCGCCCGAACTGATCGTCCAAGTAACGCCCGTATTTGAAGTGCCCGTCACGTTGGCGGTGAACTGTTGTGCTTGCAGCGGCGCGCCCGACAGGTTCGGCCACAGTGTATTTACGGGGTTCGGCGTTACGTTGACGGCGATAGGCGGCGGAGAGGAGCCGCCACCTCCTCCGCACGCGACCAGAAAGCCGCCGAGGACGAGGATCAGGCAGAGGCCGGCGATTTTGTAACCGCGGGAGATCTTGCGTCCACCGAGTCCGACGAACACAATGCCGGCCAAGGGAACAGTTAACGTGAACCAGAGCAGCGGAGCTTGGTTCTGGGCGCGCCGGCGCGTTCCGTGAATCACTCCTCCTCCCGCTTGTCCGGCGAAGGGCCCCGATGTAGTTACGGTAATCGCCACCGTTTGCGGACTGGCTGTGCCGTTCACAATCGTTCCGGAAGTGGGATTGAACGAACAGGTCGCGCCGGTCGGCAGGCCGGAGCAACTGTAGGTTACGGTGTCGAGGAAGGTGCTTGAGCCCACCGCTTGGATCGTCATGCTCGTGACAGTAGTCTGCCCGGGGCTCGCCGGTGGCGGATCGGAGACCGAGCCAGAGAACGAAAAGTCCTGCTCGTTGACGACCTGAGTCAGCGGTGGGGACGTGCTGCTCGCATTGTTTGAGTCTCCGCTGTAGACGGCCGTGATGGAGTGCGAACCGGCTTTGAGAGCCGACGTGGTGTAGGTTGTGGTTGCTGAATTTACGATGCCATTACAGACACACCCCAAGCTGCCGGTGCCTAGTGTGGCAGTTCCGTCTTTGAAGGTCACGGTGCCGCTTGGCGTCTCTGTGCCCGTGGTTGTGACGGTTGCGGTGAAGGTTACCGAGTCTCCGAGGTTGGAGGGGTTCTCGCTGGAAGAAACGGTGGTGGTGGTGGAGGCTCCGGTTGCACCCAAGGCGGTGGCAAGATGGCTAAGATTGACAGAGCCGAGGCCGACCGCGAGGTTGTACTTGGTGGTCGGATCATAGTCATAGGCGTTAAAGCTCAGAAGGTTCGTGCCCGAACTGGGGCACTCTAGGGCGGTTGGCCATGGATCCCCGGAGGGTCCTACAGGCTTGCCCGGATCGCAAAAGGCTCCGTTCGAATACGAGCCGGTTGCGGCGGTGGTTACAGGGTTGAATGCGCCGTTGGTGGCATTGTTGGCCGCCAGCGTGTAGAGA
Source organism: Terriglobales bacterium (assembly GCA_049300195.1). Lineage (GTDB taxonomy): Bacteria > Acidobacteriota > Terriglobia > Terriglobales > Acidobacteriaceae > Acidiflorens. Next base: position 24,801 of record JBAQJF010000133.1, on the reverse strand, counting down.
GTCTGGTTAATGTTGCCAAGTCCGGGAGTGAGCTGAATGCCCTGCGCTACGACGTACTGATTGAGCAGCGCCACCATGCCAGCAAAGATCGGCGCGGAAACTGAAGTGCCTCCATAGATGGAACAATAGTCGCTGTGATGATCTGTAAGACACTGAGTAAGCAAGTCCTGAATGCCGGTAGTCGGGGAGTCGCAGGTGCTGCCGGCTCCTGGGCTGGTTTGAGTACAGACAAGATAACCCGGCCAATTCGCCGAGGCCAAAAGGGAGACATCAGGGTAGAAGCGTGCTGGAGTGTTCGTCGTGCCGGAGCCGTTGGGATTTATTGCATTGATATCGAGGCCTGATTGCCAAGCCGGTTGCCCGAAGCCCGATGTGCAGACACTATTTGCGTCCTGCACAACGCAATTGCTGACCCCGCCGCCGCCAGCGGCGATGCCAATGACGTTCTCCTGCATCAAGTCCCAATCGGTTAACAACGGTCCCGCGCCAACTCCGTTGTCTTGGCAGATGCCGGCGGTTTTGTTGGCCTCGCAGAAAATGGCGAATTCGAGCGAATCGTTCCAAGCCTGCTCCGGAATGTAGGAGATAGCGGAGCCGCCGCCGGTGCCATTAGAGGTGCTCCAATATTGCGAGCCGTATTCGGTGTAGGGAATAAGAGTGCCGCCGACGCCCGTGACGTATTGGCTGCTGGCGGGATAGGCGGCCGCGTATCCGTATTCTGCCAGTGACGCCTGGTAGTCGCATTCGGCGACGCCCGAATCGCCCGCGGAATTCATGAACGTAATGCCCTCGGCGTTGGCTTGAGCCAGTTCCGCCTCGTCGGAGAAAATCGTGAATTCGCCCGTACCCGGGTCCTCCGCCAGTTCGCAGGGAGAGGTGTAGCTCATGGTGATGACGGACTCGCCGAGCGTGTCCTGATTGTCGACGGCGTAATACCAGGAGTCCCAGGTGGTGCCGGTATTGGAGTTGGCCGTAACATAAATCACCTGTGCCTTGCGAGCGGTTGCTCCCGACCATTCGATGTCGAGATCGGCTTCGGGCAGATCGCCATAGATTTCTGTCGCCGTTCCATTCACCAGAACATACTTAAAATTGGAGGTGTTGCAGGCGGTAATGATATCGCCGCTGACGGTGCAACTGATCGCCGAAAGGCCGAAGTTCTGGCGGAAATTAGTCAGATCGGATTGGTAGATTCCGGTCTCGCCCGCCACCACCAGCTTTTGCCCCGTGCCATCGATGCCATTGTTGTAAAGGGTGGCGATGTCATACATAGTGGTGATGTCGCCGGGAGCTATGAATTGATAGTTCCCACCGCTGAAAGAGTAGGCGGGGACGGCACGCCGGGCCTGCGATTTGGGGCGGAAATTGTTGAGGCCGCGCAAGCCGGTGACGATGCCCGAGAGCGCTTTCGGAATTGAGATCGGAGTGACGTTGGCGAAGTGGGTCTCGCCGTTCGCATTGAAGTTGTGAATTTCGGTCTGAAAGGTCGCTTCAACCTGGGCAGCGGTTCCGCTGAAGGCGATCCAATTGCGGCCGCGGGCGGTTCGCACGATTGTGAATCCTTGTGACTCGAGCCAGCCGGTCAGCTTATTCATGTCATTCTGGGTCAGGCCAAACCGCTCGGCATACTGCGCGGGCGTGAGCCACTTGTGATAGGACGCCGAATGCGGGTTTTGCTGGTCGGCAAGAAGCTGACTGATCGCCTTTTTTTGGGCCGCGCTGGGCGTGGTAAGCAGAGTGATATAGCTCATCTGCATGGAAGGATCGACCTGGCCTTCATCCGTTGCGTTGCGCGCCTGCATAGGAACGCCACCGCCCATGCGCACATTTTGGCCGACTATGATGGGTCCGCCGATGCGGTCCGCGGCTGCGAAGGAAAAAGTGGAGAGAAGCAGAATCGACAGGAGGGCGAGGGGCAGAGCAACCGGACGGATGCGCGGCATAGATACTCCTTAGCCTGGAGCCAAGTTTTGTGGGTCGAACTATTTTAGGGGAGTTTCCTGTTATGAGAACAGGATTATTTCGGAATGGTTGTACAGGTGGGACCAAGTTAGGAAATCACCTTAGGTAATCGGGCGATCTGGTGATCGGGTGACCAGGTCATCTAAAGCCTTGGCGGAACGCGGAGTTTCCTTTGGGCGCCGGCGAACTGCAGATTCCTCACTGCGTTCGGAATGACAAGGCTTTCGGGTTTTTTAGTATGGCCCGATGATCCGGCCCGATCACCCGATAACTAGAGGTCGTCTCATAATGAATCGAAGAAGTAAACCGCCGAGTCCCACAGCGGCTAAAGCCGGCGTCTTTATTGCTTCTGGGCGGCACGACTGAAGTCGTGCCCTTCCCAAAACTATTTATGAGATAGCTTCTAGACTTCGGCCAGCTCTTCCTCCAGTAACTGCTTGTTATAGAGGTCGGTGTAATAGCCGTTGCGGGCGATTAGTTCGTCGTGGGTGCCTAGTTCTACGATCTGTCCCTGGTGGAGGACGGCTATGCGGTCGGCGTTTCGGACTGTGCTTACGCGGTGGGAGATGAAAATCGTGGTGCGGCCGCGCATCAGGTCGCGGAGGTGGTTGAGGATTTTGTCTTCGGTGTGGGTGTCGACGCTGGAGAGGGCGTCGTCGAGGATCAGGATGCGCGGGCTGCGCATCAGAGCGCGGGCTATGGCGGTGCGCTGCTTTTGGCCTCCGGAGAGGGTGATGCCGCGCTCGCCGACCGTCGTGTTGTAGCCGTCGGGGAAGGATTCGATGTCTTGCGCGATGTTGGCGGCTTCGGCGGCGGATTTGATCTGGTCGAGCGTGGCGCTGGGGACGCCGAAGGCTATGTTTTCGCGGATGGAATCGGAGAATAGAAACGTCTCCTGCGGGACGAAGCCGATGTTTTGGCGCAGGGTGGCAATCGGGAATTCGCGGATGGGGCGGCTGTCGATCAGGACGGAGCCGGGGGCGGCGTCGTGGATGCGCGGAATCAGGTTGACCAGCGTCGTCTTGCCGGAGCCGGTGGGGCCTACTATGGCCAGGCTGCTGCCGGCGGGGATGGTTAGATTGATGTCTTTCAGGACTGGGGTGTCTTGGTAGGAGAAGTTTAGATGGCGGAATTCGATTTCGCCAACTAGAGCTAAGCCTCGAGTTTCGAGTCTCGAGTCTCGAGCAGACGGGCTTTGAGATTCACGCTGCGGGATCAGTATGGGCGGCGCGCTCGGGGCTCGCGACTCGCGGCTCGAGGCTGATTCTTCATCTGCTATGTCGGGCTTCGCTTCGAGGATTTCGTTGATCCTCGTCAGCGATGCGGTGCCGCGCTGGAAGATGTTGATGACCCATCCGAGAGCGATTACTGGCCATGTCAACTGGACCATATAGGTGTTGAAGGCTACGAACTCGCCCACGTCCATGCGGTGAAAAAGTACCTGGCGTCCGCCTACCCAGAGGACGATCACGACCGCGATGCCGAGCATCAGTTCGAGCGTGGGCCAGAGCATTCCCATCAGGCGAACCAGGCCGAGGCTGCGGCGGATGTATTCCTGGTTGGCGTTTTCGAAGGCGGCGATTTCGGACTGCTCCTGCACGTAGGCGCGGATGACTCTGGCGCCGGAGAAATTTTCCTGAGCGCGGGCGGAGATGTCGGAGAACATGGCCTGGATGCGCTCGAAACGCTCGTGGATGCGGCGTCCGAAATACTGGATTACTATGCTGGCGACGGGCAGCGGCAGGAAGGCGATCAGCGTTAGTTTGGGGCTGATGGCCAGCATGAAGATTAGCGCACCCGCGGTGAAGACCAGCGTGTTCGCCGAATACATGATCGCGGGCCCCAGCAACATGCGGACGGCGTTGAGGTCGTTGGTGGCGCGGGCCATGATGTCGCCGGTGCGGTTGCGCTGGTAATAGGAATAAGAGAGGCGCTCAAGGTGGGCGAAGATGTCATTGCGGAGATCGAATTCGATGTCGCGGCTGATGCCGATTACTACGTAGCGGGTCAGAAACTGGAAGATGCCTTTGAAGGCGGCGATGGCGACGATCAGGAGCGAGTAGATCAGGAGCTTCTGACGGGTTACGCCGGAATTGAGATCGTTGATGGCGCGGCGGATGACTTGCGGGAAGAGAACCCAGACTCCGTTGTTGAGGAGGACGCAGAGGCCTCCCAGGGAAAGGCCGAGGCGGTGCCGCTTCAGATAGGGGACCAGGGGGCGCAGGCGCTCGAGGAACATGGGTTATGGATGAGATTGTAGCAGCGCGGGGCGCGGGAGCTGAGGCTGCCGTCAGCTCTTGGTCATCAGATCTCAGCCATCAGTCATCAGTCTCATCAGCAAGACCTTGAGAACTTATGATCGCGAGCATTGCATTCCGATGGCCGACTACTTGATATCCGGGCTGCAATCACGCGTCTGGGGTGGAAAATGCAATTATTGGATTACGGCTTGCGGATCGGAGAATGGCCAGCGCGCGGAAAAAAAGATGGAACAAAGAAGATGCAGGCGGCGGTTATGAGCCCGCCGGTCCAGAGGGAGAGCATTAGAGCGGTAACGATCAGGCCGGAGTAGAGGAGGTCGGCGTGTTCCATAATTCAATCTCAAAAATACCGGGCGGGGAGACTTGGAGTTCATTTACCCCGCCCGGGCTAGGAGAGAGCCTCAGGAAAACTGTTAGTCGGCCGGCGGCGGAGGCGCCATGTGGTCATTCATGCGCGACTCGCGTTCGGCCTCGAGTTGCTGAAGTTTTGTTTTCTGATCGGCGGTCAGGACCTGCATCATTTCGGATTTGATGCGGGCGTGCTGGACTTCGAGTTCGATCATGGTCTGGGCATTTTGGGTGGCCAGGGCGCGCGTTTTGGCTTCATCAAAGGGGCCACTCATTTCAAGGTTGTTCATCGCATCATGGTTCTGGCGCATCTGTTGCATGAGCGGTTGGAGCGTGGGCTTTTCTTTTTCCCAGATGGCCTTCATCTGATCCTGCTGGGCGCTGCTGAGGTCGAGCTTGTTGGCATAAAAGCCGAGCATATGGCCGAATTCACCGTCGGGTCCGTGGCCGTACATGCCTTGGGCAAACAAAGCGGCCACGCCCACAAAAATTGCGGCTGCGATGGAGAGGAAGCGGACTGGTTTCATTCAATTTCTCCTTACGATGTTTCGCAACGATCTTTTTTCGCGACTATCTTTCTCGCGACGATCTTTTGCGACGAATCTCTCGACGAACTATCGCGACGAACTATCGCACTACGAGCTTGCAGTATGAGACGGGCAGTGCGATTTGATATGGAGATGAGAACACTTTTTTGCGGAATGCAAGGTAAAGAGTCGGTCAATGGCTGTAAAGTTTTGTAAAGCGTTATCGGTTGTCAGTTGTCGGTTCTCCGTCGAGTCAAAGGCAAAATCTCTGACCGAAGAGTTCGCCGAGGGTCGGAGAGAACAAGGAGTACTGAGAACGCGGAGAAAACCGAATCGCGATCCCTGATGGTAGCTTTTGATTTTACCGAGAGCTGACAACTGACAACCGTTCTTACAAATCTTTACCGCTCGCCCGCTGCCGGAGGTGTTAGATGAATAGAAGAATGGAACGAATACTGGTGATTGACGACGACGTGGAATTGTGTGGGCTGGTCGAAGAGTACCTGACGGCCGAGGGCTTCAGCCTGAAGGCTGTGCATGATGGGGAGCGGGGACTCCAGGCGGCGCAGACGAATGAATATTCGCTGGTTGTGCTCGATGTGATGCTGCCCGGCATCAATGGTTTTGAGGTGTTGCGGAGGATTCGGAGCGTATCGAAGATTCCGGTGTTGCTGCTGACGGCGCGCGGCGAGGATGTCGATCGTATTGTCGGACTGGAAATTGGGGCGGACGATTATCTTCCGAAGCCGTTTAATCCGCGGGAGCTGGTGGCGCGGATTCGGGCGATTCTGCGGCGTACCAAGCCGGTTAAGGCGGCGGATGCCGCGCCCGAGGTGCTGAATGTCGGGGATGTGGAACTGGATCCGGCTACGCGCACGGTGCTGCGGGCCGGGCAGCCGGTGGATTTGACTTCGGTCGAGTTCAATCTGCTGGAGGTTTTACTGCGGGAGGCGGGGCGGGTGGTGACTCGGGAGCGGCTGGTGAATGCGGTACTAAGCCGCAAGTTTATGCCGTTCGATCGCAGCATCGATATGCATGTCAGCAAGGTGCGGCGCAAGCTGGGCGATTCCGAGGAGAACGGCGATCACATCAAGACGATTCGCGGGGTAGGGTATATGTTTGCGCGGCCGGCCAAGGTGAAGAGCGAGGCTTCCGAGGTGAAGGCGAAAAAATAATGAAGAGTCTTTTCCTCAGAATCTTTCTTTCGTTTTGGGCGGCGCTGCTTCTTTTCACAGTCCTGTCGATCCTGGTGGCGATCGCGGTGAATCCGGCGCGTGGAATCGAAAGCCAGGAGTCTGAGATTCTGGCTGAGGCTGTGAACGCCTACCATAGCGGAGGCGAGCACGCCGCACACGACTTTCTCGACGCTTTTTGGCGCAAGGAACACGTGCGCGCCTTTGTGTTCGATCCCACGGGAAAAGAAATGAGCGGTCATCAGCATATTCCGCCCTGGATCGAGGATGCGCGGCGGAACGCGCCACTTCACCGCAGTTGGCTGGACAATATGATGCCGGCCCGGATCAAGCGGCAAGCGCTCACGCTCGATGGGAAGCGGTATACGCTGGTGCTCGAATTGCCGCCGGGGCCGCGAGTTTTCCTGGGGCCTCACGCGCTGCTCCTGATTACGATCGCGATTCTTTCGTCGGGCCTGATTTGTTACCTTCTGGCGCGCTCGATGACCAGCCCGATTACCCGGTTGCGCAAGGCCGCGCAGAGCCTGGCGGCTGGGGACTTGACGGCCCGGACCGGCGCCCGGGCGGGCGGGCCCAGTGGAGAGATCGTTGAGCTGATGCGCGACTTCGACCGCATGGCGGAACGGCTCGAAGGCCTGGTGGATTCGCAGTCGCGGCTGCTGAAAGACGTATCGCACGAATTGCGGTCGCCGCTGGCCCGATTGAGCGTAGCGCTTGGCCTGGCGCGGCAGCGGGCCACGCCTGAAATCGAGGGGCAGCTGAATCGCATTGAACTCGAAGCCGACCGGCTCAATCAGCTGATTCAGCGACTGCTGACGATTGCGCGCCTCGAATCGGGCGCGGACGGCATTCGCAAGAGCAGCCTGTCGTTGCGGGAGCTGGTGGAAAACGTCGCGCACGACGCCGAGTATGAGAGCGCGGGGCGGCAGATTCGCGTGACGGCCGATGGGGACGACGAATTTCTGGTGGAGGCGGACCCCGACTTGCTGCGCAGCGCGGTGGAGAACGTGGTGAGGAACGCGTCGCGCTATACGGCTGCGGGCACGACGGTCGAGGCGCGTTTGGGGCGGCAGAAAAGTTCGAACGGGGAGGAGATGGTGGTGCGCGTCTCCGACTCCGGGCCGGGGGTTCCCGATGCCGCCCTGGCCAAGATATTTGAGCCTTTCTATCGGCTCGACGATGCCCGCAACCGGCAGACCGGTGGGGCCGGATTGGGCTTGTCAATCGCCGACCGCGCAATTCGGTTACACGGCGGGCAAATCAGTGCATCCAACCGCAAAGAGGGCGGGTTAGAGGTCGAAATTCGGATTCCGGCGTCTCTTCCGGTTGCATCCCAGGAGGGCAAAACCGGCCGTTCCGGGGGCCCTGGAGTTGCTCTTCCCGCTCATTCCTGATACACAAATTGAGTCATTAAATCATTGAATCATTGAGCGATTGAGTCATTTAGTCATTGAAATCGGTTCCTGGCCGACGAAGTGTATCCTTTTCGAAGTGTGTCCTTTTCAATGAAGCAATGGCTCAATGATTTAACGATTAAATATCTGCCGGGGAGAGTTGATGTTAAAGAAAACAGGCGTCGTGGTGGCGTTGCTGTGCGTGTTTGGCTTGAGCGCATTTCTTATAAGCTGCGGAAGCGGAAGCGACCGGCCAGCCGGGATTTTGTACGTGGTCAGCCAGTCGCTGGCCAATGTAAGTTCCTACGCGGTGGATCTGGGCAGCGGCGACCTGTCGCTGATTACCAATAATCTTGCCGCCACCTGCGCGGACTCGTCCTGCGGGTTGCCGCTCGGAATTTCGCTCGACCCCACGGGGGACACGGCCTTTGTGTTGGGCCAGGGCGCGATTTCCGGCTTCACGGTTCATTCCGATGGCAGCCTATCGACGCCAACGACGGCGGCGATGATGCCCATTGCCCCGAATCAGCAAACCGCGGTGGCGATGGCTTCTACTGCCGCCGGAGACATGATGGCGGTGATCAGCCTGGGTACCGCGAATCCACAAAATTGCCCGACCGATGGAGCTGCATATGACCCAAACCCCGCTGACGTCAATAACACTGTAGGTTGTCCCCTGATCCAGATATTCAGCACCATGCCCGGTTCGGCAAGCGCGACCCTAACCGGGAACAACTGTCCGGCGCTTAACGGACCCTGCCCGTATGTGCTCAGCCGAATCCCGACGGCAGTGTCGATTCTCAATTTCACTTTTCCGGGCGGCTCACCGCAAACGCTGCTGTTCGTGACCAGCAACCTCGATCTGACCAACAAGCACAACGACAGCGAACTGAGCGTCTTCTCGGTCGACTCGTCCGGGAACCTGACGGAACAATCGGCCTCGCCGTACACGGCGCAAGCGCCGAATCCGCTCTCGGTGCTGGCGGTGAATACCAATCCTCCGCAGCAGAATACTGGCGGCGTATTTGTGTATGTGGGAAGCCAGGCGGCGGTGTCGGGCTCGGTAAGCTCGTTCGAGGTTTGCACGCAGGTCCAGGGGCCATGCACCCAAGGGGATGTGCAGAACGGGAATCTCGCGGTGCTCGGGAAGCCGGCGAACATTGGGCAGAATCCGATTGCGATGCTAACCGACCCGACCAACGCTTTTCTTTATATTGTATGCAACGTGGGCAACGATGTGTATGCGTTCAAGGTGAATACGACTACGGGAATTCTCACCGCGCTCGCCCCGGCGTTGCGGCCAACGGGCGGAGGGCCGGTGGCGCTGTCGATACAGCCGAGCGACAACAACAGCAATGAATATCTCTACGTGTCAAATAATGCGCAGAGCACGATTTCGGGCTATATCGTGAATCTGGCGAGCGGGGATCTGAGTGCGCCGTTGGCGCCGACCATCTTCCCGCCGGGCAATCCGTATGGGATTGCAGGACGGTGAAAGAGATTGAGTAATCGGGTAATTTTGTAATTGTGTAATTTGAAGATCTTGCACCTTTAACGGATGAACTCGGGTTTTCAATTACACAATTACTCAATTGCAAAATTATTCGATTGATTTACTAGGTCGGCATGCGCAGGATCAGATAGCCTCCGATAAATCCGAAGACCAGGTTGGGTGACCACGCTGCTATGGTGGGCGGCAGTTGGCTGAGATTGCCCATCGCTTCGAACAAACCTGAAATGGTCCAGTAAAGCACGCCGATTCCTATGGCGGTCGCTACACCCGCCAGGGCGCTGCGCTTGCCTGCCGAGATCGCGAAGGGAATGGCCAGAACCGCCATCACCAGCGTGATCAGCGGGTAGGCAATTTTTTTCTGGAGCTGCACGCGCAGACGTACCACGTCGAAGCCGCTCTGTTCCAGGTCGTGGATGTAACGTTTTAGTTCTTCGTAGTTCATCTCCGACGACTGTTTCACTTCCTTCTTGAAATAGGACGGCGGTTCGGCGAGTTGCGGGTAGGTGGCCACGTCAAACTTGTGATAGTTCTCGATGGCGGAGCCCATCAAACTTCGCTCCCAACCTTGTTCATACACCCAGCGTCCCATGGGTGAGGACCAGTGTGCGCGCTCGGCGGAAATGCGGTGGGTGATCTGAAAGGTGTGGGGATCGAACTGAAAGACGGAGACGCCGCCGAAGGTATCGCGGTCGGGGTCGAAGAGCTGGTAGTAGTAAATGTCATTGTGCTGGCCGAAGATCCACTTGCGGTCGGGGCGAAGGTAGGTTTGCGCGGGCTTGCCTTTGATGCGATTGCGCAGTTCGTCCTGCCGCTTGTTGGTGTAGGGCAGATAGAACTGGTCGGAAACAAAAAGCAGTCCGGCGACCAAGCAGGACGCGAGAATGACCGGGATGACGATGCGATACAGGCTGATTCCGGTGGCTTTGATGGCGATGATTTCATTCGAGCGCTGGAGCAGGCCGAACGTGACTAGCACCGCCAGCAGCATGCTCATGGGCGCAATCGGATAGTAGAGAAAGTAGGGCGTGACGTTGAGCAGGTATTCGCCCACGGTCAGCACCGAGATGCTGTTGTGCAGGATGTCTCCGAGCAACTCAAAGAGCGTGAAGACCAGGAGCAGCATGACGAAGGCGCCGGCGATCATTGCCAGGTACAGCAGGAAATCACGCATGACGTAGTCGTCGAGGATAGTGGGGAACTGAAGATTGAACAGGCCCCAGCTCTTGGGCCCGCGGCGCGGGTGGAGATTGCGGTTGGAGCGCGACATCCTGGTGAGGCTTGGAGTTGGGGAGGATTCCCTGGCGGCGTCCGTAAAATTTGTCTTCGGCGTTCCGTTTGCCGGGATGGCGAGCGGGGAAGTGAGCGGTGAAGGGGATGATTTGCGTCCCCAGATCCGCGCCCACGAGAAGCTGATGGGCCGGCGTTCCGACTGCCAAAGCAGAAACGCACCGCCGATTAGAAACAGAAAGTCGGCGAGCCATACACCGGCAGCCGGCGACGCCCGACCCTGGCGCGCGAGCGAAACTCCGATCAGGGAAAGCGAGTAGTAAAGAAAGACCAGAAGAATGGTGAGAACGAAGCCGCTCGACTTGCCTCCTTTCTTGGACGAGAGGCCGAGCGGAATACCGACCATGGCGAGCACGAGGCAAGCGGTTGGCAGCGCGAAGCGGCGATGGAACTCGATCAGCATCCAGCGGCGCGTATTCGGGCCGGCCGTGTGCGCCGCGTGCAGCAGCTCGGAAACCTTCATTTCGCTGAGCGTCGCCGGCTCGGTTTGCTGACTGTTGCTGGCTTGCGGAATCTGGATCGGGATATCGGTGGTGTCGAAGGTGGAAATCTGATAGTGGTCGGCGTTGGCCGGATCGGTCTCGTGGGTTGAGCCGTTGGTGAGGTGAAGATCCAGCGAGTCCGGCCCCTGGCTGATGAGTTCGCCCTCGCGCGCCAGGGTAACTCGGGGCGCGGCGGGATCGGACAGATCGGCCAGGAACACGCCTTTCCACCGCGCACCGCCCGGCATAGCCTTGACGTCCTCGACGTAGAGAACGGTCTTGGGGAAACCTTCATAGAAGACGCGGGGTTGAACTTCAAACGAAGCTTGCGAGGAGCGAAGGCGGCTCTGAAGTTCGTCGAGTGAGGCGAGCGAGCGGGGCGCAATGTAAACGCTGTTGGCGAGCGCCAGTAGCCAGGCCACGATTACGAAAATCGAGCAAATGCGCAGGAATGACCACACGCTGAGGCCACTGGCGCGCATGGCGGTGATTTCGCTGTCAGCGGAGAGGCGGCTGAGACCGATGAGAATGCCGACCAGCACGCCCATCGGGATGGTATAGGTGAGAGCGACCGGAACAGTATAAAAAAAGATTTCGGCGATACTGGGAAGAGGCGCGCTGTTGCGGACCACGAGCTCGAGGATGCGGCCGAGGTCGCGGGTGAAAAGAATGAAAGTGAAGACGGCCGCGCCGATCAGCGCGTGGGAGACGACTTCCCCCAAAATGTAGCGGGTGAGGATGCGCATCCGCACAATAGTTGACTGCTGAGAGTCTAGCACGCGGACAACAATCTTCACACCGAGTCACAACGACAACTTGAACCTCTAGAAATCAAAAAAAAGTTTTCTCTGGGTCTCCGTGGTGAAAGAGCGTCATTGAACTAAAAAGGGCATCCCGCATGGGGATGCCCTTTGGTTGCACCGATGGTGGTTGGTTACTTGCCGGTTCCCGTCAGACCTACTGACTGCGGGCTGTCCGGAGCGTTATCGGTAAAGTTCACAGATCCGGTCCGCACGCCAACCTGGGTGGGGGAGAAGCTGACCCTGATCATGCAAGTTGCGCCTGGGGCGAGGCTAGTGCCGTTCGCACAAGGCGTTTTCTTCTTGGTCTGGACTACCGGCACCAGCCCATAGTCTCCCGACGTGGTGATCGACGAGATCGTGAGCGTGGCATTTCCGGTATTGGTGATGGTCACCTTCTTCTGGCCTTTGGTGGTGCCCACCGCAGCCTTGCCGAACGACAGAGACGTTGGCGTAAAGCTGATGGCCGCTCCGCCGCCGCCGCCACCGCAGCCGCTGAAGGTGAACGATCCGACCTGGGTACTCCAGTCGAACTCCGAGGTGACTTTGTAATATTCCTGCGTGTACCAGAAGGTGCATCCGTCCTGGTCGATACGCATGGAGCTGTAATCGCCCCAACGATCGGAGGTATCAGGTTGCGAGCCGGCACCAGCTACGAGTTGCACTTCGGGTTCAAGCGTACCCAAACTGTCGCTGGGCGTGCGGCCCGCGACGTAGATCGACGGGTACATGGCCGTTCCGCCGGGACAAGTGTCGCCGCACGACTCGCTGTAGCCGAGGAGGATGTCACCCGACTTGTCGCGAGTGAGTGAACCCATCCAGCGCCAGTTTCCGTCGGGAGCCCAGGTGCCTTGCTGATAAACGCTCAGGTTGCTCGGGACGGCTACTGACTGAGGAGCGGTGATTTCCATCCAGCGGACGCCGCCCTGATTATTACTCGAGGCGGTCACGTCAAAGTTCACGAGCCAGTGCTGCACGCCCGCGCTGTCGTTGGAGTAGGCGAAGCGGTACATCAGGCGGTCACCGAGAGAATCGGCTTCGTCGGTAATGCCTTTTTGCGGAACGCAGTCGCCGCCGTAGCCGCCATTGCATGCCGGGGTAAAGCTGGAAATGGGAAGCAACTGCGAGTTGCCGTCGCCGGTCCAGGTTGCGCCCTGCGACCAGTTGGCGGGGTTATTGATGTGGACCGAATAGAGGGAGAGATGCGAGGTGTCCACATCGCCCACGCTGCCGATGAAGAACTGATCCTGGCCGGAAGGTGGGTTGGTGGCGGTATCCTGATCGGCCGGCAGCAAGCTGTCTTCGCTGCTGGTGTACTGGTGGCAAATCTGTTCGGCGGTGGGGTCGCCGGCGAGAAGTTTCGTCCGATTGTAGACGCAAGCCAGAGGACCCTTGAAGCCGCTGCCGTTCACGCCAAAGTTATTCTGGGATTGCCCGTAATCGGTCGGCCAGATTCCCCACTTTGGATAATCGGGGAATCCGTTGCCAGGCATCGAGAACTGATAGAGATAATAGGTTCCGTTCGCATCATTGCTGGTCGAGATTGCCAGGCAGACGGCATACGGAGAGGCGAACACATTCTGCGTCAGAACCCAGCGATGCGCGTTCACATCCCATTGCGAGATGATGTCGCCATCGTTTTGGGACTTGCACAAGGGGTTTCCAGAAAGACCAGACCAGAGGGCGTTGCCCTCGACGGCTGGGCCGCAGGTATAAGGAGCAGTCTTCGAACAGACGGTGTAAGAGGTATTGACCCACTGCACAACCTGAGTGTCGCCCACCGCCATGGTGGTGTCAGGAGGAGCGTCAGGCACGCTGTAGTTGGGGAAGCCATTGCCGACGCCGAGGAAATCCGCGCCGATGCTGTAATTCGCTTCCGGGCCGTTGGAGTAGTTTTGTTCCACCTGGTCGACCACGTTTGAGGCCGCTTTCTTGGGAACGCGCCGGACGGGAAGCGCTTCGTGGAAGCCGTAAGGTACCGCCTGCGGCATCTTCGCCAGCTGGCTGAGAGGCGCCGAAATTCCAAATGCAACGGGATGATTGACTGCGTCCTGGGCGGCGAGCGAAATGCTACACGAGATCAGGGCGGTAAGGGCAAGACACGACATCACGGTGGAGCGCACTTTCTTCATAGGTGTTTTCGGTCCTTTTTTTGGCGTATGCAATCGGGGAGAAGCGAACTCGAAGAAGTTAAACACAGTTTTTGTGAGAACACAACTATTGCTTTCGTAGTTAACCGCAACGATTTTCACTTATACGGCATGGCATTGCACAGCCGGTGGACTGGCCCGTCCTCGCATTCGTATTGGCAAGTTGGTAATCTACTGCCATAGGTCGTAGCCGGGTGAATTGAGGGAGGACGGGAAGCAACGACCAAGCATAGTCGTGATACACTCCGAATTCCTTTGAACGCCATCAAGCTCATTGCCAGGGGAGAGCGCTTGCCACGAAAGCAGCCCGGATTTGCTTCGAAGTTTCCCAAAGTCTTCTTACTATTGGCGCTGGCATACGGCACGACTACTTTAATCGCCCAGCACACGACCGTCGAGAAGAACGGACTCGCGGGAACGATTGAAACCGACCGCAACGCGGCCGGCAAAGCGACCGAGATGCGGACCCTCGGCGTCGATGGCAAACTCCGGCAAAAAGTTCATTACGATTATTTGCCGGGGCACTACGGCCCTGACCAGACCGACACCACGTATTGGCCGAGCGGCCAAGCCCGCAAAGTGGTACGCAAGAGTTACGACGAGAGCGCTAACTTTATCAGCGAGTTCATACAGTTGTTTGACGAATCGGGCAAGCAAATCGCCGGGCACAAACTGACACACGATCCATGGACGGGAACGTATCGCTGCGCGGAGTGGAATGCGGCTGGACAGAATTACCGGGATGTGGAATGTCCTTCGGGCGAAGAGGAGAGCGGGGGAAACCCGACGCCGAAGAAATTTACTTATGACGAGGTGATGAAACACCTCGATGCGGCGCGGAAAACGGCGAAGGCCACCGCAACGATGGCTGCTTCTGCCGGAGCGCCCAGGCAAGAGTTGGCTATCGTTTTGCCCGTGGATGTCCGTCCCGGCGAGCGGGTATCGGGAACCGTGGTCGAGGATCCGGCGCGATATGCAGAGAGCTGGGAAGTAATAGTCACAAAGGTCGCTTTGCCGCTCGAATCGTCCGGAGAGGGATCGCGGTTGGCGGGCTGGTTGGTCGAGATCCCGGGCGAAGAACCGCAGCGCGCCGATGGCCCCATCACGTTCATTGTTCCGAGTAGCGGCTCCGGCATGAATGTTACGTTCCGGGAAGCCGGCAATCCAGGACATTCGGTTTCGCAAACGCTGAAACTGTCGTTGGTATCGGCAAATGCGGACTCGATCACGAAGGCGCCACCGGCGAATTCATTTGCGGCGCAGGCGCTGTGCATGAAAGGCCAATTGTGCGCGTTGAGCGGCCCATTTAGCGGAGACAGCCGCCAGGCCTTTGCGGCCTTCGAAGATCGCCCGGCGACGGTTGTCGCCGAGACGTCCGACGCCGCCTACATCGCCGTTCCGGAACTCACCGGTCCCGGCTCGCGCCCGGTCTTTATTACTGAAGGATCGAAGGTAGTGGGGCTTCCCGTGGTGGTCGGCGACTTCTTCATACGAAATAATGGGCGCGCCTTGGCAGCGGGCGAAAGCCTGATTACCTTCCCGACCCTGGACGGTCCGGGAGACGTACCCGACGCTGCGTGGCAGGCTGGCAACTTTTCCGCCAGCGATCTGGAACGGGCCCGGCATTTGATTCCCGGATTCACGCCGACCGGCGGCGTTTGCAGGGCGCACGAAAAGGAAGAGACGGCAGAAGGACGCGAGCGAGAGAAGGAAGACGACAGCAAGAAAGAAGAGGAGAACGAAAAAGAAGAAGATGGAAGAATTCTCATCGTCATCAGGAACCTCGCGCCCGAACAGGCTTCGTTGCACGGCTCCAAGAACAATGAGGTCGTCTTCTGTTTGAGCGATGAAGCGTTCCAGCGGGGGGCGTTCAAATACGATCTGAGAATCGACGCGCGCAAAGCGGGCAAGGCCGACGTCAGAGGGTATGTCATTCCGTTTCTGGCGCCGGTGGCGGGCCAGGAGTTCAGCGTCAAGGGGACGCAGTAATTCCTATTCCGAACGGCAGGCAGCCTCTATTGTGACTTTGGCGGCATTCAATGTTGCCTGGGTCTCGCGGGCGATCTTACCTTTTGCGACGAAGTTGAGGAGCTTGGCTTTCAGGGTTGTCGTCGAGTAATAGTGGGTAATTTCCACCTTGGTCGAGCGATGGCCGAGGGGTTGGAACGTCGTTTCCACCCTGTAATCGCTGAGAATCTTGCTGATACCGAAGGTATCCTCCGGCAACACAGTGACGATCTTCTGCTGCGGGACTATTTCGATGTCCTTCTCGATGCAGGTGTGCTTCCCGCCCGAAAGATGACATTGATAAGAGGCACCTGCTTCGCGTTGGGTCTTGCCAGAAAGAAGATCAACCTTGACCACGCGAGGATGGAACTCCGGGATCTTCGTGAGATCCATGCTGAACGACCACACCGCTTCCAAAGGCGCGTTGATGACGACTTCCTGCCTGGATCGGAACGGTGGCTGCAAATCTTGCCTCCAAGTTAATGGGTGAGCTTTACGGTTGAGGTCACGCAGGCGTGCAATTCGGTTCTCACCAATGGCGCAGCGCTAGCTTCTTTTAAGAAACAGCGCCGCCAGCGGAGGCAAAGTCAGCCGCAGCGTGAACGGCCGCCCGTGGGTCGAGTACTGCAACGCCTCCGTCCCGCCCATGTTGCCGATGCCGGTGCCGCCATATTCCTTGCCATCGCTGTTGAGGAGTTCCTTCCAATAGCCGCCGAAGGGCACGCCGACCATGTAGCCGAGCCGCGGCACAGGCGTGAAATTGCAGGCGATGAGAATGCAGTCGTCGTCCGACTGTCCCTTACGCAATAACGAGACGACGCTCATGGGCGCGTCATTGCAGTCGACCCATTCAAAGCCGCGCGGATCGTTGTCAAACCAATGCATTGCCTGCTGGCTGGAATACAGGCGATTGAGCTGCTCGACCCACGCCATCAAACCGCTGTGTACCGGGTATTGCAGCACGTTCCAGTCGAGGCTACGATCGTGCGACCATTCGCTGACCTGGCCAAATTCATCGCCCATGAAGAGCAGCTTTTTTCCGGGCTGCGCGAACATGTACGCGTAGAGCAGACGCAGGTTGGCGAACTTTTGCCATTCATCGCCCGGCATCTTGCCGATCAGAGAGCCTTTGCCGTGGACGACTTCGTCGTGGCTGAGCGGGAGAACGAAGTTTTCATGGTAGGAATAAATCATCCGGAAGGTGAGCTTGTTGTGATGGTACTGGCGATGGATGGGATCCTGCTGGAAATATTCGAGCGTGTCGTGCATCCATCCCATATCCCACTTGAAGCCGAAGCCCAGGCCGCCTAGATGCGTGGGGCGCGAGACCATAGGATAGGAGGTCGATTCTTCCGCGTAGGTCTGAATGTCGGGATGCTCGCCGTAGGCCTCCAGGTTAAAGCGGCGAAGGAAGTCGATGGCTTCGAGGTTTTCGCGGCCGCCGAAGCGGTTGGGAATCCACTCTCCCTCTTTGCGCGAGTAATCGAGATAGAGCATGGACGCTACTGCGTCCACGCGCAAGCCGTCGGCGTGGTACTTGTCGAGCCAGAACATCGCGCTCGACAGAAGAAAGCTGCGCACCTCGGCGCGCCCGTAGTTGAAGATGAAAGTTTTCCAGTCGGGATGGAAGCCCTGGCGCGTGTCGGAATGCTCGAAGAGGTGCGTGCCGTCGAAGAAGGCAAGGCCGTGGCCGTCGGAAGGGAAGTGCGACGGAACCCAGTCAAGGATGACGCTGATGTTGCGCTGGTGCAGGTAATCGATCAGAAACATGAAATCTTGCGGCGTTCCGTAACGGGCGGTGGGCGCGAAGTATCCAGTCGTCTGGTATCCCCAGGAGCCGTAGAAAGGATGCTCCATGATGGGGAGGAGTTCGACGTGTGTGAAGCCGAGCTTGTTGACGTGATCGGCGAGGCGGGGAGCGATTTCGCGATAGGTGAGCGAGCGATTGCCTTCTTCGGGAACGCGCATCCATGAGCCGAGATGAACTTCGTAGATCGAGATGGGCGCGTGCGTGGAATTTTCCGCGCCGCGCTTTGCCAGAAAGGCCGAGTCATTCCAGGTGTAGTTGAGATCCCAGACCACGGACGCGGTCAGAGGCGGCTTCTCGTCCAGGATCGCGATTGGGTCGGCGCGTTCACTTTCGTATCCGAGTTGAGTGGAAACGATATGGAACTTGTAGAGCGCGCCCTTGGTGACTCCGGGGATGAAGCCTTCCCAGATTCCGGATGAGCCGCGCGCGCGAAGTTGATGAGAGTCCGGATTCCAGCCATTGAAGCTGCCGATGACTGCGACGTGATGGGCATTCGGCGCCCAGACGCCAAAGACGGCGCCCGGCATGCCGTTTGATTCGATCAGGTGCGCACCCAGCTTGTCGTAGATACGGTAGTGGCTGCCTTCGTTGAAGAGGTAGAAATCTTCGGGGGTCAGCAGCGAGACGTCGTAGCGGACGAGCGCAGTGTCCTCACTGGTTCGAGTCGTGCCTGTTTTGCCCGAAGATGGAGATTTTGGCGCCATAGCTCCAATTCAGTGTAGCCGAATTGCTACCGAATAACGCCGGCGGGTTATGCCATACTGAATTTTCGCCGATCATCTCCAGAGAAAGAGTCCCGAGAAAGAGTCAAGGGAAAGCCCTAGTCCATGGCGCAACTGCGAGTGGTGGTTTTGTGGCACCAGCACCAGCCTTTTTACAAAGACCTGGTCACTGGACGGTACCGCCTGCCCTGGACGCGGCTGCACGCGCTGAAAGATTACTACGGGATGGTGAAGCTGCTGGACGAGTTTCCCGAGGTTCATCAGACCTTTAATCTGGTGCCATCGCTGATCCGGCAGATCGAGGATTATGTTTCGGGCGGGGCGCAGGACCCGTTTCTGCACGTGGCCAGCCGCGCGGCCAAAGACCTGACATCCGAGGAGCGGCGTTTCGCCCTCCAGTATCTGTTTCAGGCGCATCCCGTAAATGTGATCGGGCGCTATCCGCGCTATCGCGAGCTGTTCGACAAATTTCGCACCGCCGGAAGCTTGCCGGAAACAGCCGAGAAATATTTTCTGCCGCAGGACTACACCGACCTCCAGGTGTTATCGCAGCTTGGATGGTTTGACGAATTTTTCCTGGAAGAGAAAGAGATTGCCGAACTGGTCCGAAAGGGCCGCAACTATTCGCTGGAAGATCAGCGTTTTGTGATGGCGCGGGAACGGGAATTGTTGGCGCGGGTTCTACCTGCACATGCCGAGGCAGCGCGGAAAGGCTCGATCGAGATTTCTACCTCGCCTTTTTATCATCCTATCTTGCCCTTGGTGTGCGATACAGACCAGGGCGCGATTTCGACGCCGGGGTTGCCTCTGCCGCGCAATCGCTATCGCCATCCTGAAGACGCGCGCGAACAGTTGCTGCGCGGCCTCGATCTCCACGAAGAAGTTTTTAAAGTTCGGCCGCAGGGCGTGTGGCCCTCGGAAGGGAGCGTCTCGGAAGAAGTGCTTGGCATCGCGCACAAACTGGGCGTGAAGTGGATGGCGACCGATGAAGGCGTGCTGGGGCGGAGCCTGGGAACACTCTTTTCGCGGGACGGCAACGGTTATTTGAATGCCGATCTCGCCCACCGTCTTTACACGATTTACCAATACGAAAATGCGGCCGCCGAGACGAAGATGAACATGATTTTCCGCGATCACACGCTCTCCGATCTGATCGGATTCGTGTATTCGGGAATGCCGCCGCAGGATGCCGCGAACAGCCTGATGCACAAGATCAAAGAGTCGGCGCAGCCGGTTCTGCGCAGCGGGCAGGATGCGATGGTGCCGATCATTCTGGATGGCGAGAATGCGTGGGAATACTACCCGCGTTCAGGGCGGGAGTTTTTGCGACGGTTCTATGATGCGTTGCAGCGCGAGCCGGCAGTCGAGGCGGTCACGGTGACCGAGGCGATTGCGCGGCATAAGAATAAAGCGCAGCTCAAGTCACTCGTTCCCGGATCGTGGATCAACGCGAATTTCAACGTCTGGATCGGCGCGCCGGAGGATAACAAAGCCTGGGACTATTTGTATGAGGCGCGCGAGTTTTATGCGCACAATGCGGCCGGCACGACCGACGCGCAACGCAAGCTGGCATGGGAAGAAATTTTGATCGCCGAAGGCAGCGACTGGAACTGGTGGTACGGACCGGAACACCACTCGGCCAACGATCGCGATTTTGACGAGCTCTACCGCAAGCACCTGTCGAATGTTTATCAGGCGCTGGGCGGGGTTCCTCCCGACTATTTGTCCCAGCCGATAACGGGCGGGGGCGCGCGGCCGGAGATCACGCCACAGAGCGCCTATATTCATCCGCGCATCACAGGCGACATGGTGCGCTACTTTGAGTGGATGGGCGCGGCGCGCCACACCGCCGACCGGCGTTCCGGATCGATGCACGGCAAGCAGTTCCTGATGGACGGCGTTTATGCCGGCATCGACGAAAAATTTGTCTATGGACGGCTGGATTTTGCGGGCAAGGTTCCGGAGGAAGCGTTCGACCTGGTGGTGAACCTCGAGTCGTGGGCAAATCAGGCAGCGACCGCGCGGCGCGGGTTGCGGTTGGATGTGGCGGTGAGCGGCGCGCCAAAGGATGGAGCCGCGAAAGCCTCGCGCTTGCAGTCGTGGAGCGTAACGCAAGCGGATGATGGTGAGTTGGCCAGTTCGGCGCGCGCGAACGGTACGGGCGCAGACGGTTCGGGCGCAAACGAGGGCGCGCGAGTGGCACTGATGCGAAATTTTGAATTTCGCCTGCCGCTGATGTGGCTACTGGCGACTCCGCTCGACCTCGAAAAAGTTCGCGGCCCGAAAAGCTCCGAAACTCTGACCACACGCTTACGTCTGCGCTTCAGCTTGTGGAAGAATCGCCTGCCCGTGGACGCGCTGCCCGTGGAAGGATGGATTGAGCTGGAGCTGCTGGCAGAAGAGGATTTGATGGCGATTGGGGGGTAAGAACGTCGTTCGTCGTTCGCTATTCGCTGTTCGCCGAAAAACGCTCTGCGATTTGCGAGCAGCGAACGACCAAGAGCGAGCGGCAATCTCAGCTATTGCCCTGCCGCCGGGCTCGTCATCACCATCGGACGATTCAATTCCATCACCAACTCCGTGCCTGCGGGCAGCGCCGCCGACCGATGTTTTCCGAGCCAGTGACTTACGGTGACTGTCGCTGCGACGGCTCCGCCAATGACCAAGCCCTTGGCGCCGCCGATCAGGCCGCCGATCAGCATTCCGCCGCCGGTGCCCATGCCAATTTCGGTCAGGTCCTTGCCGTCGTGGCCCGCGCCTTTGTATTGGCCTTCCGTATCGACGTCGGTGCCGCGACCGCGGTTGGTGTCAACGAGCGTCGCGTTCAGCATGAAGCGCTGGCCGTCCGGGAGAATCAGATTCTCCGGAAAGATCGCAATCGTCGGTTTGCCCGCGATACGCCGCGGCTCGGTGGACTTAATCACCCGGCCCTCGACGGTCGTGCCGACAGGGATCACGGTCTTGCCATCCATGACGACCGCTTCGGTGACGCGCGCCGAGAATGGATCTCCCGCCTTCGAACTGTACGTGGCGAGCGTGGTGTCAAGTTTCATTTTGACGGCGGTGCCGGTCGGCAGCGAAGTTTGCGCCGCCGCGAAGGATGCTATCAGCAAAAAGCTAGCGAGAACGATGAGTTTTTTCATGCAGCCTCCTAAATTTTGCAACGCCGGCACTCCGCCGGCTTTCAGTGCGAATCTGATTTACCAGTGACCTCTCCCACCGCGCGCAGCACGTCATCGATCGGCGCGCGGTCATGCTGTCCTGCGCCGCGGTAGATGTAGCGCACCATGCCTCCGCGATCGATCACCAATGTCGCGGGATGCGCGATGTTCAGAGCATCGAGCGCCAGCGCATTGTGCAGCCCGTAAGCCTTCGTCACGGTGCGATCCTCATCGAGCAAGAACGGCCACGATACCGGATGCTTTTGCAGGAACGTGCCCGGCTTCCAAACGCCGTCGCGCATTTCCGCGGCGATGAATGCGAGTTGCGCGCCCGTAGCTTCAATTTTCAATTTCTCCGACTCGAACTGAGCCATGCGCTTGGCGCAGTTCGGTCACCAGGTCCCGCGCAGAAACTCGAGGATCAGCGGACCTTGCGCCAGAAAGCCTTCGAGACTGAACCGGCCTTCGCGATTGGCCGCAGCCAGCGAAAAGTCCGGCGCCTTTGATCCGATCTCAAGAGTCTCGGTGCGGTCTTTCATAATTGAAATCGCATCCAAGTTGACTTTAAGCGAGGTGAAATTCAGGAACAATAACGGACGGGGTACGAGGTACCAACGACGTCACGGGAGAGCAATAACCAGAATTCGCACCAAGTAAAGGGCGCAAGAAGTTGGATCGCGAGGAATTGAATGGCCCGCTCACTGACGCAGAGAAGCGCTTGAACCAAGCCGGAGGCGATCCGCTAGGCGTACTTGAGGGGCCGCTCCTCCATGCTTTTCCAGAAGTAGGCGAGGATAATAATGCTGGCAACCGCGGCGTACGCGCACCACAACGAGGTAAACGCGTACCGCCTCATCACCATCACAACCAGCAGGATCGCGAGGTTCGCGGCGCCGAAGACTACCATCATCTTGATCTTCGAGAAAAACAGCGAGCCGCAAGTGGCAATTACATAGAGCACAGCCACTGCCGTGTTGTTGGTGGCCTGATTGATGTACACGATCGTATTCTCGCGGGCATAGACCTCGGTTGGAAACGCCGTCAGTGCCCACAAAATGTAAAGCGTAGTGCCGCCGCCGAGCACTACGAACGGCAGCATGCGCTGGCGGCTTTTGCGGTCGGCCTCGAACAGATACACGCTGAGCGGCAGCAGCAGCGGGAGCAATCCCTGCGCATAAAGCATGAACGCCGCCCCCATGTCATGCGTCACTGCGGGCGAGAAAATGCCATCCAGCCCCAGCCAGACAAATCCCTCGATGAACTGATGAATGGCAAAGAGCGTGGGCAAGGCCGCGAACATCAATTCGCGGCGGTGCCTCACTCTGGTCAATGTCACCACGCCGGCGGCGGCTAGAACTCCGCTGCCCACAAAGTTCGCGGTAGCTGAAAAACACACGGCAGTTTTCTCCGCTACGAAGATGAAGAAGATTACACCGATAGTCGGCGAACGCAAAGTGTCTCCCGCGCGGGCGATCCCTTGGGGATGTCACGGCGCCTCACGGGAAATCGCCGGACTGAGTTTTTCCGCGTCCGATATAATCTCGGTTTGCAAATGTAGGCGCGGTAATTCTGCGCCTCAATTAAGAACTGCAAACAGCGAAGATGTTTTCAAGTTTATCTTCATTAAAATCAGATCAAAATAAAGGACGCACTCATGCCCATTACCAGCATTGCCGAAGTTCGCGGACGCCAGGTGCTTGACTCGCGTGGCAATCCGACGGTGGAAGGCGAAATATTTCTCGACGGCGGCGCCAGCGCGCGGGCGATCGTGCCGAGCGGAGCGTCCACCGGCGAACACGAGGCCGTCGAATTGCGTGACGGCGATAAGACGCAATATCTCGGCAAGGGCGTTTTGCAGGCGGTCGCAAACGTCAACGGCGAAATCGCCGACGCGATGGCCGGGTTCGACGCGGCCGATCAGCGCGGGCTCGACGCGAAGATGATCGAACTCGACGGCACGCCGAATAAAGGCAGACTGGGGGCAAATGCGATTCTGGCGGTGTCGATGGCGGCGGCGCGCGCTTCGGCCAATGCCTGCGACTTGCCGCTCTATCGCTACCTTGGCGGGGCGGCGGCGAACATTCTGCCGGTGCCGATGATGAATATTCTGAATGGCGGCGCGCACGCCGACAACAATGTCGACTTCCAGGAGTTTATGGTCATGCCGGTCGGCGCGCCCTCTTTTTCGGAGGCGTTGCGCTGGGGCGTGGAGGTGTTTCACACGCTGAAGGGCGTGCTGAAGAAGCGCGGTTACAACACTGCCGTCGGCGATGAGGGCGGATTTGCGCCGTCTGTGAAGTCGAATGCCGAGGCGATTGAAGTTGTGCTGGAGGCGATTCAGCAGGCCGGCTACAAGCCGGGCGAAGAGATTGCCATTGCGCTCGATCCGGCGGCCAGCGAGTTTTATCAGGATGGCAAGTATGTTTTCAAAAAGTCGGATAAGTCGGCGAAGAGTTCCGATGACATGGTGCGCTTCTATGCGAAGTGGGTGAATGACTATCCGATCGTTTCGCTGGAGGACGGGTTGTCGGAAAACGACTGGGAAGGCTGGGCTGCGCTGACGAAGGAACTTGGCGGGAAGATTCAGCTCGTTGGCGACGATATTTTTGTGACGAACATCGAAATTTTCGGTCGGGGAATCGACAAGGGAATCGCCAATTCGATTCTCATTAAACTGAATCAGATTGGAACCGTGAGCGAGACGCTCGACGCCATCGACCTCGGACGCCGCAATGGATATACGTCGGTGATCTCGCATCGCTCTGGCGAAACCGAAGACGCGTTTATTGCCGACTTCGCGGTCGCGACCGGAGCGGGACAGATCAAGACGGGCTCGGCTTCGCGTACTGATCGCATCGCTAAGTACAACCAGTTGCTGCGGATTGAAGAGGAGTTGGGGGACGGGGCGCGGTTCTTGGGGATTGGGGCGCTCAATTACCATGTATGAGTGGGGCGGAGGTTCCCGTGATTGTTGCGGTGGTTATCGTCCTATTTTCCATTATTCCCGGATTTAAAAAGAGCTTGCGGAAAGAGCGATCCGAAAAAAATGGAGTCCTCTCCGGATACCTCGTTTTTCCCCGTAGACGAACATGGTTGACTAAGTCCATGACTAAGCTATAATGGCCTCATGGAAGTCAATATTCACGAGGCCAAGACTCACCTCTCGCGCCTGCTGGAGCGGGTT
>JBAQJF010000132.1:0-2123 GCA_049300195.1 Terriglobales bacterium | reverse complement strand
CGGCGCTCCTGCACGACATCGGCAAGATCGGCGTTCCTGATTCGATCCTGAAAAAGAACGGCCCGCTCACCGCGGATGAGCGCGCGCTCATCAACCGGCATCCCGAATACAGCTGGTCGATTCTGCGACTCTTTCCCGGACTTGAAGAAGCAAGTCTGTACGCGCTGCACCATCACGAGGCAATGAATGGAAAAGGCTATCCCGCAGGATTGAAGGGAACCGACATTCCGCTGGTCTCCAGAATCATCTGCGTTATCGACGCTTATGACGCGATGGTCTCGAACCGCTGCTACCGGGCCGGTCTTTCACATGAAGAAGCAGTTCGCCGCCTGGTAAAAGACAGCGGAACGCAATTCGATTCCGAGGTCGTGCAAGCCTTTATTCCGATTGCGGAGCAGGAAAGTGCCGACGTCTTTGCAGCGGCGGGCACCAGCGCGACAGCCGCGCTGTAACAACTCCAATTACGCTTCAACCATTTGCGAAATCGGTTTTTCCTGCAAGAGAAGCTCTGTCGCCTGTACACGCCGGTCGGCATGAAACCAGCGCTGCACGACGTTGTCGCAGAGGAAATTGGCGAGCGAGAGCAGGCTCATCCCCTGATGGTGAACCATCCAGGACCGCACCAGTTCGTACCGGGGGCCGACAAGACGCCGTCGCGGAACGGTGTAGTCGGCGGCCTCATAGAATCCATACGACCCGAACCATCCGAGAGCATTCATGCGCTGCAGGTTGGCGAGCGCGCCCTTGCGGTCCACATTCAAAGCCAGAAATGAAGAGTAAGGCGAAACAATCAATGGTTCCGATTCGTTTTTCTGCAGCGCGAGATTCGGCACGCCGAAGGCCTCGTAATGGTAATCTCCAGCTTCGTTGCGCCGGGCGCAGGCCGATTCGGAAATTCCCCACAGAATGCCCTTCTCCTCCGCATATTCCTGTTGCGATCGCACGGCCGCTATTGCGGCCCGGTCAAGCAAGGTGTTGGGATAGCTCCGCATCCAGATCGAAGGCATCAGGTACTCGAACATGGTTCCTGTCCACGAAAGCAATACCGGACGCCCATGATCGCGAGTAAATGGCCGGTCCAGCCGGAACCAGCAATCCTGCGGGATATCTTCTTTCGCGATCGCCACGAATACGGCCGTGCGCGGCTCGGTGGCGAGCAAGTCGTAACAATAAGGTTGCAGCTCTTCGGACTGGGCATCGAAGCCCACCGAGAGCAGTTGCCGCTGCTTGTCCAGCAGGAACGAAAAGTCCATGTCATTGGCCAGCTCGCGAGCCTGGTAACGCACTTGTGACACAGAATCGATGAGCCGAAGCACATTCTGCCGCGCCACCGCAAGCATGACTTTCAGCTGCTGGCCCAGCGAACGGCCCCCGTTTTGCGCAACTTGAATCGTGTCATCGAGGCGAGTCTCGAGCTCGGCAATCAGATCCGGCAATTCCTGGAGCGGCAAAGTATCGTCGATGTGGCTCGCTCCGCCGATCAGCTTCTCTCGCAGCGGAGCAAACTCTGGAAGCCGCCATGGCATGTAGTCTCGTACCGTGCGACGCATGTTTTGCAGTCGCGCATGAGCTTGCTCCCGGAACCAGGCCACATCCGAAATGAGGTTGCCTCGGCCACGCGGCTTTTTTTCGTCCAACGCCTCCTCAGGGAATTCCAGGATGCCAGTGACCCAATCCTTCTCGCGAATCTCCGCCTTGTATCTCTGCAATGCGCGTTTGGGAAGTGCTCGCAAGCTAACGAGCGCTCGGAGATATTCAAGGAAGCCGTCGGCGAGCGCTTTCGAAAAGAAAGGCCGATGCAGATGCTCGACGCAGCCCTGCTGCAAAGTCCAGAGCGAGGCAACCAGGTTGCCGCTATCGACCGAGGAAATAAAGAACGGCGCCTTCGGTTCGAGCGTGTGCGTGTCGTACCAATTCATCAGATGACCGCGATACTTGGTAAGCCGGCTCACCGTACCCAGGGTCTTTCCGGTGAACTCGACCATCTCGGGAAGTGTGAGATAACCAAGCTCGGCCGCCACCTGTCGCGCGTTCAACAACAGTCCAACATTGGTCGGCGATACGCTTGGAGCAATCTTCCGCGGATCGTCCTGAACGTTATCCGGAATCAGCCAGTTGTGTTC
>JBAQJF010000131.1:0-15669 GCA_049300195.1 Terriglobales bacterium | reverse complement strand
CGCCAGCCCAAGGTAAGAGCAAAGTCTAATTCTGCCCGGCGGCGCGGATGGGCCACTTCTCGAAATGCGCGAGAAGTGGCGCACCCCGCACCCCCCAGTTGTTTTGTGCCGGCGTTCAAAGGCGAGGGCCGCGTTATACTTTCCGCGCTGATGTGGCCCACCCGCGGCCAGCCGCGTAACACCTCTTATTGGTTCACCTTTCTCCTGGGCGCTGAGCGGCGCTTCTTTCCGGCTGCTTCCTGTTGGAGCAGGGTTAGGGAATCGGCTGCGTTGAAGGGGTATTCGCGGACGGACTTCTGGCCCGTCGTGCTCAGAGTGACATCTACGCGACGATTGCTGGCCAGAAGGATTGTCTCGATGTGGAGGAGCACCTGCTCGCGCTGCTCGGGAGTTAGTTCGGAGTTTTTCTCTACCGCATCCTTTACCTGGTCTTCGGTCAGGTTCTTTTGTTCGCCGAAGGCTTTGGTTTCCAGGTTGCCGGCAGGGATGCCGCGTTCGACCAGGAAGCTTTTGACACGCTCGACCCGGCGTTCGGAGAGCGCCTGATTGTATTCGACCGAGGCTCGCTGATCGGCATGGCCTTCGAGGGTCAGGTGGGCATCGGGCTTCGACTCGAGATATTTCTTGAAATCGTCTGCCAACGAAATCAGGGTTTGCCGCTGGCTTTCGAGCAAGCCGCCTTCGGGGTTGGTGACTCGGGGCTGAGCGGTTGGAAAATAAATGCTGTGCAGCACTAGCCTGCTTTCGAGTTTGAGGAACTCGGGCGATGGAGGCGGGCTCTCTACCATTATCTCGGCGGTCGCGGGAGCGACTAAGCCGCGCGAGTCGGTGCAGTTCGCAGTCACTGCGATCGTCCCGGGCGAAACGCCGGTGGTATCCAACGTTTCAGCGTTGCTGCCACTACTGGAGACGCTGCCGCCGCTTGCGGTCCAGCCGCTCACGGTGACTGGAACACCGTCAGGACTGGTGCAGGTGCAACTGACGGTGGAAGGCGTGCCGCTTGGAACGGTCATCGGATTCGCCGAACATGAAGCGACCGGCGGATTCCTGGGCGGCTCCTTCACGGTGAAGGTCGTCATGCAGCTTGCCTCGCCGTCCTGCTTCATTCCGGGATCGGAAATACTGGCAGTAACCTCGTAACTGCCTCCCGCCACGCCGTTGGTCTGGATGGTCGCGGTATCGGCATTGCCAGTGATTTGTCCCCCCGTGCTGTGCCAGGTGTAGTTCAGCGTGTGCCTGGGATTGAAGTTGCTGGCTAAGGCGGTCGCCGTCGCGGGCTCGCCGACCATTAGGGCGCTGGGGTTGATGGTGCAAGTTGCCGAGATTTGCGGCTCGGGCGGTTCACCGCCCCACGTAAGTACCACGCCAGCTTGCAGCCTTACTCCCCTGACATCGGTGCTCGGAGTGGTGGCCGAGGGACCATAGCGGTAGCTGGACATTACGTAGTCGGCCCGGAGCAGGCGCAAAGCAAAGTGGCGGGAGAGGTTGAGATCGAGACCGCCGCCCGCCATGAAGCCTAGTTTGTCGATACCATGAAAGACTTCCGGGTCAAGCCGGTGGGCGCCCACTAACGCCTCAAGAAATGGAGCGAAATGGCTGCCGCGGAAAGTAACCTTTGGGCCCACGGAGAGGTTGTAGAATTCGGCGTCGTCAATGCGGGCGTTTAAACCGCTTTCACTGCTACCCCAATGTCCACTGACGTCGCCGGTCAATCCCAACCAGCGATTGAAGTCATAGGTAAGGCTGGCGCCGATACCTTTAGGATTGGATTCCAGACGGCTGCTTACCGGAGAGATTCCCGCCGGGAGGACGCCGTAGACAGTGGCGGCGGGGTCAAAAAAAGAGTATCCGCCGAAGAGTTCCCATTTGGGAGCGGGCTGATCCTGCGCGGCCGCGAGCACTCCCGCGCCGCATAGGAGGGCAACGATCGCCAACCGCCTAGCTGCCACACGGCCACAAGGGTGATGTAAGTGTGATGACATGTGCCCATTCCTCCGGACTTCAATTACCTGAGATCGTGAATTACCTAAGATCGTGAATTACCTGAAATCACGCTCTTCCAGAACGCCGGTAGCGTCGAGCTGTTGGCACTACCGGCAAACCTCCTGCCGGCCACCTCATGGACAGGGAGGTACATTCACCGGATTGCTCAGCAACGAGATTGAGCCGGTGCGGGCCAGGGCTCGGCCGTTGAGCGTCGCGCCGGTGTCAAGCGAGACGGAGGCCTGGGCCAGGATGGTTCCGGCGAAGGTTGTGGTGGTCCCGAGCGTTGCCGAACTGCCCACCTGCCAGAACACGTTCCCCGATGTGGCGCCGCCGCTTAGAATGACGTTGCTGTTATTGGCAGCGGTCGTCAGTGTGGAGACGATCTGGAAGATGTAGACGCCGTTGCCGCTGAGGGTGAGAGTCCCGGTAATTCCCAGCGAGGGCTGGCCGCTGGTCGTCTTATAAACACCGGGAGGGAGTGTTTCCCCGCCTATATCGGCGGGGAGGATGGCTCCTCCGGCTGCTCCGGCGGCATAGTCATAGGCGACGGTCAAGTCACCCTGAGCCGTCTGGGCGACGGCATCGCCGGCGTATTCGGTGCCGGTCAGTGTTCCCGGCGGGAAGCCGGTGATCGAAGATGCCGGCCATATGCCGATATCTCCCGTAACCACGGTGGGGCCATTGTTGCTGACGACGGGGGTGGCGGCGAGAATTCCGAAGGTGCAGGCCGATCCCAGGGGTACGGAGCCCGAACAGGCGGTGGCGGAGGTGGTGAACATCCACAGATAGTCCGCTGCGAGTGGGTTGCCAGTGAGGTCCTGAGCCCCCGTAGTAATGGTCGCGGTGTAGGGGGTACTCAGTGCGAGAGGGTTGGTGGGCGTGAAGGTCGCGACATAGCTGGACACATCGTAGGTAACTGTTCCGGCGACGGCGACGGGAGGAGTACCGGATGTCAAGGTAAAGGTGGTGGTATTGATGGTGGAAGGATTCATCGCCTCGCTAAAGGTGGCAACGACTACCGTGTCGGGGCATATACCGTTGGATCCATTCACGGGGTTTACAAAATTTACGGTCGGCGGACCTCCGGCACAGATCGCGTTGCCGGTGGTAAAGGTCCATACAAAGTTAGCCGCTAAGGCGATGCCGTTGGCATCGGTGGCTCCAGTTGTAATGGTGGCGGTATACGTGGTGCTCAGTGCGAGCGCGGCAGATGGCGCAAAGGTCGCGGTGTTGCTGGAGACAGCGTAGGTTACTATTCCATCGACGGCCACCGGTGGAGAGCCCGATGTCAAGGTAAAGGTTGTGCTATTGAGCGTGGCAGGATTCATCGGCACGCTGAAGGTCGCGGTCACCACTGCATTGGGACAGGCGCCACCCGCGCCGGTCGGAGGGGTTTCGGAAAGCACGGTAGGCGGGACCAAGCCTGGGTTGACAGTCTTGTCCGGATCGCCGCAGCCGGCGCCGAGAACGATCAGCAGGAATGCTATGCACCAACTTGTGTGATTGTAGTATCTACGCATGACCGTCATCCTTTTTCCTCTCGATCAACCGCGGTAACACGGGGAACTCTTGTTACTTGAGAAAATCTAGCAAGATGGTATGTAATAGGTCTGTTCACAATTGCTCACGTCCCAATGGGGCACGGCCTATTCTCCATGTCACGTTCTTGTTTCCCGATGACTGCCGGTCGCGACTTCGATCAGTATGTCGAAGAAGATAGGTACTTTGTTCCGCTTATACTCCGGGTGCGGGCTATCCAATCATTGTCGACGACGCTTTGGAGATTGCGCTAGTCCACTTATGTTACTTACACTTTAGTAGTCAATATAGAGGGGTATTTACGGCTAAGGCGGGAATTAGACTGGGCCAGATTGTTAGCTGGGCGGGGAGCCCGCGAGACGAACTCCCCGAGGTCGGAGGCAGGACGCGGTAGGGACTCAGGTTCTATTTCCCAATCGCATCCAGAATCGCATCGTTTCCGCGCTGATGTGGCCCACCCGCCTGAGGATTGCTTTCACCGGGCTAAAGCCCGTTCCGATTTCGTCAGACTTACGCGGCCCTCAAGCGGCCGCTCTTCCACGGTAGTGCACGATTCGGTGGTGCACGATTCGGTGGGAATGAATTCGGTGGTGCACGAATTCGGACACGGCGGTCAGGGATTCACGACTAACTTCACCGTCCCCGAACTCTTTTTGTGGAAGGCGTCGCCGGGATAGTCTGCCTTGATCGTGTAGTTTTTCGGCTTGAAGAACGATGTCATCAGAGTCGCCACGCTATTTGTCGTCGAGCCCGTGCCCAACACCGTGTTGCCGTCATAAAACGTTACCGTCTCTCCATTGGCGATGGGGGCGCCGACGGTCGCGGTCAGTGTAACGGGCTGATTCATCCCTGCCGGGGTTGGGGACGCGGCGAGCGTGGTCTTAGTGGGAATTAACAGTTGGTTCAGAAGGATGCCGATTCCACCGTCCTCATCGGCTACCGCCAAATCGGGCCTGCCATCTCCGTTCAGATCCCCGATTGCGACTGAGGTGGACTGGCTCCCTCCTGAGTTGTATTTTTTGGGATCCCGGAAGGTTCCGTCACCATTGCCTGGCAGCACTCCCACCGTGCCGCCCAGGTTACAGTCGCCGAAGCGGTCCGTGGCTCCGCACAAATTGCCGACCACTATATCTAACTTGCCGTCGTCGTTCACATCTCCGACGGCGACTGAAGTTGCCCAGAGTCCGCCAGTCGTGTAACTGACAACCGGCTGGAACGTGCCGTCCCCTTTGCCAATAAGCACGCCAAGCCCTCCTGGGCCAAGTCCGTATTTGCACTTATCGAGGTTCAGGCAGACGTCGGAAGCCACGATGTCGAGGTGGCCATCACCGTTCAGGTCTCCAAGCGCTACCGAAGTGGCGTCATACCCGCCAGAGCTGTAGGTGACCGCGGGCTTGAAGGTGCCGTTTCCTTTGCCGAGCAACACGCTTACGATTCCGCCATTACAGTCCGCGTCGCTGAGGCATCCATTGCCTACGATCAGATCTGGCTTGCGGTCGCCGTTGACGTCTCCTATGGCAACTGTGGTTGCACCTATGGCACCCGAACTAAAGTTCATTGCCGCCTGAAAGGTGCCGTCGCCGTTGCCGAGGAGCACACTTACGACGCCTTCGTCGCTGCCCTTGCTGCAGGAATAGGACTGGCACCAGTTGGCGACGACTAAATCAGGGTTGCCATCCCGATTGACGTCCGCGATGGCAACTGAATCAGATGCGTAAGAACCCGCGCTGTAACTAACGGCCGCGCGGAAGGTGCCATCGCCGTTGCCGAGCAGCACGCTTATAATACCCTCATCGCCCGTACAACTTCCGCTGGCTGGGCACGGACTGGCTGCAACCAAGTCTGGAATGCCATCGCCATTCAGGTCGCCGATGGCGATGGATAAGACTCCGGATCCGCCCAGATAGTAAGTTGCAGGCTGCTCGAAAGTTCCATCGCCATTACCAAGCAGTACGTATCCTTCGTTGCTGTAGTGGTCGCCCACTACCAGATCGACCGCGCCATCGTTATTGAGATCGCCGACCGCGATCGAGGCAGGATACGAATAAAACGACATGAAGTAAGCCGGAGCAAATTTCACTCCCGGACTCTGCTTAGCCAAAATGACGTCGGACTCCGGAGCTGCGGAGGCTACGGGAACTCGATGAGCGCTCAGGTGACTGACGGCGAGAGGGGAGGGCGTGGGTGCCAGCGTGATCGCAAGAGCGGCGAGGCCGGAAACGAACAGTACGAACAGGAAGCTGAAGGCTCTCACAATATCCCTTTGGTGGAACATCAGTCCAACATGGAGCAGCGGCTATCTCATCGCGTCTTCCAGGGGCCCCAACGCGTTCAGTCCTCCGGGTCGACTGCATCGTTATCCGGATCTACCACCGGTCCATTATAGTTCTTAAAATAGTCGAGAGTGAAAGAGTTATTAACCGTCGTAATCGCTTCGAACGACTTGGGGGTCGACAGGGTGAAGAACTCGGTCAAAGGAATAATTGCTGGATCATGCACAATCTCCGGTGCATACGCGTCAGCGAACGGGTACTGCGGGTTGATCTGCCCAATGAAATCGGAGCCGAGAAAATTGTACTCAATAAATGCGAGAAGGCTGCCGAAGTCATGCTGATAGGGAAACACATTGTTCGGACAAGGTGCCTGACCTGGCCCGCCGCACGCGCCGGAGACAGTTCCGTCCCGCGTATACGCGGAAACCACCAGCAAGGGCACGCGGAAACCATAGGTGTAGCCTTCGCCCCAGAGTTGGCAGTTCGGCCAGCAGGATGATGTGTTTACTTCGTACCCGGCAGCCATGTGATCGTACCACCCTCCCCAATCGTCCCACACGACAAAGATTACGGTTGGCTGCGCCTTCCAGTAGTCACACTTACCGCCGCTATTGGTATAGCTTTGTCCGACGGCATTCACGATGTCGGCGACCCAGTTAGGTCCGCCTTCAATCTCCGCTGAGGATTGGTTGTTGCTGATGAACCCGGCGTGATCCGACCAATCGCCGTTTGGGATTACCCAGCTTACATTCTGCAATTGGCAGTTGCTTATGTCCGCCAGAATTGGTTGAGGGCTGCTTTGAGTCGCGCCGTTGAGCACCACGTGTTTCGAGAAGTCCGAGCCTGTTTGGCACTGAAGGGGATTGCCAGTTGGTTGGCAGATGTGACTAATTCCATTGGGCGCGGTCCAGATGTCACCGTTACTGTTTGTGTAGTACCTCCAAGTCAAGCTCGGGGTTGCGTTTTCGAGCAGATCGGAGAGAGTCGCGTGGTCGAAGCAGGGATAGTAATACTTTGCAAAATTCTTGCCCGCCGGGTTAAGGAGTGAGCGATATTGCGTCTGAGGAGCCAGGCATCCGGTCGGATTGGTGGGCGCGGGACTTGGATTGCCGGCGGCAAAGTCATAGAGGTACTGTCCGTTGGCGCCGCTCGATGAGCCGGTGGGTGATGAAGTTCCTCCAAACAGGAAGTCGTGCGCGGACTGGCTTGGGCCCTGGTTGGTTTGGTAAAAATAGTTCGCAAATCCGTATTGTGTGGCGATGCTCACATAGGGATCGAGTACGTGCTGGCTGCCGGTCATGTCGTAGGTGTAACTCACGTACGAGTCCTGGGAGTATTGCGGTACCTGATAGGTGCATTGATTCGGATAGACGCAGACTGGGTTAGCGTTGCATGTGGTCGTCCTTTTGGAAGATTTACAGTTACTCGTCGTAACGCTGTTCGCGTGAGGAGAGTAGACGCCATCGTTGTATTGCTTTTTCCAATCGGCATTTCCGTGGCCGGGATCAAAACACGCGCCGAGGCACCACTGCTTTGCATCCGGCGCCTGCGCCAGGTCCACTCCTTCTTCAAACCATGTACCTGTCCAACCATTTTGGGGCGGGATGCCGGCAAACAGGTTATCTGGCGTACGATTCTCCTGGATCACAAGAATGACGTGTTGAAAAGTCGGCAGCTGGGCATGGACCAGCACTGCCCCAAACAGGATGATCAGTGCGACAGCCTTCGCTGCGGATTTCATCTCAGATCCCCCAGACGATGGTTTGTGAAAGCTACACGAATTGGCCAGCGATGAAGCTGGAACCCATGGCAGGCCGCACGGCCTGCGGGCGAGTTGCTCCCACAAGAAACCACACCTTTTGTATCTCGCGTTTACAGATTCGGGGAATTTACGAAAACAGGACAAACACGGATATGTGGCCTGCACGGGCCGCCGTTAGCCTCCACCTCAGCGGCCAAAGCCAGTCTGAAGGAGAGCAGTTATCGCAGCGGTGAACCGCCTCGCCACCCAAAATCAAAGGCAACGGCGGTGAACCGCTGCGCCACCAAAGGCCCCGCCCTTCGGCTCGGCGCGTCGCCGAAAACGAACATCTGTCCTGCCCGGTCAGCAAAATCCCGAGATCGCTGAGGTTTCGCAGAGTACGCTGAGAAAATTGAGCGGGGAGCCCTGAGAATGGGCTCCACGCCTGGTTTGTAAGTAGCCGAGGTTGGAAGTAAGCCGCGGTTTGGGACCTTGACGCGGTTTGGGATAGTGCTTCTATTTGCCGATCGCATCCAGAATCGCATCGTTGATCGCGTAGGCAGTGCCGTCGGCTCCAATTACGGTTGGGGTGTAGGCTTCTCCGATGCCTCTTGAAAGCGTAATCACTTGCGTAAATGTGTTGGTCGTCAGGTCCCAGCGATAGAGATTACCGTCTTCGTTGTTGGCCAGCACCGATTTGGTGAAGGGATCGATGGCGGCGGTGTTGATGCACCATTCCGTCACACCTCCCGGACAATCCTCGTCGGGCGTGACGCCCAGGTGGGTCAGGACCTCTTTCATCACCAGGGTGCTGGGAATGATCGGATCGTGCTCAGTGGCGTTCGGATCGAGAATCGCGATCTCGTTTTTGCCGTTGCCGTTGCCGACGCCGCAATAGTTGTTGTATTTGGTCATCAGCAGGTAGGTGGACGTTCCCGTATAACTCGGCACCATGGTTGCGGGGACGACCGAGGCGGTGTCATCCCAGCCGAAGCTGCCTGGGGTCTTGGTCTGGGTGAGGTCGGCGTTATAGTGCAGGAGCCAGCCGCGGTCGTTGTGATTGGGGAAGGGATTTTCGATCACGCCGAAGTAGACGTCGCCGTCCGGGCCGACGGTGGGCGCGGCTGAGCTGGCGTCGAAGATGATGGCGTCCAGTCCGGAGGAGGGATCCTTGAGCAGGACTTTGCCGATGGGCGCGAGGGTGGCGCTGTTGACCGCGACCAGGTAGCCATAGTTTCCGTTATCGACCGCGACGTAGACGATGCTGCCATCGGGCGAAACGGCCGGCGCGGCGCTGATGGAAACTTCGTAGACCGAGGAGTCGCCGCTCAGGCTGGCCGCCGATACCCATGTTCCGGTGCCGTCGGTGCCGATGCGGGCCAGGCCGCCTTGCAGGTTGAGCGGGGTTGCGCCAAGGGCCAGGAATCCGAAGAAGAGATTGCCGGCTGAGTCGGTGGTGAGAGGCGTGTCGATCTGGATGTTCTGCTCGTAGGTTGCTTTATCTTTCTTGAAATTCTTCACGCCGTAAAAGTAGAGCTTGCTTACTCTTTGTTTCTTTTCGTCGGGATTCGGGCGGGCGATCACGCGGCCGGCGATGTCGGGAATGTAAAGGGTGCTGCCGGAGATGGTGGGGCCGAGTCCGGGGATGAAACTCGCCTCCGGGGCGACCCATCCGGTTTTGAGCTGCCAGACTTTTTTGCCGGTGGCGCCGTTGATGGCCTCGACGCGGAAACTATCGTTGCCGGTTTTTACCGGAACAATGACGGTATTGGCTGCCGTAACCAGCGGCGAGCCGTAATGAATGAAAATTTCGCCTTGCGGAGGGAACAGGTCCACAGGCGTGTGCCAGTGAATGGAGGTGAGAGGTTGCGATTGAACCGTGGAAAGCGCCGTATGCTGTTCGTCGTGCGAATGGGTGAGCCAGGCGCCGGTCTGGGCGGCCGCATTCGCCGATAAAAGAGCGAAAGCGCCGACGACAAACAAGACAACAACGGTTTGCAATTGTGCTGTTCTGCTTGCTACTTTTTTCATTCTCATCCCCTGTGCGGCCGCATTGGACGCGGGAAGTCACCCGCACGACCGGCCAGCCAGCGTAGCAGTGTAACCGCTGGAGGTTGTCAACGGAAGGTAAAAAAGCGAAATGAAATTTATTGCGCGAAAAAGTTTGCACACCAGTGAGGTCGGAGGTCGGAGGTCGGAGGTTCGAGGTAACATCTTCGGCTCGAGATTTTCACCTCTAACCTCAGACCTCTCACCTCCGACCTCAATTATTCCTGCTCGGCGGGAGCGAAGAAGACCAGCACTTCCAGCGCTTCGGTGATGTCGTAGAAGCGATGCTCGCGCTCGGCTTCAACGAAGATCAGCGAACCCGCGGTCACCTCAGCACGTTCGGCCTCGGCGCCCGATCCGATCTGCATGCGAGCGCGCCCGCGCACGACGTAATAGAGTTCGTCTTGATGATGCGGCTTCTGGAGATCGCTGGCGCCCGCGGCCAGAACATAAACCCCGGCGCTCATGGCCGGCACGCGCAGGAATTCAAAGTAGCGTTTGCCGCGGCGGGCTTGCTCGCCGGCGAGTTCATCGATGTGGAAGACGTTGGTCATTTACGGAGCCCGTGTTTTAGGGCAACTTCTTCTCCGCGGATTTACGCGGATGCACGCGGATTTTCTTTTGGGTCTTGAAAGAGAATTCTAATTTGGGTTCATCCGCATTACACCAGTGTTTGTCCGCGTGGAGAGTAGTTGCCGAGAATTTAAAACTGCGGGCCTGCTGCTACCCCACTGCCCCGCGAAAAAATATCCCGGTAAATTGACTGACGATTGCGTCGCCGGTCAGCGCGCTTCCCGGTTTGTACCACTGATAGATCCAGTTAATCATTCCGAGGAGCGCGAAAGCCGCGGCGCGCGGTGAAACTTCCGAAAGCGTTTTCCGCTGGCGTTGCACATCGGCAATCAGAATCTCGACAAAATGAATGTAGTCTTTTTTCCGACCGTTGATCTTGCGGCGCAGCGCGGGCGGCAAAGGATGGTTCTCGTGCAGCATGACCGTAATCTCGCGGTCTTCTTCGCTTAGGACGACTCCAATGTGGAGACGAATCAGCGTGCGCAGGCGCTCTTCGGGATCCTCGACGCGGCGCGCGGCTTTGATGACCCGCTCCTCGGTGATGTCCATCGCGTGTGACATGATGTGGAAGAGGATCTCGTCTTTGGACTGGAAGTGATGATAGAGACCGCCCTTAGAGAGCTTAAGCGCGGCTGCCACATCGTTCATCGAGGTGGCGTCGTATCCCTGCTGCTGAAAGAGGCGGGCAGCGGCGCGCAGGATTTCCTGCCGGGGTTCGGGACGGTGTTCCTGGCGACCTTCGAGCGTGGCTTCGCGGAGCATCATCACAGATGGTATCGCAGAAATGGTGTCGAACACATGCCGCGCGCCGTTGCAGGGCTCTCGGCGCGCGGGCTCACTGGACGTAACGTTTTTCGTAACTTTTTTCGTAACTTTTTTCGCAACGTTTTTCGTAACTCTTCTCGTAACTCTTTTTGCGCCGCAACTGCGACGGCGCAGCATCGGCTTCAATGGAACCTGCGGACCGCGCGCCGCGAGCGTCCATCAAGAGCTGCCGCAACACAGCGGGATTTCCCCAGCGCGCCAAGTGCATGTCTTCGAATGCCTCAAAGCGGACCTTGCGCAGCGCATCGTTCTGAAATTCTTTGCCAGTGCTCGCTTCGAGCCGCCGAATGCGCGACACCGCGCGATCGACAACATTGGCCAACTCTTCGCCCAAATCGTGGTCGCGATTTTCAATCAGCCGGCGCTTCGCCTTTTCCGGCGAAAACCAGGTGGGCATGCGGTAGGCTTCCTGCGGCGGTTCGAGATGAGAGACCTCGCAGAGATGAGCGGTAACTGTCTCGGCGTCTGCATTTGGAGAGCGCGCCCCGTCGCGATAATTTCTCGGCTTGCGAATCGATTTCTTGCCGTCGGATCTCGTGAGATGGTAGCGTGCAAACGGCATCTCTTCGATTCGACCGTGCGCGCCGGCTTCTTCGTATGCCTCGAGTGCCGCTGACTGCGCTTGCGTAAGGCCTGCTTCGACGCCACCCTTGGGGAAAATCCAGCGTCCGCCGCGCGTACGCACGAGCAGGAACTCAATTCCGCGTGTGCCGGTGCGATAGCAAACGGCGGCAACCTGCTGGCGGACGGACAGACGCGAAGGCCCGGCAGACTCTTTCTTTACTTGTCGTGATGAGGCGCTCGTTCCCAGGCTCGATCTCACGCAAGTAGACTGCCCGTTCGCCGGCTACTTTGACTAGATCACAACTTGGTTCCGAGGATGGCCTTTAGCGAGTGGTGGCAGCGACCGGGAACGCAAATTTCTCCCGAACTGGAGCCTTCGAAGGGCAGCTTGCCGGTCGCCATCTCATAGAGCACCGCGCCGAACGAAAACAGGTCGGTGCGGGCATCCAGTTCCTTAGCTCGCACCTGCTCCGGCGACATGTAGGACACCGTGCCCAGCATTGCCCCCGGACTGGTCAGGTGCATTTCATCCGAATCCATGGTGACGGTCACGGACTCGCTACTGCCCGCGCCGGTTTTGGCGGTCATCTTGGCCAGCCCAAAGTCCACCCGATCACCGCTGGCACATACTACGTGGGCAAGACGGGCACGTCAATTAGGGCTGCGGAGTTGGCGCTGGCTCAAAGGGATGTTGTTGAACATTCCTTCGCAGGAATCTTCCTGCATACTTGTTAGCGGGCCCGCGCATTGGCGAAAGTAGGATGGCGCACGCTGAGCGACGCGCATCAACCCGTGGAACACTCCTATTGTTTGCGCTGTAACCGAGAGATCGAGTCGGGCGACAAATCGGTCGCGGTCTATCTATTTGCGCAGACGGTTGGAGTCCGGCCGCGGCAAAAATCTTCCGCTCAGCGAATCTCTTTCTGCCCGCCTTGTTCGGTCTCGCTGGCGATGGGACCGGCTCCCGAGGGCGCGCTCAATCTGGCTGCCTGGCAGATGATTCGAGAGATTGTCGGGGCCGACCCGGCGCTGACCGAATCCGCCTGGGAAACTCTGCACGATGGCGGGAAAAACGGAGGCGAAAACCTGCTGCCAACCGGCACGGACGGCGCGCTGCCTCCACGCCCCGGCTCATATCTGGAATTTTAGGGTTCTTACTTGGCGAGGATCGGCGAAGGAAGCCGTCACTAGTTTTCCCGCGCATCCAAATGCTCTACAACTTCCTTCGGCGAGATCCACAAGATCACCTGCATGCTCTTCGGGGCTGCGATGCCTCCCATGGGATAGAGGCGGCGCACCAGACTGGCCAGCAGGACCAGCCCTCCACCCAGCAGAATCAGCGTCTTGGACTCCGGGAAGGTTGAGGAACGGAGAATTTCCGTCTGCGCGCCGTTGGTATGAGCGAGGAAGCAGGCAAGGCCGGTACCAAACGTGATGGGCATGGGCTTAGGTCGTTCCGCGAATGTTTAGCGGAAACCCCATTCTGACGCGCCTTCCCGTAGAGGGACAGCTCTCCAAAGGACTTGTTCTGGTCACCTAAGTCGGGTTACGAACTCAGGGTTTGGTCTCACTTCGCATACGTCCTTTCGTTTTGCTGTCTGCGCTGGTGCGGGCCTTGAACTGCGTTGGGGCGGCGTTTGCATTCGAACGCGTGTAGGCGGCTGGCAAAATTCTCCTGCTTGGCTGATCATGGTTGGCAGATCGTCGCCGGGGGACAAGCGCTGGCGATTCCGATGACCACGCTACAGCTTCCGCACTCGGCTTCCAAATTAGGTTTTCCAGGTTAGATTTCGCGCCATGTCTCAATCTCCAAATCCAGCCGCGCCGCAGCAGGTGGCGCCTCTGCTGGCGTTAGCCACTCAATTGCTCAGGGCCGGGCGGCCAGCCGATGCGATCGCGCCGTTGCGCGATGCCGCGCTGCTCGAGCCATCCAATGCCATCATTCATCACGATCTTGGCCTCGCCTGCCTCGAGGTCGGGCGCGTACCGGATGCCATCGTCGCATTGCAGCGGGCCGTCGCCAGCGACCCACGCTGCGCCGACGCATATTTCAGGCTGGGAATAGCCCTCGAAAAAATGGGGAATATTGGACGGGCAATTGTGGCCTATGACTGTGCCACTCGACTGCTCCCATCTCTGACTGAGGCTTGGTTCCGCGCGGGCGCGCTGGTGTGCGAACTTGGCCATCGCAACGAGGCGATCGGGTGTTTTCGCCGCGCGGCGGCGACCGGAGGTAGGACCAGCTTCGGCCGCCTGGGCAAGGCGCGCGCGCTGCTGATCGAGAATCGCAATCAGGAAGGCGAACAGGTATTGCGAGAGACGCTGGTAGCCGATCCGCGGAACGCCATGGCGTACGATCTGCTGGGCAATCTGCTCTCTGAGTTCGGCCGGTTCGACGAGGCGCGTGCGTGCTTCGAACGCGCAATCTCGATCGCTCCGCTGCTGGCTGGATGCTACTACGATCTGGTGCGGTGCCGTCCGGTTACGAGTAATAAGGATGACGGTCTATTGCAACGGATGGAAGCCGCGCTTGGCACGCCAGGGCTGGATGCGGCGCAACGCCTGCGGGTTCACCTCGCCATCGGCAAGGCGGCGGACGATTTGGGCGACTACGCCTTGGCGATGCGGCATTTCGATGCCGCGGATGCTGTGCGGCGGGGGGCTGCGCCGTTCGACTCGGCTGCGTTCGCGACCGAAGTTGATCGCCTGATTGCCCGCTGCACTCCGGAATTGATGGCGCGGGCGCCTGAACTCGGCAGCCTGAATGCCACACCGGCGCTGATCATCGGGATGCCGCGGTCGGGCACGACTCTGGTCGAGCAGATTGTGTCCATGCATCCCGAGGTCGGGGCCGGTGATGAGT
Organism: Terriglobales bacterium; assembly: GCA_049300195.1. GTDB lineage: Bacteria > Acidobacteriota > Terriglobia > Terriglobales > Acidobacteriaceae > Acidiflorens. Next base: position 1,256 of record JBAQJF010000131.1, on the reverse strand, counting down.
TGCATTTCTGGAACGAGCGCGGAGCGGCGTGGCACCGGTTGGGGGCGGCGGGGAACGAGACAGAGTTTCTGGCGAAGGCAGCGGCAGACTATCTCGGCGTACTGCGCAAGATTTCGCAGACGGCGGGGCGGGTGACTGACAAGATGCCGTTCAACTTTCTCTGGGCCGGGCTGATCCACCTGACATTTCCGCGTGCAACCATCATTCATTGCCGTCGGTCTGCGGTCGATACGGCGCTCTCGATCCATCAGACTCATTTCCATCCGGGGCTGGCGTTTCCTACTGGCGGGGAGGAGTTGGTCGCATATTTCCATAGTTATCGGCGGCTTACCGATCATTGGCGGAGGGTGCTGCCGGCGGATCGCTTCATCGAGGTCGATTACGAGGAGCTGACACACAAGCCAGAACCGGTCATCCGGCGGATCATCGCGGCGTGCGGCCTCGGTTGGGATGACGCGTGCCTGCGGCCGGAAGCGAATCCGCGGGCGGTGCGGACTCCCAGTAAGTGGCAGACACGGCAGAAGATATACCGCACTTCGGTTGAGCGCTGGCGGCGGTATGAACCCTGGCTGGGGCCGCTGCGGGCGCTGGTGGATGTTAAAGAGAATCCGTGACGAGCAGGAACCGAGTGTTCTACGTAAACATTCGTTGACGTTATTGTATTTACAATATTGCAATTACAGTGGGTCGGACGCGAAAAACTCACGTGCACTGCGGGCGAAACCGGAACGATCCGGACGGCAGTGGAATCCCAGGTTTCGAAAAGCGCGAAACCTGGGATTCCCGGCACTGCAATCTGCTGGTAGCGCGTATGTAAATCACAACCTACAATCTTCATGTGCTCGGCTCCTTTCCTCCGAGCGCTGGTTGCTTGAGCGCACCAAGTTTACTCGGCGGCCTGGGAGCCGACACGGTTATCTAATCAGGCTGTGCCTAGAGTCCGTCATTGTCCACACCCATAAACCTCCGTCAAATCAGGGAAGGGTAACAGCGAAGTCTGGTTCACCGCGGGCGGCGCGGATGGGCCACTTCTCGAAAAGCGCGAGAAGTGGCGCACCCCCAGTTCTTCTTGTGTCGGCGTTCGAAGGGCAGGTCCGTGTTGTACTTTCCGCTGATGTGGCCCACCCGCCGAATTCGATGTTTTTCGGAAGTTAATTTTTTTCACAAATTCCAGACGGAACTGTCCCCGAAAACAAGCCCACAAAACAGAGTCTTCCCCAGGCGTAGCTCGCGCGTGTCACCGTGCGCCAGAAAAC
>JBAQJF010000130.1:0-3273 GCA_049300195.1 Terriglobales bacterium | reverse complement strand
GCCAGGGAATCGAGTTCGACTACTGCTGCTGCCACGCTAGCTACGCCCTCCGCGAAGATGGTTACGAGACCATTATGATCAACTGCAATCCCGAGACGGTCTCCACCGACTACGACACCAGCGACCGTCTCTACTTCGAACCGCTCACGCTCGAAGACGTCTTCGCCATCTGCGAGCACGAAGCCAGCGCGGGCGCGCCCGTAGGCGTAATCGTCCAATTCGGCGGCCAGACTCCGCTCAATCTCTCGCTCCCGCTAAAAGCCGCAGGGATCAACATTATCGGCACCACGCCCGAATCCATCGACCTCGCCGAAGACCGCAAGCGCTTTGGCGCATTGCTCGAAGAACTCGAAATTCCGCAAGCCCCCGGAGCGATGGTCACCTCTGCCGAAGGCGCAGTAGAAGCCGCGAAGCAAATCGGTTTTCCAGTTCTCGTTCGCCCAAGCTACGTGCTGGGCGGCCGAGCCATGGTCATCGCCTACGACGAAGACACCATCACGCAGTACATGAAGCAGGCAGTCGAATATTCGCAGGACCGCCCCGTTCTGATCGACAAATTCTTAGAAGATGCAATCGAAGTAGACGTAGACGCCCTCTCCGACGGCGAAGACGTAGTCATCGGCGGCATCATGCAGCACATCGAAGAAGCCGGCATCCACAGCGGCGACTCCTCTTGCGTTCTGCCCACGGTCGACATCCCCGACGCCCAACTCAACGTAATGCGCGATTACACCTTCAAGTTAGCCCGCGCCCTGAAAGTAATCGGTTTGATGAACGTGCAGTTCGCCATCCCGAGGGGCGCTGCTCATCGCAGCAATGGCAGTGAAGAGTCGAAAGTCTACGTGCTCGAAGTCAACCCCCGCGCCTCCCGCACCGTCCCCTACGTCAGCAAAGCAACGGGCGTTCCCATGGCCAAAATCGCTGCTCGCCTGATGACCGGTCGCAAGCTTCGCGAATTTCTCCCCGAGTACATCGAGCAAGCCAGGGATCTCGACACCGGCCGCAACTTCTTCGTGAAGTCTCCAGTTGTCCCGTGGTCAAAATTCCCTGGCGTCGACACGGTCCTCGGCCCCGAAATGCGCTCCACCGGAGAAGTCATGGGCGTAGCCGATAACTTCGGCGAAGCCTTCGCCAAAGCCCAAATCGCCGCCGGACAAAAGCTTCCCACGCAAGGCACAGTCTTCATCAGCGTCACCGACCACGACAAGCCCGGAGTAGTCGAAGTCGCCCGCCGCTTCGTCGACATGGGCTTCAAGTTGGTAGCCACTCACGGCACCGCCGACCGCCTCGAAGAAGCCGGCCTCGCCGTCGATCGCGTCTACAAAGTAAAAGAAGGCCGCCCCAACCCCGTCGACCTGATCAAAGCCGATCGCATTCAGCTCATCATCAACACGCCCCACGGCCCCGATCCGTACTTCGACGAGAAAGCCATCCGCCGCGCCGCAGTCACGGCGCGTATTCCGACAATCACCACAATCTCCGCAGCCCGAGCCGCCGCCGAAGGCATAGCCGCCTTGCAGCGAGGAGAAGTGCGCGTACAAGCCCTGCAAGCCGTGCATGCGGAACGAATGGGCATTCGAACCTAATCTCTGTGTTACAATTCTGTCATATGAGTGACACACTCACCATCCGCCTGCCCGAGGAACTGCTCGAACAGCTGCGGAAAAAGGCGCGCCGCACCGGCCTGCCCGTAAACCGCGTCGTGCGTCAGGCTGTCGAGAACGACCTCCGCCGCGATGAACCGCCATGGATGAAGTATGCAGGCACCATGAGCGGCCCCAGGAATTTGTCGTCACGCAAAGGCTATTCGCGTTCATGACAGGCATTGCCGATACGGGGTTTATTGTCGCATTCAGGAACCGCGAAGATCAGCACCACGAGTGGGCCGTTCATCTGGCCCGCGATCTGAGTGAACCGTTGCTAACCTGCGAATCCGTCCTCTCAGAAGCCGCATTCCACCTGGGATCCAGCGAGGCCGTACTGGCTCTTGTCGAGGTTGGAATGCTCGAAGTGGCTTTCGACTGCTCTCAAAATAACGAGCAACTGCGCCACCTCGCTCGCCGTTACGCCGACCGCCATCCCGATCTCGCCGATCTCTGTCTTATCCGCATGAGCGAACTGCACCCGCGCCGCACAATTCTTACCACCGACGAAGCCGATTTCCGCGTCTATCGCCGAAATAAGCGTGAAGTTATTCCTCTGATCTGCCCGCCGAAAAAGTAGTCGGAGCAAGCCGTGCGACATCCGCTAGAATTCTTGTCATGCTTCTTTCCGGAATCTTCCCGCCGATCACCACCCCGTTCTACCCCGACGGAGCCGTCTACTACAAAAAGCTGGAGTCAAATGTCGAGCGCTACTCGCGCACGCCGGTCGCCGGAATAGTAGTCCAGGGCTCCACGGGCGAGGCGATTCTTCTCTCGGATGCAGAGCGCCGCGAAGTCTTCAAATCTGCCATCGCCTCCGCCGCTCCCCATAAAGTAATGATCGCCGGCACCGGCCTCGAGTCCGCCATCGAAACCCTCCGCCTGACCGAATACGCCGCCGAACTAGGCTACGACGCCGCCCTCGTCCGTACCCCGCACTTTTATCGCAAGCAGATGCTCCCGGCAAATCTGCTTGCCTTTTATCGTATGGTTGCGGACCGCTCTCCGTTGCCCATCATCCTCTACAGCGTTCCCACGTTTACGGTGTACGATCTGCCGGCCGATATCGTCATCGAGCTGGCCAATCATCCGAACATCGTCGCCATCAAGGAATCCAGCGGCAACCTTGAAAAAGTTAAAGCCATGATGGAAGGCACGCGCCACATCAAGCGCCAAGCCACCGTCACCGAAACGTTCAGTGCAGTAACTCCGCGCATGATCAAAGCTGCCGCCAGCGAAGCGAAAAAGAAGCAGGAAAAAGAGAGCAGGGAACTAGTAAGCGTCGAAGCCCTGGCCGGCTCGCGGGGCGCGGATAATTCTGTCCGCGCAGGCAGCGCCGCAAAGCCAAGTTCGTCCGCCGTTTCTACGATTGGCAATCTGAAGACGCGTCCTAAAGAAGTAGGCTTCCAGGTTCTGGTCGGCGCAGCCCACCAGCTCGAGCCCTCGCTTGCACTCGGAGCCGCTGGCGCGATTCTTGCTTTTGCCTGCCCCGCCCCCACCGCTTGCTACGAAATTTACGCTGCTCTGAAAGAAGACGACATCGCGCTGGCACGCGAGAAACAAGAACGCCTGAAACCAGCTGCCCAGCGCGTGGTCAGCGAACTCGGTATCTCGGGCATCAAGTACGCGA
>JBAQJF010000129.1:0-2358 GCA_049300195.1 Terriglobales bacterium | reverse complement strand
GGCATCGGCGACAAAATCGGTACGCTCAAGCCCGGCAAGCAGGCCGATATGATCGTGGTGCGCGGGAACCCTGCTCAAACGATTTCAGATATCGAGAACGTGGAGACGGTTTTCAAGGAAGGGGTCGGTTACGATTCAGCCAGACTAATAGAATCGGTGAAGGGCCAAGTTGGCATTCACTGAAACACGCCCGGAAGGCTGATTTGCACATGATCTCTCGCACGAAGACTCTCACCGCCGGCGTGGTTCTGTTGTCGTTCCCCTTTACGGCGCCTTCGCAGCTACCGACGCAACAAGCCGGGCTCATCCGGACTGCCGACCTCAAGGCGGATCTCTTCTTTCTCTCCTCCGACGACCTCGCCGGACGCGAGGCTGGCAGCCTGGGCGATCACGTTGCCACCGACTACATCGCCGCCCAATTTATGCGCCTGGGTCTGAAGCCGGTCGGCGACAACGGTACCTATTTCCAGAACATGCAATTAGTCTACGGCGATTTGGACCGTGAGCACACGACTCTCACCGGAAAGATCGCGGGCACCGAACATACCTTCACGCTAAATCAGGATTTCCGCTGGGTGCGGTCGAGCCTCCGGCCCACCACCGGCTGCGGGCCGATCGTATTTGCGGGTTACGGAATCGACGCTCCCGAGTATGGTTATAACGAATATTCGGGCGTGGACTTGAAGGGCAAGGTCGTGCTTGTGCTTCCGCGCGAGCCGCGGGCCAACGATCCCGACTCGAAGTTCATGGGCACCTGGGACACCTACCACGCCTTCAATTGGGAAAAGCTTGAACTCATGCGGAAAGCGGGCGTTGCCGGATTGCTGCTGGTGCAAGGAGTGGGTCCCGCGCGGGAAGTGAAGAGAATTCCCGCCAGTTCGCCGCGGGCGGCGGGTGGTCCCTCCATCGCCCTGGCCGGCGAGATGTGGGACTTGCCTGTTTTCACGATTCAACGCCAGGCGGCCGATCAATTTCTGGCGCCGAGCGGCAAGACAGTGGAGATGCTTCAGAGGGAGATTGATAGGACAATGCGGCCGGACTCGTTCGATGTGCCGCAGAGTTCCGCCTGCCTGACCAAGGCCTATACGAACCTGGAAACTCACCAAGGCCGCAACGTCGTGGGCCTGCTGGAGGGTTCGGATCCGCGGCTCAACGCGCAGACCATCATCGTGACCGCGCATCACGACCATATGGGGGAGATGAATGGCCACATCTACCATGGCGCCGACGACAACGGCTCCGGCGCGGCCGCGGTCATGAGGATCGCGCAGGCTTTCGTCGAAGGCAACGCGCGGCCCAAGCGCAGCATCCTCTTCATGGTCTACGACGGCGAGGAGCGCATTTTCCTGGGCTCGTACTATTACATGACGCACCCCCTCGTCCCGTTGAACGAGACCGTGGCGAATTTCAACTTGGACATGATCGGTCGCGATGAAAATGAGCCCAACTGGCCCGTGCCGCCGGACGGCAACGTCAATATGGTGAACGTACTCGGCACGCGCTACAATCCGGCGCTCAACCAGATCATCGCCAACGCGAACCGCTCGCAAGGCCTGGTTCTGGACCACAAGATGGATACGACGGATCCAGATTCATTATGGTCGCGCAGCGATCACTTCTGGATGGCGACGTTGCATATCCCACAGGTAGAATTTCAAACCGGATTGCATCCCGATTACCACACCGACAACGACACATGGCAGAGAATCAACTACAACAAACTCACCAGGATCGCGCGGCTGGTGTTCCTCTCGGTGGCCGATCTGGCGAACTCCGATGAGAAAGTTGCCTTCCTGCCGGCGGGCGTCCCGGCGCCTTCGACCGCCGCGGCGCCAAAGATCCACTAACCAGCCCTGCGGATGAAGATGGGGGGGTGGATTGCCGATATTACACATTATCGCCGCTAGTTTGAGTGGGCTGCGGTCGCGGCAGTCGTCGAAATGCCTCACAACCGACTGGGCGAGTCCCGCCTTGCTGGTCCGCCGCATAGCGCGGCGAGACCCGCCTGAAGGAATTGCTGATACAATCCACGCATGATTCACGAGGCCAACGCATTGTTGCGGATCGCGGCAGGGCTTTTGGTCGCCCTGCTATCCCTCGTCGTTCCCGTTTCCATGCACGCTGATTGCGTGCTTGCGTGTGATCGTGTGAGCCTGATCTGGGCGAAGGATCGGCGGTCAACTGAGCCGCTGTTCCGTGTGGTGAACGGCAAGAAGATTGGCTACATTGATGCGAAAGGCAGGCTGAAGATCCCGTTTCGCTTCGATGTCGATTACAACCACGATTGGGACTTCGTGGAAGGACTAGCGCCCGTGCAGTCGGGACGGGATTGGGGCTTTATCGATGCCGAAGGGGACA
>JBAQJF010000128.1:0-168892 GCA_049300195.1 Terriglobales bacterium | reverse complement strand
AGGACTCCGGCGGACCGAAGGACGCGAGTTGCGGCTCACTCTCCCATGGGCGCTCGGGGCCCGTTGTCACGGCGATGCGAGAGAACGAGGCCACGAGGGGATAGCCAGTTGGTTCTTCTCGAAGTGGGGCGGTGAAGGCAATTGTGTGGTGGTGGCGAATCAGTCCTCTCGCGGGCCGTGCTTGGGCCGATAGGAAGGGCGCGCAGAATACCGGGAGCATGAAAAACAGGATTGTCGCGGGATTGGTGCACCGAAGATTGAGAGCCCGCATAGGAGATCCTTCATGCGCCTGCTTTTGGGCGATCACTACACGAAACTTGCGAGCTTTAGGATTCGTCGGCTCTCGAAGCCGTTGTCTGTTGTACGGCGAAGGCCTGAGCAGATCAGGCGTAATTAGGCGGGAAGAGAGATTCTCTACAGGGTTTACTGGGCGTGCGATTCGATCATCAGGGCTGCGCGATGCGTTGCGGCAGGTCGGCTCGCGGCACCGTTACCTGTTCACCGGAGGCCAGATGCTTGAGTGCGAAGGCGTCGGACTTCGCTTCGTTTTCGCCGACGATGAGGATGTAACGGGCTTTGATCTTGTCGGCGGCTTCGAAGGATTTTTTCAGGCGGAAGGTTTCATCGCCGAGTTCGACTACTAGGTCTTTATTACTGCGGCGGAGTTCGCGGGCCAGGCGCGCGGCTTGGCGATTCATGCCTGCGCCCAGCGGGGCGATGTAAACGTCGGGCTTGCGGAGGACTGACTCAGCAGTCGCGGCGAGCGAAAGGACCATGCGATCTTCGCCGATGGCAAAGCCGATTCCGGGCGCGGCGGGACCGCCCAGGGCTTCGGAGAGGCCGTCGTAGCGACCGCCGCCGAGAATCGCATTTTGCGCGCCTAATGCGCCGTGGGTGAACTCGAAGGCGGTGCGCGTGTAGTAATCGAGACCGCGGACGAGGCGGTCATTTATCTGAAACTCGACCCCGACCGCTTGCAGAATTTCTTTTACTTGCTCGAAGTGGGTGCGGCAGCCTTCGTCGAGGAACTGGCTGATACGCGGAAGCTTGTCGATGATGGGCTGATCTGCGGGGACTTTGCAGTCGAAGACGCGCAGAGGATTGGTGACGGCGCGGCGCTGACAGTCGACGCACATTTTATCGACTACGGGGTCGAGCGCTTTGCGCAGCGCTTCGTTGAAGCGGGCGCGATCACCAGGGCAACCTACGGAGTTCAATTCGAGAGTCCAGCCGGTGATGCCTACGCGGTCAAGAAGCGCGGCCAGGAGTTCCAGAATTTCGGCGTCGCGGGCGGGCGATTCGCTACCGGATGACGCGGGGCCTATGACCTCTGCGCCGATTTGGTAGAACTGGCGGTAGCGGCCTTTTTGCGGGCGCTCGCGACGAAACTGCGGGCCGATGTAGAAGAGCTTGTTCAGACCGCGATCCCAGAGCTTGTGCTCGATGTAGGCACGGACTACGCCGGCGGTGTTTTCGGGGCGGAGGGTGAGGGATTGACCTTTATCACTCTCGGCGCGGCCGCGGTCCTCCCACGTAAACATTTCTTTAGCAACGATGTCCGTCTCTTCGCCCACACCCCGCGCGAACAATTCCGTCGATTCGAAAATCGGGGTGCGGATTTCGTGGAAGTTGTAGGCGCGGAAGACCTCGCGCGCGGCGGCTTCGACGAAGTTCCACAGAGCGGTATCGGGCGGGAGAAGGTCGCGAGTTCCTCGGACGGCTTTGATCATGAGTGAGCTATGAGCTTTGAGCTTTGAGCTTAAGACCCGCGCTGCATGCTTTTCGGGGAGAATGCCTTGACGCTCCCTCGATGGATGAAATGGTTGCTGGGGTCCTTCGACTCCGCGGGGCGCGCTTCGCTTACCCCGCTCCGCTCAGGATGACATTGTACTCGGGGTGCGGAAGATGAAATTGTAGCAGGGGTGCGGGAGCGGGAGGCTAAGGGTTAGCGGCTAAAGGCTAACGGCTGACAGCTAACATTTGAGGGCTGCTAGCCGCCCTTTCTCTCCAGCAAGTACTGTTTCTTGTAGCCAATGTAGTTTTCCACGTAGCGCAGGATCGTGTCTTCGTCGCTTTTTTCCAGCTTGCGGCGAAGTTTTCCGGGGGAGCCCATCCAGAGCGAATTCGGCTCGACAATTGTTTTTTCGGGGATGAGCGTGCCGGCGGCGATGATCGAGCCGGAGCCAATTACTGCACCATTCAAGATGATCGAGCCCATGCCGATCAGGCAGCGCGGCTCGATGCGGCATCCGTGGAGGATTGCGTTGTGGCCGACCGTCACGTAGTCGCCTACGTAGACGCCGTATTGTTCTTTCATGCCGTGGAGGGTGCAACCGTCCTGAATGTTGGAGTAGTGCCCGACGCGAATTTCGTGTACGTCGCCGCGCAGGACGGCGTTCATCCAGATGCTGGAGTGCTCGCCCAGAATCACGTCGCCGATGATCTGGGCCGAATCGTCGACGTAGCTGGTCTCGGGAACCTGGGGTGTGAGGCCTTTGTGGGAGCGGATCATGGTGAATAGTCAAAATATCATGAAGAGATGGTTGGAGGTGAGAGGTTCGAGGTCGGAGGTTCGAGGTGACAGCTTAGAGAACTCATCGCGCATTAACGGGTCTTCCCGGCCGTTATACAATGCCCGCCTGGAGGCGTGAACGATGAAAGCACGATTTAATCTGCTGCCTGTCCTGATTGCTGGATTGCTGATTACCTCACTAGCGGCACAGAAGCCACCGTCCGCACAATCTTCACCGTCCGCACAGTCTTCGTCGCCCGAGCTGGCCAAGTTTTTTGCGGATTACTTTGAAGAACGGTTGCGCGACTCGCCGGAATTTGCCACCAACGTTGGGCGGCATGAATATGACGATCGCTGGAGCGACCTTTCGAAACAAGGCCGAGAACGGCGGCGCTCGCATCTGAAGCAGGCGCTGGCGACGGACGATAAATTCTTTGCCCAGCAGGCGTCGCTCTCCGACGAGGACCGGCTGAGCGTCAAGCTTCTGCGTTATGACTTGCGCACGCAACTCGATGCTTTCGATATCGACACTTACCTGCTGCGCGTGGGCCAGATGTTCGGCTTCCACAATAGTGTTTATCTGGTGATCGACCGGATGCCGGTCTTCAATGTAAAGGACTGCGAGAACATCATCGCGCGTATTCGCGCTGTGCCGGCGTATGTGGATCAGAATATCGAGATCCTTAACGAGGCGATCGCACGCGGGTGGACGCAGCCGAAGATTGTTTCGGACCTGGTGATCGGACAACTGAAGGTGCAGGTGGCGCAGGATGCTTCGAATACTCCACTGCTGTTTTTCCTGAAGAAGATGCCGCCCAGCATTCCGGAGGCGGAGCGCGAGCGCTTGCGTACGGAGGCTACCGCCGCGTTCGAAAACGATTTTCGGCCAGCCTGGCGGAAAGCCCTCGAGTACATGCAGACTACTTATGCGCCGAAAGTCCGCCCCGGGGTGGGCATTTCGTCGATGCCGGGCGGGGCGGAGGCTTATCGCATTCTGATTCGGCGGCTCACGACCACGAACGCTACCCCGGAGGAGATTCACAAAATTGGCCTGGCTGAGGTCGACCGGATTGAAAGCGAGATGCTCGCCATCGCGCGGCAGACAGGGTTTCAAGGATCGGTGAGCGAGCTTCAATTGAGGCTTGAGAACGATCCGGCGCAGAAGTTTCATTCGAAGGAGGAGATGCTCGTCTATTGCCGAAATGCGGCGATGATCATCGAGCCGGAACTGCCAAACCAGTTCAAGCATATTCCGATGCTGCTTTTTGGGGTGCGCGCCATTCCGGAAGACCGGGAGCAGGCGACGGCTTCGAATGCACAGACTCCGGCGCCCGACGGGAGCGCGCCGGGATGGTTCAATCTGCGAGCGTATGAGCCGGAAAAACAGGTGAAGTACGACAAAGAATCGCTCACGCTGCACGAGGCGATTCCGGGACACATTTTTCAGGGCACACTGGCGCACTCGCAGAAAGGGCTGCCGGAGTTTCGCAAATTTTATGGCAACAGCGCATACAACGAGGGCTGGGCGCTGTATGCGGAGTCGCTCGGCTCGCAGCTTGGATTGTACAAAGACCCGTACAACAAGTTCGGGCAGCTGGCCAGCGAGCGCTTTCGGGCGGCGCGCCTGGTGATCGACACCGGGATTCACTCGATGGGGTGGACGCGCGAGCAAGCGCAGGAGTATTTGCGGGCGCATGCTCCTACGCAGGCGATCGAAGAGATTGATCGATATATTTCATGGCCGGCGCAGGCCCTTTCATACAAGATGGGGCAGCTGAAGATTGTCGAGCTGCGCAAGCAGGCGGAGACGCGGATGGGGGCGAAGTTCGACGTGCGCGATTTTCACGACGCGCTGCTGCGGGACGGATCGCTACCGCTCGAATTGTTGGAGGAGCAGGTGGAGAAATATATTGCGACCGGAAAGTGAGGCGGTTGCGAAGGTCAGAGGTCAGATTGCAGAGGCAAAAGCTTAGGACCACTAAGAACAATAAGGAGCACGAAGGTCGTCCGCGTTGCCGCTTGCGCACTATCGCCCTACGCTTGCTTAGGAATTCTCACCCGGCTGAGAAACTTCCGCGTCCTGTGTTCTAATTAATCCCATCGAATCGATATGACTGAACAGGAACTCCAGCGGGCTCGGGCGGAAAAGTGGCGCCTCGACCAGCACCCGGTGCGCACCCTGGAGGATGCTCGCGCGTTTCTGGAGTCGGTGGGATTCTGTCTGATGTATCCCGCTCGGCCAAGCTTGTTGCTGCCAACTTTTGTGGGCGCCTGGGTGGGCGAGGACGACCACCTGCCCATGCAGCAGCATGCGTTTGCCGATCCGCGTGCTGGTGAAGCGATGGAGCTGATGGTACGCGCGCTGCGGACCAAAGCGGCTTATGAGGCTCCGCTGGTGGATGAGAACAATCCGTTTCTTGTATCGCCGGCGGCATTTCCTTTTTTCTATGCGTTGGTTGGTGAGCGGAATCCGAAGTTGGCGCCGAAGCCTGGACCGCGGTCGGAGTATTCGCAGCTTGCTTGTGACGCGTTTCAGATCATCAGGAAACATGGGCCGATTTCGAAGAGAAAGTTGGGTGAGTTGCTGGGCGGGGCACTTTCGACGGCGGGCCTGGACCGGGCGCTCAAGGAACTATTCGCGAAGCTGCGCATCACTCGCGTTGACTACAGCGACGAAGGGGGCTCAGTGTGGGACGAGCTGACACGCTGGGCGCCGGACAAAGTCTGGGAGGGCGTGGGCGCATCGGTCGGAGAATCGCTCACGGCGCTGCTCTCAAAATATATGGACTGCGTGATTGCGGCGGAGACGGAAGAAGTCGAGAACTTCCTTTCGAACTTTGTTCCACGCTCCAAAGTCAGAGACGCGATCAAGGCGCTGCTGGCGGCGCGCGAGCTGAGTTACGCGCGCTCAGGGAGTAAGACGCTGTTGCAGGTGGCTCCGCGGCGGGAAGCGTTTGTGCTGCGGCCGCGGGCGGAGCGAGTGCGGTAGGCTCGGTTCCCGGTTCTCTGACCTTAGATCTCAGTTCCCGGTAAAACCTTTTCGTTTTTTGACAGACGGAGCGTTTAGAATCGCCATTCGCACAATGAACGATTCCTCCCCACGAAAACTCATCGTCGCCATTGACGGCCCGGCGGGCGCGGGCAAGAGCACCGTGGCGGCTCGGGTTGCGCGGAAACTTGGCTACGTCAACCTTGAAAGCGGAGCCATGTATCGTGCGCTGGCGCTGAAGGCGATTGAAGGTGACGCTTCCTTTGAGGACGAACCCGCGCTCGTTAAGATCGCGCGCGACTCGCAGATAGCGCTCGAGCCAACGCTTACGGGCAACCGCGTGCTGCTCAACGGTCGCGACGTGTCTGCTCGCATCCGCGAACGCGATGTTACCGAGGCTGCGTCGAAGGTCTCGGTGCATCCACTGGTGCGGCAGTGGATGGTGGCGCGGCAGCGTGAGATGGGTGCGGGCGGCGGCGTGGTGATGGAAGGCCGCGACATTGGGACAAAGGTTTTTCCGGACGCCGACCTCAAGATTTTTCTGGATGCCGATCCGGTGGTTCGCGAGCAGCGGCGGCTCGATCAGCAGCATATTAAGGGGGCGTCGGCCGAATCGATGGCCGCCGATCTGCGCGAGCGCGACCGGCGCGACCGAACGCGGGCGGCATCTCCGCTGGTGGCGGCGGAGGATGCGGTGGTGATCGACTCCACCCATCTGAGCGAAGATCAGGTTGTGGAACGGATCGAGAAGCTTGCCCAGGAGCGGTTGGCGGCGAAAAGATGAAGTGCTAGGGGTTGGAGGGCTTGCTGGTGGACGTTTCCTGAATCGCAATCTTCTTTTGCGCTCTTTCTACCAGGCTCTTCGCGATCTGCGGCCAACGATCGTGCGCTTTACCTCCTTCGTGGAGATCGGCAGCGGTATATCCGCTTGCAGCCAAATCTTCCCCGTAGATGATCATCAATTCTTTGCGCTTTTGTTCATCGAGCAGATGTACGAGCCGTACATACATCATGCCGTGCGGCATCTTGTAGCCGCGTCGGCGAATCAACGACTCGATGTGTTCGCGGTCCGAACCTGAGGTCGTTTCTTCGTCGTTCGCGCGTACCCACGTGTCGACATAAAAATCCAGGCCGCCGATTTGCGCGTGTTGCGGAGAATCGTACGTGTGCTTCAATTCCGGCTTGGTTGGGACGTAGCCTTCAAACTGCACCCAATACAGCCGCTGCACGTTGTGCTTCGCATCGGCCTCAACAAAGGCGTGAAGCTCGCAATCGGCCATGCCATAGAGGACCCAACGGTCTGCACCGACGTATTGCGCTGACTTCGGCAATTCGATTTCGACTGCGGGATCGCGTTTTGAAATGATCAGGCTGCCTTCGACCTTGTGTTCCGGGGCGGCCTGAGCGACCAGCCAGCCACACAGAAGAACGCAATGGAACCCTATGATCAGTAACCGCTTTTGCAAGTCTTACCTCCGTTGAAGTGCCTAACCAGGGTTTCCGCCCAAACTTTGGAGTAATTGATGTTTGATTATCTCCGGGAGGCGCGACGCCTGAAGAACTTCAGTCAGCTGCTCCACTCGCATTTCTCGAGTGAAGGCCAGCGCTCGTGACAGCGATAGGTGCTCTGTGCGAAGTAGTGCGGCCTGAACATCGCGACGGTGCGACCATTTCTCGTGGCGCGACACGGTTCGCACCAGCGCTGCCCCGACTTCGGGACTCACCAGCGCTTGTGTGACCTGGACCTCCGTCAGACGGGCATTCTCGAGAGCGGCGCGCATGATTCGTTCTTCCGCATCGAGCAGCAATGCACCTGCGACTCTCCCCGAAGCCCGGCGAGCCAGCGTTGATCGTTCTCCCAGGGTAATCGTCTTCAAGCGCGCAATCAGCGCTTCGTCCGCGCTCAGTTTGACTTCGGCCGGGACGACGGGCGACAGAGCGACTTTCATTAAATCGAACGTGTAGAACTGGCGAATGAGCGGCACGGAAACGTGGCGCGGCGTGTGCGTGTGGCAGGCCAGCGCGATCTTTACTTTACGAAGCTTGAGCGCGGCGCGATTCTTGGCTAGACGCTCAATCACTTCGCCGGGCAGGTCGGCACGCTTGAGCAGGGACAGGGCTTGATCTTCCGTTAGTGCGGGATCGGCGGCGGCACGCAACCAGTCGTCGTGCTCTGGGCTGCGGAGTGCGGTTTGCGGCGAAGCTCCCTCGAGGGTCGTGGGCGCCGATTGCTCGTTTGGGTCGTTCATCAAGTTCATTAGCTCGAGAGCCGGAGATTGTCTCAAATTCCGAAGCTGGATCGTGACGATTGCCAGACCCGACGGGCCGCGTCTCTACTACACGTTCAAAATGGATCGACACTACTCTAACTTTGAGCGAACAGCTGCGCGCGCTCGTGTCAGCGCTCCTTGCGCCGGATCGACGAAATCGTCTCGCAACTTGATTTCGGGGAAACTTTTTTCAAGTTCATGGTAGAAAACCATGCGCACATCTTCCGACTGACGAAATACGCTGCCCGTCATGGCCACCGGTACGTAGGGAGGAACGGGAGCGATGCGACGCAGAACGATGCCGGCTAGCGCCCCGAGTTCGGATCCGGCGCGGGACAATAGTTCGCCGGCAAGCGCGTCGCCGCCGGCTGCGGCTTGCACGACGATGGGGAACAGGCGCGGGAACTCGGGCGGCGGCGTTGCGTTGGCGCGCCGGATTAGAGCGTCGATGTGGTCGAGGTGCCAGGCTTCCAGAATCTGCGCAGTGAGCTTCGTTTCACGGCCTTGGTCGCGGGCACGCAGCAGAGAGGAAATGGCGTGGCGACCGATCCAGTGGCCGGAACCTTCATCGGAGATGGCAAAACCCCAGCCTCCGGCGCGCGCGGTGTGAGCGGACGCGTCGCGCCCGTAGACGATCGAGCCTGTGCCCGCAATGGCAATCACGCCTGGACCTTTGCCAAAAGCTGCTTCTAAGGCGACTTCGGTGTCGCCGACTGCTTCAATATTCGCGGTGAATTGCGGATCGACCTCGGCGAGGATGCGGCGGATTTTTTCGGCGATTTCGGGGCGGGCGGCGCCGGCCGCGCCTATGCAGGCGGCATCGATCTGATCGGCGGAGATTTTCGCGACTGCGCAGACTTGGCGAATGACGGTATGCAACGATTCGCGCGCTTGCGCCTCGCCCAGGCGAACTACATTAGAGCCGCCGGATACGGCCGTCGCCAGCACGGTCGTTTCGTTGCCTAGCACGCAGCGCGTCTTGGTGCCGCCGCCATCGAGGCCGAGGTAGAAGCCCATCGCGCTAGTTCTAACACAGGTTCGCTTCGAGTTTCGGTGTGGAACATGCTTGTGCAATGCTCGACAATTTAGCCGAGAGTGGGGTGTGTTGCTGAGGCTGGCAAGAATCTTAAGCGCCGAGTGCGCTGAGATTTCGCGGAGGACGGTGAGAAGTTCTGAGGAATTGCTTTGGGATTGAATCGAATCGATCTGCTCATTATCGCGATGTACCTGGCGGGGATCACGCTGTTTGGGTTGCGCTTTCGCAAGCGCCAGCGGACTATGCGCGACTATTTCCTCGCCGATCGCGATATTCCATGGTGGGCGATTTCGCTTTCGATCGTCGCGGCGGAGACCAGCACGCTCACAATTATCAGCATTCCGGGACTTGCCTACGATTCCAATCTAACGTTTTTGCAAGTGGTGATGGGCTATGTGATTGGACGCGTCATTATTAGTTTTGTGCTGCTTCCGCAATATTTTCGCGGCGATCTTTACACCGCTTACCAGTTGATTGAGAAGCGCTTTGGTCCGGCGTTGCGGACGGTGACTGCCGGCTTGTTCCTGCTGACGCGAGCGGCGGCGGAAGGCGTGCGCGTGTATGCGGTGTCGATCGTAGTGTCAATTGCGTTGGGGACGGGCGAGATCACTTCAATTGCGATCATCACGCTGCTTACGGTGATCTATACGTTTGAGGGCGGGCTGGCGGCCGTGATCTGGACTGATGTGGTGCAGACATTTATCTATATCGGCGGAACGCTGGTGGGGCTTTTTACTATTCTTCATCTGATCCCGGGCGGCTGGGAGTCGGCGCGTGCGATTGCCGCTGGGTTACACAAGTTCCAGGTATTTGATTTGAAGTTGGTTAGTCGCGCCCCCTTCAGAGGGCTCGGCCCAAGCTGGTGGGACTGGCAATACGTCTATCTCGCTAAACCCTACACCATCTGGGCTGGCATCATCGGCGGCGCGTTTCTCACCACGGCTAGCCACGGCACAGATCAGCTCATCGTGCAACGACTGCTGGCTGCGCGTAACCAACGGCAGTCGGTGCTGGCGTTGCTTTCGAGCGGAGTCGCGATCTTCTTTCAGTTTGGGTTGTTCCTTTTTGTGGGCGTGATGCTGTTTGTGTACTATCGCGTGCCTTCGGCAGCGTTTGGACGAGCGGACAGAATTTATCCGACATTTATTGTGACCCGCATGCCGCATGGGATCTCGGGGCTGCTGATTGCGGCGATTCTGGCTGCGGCTATGTCGAACCTCAGCGCGGCGCTGAATTCGCTGTCGTCGAGTTCGATGATGGATTTCTATTTTCGGTTTCGTCCGGAGACTAGCGAGACGCGGCGTATGGGTTTGGCGCGGCTCGCGACTGTGGTCTGGGCGCTCGTCCTTTTTGTGCTTGCGGTGCTGGCTCTTCATCGCGTTGGGCGTGTCGTCGAAGTCGGATTGCAGATTGCGTCAATTGCCTATGGGGCGCTGCTGGGCGTGTTTCTGCTGGGCGTGCTGACTCGGCGAGCCAATCAGACTGGGGCGATTGTCGGTATGATTTGCGGGCTCGTGACTGAGCTTTATCTTTGGAGGATGACTCAGGTGGCCTTTACCTGGTGGGTTGCGATTGGGACTTGCGTGACCTTCGGTATCGGGTATGCTGCGAGCCTCGCTTTGAGAGCTAAATGAAAACTGAAACTACAGAGTACACAGGAGGACGCGGAGGGAGGCCCGAACTCGCGCGCGATCTCAAGCTCTCGCATGCGGGAGCGATCGTGGTCGGCACGATTATCGGGAGCGGGATTTTTCTGGTTCCGCAGGAAATGATGCAGGCTGTCGGGTCGGCGCGCGTTGTCTATCTGGCGTGGGTGGTCGGCGGCATCCTATCTTTTTTTGGCGCATTGACCTACGCCGAACTGGGCGCCATGAAACCGCAGGCGGGCGGCGAGTACGTTTATGTCCGCGATGCTTATGGGCCGCTGGCGGGATTCTTGTATGGATGGACCTGGTTTCTGATTGCCAAGCCCGCTTCGATCGCGACTATCACCACTGGCCTCGTCCGGACACTCGCCACATTTCCTGCATTTGCTTTCTTCTCGCAAAACTGTTTTTCGATGTCATCCTTTTCGCATCCCTTCGCAGTCACCTATGGCCAATTGGCTGCCATCGTCGCCGCCATGGCGATCACCTGGCTGAACTACATCGGGGTGCGCAAGGCGGGGGAATTTCAATTGTTATTCACTCTGCTGAAGGTCGCCATCATTCTGGCCATCGTGGCCGTCGGATTCACTTACTCGCGCGGAACCTGGGCAAACTTCGCAACCGAATTCGCGGGGGCCAAGGGCGGCATCGCTGGATTCTTTGCCGCGCTGGTCGCCGCGCTCTGGGCTTATGACGGGTGGAACGATCTCAACATGGTGGCAGGAGAAATTCGTAATCCGCAGCGCAACATTCCGTTATCGCTGATCTGGGGAGTTGCGACGGTTGGTGTGCTCTATATTCTCGTGAATGCCGCCGTTCAGTACGTCATGCCGGCCGCATCGGTGGCCGCTTCGGCGCGGCCGGCGGCGGATGCGGTTGCTCTGGCGCTCGGGCACGCCGGCGCCAGCCTGGTTTCGATCGGCATCGCCGTCTCCATGCTGGTCACTTTGAACGGTACTACCATGAGCGGCGCGCGCGTGCCCTTCGCTATGTCGCGGGACGGCTATTTTTTCGAGAGCATCGCGAAAGTGCATCCGCGCTTCCACACACCGTCGGTCGCGCTGCTGGTGCAGTGCGGGCTTTCTATCATTTTGTTGCTCATTGGCGGAAGCTTTCGCCAATTCTTCTCGCTCGCTATCTTCGCCGAATGGCTCTTTTATATGATCGCCGGCAGCACCGTGTTCGTCTTCCGCCGCCGCGAGCCGGACGCGCCGCGGCCTTATCGAGTGTTCGGCTATCCCCTGGTTCCCGCGCTCTTCGTGGCGGCATCCGCCGTTCTTCTTTATTACACGTTCACCGATAATCTGCGCTATTCGACGGAGGGCTGCGTGGCGATCCTGGCGGGGGTGCCCATTTTCTACTTTTTCAAAATGAAACGCGGCTAAACGCCAGCGTCACAAGGTAATCACCGTAACCGCTAAAGTTGGTTACCAAAGGACAGGCGCAGGCGACACGTTTACCCCCTCCTGAAACTCCCATAAGGTGGAGACTCCAAGTCCTGAGCCACTCCCCGGCCTGGGTTCCTCCATTGGAGTCGAAGAATGCCTACGGTGAACCGCGAGTTTAAACTCGGAATTTTGCCCGAAAAAAAGTGGGATTGGCGCACCTTTGCCGCCAGTTACGGGTTTGTTACGGCATGCGCCGCGCTTCTCTGCTTTTTCGGGATCCTCATGCCTGATACGCTCAAGGTTGCGATGAACTACCACGTTACCGAGCTCATTCCGCGGCCGGCGCTAAGGCCAGCACGGATCCGAAAGCTGCCACCCAAGGTTCAGACCAAGCTCCTGCCGCCTGATCCGGTATTTCAAACTCCAAAAATCATCGTTCCGCGAGAGGCTATCACGCCCAGAATCAAGCCACAGGAAGTAGAGGCGCCTCAGGTCAAGATGAATAATTTCTTGCCCGCCGCGTTGAAGATGACTCCTGGAGGAGCACGGCCGGTATTGATTCATACCGGAGAATTTCAGGGAAATTCAGCGGCACCTACGTTGAATGCGCCGGTTCAGAAGGTCCAGACTGGCGGGTTCGGCGACCCCAACGGGTTGAAGCCTAGTGAAAACAGCAAGCCGGGGGGAAAGCTCATCGCGTCGGCTGCGGGCTCGTTTGATATGCCGATGGGAACCGGTCAGGGCAACGGTTCGGGGGGCGCAAAAGGAATCAAGGGTACCGTGGCTAGCGCGAATTTTGGGGATGGCATTGCGAGCCCGGGACATGGCGACGGCCGCAGCGGCGGACAAGGCCATGCCGTGCAGGCTTCGGGATTCGGGACACAGGAAGTCGCGCAAAACACCGGGCACGTCCAGCGGATGGACACCGGTCCGGCCTCTAGCGGGGTTGAGATCACCGCCAAGCCGAATCCGGTTTACACCGCAGAGGCTAGAGCGCTGAAGATCGAAGGCGAAGTTTTGCTGGAAGTTTTGTTTTCAGCGAATGGACAACTACGGGTAAGCCGCGTGGTGCGCGGCCTTGGACACGGTCTCGACGAAGCTGCGATTGCGGCCGCCAACAAGATGCGATTTAAACCGGCCACCCGCAATGGAGAGGCCGTGGATTCGACTGCAATTGTGCACGTGGTATTTCAACTGGCGTACTGAAACGGGGAGATGAGGTTATGCGCACTAGAAATTTGATGATCTTCGCTCTGGCTCTGCTGGTGGCAACAATGACAGCAGCGGCTCAACAATCGGCATCGGAGCCGCAGAACCCGCAGGCGGGACAGAGCGCTCCCCCGGCGGCGTCCCCTGCTCAAACCACGCCGGCTCAAAGCAACATGGCGCCGCCGACTACCATGGATCAGGTGGTGGACCGGGCCATCATGCGCGAGAAGGAACTGGTCAAGTTCCTTTCGCTGCGTACGCCCGTGGTCGAAACCTATTTGCAGAACCTAACGCAGGATCCGCAGCTGGGGCCGATTCCGCAGGATGACCGCTATTTTCTGGGACGCATGGATCTGAGCGACTCGATCGACCGCTCCGATTTTCTTGCCGAGAAGGACAAGGACAAAGACGAGAGCATGGAGAAGCGCTTGCTCGGCAGCCTGACCGGCAAGTTCAAGTTCCAGTATCAACCTCTCGGCTTCTCGTGGATGATTTATGCCGACCGCAATGACTTCGACCGCAAGCATTATGACTTTCACTATGCACGGCGGGAATTTCTCGGTGACGTGCGCTGCCTGGTGTTTGACGTCACACCCAAGAAGGATGCCGGGCGCGGCCGCTTCGTCGGGCGCATCTGGGTTGAGGATCAGGATTTCAATATCGTTCGCCTGAACGGCACCTACAGCCATCCCTCGCGTAACACGTATTACTTCCACATGGACAGCTGGCGCTTGAACCTGATTCCCGGTTACTGGGTGCCTTCGTACATTTACAGCGAAGAGGGAAACTTCACCGCTGGAGCCAGGAACAAACTTGCCTTCAAAGCGCAGACGCGCCTTTGGGGCTACAACCTGAAGATGGGATCAACGGACGATGAACTCACCTCGATTCGCGTTGATAGCGTGAAGGACAACTCGCCCGACGCCCAGGATGCATCTCCGCTGGCCGCTGAGCGTGAATGGCAGCAGCAGGCGGAAGACAACGTTGTCGAGCGTTTGGAGCGCGCCGGCTTGCTGGCGCCTGAAGGCGACGTCGACAAAGTTCTGCAAACGGTGGTCAACAATCTGCTGATCACAAACAATGTGGAGCTACCCCGTCCGGTGCGCACGCGCGTGCTGACGACTTCACCGCTGGAAACTTTCAGCGTGGGCAACACGATTGTCGTGAGCCGCGGCCTGATCGACGTGCTGCCGGACGAGGCCAGCCTCGCCATGGTGTTATCGCATGAACTCGCGCACATTGTTCTGGGACACAATCTTGGCAGCCAGTATGCATTCAATGACCGCATGCTGTTTTCCGACGAGGGAACATTCCACAACCTCGGGTTCAAGCATATTCCCGAAGAAGAAGCTGCGGCCGACAAGAAAGCGATCGAAATGCTGAAGGCCTCTCCGTATGCGCAGAAACTTGAGACTGCGGGCCTGTTCCTGAAGGCTCTGCAGGCACGGGCTCCGCAATTGTCGGCTCTGTTGCAGGCTCACCTCGGCAACAACATGGTCGAGGACGGGAAGGTGACGCGCATGGCGGCGCTCGAAAGCTCGGCGCCGGCGCTCGATTGGAATAAGCTCGACCAGATCGCCGCGCTTCCGCTCGGCGGACGCGTCAAGCTGAATCCGTGGGACGACAAGGTTGAAATGGTCAAGGCGCAACCGGTCGCGATCACTTCGGCGCGGGACAAAATGCCATTTGAGGTGACGCCGTTCTTCCCGCGCCTGACGCGCTATAACGCGAGCGCGCCGACGGGAGGTTCAACTCCGCCAACACAGGCAGCCAATCAAGCGGCAACGCCGGCCACCGCTGCGGATGCCGCGCCGAGCCACTAACGCATAATCGCGAAACGCAGGCCGGTTGCGGGGGCTTATCCGCCACTGATTCGCCGCCCCATAGGTTGAACAACAAGTTGAACGAAGCGCAGGCTGGAGCCGGAAGAAATTCCGGGCTACCAGCCTGTGTCTACTACGGCGACTCGTTGCTAATTGAGCGCCGGACTCGCGAAACCCGGCTCCGGGCGCGCCCTTCATTCCTATCCAATCGCCAAGAACTTTGATAGCATGGTGGCCCCCGGCGCTTTGCGCGCAAGCGGTAGTCCCAGGGAGGGTAAGAATGATCCCAACTTCAGATCAAGAGGGTACTTGTGTGCCAAATGTTCGTGGCAGTTCGCTCAAGGTGTTAAGTGTCGTTGCCGTATTTGCTGTACTCATTTCCAGCGCCTTCGCACAATCCATACAAACACTCAAACATCAGGCGCCGGATGGCGCGCAGTTAACATTTCAGTTAACCGACGGCACCGTGCTCGCACAGGGATACGGTGACTCCGATTGGTGGAAGCTCACGCCCGACAATACCGGCAGTTATGTAAACGGAACCTGGACGCAGGTTGCCAGCCTGCCGACGGGATATTCCCCGGAGGCGTTCGCTTCCGCCGTGCTTGCGGATGGGCGGCTGCTCATCACCGGCGGCGAATACAACTACCTGAACTTTACCTTGACGAACCTGGGCGCGATTTACGATCCGGCGGCGAACACCTGGACCAATCTTCTCCCGCCAAAATCCTGGAAGTATATTGGAGACTCTCCGGCCACGGTTCTGCCGAACGGCAACTTCCTGGTGGGTAATAAGCTCACGACGAAGATGCAACAATATACTCCGTCAACGGGCAAGTGGACCTCGCGTCCCCCAAAGGGTAAGCAGGATTTCGACGCCGAGGAAGGTTGGACCTTGCTGGCAGATGGCACAATCCTAACCGCGGATGTGCTAGACGCGCCCAACTCTGAGATCTATTCTGGCAAGCACTGGACGACAGCCGGAAGCACGATCGTCGATCTGCACTCCCCGTCGCCCTTTGGCTGTATCCAATATGGACCCAAGGGAAAGAAGTGCTACTACCCGCCTGGAGAGATTGGCCCGCAGATCCTGCGTCCAGATGGCACAGTATTCGTGGCCGGGTCTTACACGAGCACGGGCAGTGGAGCCGGACACACCGCCGTTTATGACAGCCTGACCGGGAAGTGGACGGCCGGTCCGGATTTTCCTAATGGCGACAATGCTGGCGATTCATTCGCCGCACTGTTGCCAAATGGCGACGTGCTGGTCGAAGGGGATAGCGGAAGAGGCTACCTTTTCGATGGAACTCACCTTACCGCCACCGACAGTGTTCCGGGCTCTCTGATGGTGTTGCCCACGGGACAGATTCTGGTGGGTGGCGGAGAAGTCTATAACGGTCCGGGCACTTACCAGACATCGTGGCAGCCGGCGATCACAACTTGTCCGACGACCATAACTCGCGGATCGACTTACTCGATTTCCGGTACACAGTTCAACGGTTTATCGCAGGCGAACGCATTCGGTGACGAATACCAGACCGCGACCAACTATCCTCTGGTCCGGATCACGAATAACAGCACCAGCCATGTGTTCTACGCCAAAACCCACGGCCACAGCACCATGGGTGTTGCCACAGGCTCCGCGATTGTGTCGACGAACTTCGACGTGTCCGCCGCGACCGAGACGGGGCCTAGCACGCTAGAGGTCGTGGCGAACGGAATTTCATCGGCGCCGTTTAGCGTTACCGTGCAGTAATCTTGGCTGTCGGCGGTTATTGAGCTGTGAGTGGCCCTTGTGTCTCAGTCATTACGAGACACAAGGGCTTTATTCTGGACTGCGCCTTCTATCAAACGCCGGCGATTTAGAAATGCATGGTCAGGTCGGAAAAGCGCTCCACCACAATTAATCGCTGTGGCTCTGGAGCGGTGCCGAGTTCTTCGTGCTCCAATATCCAGGTATCGTTGTGAGGCACAAAAACCGCGTGCAAGCCGGCGCCCAAGGCTGGATTGATGTCGGACTTCGTGCTGTTTCCCACCATCCAGGAGAAGTCGGGATCCAGCGCGTATTTTGAGATTGCCGAGCGATAGGTCGCCTCATCTTTTTCCGCCACAATCTCGACGGCGGAGAAATATTCCTTTAGTCCGGAGCGCTCGATCTTTCCGGACTGCTCGGCGGGATGCCCCTTGGTCATCAGGATTA
This sequence comes from Terriglobales bacterium, assembly GCA_049300195.1. Lineage (GTDB taxonomy): Bacteria > Acidobacteriota > Terriglobia > Terriglobales > Acidobacteriaceae > Acidiflorens. The sequence continues at coordinate 151,819 of JBAQJF010000128.1, read as the reverse complement.
GATGATGCCGCGCCCTGAGGTAATCGAGCGTCTCGGGCACGCCAGCAATCATCTCGACTGGGTGGTCAGCGATCTGGTGAGCGAAGCTGTGAATTCGTTCATGCATTTCGGGAGTGACCTGATCGACGGACAGTTTCTCAAAAGTTTCCACCAGCGAGTGCGCAAAGCTGTTTAAGCCATAGCCGTGCTTGAGTATCGAATCGCGCTCCACATCGTTCAGCACCAGCCTCACCTGCTGGGGCGAATATTCTCGATGATCGAGGAATGAAATAAACTCCGCAATGGCGCGTTCAAAATAAATATTGTTTTCCCAAAGTGTGTCATCCGCGTCGATGAGCAGTGTCTGGGCGCCATTCTGATTCGACATAATTACCATGATAACGGCTGGGGGAATGGGCGGCGCTTTGGTAAGATCGGATTTGCATGAAATTCTGCTCCCCGGTTCTCTTCGTCGCTCTTTTGCTCTCGATTTCTCAAGCATCTCAACAAGGAGAGCCTCGCATCATGACTGGATCGGCGGCCCGGAGCGGTGTTCCGGCGAATTTGAAGGTCGTGCCAAACTTGGCTGAGCGCGTCAAGAAATTCCGGCGCGTGGATATGCCGTTTCACACGGCCGGTCTGAGCGCTCGCGAACAGCAGATGATTCGAAAGCTGGTTGATGCCTGCGGCTATCTTGAGAGCATCTACTGGCGCCAGAGCGACCCCGAGGCCCTGACGCTCTATGAGGCGCTCGCATCCAGCAAGAATCCGCGAGATATTGAGCTGCGCCGGTACCTGTGGATCAATGCATCGCGCTTTGATCTGATTGACGACAACAAGCCGTTTGTCGGTACGGTTCCGATGCCTCCTGGCCACGGATTTTATCCCGCCAATTTGACGCGCGCGCAAGTCGAGCAATACGTGCGGCAGTTTCCCGATCAAAAGTCAGCCATCTACAATCAGTTCACGATTGTTCGCTGGCAGGGGACCAAGCTCGAAACAGTTCCCTACCGCATCGCCTATCGTTCTTTTCTGGAGCCGGCGGCCCGGGATTTGCGAGCCGCGGCCGCGCTCAGCGACGATCCGGCGTTTGCCGATTTCCTGCGGTTGCGCGCCGACGCGCTGCTCAGCGATGACTATTTCGCCAGCGACCTGGCGTGGCTGCGGCTGAAGGATCCCAAAGTCGATATCATCTTTGCTCCTTACGAAGTTTATATGGACGACCTGCTGGGCGTGAAAGGCTCTTACGGAGCCGCGGTTCTGGTGCGTGACCAGCGCGGCAGCGAGAAGCTCGACCTGTTTACGAAATACGTTCCCGAAATTCAGGATGCGCTGCCTCTGGCGGCGGAGGATCGTCCATCGAAGCATGGGCTCGAGACGCCGATGGAGGTTATGGACGCGCCGTTCCGCGCCGGCGACCTCACGCATGGATACCAGGCCGTCGCGGACAATCTGCCGAACGATCCGCGGGTGCACGAACAGGCGGGTAGCAAGAAAATCTTCTTCAAGAACTTTATGGACGCGCGCGTGAACTTCGTGATTTTGCCGGTGGCGCGCAAGCTGATGGAGCCCGAGCAAGCGGCTAAGGTGACGGGCGAAGGCTACATGATGACGACCGTGATGCACGAGATTTGCCATGGGCTAGGCCCGGCATTTGCGCGCACGCCGGCGGGAAAGGTCGCGATTCCGCAGGCGATCGGGCCGATCCATAGCAGCGTCGAAGAAGCGAAGGCAGACGTCACCGGACTGTTTGCATTGCAATGGCTAGTCGACCACGGCGTTCTTCCGAAGAAGAATCTCGAGGAGTACTACGCATCGTACGTGGGCGGGCTGTTCCGAAGCGTGCGCTTCGGCGCCGCCGAGGCTCACAGTCAGGCCGAGATGATGGAAATGAATTATCTTTTGGAGCGTTCCGCACTGCTCCGCGACCACCGCGGGCGTTACGCGATCGACTACGAAAAAATACCGGGGGCAATGGCCGATCTGGCCAAGGTGCTGCTAGAAATTGAGGCGACCGGAGACCGCCCGCGCGCCGAGGCTTGGTTCGCAAAATATGGCAAGATGCCCGACGACCTGAAGGCGTCACTCAAAGCCACGTCCGATATTCCCGTCGATATCGATCCGGTGTTCTCGTTCCCGAGAACCGTAAAATAGGACCGGCCACGAACTAATAAAGCCAACGCTCAGGAATGCCCTTTACTCCCGCTCATGTTGCCGCGGTTCTTCCCTTTCGGCGCTCGCGGCTTATTTGGTCGGCGCTGGTCGTCGGCGCGATGGCTCCTGACTTTGAATATTTCCTCCGCATGTCTCCCCAGGACCGCTACGGACACACGCTTACAGGCGTGTTCTTCTTCACGTTGCCGGCCGGGCTGATCACGCTTTGGCTGTTTCATGCATACGTAAAGGCGCCTTTCGTTGAACTGATGCCGGATGGACTGGAGCGCAGGCTGGCTCCTTGTGCCGGAAAATTTCGTTTCGGCGGGGCACGGCGCTTTGCGTTGATCGTTGCGTCGCTTCTAGTAGGGATCGCGACGCATCTGATCTGGGATTCATTTACCCACGGAAATACATGGACAACTCGCAAATGGACTGCTCTGGGTAATCGTGTGCATGTGCCGGATATTGGATTCGTGCCGCTCTACAAGCTCCTGCAACAAGTAAGCACGGTGGTGGGATTAGCAATCTTGCTGGTTTGGCTGGTAGCCTGGTATCGGACTGGCAAAGACGGAGATGAAGTTAGGCTCCGGAACGAAGGCCGGACACCGGACGCGTGGCCACTGCGAAAAATCGCAACTCTTGCTGCGATTACAGTGGTTGCGGCGGTGGGAGCGGTTTTCCGCGCGGTGACGGCGATTGGCATTCCCTCTAACCATTCGACGCTGGCGCTCTTCGTCGGCGACCTCGCGGTAACGATGATCGCTCTGATGTGGTGGCAGTTGGTTGCGCTCGGGATCTGGCGCTCGCGAAGACGTGTGGGGTAAGGCTTCTTGCTATGGGCTGTCGGCTTTACGCTCAGACCCTTCGCTTATATCCACTCCACTTGCGACTCTTGCGGAATGATTCCGGCCTTGTGTCCCATGTCCAGCAAACGGCGCACCGCTTCGCGACCGTCGTCGCCGTAGTCGAGGGTGCGCTCGTTCACGTACATTCCGACAAACTTGTCGGCGAGTTGCGTGTCGAGATCGCGGGCGAATTGCATGGCGTACGAGAGGGCTTCGTCGCGATGTTCGATGGCATATTGAATACTTTCGCGCAGCGCCTGCGTAACGCTGGCCATCGTTTCATGACCAAGCGAGCGGCGAATCGCGTTTCCACCGAGCGGCAGCGGGAGACCGGTCACTTTGAGCCACCATCGGCCAAGATCGACAACACGATGCAGGCCTGATTTATCGTAGGTGAGTTGTCCTTCGTGAATAATCAAGCCCGCCTCATACTTCCCTTCGAGAATCTGTGGGATGATCTGATCGAAGGGAACGACCTCCACTTCAATGCCGGGCGCGAAAAGTTGCAGGGCGAGGTAGGCAGTCGTCAGTTTGCCGGGGACGGCAATTTTCTTGCTTTTGATCTCAGCGGTCGTGAAGGCGCGGGTCGAGACCACCATGGGGCCGTATCCGTCACCCACGCTTCCGCCGCATGACATCAAAGCGTAATTCTTCTGAATGTACGGATAGGCGTGGAACGAAATTGCCGTGACGTCGTAAACACAGTGCTGCGCATCGCGATTTAGCGTTTCGATATCGCACAGAGTGTGGTTAAAACGTAGTCCCGGTACACGAACCTTGTTCGTGGCCAATCCATAGAACATGAATGCGTCATCGGAATCGGGGCTGTGGGCCACGGTGATTTCACGAACGGGAGAAGATACGGTACTCATAGATTTGGCTTTCGGTTGCCGCTCTTGGCTATTAGCTCTTGGCTTTTAGCTTGCTCCATCCGCTTGCGGTGCCGGCGGCCAGCATGATTTTGATTACTTCGGCGAAGACGAACCAATATAGTCCCCAACGAATTGTTTGCGAGATTGAGTGTGTGAGAACGAAGAGCCAGGCTAATCCTCCAGCAAAGAGGACGATCTCACCGGCAAATCCAGCCAGCGCGGCCCAACCGAAGCGGCGAGAAGTGCGCTCATAGATCCAACCCGTAACGAAAGCGACCAAGGGATAGGCCATCAAAAAGCCGCCGGTCGCGCCGATCAGCTGCGCCGCTCCGCCGGGGCCGGCGGGATTGAAGACTGGCAGACCTGCCGCGCCTTCTGCAAGGTAGAGCGCGAGCACCGCGAATCCACGACGCGATCCCAATACGAGCGCCACTGCCAGCACGCCAAAATTTTGCAGCGTTAGCGGCACTGGAGTGAACGGTAGCGGCAGGGTCACTTGCGCACACAAGGCCACAAACAGGCTGGCACTGATCACGATTCCCACCTGCTTCGCCCATTCCAGCGAACGCGAGGGCTGCGGCAAAACTTCTGCCAGCACTCGGGACGGCACTTGGTCGGCAATTCTCGGCATATTTTCCGGCATCTGGTTTCCTTTTACGGGCAGGTCAGGCTTCGGGCGGCAAGTCTGTGTGCGTGCCACTGCCGGGACCGTGCGATTCCACGTGCAGCGCCGCGGATATTTTCATTTGCCTCCGCACGCGCATGTACAGCGAAACCGCCACCGACACGACCAGCACCAAACTGACTCCCAGGATTAGAAACCACCAGAGCATCCGCACAACGCATTAGGATAGCAGACGCGTGGGGAGCTGTGGCGTGGGAGGAATTTCTACTTCTTCGCCTTGGCGAGCGCGGCGCGGCGCTTCTCCACGTTCTCTGAGACACGCGCCAGGCGTTTGCGAGCCAGCTTCGAACCGGTGGCCACTAGCTCGATGTTTCCCCAGGCGTCGGGATTGCCCATCTTCTGCCGCAACTCCTTCAGAAACGGACGGATTTTAGCGAAGATGAAAAACATTTCGCCACTGCAACCAGGCTGTAGGAAGAGCTCTTCGTGAAGCGCGCCGTGTAATACCAACGCAGACGCCATGTCCCAGTAGCCACCAACCTGGCGAATCCAGTTATTTTCCTGGCTGGGAAACGCGTTGGCTACTTTCAGAAAGTCATCGGCGCTCAGAGGCCAGAAATCGGTCAGAAACCAACTCCGCGCCTTGCGCATCTCGGCTTCGCGGCGGAGATCGTAAAGTTGCAGAATCAATTGACCATCGTGTGCAGTCGCTCTTTTTGCCATATTCTTCGCCCTCGTTAGATCAGGATTGGTAGTCCGCGTTCAAGCTTTCAATTGTCTTAGCTTGATTTCGCGGCTTCCGCATTCGAAACGCCCACCGCTTCGCGCTCGTAATCACATTCTTTGTTTGGACACGCGATCACTGTGCCGTCTTTTCGCAGGCGCTCGACTAGATAGTCGTGGCCGCATGACGGGCACTTTTCTGCGATCGGCTTGGCGGCGGAGGTGAACTTGCACTTTGGATATTTTGAGCAGCCGTAGAACGTGTTGCCCTTGCGTGCGCGCTTTTCGACCAATTCGCCTTCGCCGCAGAGCGGGCACTTCACGCCGATAAAGTTCTGCTTTACGTACTTGCAGTCGGGATAGCCGCTACATGACGTGAACTCGCCGTAGCGGCCGTGGCGAATGATCAAATTGCGGCCACAGTCCGGGCATTTTTCATCGAGCGGAATATCCGGAACGCGCTTGCCCTGATCCAGGCGCCGCGTGGTTTTGCAATCGGGATAGCCTGTGCAGGCCATGAACTGGCCGAAACGGCCGCGCTTCAGGACCATCACGCGGCCACAGTTTTCGCAGTACTCTTCCTGCGCCGTTTCCTGCATGTCGGCGGAGTCGAGATCGGGCAGATTGATCGGATTTTCTTTGGTGAAGGTGCAGGAATTCGGATCTTCTTTGTCGTAGGTGCTGCACGCGTAGAACGAGCCGTGCTTGCCCCACTTAATGACGAGCGGCGCGCCGCAGCGCTCGCACTTCTCGTCCGTGGGCTTCTCCATACGCTTGATGTTTTCCATGTGCTTCTCGGCGTATTTGAGATCCTTGGCGAATTTTTTGTAGAAGTCAGCCAGCGCGTCTTTCCACTTTTCTTTTCCTTCTTCAATTTCGTCGAGTTCTTCTTCAAGGCGCGCCGTGTACTGGAAATCGAAAATGTCCTTGAAGTTCTCGACGAGTAGATCGGTTACGACCAGGCCAATTTCGGTCGGAGTAAATTTGCCGCCGACTTTTTGCGCGTACTGGCGCTCCTGAATCGTGCTCAAGATAGTCGCGTAGGTGGAAGGACGACCAATGCCGCGCTCTTCCAACTCCTTTACGAGCGAGGCTTCGTTGTAGCGCGGAGGCGGCTCGGTGAAGTGCTGCTCTGGTTTCAGGGCCTTTAGAGTCAGCGTCTGTCCCGCATCGAGGGCTGGCAACTTATGCTTCAGCTCTTCGTCTTCTTCGTCCTTTGAGTCTTTGGACTCTTCGTAGACCTTGAGGAAGCCGTCGAACTTCATCACCGAACCGGTCACGCGGAACCAGAAAATCTCGTTCGCAGATTTCGCGTCGATGTCGACCGTGGTCTGATCGAAGACTGCTGGATTCATCTGCGAGGCCACGAACCGCTGCCAGATCAGCTTGTAAACCTTGAACTCATCCTCCTGGAGATACTGCTTGACCTGATCGGGATGCCGGGTCGCGGAAGTCGGGCGGATGGCTTCGTGCGCTCCCTGGGCGTCTTTCTTCTCCTTATATGTATTCGGAGATCCGGGTAAATACTGGGTGCCGTATTCGTTGCCGATATACTCGCGGACTTCGGTGATGGCCTCGGGAGCGACGCGGGTGGAGTCGGTACGCATGTAGGTGATGAGGCCGACCAGACCCTCTTCGCCGAGTTCGACGCCTTCATACAGGCGCTGCGCGATCATCATGGCGCGCTTCACGCTAAAGCGCAGTTTGCGGGACGCGTCTTGCTGGAGTTTGCTGGTGGTGAAAGGAGGAGTTGCGTTGCGGCGGCGCTCTTTCTTTTCTACCGAACGAACGAGCCAATCGGCTTTTTCAAGGGCAAGGCGGATTTTCTCGGCGTCCTCGCCGTTTGTAACCTCAACTTTCTCTTCGCCCTTGCCCACGAAGCGCGCGTCGAACGTTGGGGGCTTTGAGGCCGCCAAATTCGCGTCAATCGTCCAATATTCTTTTTTCTCGAAAGCCTTGATCTCGCGTTCGCGATCGACAATTAAGCGCAGTGCGACGGTTTGAACGCGTCCGGCCGAGAGGCCACGGCGAACCTTATCCCACAGCAGCGGAGAGACCTGGTATCCGACCAGGCGATCAAGCACACGGCGCGCCTGTTGCGCGTCGACCAGATTCTGATCGATATCGCGAGGATGCTCAAAGGCGGCCTTGACGGCGCGCTGCGTGATCTCGTTGAAGGTTACGCGCTGGATGCGTGGGCTGTCGTCCGGATCCTCCTTCTTCTTGGCGGTCTTCTTGGCAGTCTTCGCCGTCTTCGCCTTCTTGGTCTTCTTGCCGTCGCCGGCCAGTTCATCGGCGAGGTGCGCGGCAATGGCTTCGCCTTCGCGGTCGGGATCAGGCGCCAGGTAAATCTTGTCAGCGGAGAGCGCGAGTTTCTTAAGCTTGGCAAGGACCTTTTCCTTGCCAGGAATAACGACGTACTCGGTCTCGAAGCTGTCCTCAACGTCGACACCGAGGCTGCTCTTAGGCAGATCCTTGACGTGGCCGAAAGAGGCGTCGACGGTGAAATCTTTCCCTAGATATTTCTGAATTGTTTTCGCCTTGGCCGGCGATTCGACGATGACTAGACCTTTGGACAATGGTTCCTCAGTGAATGTTATTTACTCGAAACTAGCACGATTTGGCAAATTTCGCGAAGAAGACGGCAAGCCGCGAGCCGCGAGCCACGAGTCGTGAGCGATCAAAACCGTCCCCCGTTACACACCCCGCACGGGCTTCCTAACGGACAGAACAGGTAGAACTTGTTGAATGAATGCAGTCAACATCCGTCGGACTTCGTCGGTCCCTTTCACAAACTCGTCACACTGGTTTCCGGCGAGGTATTCTAAATCTCGCGCAAGCAAGAGATGATTCTCGAGTTCGACGGAGGAACCTCGCGCGACGTGTAAGAACCGCGTGAGTTCACCGTCCGATCTTCGGCCACAACCCTCAGCAATATTGGCGCCAACCGAAGATGCCGCGCGACGCAGCTGGAAAGTCAATCCAAACAATTCTTCCCTTGGAAATTCTTTTGTCGCCCGATATATGGCGACGGTCAATTGATGGGCCTTTATCCACACCTTCAAATCCCGGAAATCATGCACGACGCCTCCCCGCGCTTCTCCCCAAAATGAAACTCCGAATGCGAAGGTTCGAACCCGTTGCTCGAGACTCACGGCTCGCAACTCGTGGCCGATCCTAGAAGCTCTTCACAAAATTCTTCCCCGGCATCTGCCGCACTTTCCCGCTCAATTCCAATTCGAACAGAGCGGCGAAAATCTCTGAGGAGGACATTTCGTTTTCCAGCATCTCGACCAGTTCGTCGATGTGCGTCGACTCGTCCGGCTTCAGAAGCTTGAGGAGCTTTTTTTCGTGAGGCGAAGGAGCGTCGTCCGGAAATAGAGATGCGCTTGTTGGCGCCGAGGATTCATTCTGCACTGCGCTAAGCGCCACTTGCACGTCCGCGGGAAGCTCTTCCCACACGTCTTCCCACGTTGCTACTAGCTTTGCGCCCTGCTTGATCAGAGTGTTTGGGCCCCAGGAGTTTTTATTGGTGACATTGCCCGGCACTGCGTAAACATCGCGGTTCTGCTCGAGGGCGCAACGCGAGGTGATGCGCGTGCCGCTGTACTCCGCGGCTTCCACCACCAAAACGCCGGCTGACATGCCGCTGATGATTCGGTTACGAATTGGAAAATTCTGCGGTACCGGGGCTGTACCGATTGGAAACTCGGAGATGATCGTGCCTCCCAAGGCCAGGATTTGCTCAGCCAGGCGAGTGTTTTCCTTGGGATAAAAGATGTCGACACCGGTGCCGAGTACTGCGATGGTTTTGCCTTTTGCCGCAATCGCTCCGCGGTGCGATGCCGTGTCGACGCCGCGCGCCATGCCGCTGATAATTACCAATCCGCGCGAGGCCAGGTCGGTGGCCAATCGTTCCGCCATGCCAGTTCCATAGGGCGTCGGATGGCGTGTGCCGACCATCGCGATCCCCGGCTTCGACAGAAGTTCAATGCTTCCCTTTACGAACAAGATCACCGGTGGGTCGTAGATTTCTTTTAATCTCGGCGGGTATTCCACGGCGCTCAAAGAAATGATGGTCGCGCTTGCCTGTGCCGCCCGCGCCACTTCATCTTGCGCCAGCTCTAACGACTTTCCCGTCGCGATGGCTTGCGCTGAGACCGCGCGCATGCCGGTCGCTTCGAGTTCCGTCAGGCTCGCCTGCAAAATGCGGTCGGCAGTTCCGAAGTGTTCGACTAGCTTTCGGATGCGTGAGGGCCCGAGCCCTTCCGTTAACGCCAGCGCCAGCCAGCAGAGAGTCTCGCCGGAGGGTGGCTTTGCAGTAGCAACACTCGCTGGAACAGAATTCTCAGTTGGACGGTTCGCAGCCGGTGAAACGTCAGTTAGACTCGCATCGGTCGACACATTTGCAGACACGTTTGACATGGTGCGCTGACCCTAGCCATGATTCGAGGGCGTGTCAATGATGGCCGACACATCATTTTTGGTAGAATTCGCAAAGTGATGAGCCGGTTAAGGATTTCGGCCATTTCCTATCTCAATACAGCCCCTCTTATGTGGGATTTTGAGCATGGAAGTCCCGAGGATGTTAGGGCGGCGGCTGACTTCGATATCTCCTACACAATTCCCTCCGCCTGCGCGCGCGCGCTTGCTCAGGGGACGGCTGACATTGGCATTATCCCCGCAGCCGCATATACAACCACGCCCGACCTTCTTATTGTTCCCGATGTCGCCATCGCGGCGCGCAATGAAGTGCGTTCCATTCTTCTGGTCAGCAAGATGCCGATTGAGCGGGTACGCACGGTTGCGCTGGATACCTCTTCGCTGACTTCGGTGGCGCTTACTAAAATTCTTTTTGCAAAATGGCTGGGCGGAGCGCGAACCTACTGCGGCATAGCTCCTGATCTTGATGCTATGCTTGGCGCTTGCGACGCGGCTTTGCTTATCGGAGACCCCGCACTCCAGATCGATCGTTCGAAATACGTCTCGCTCGACCTCGCCGAGGAGTGGCACGCGCGCACTGGCAAGTCATTCGTCTTCGCATTCTGGGCGATTCGACGGGCGGCGCTCGAAGGGCACAATCGGGCTGCGATCGCCAGAGTGTTTAAGAATTCGCGCGATCACGGGCTGGCGAGAGAGAACCTCGAAGCCATCGCTGAAGAGTGGGCGCTACGGCTTGGGCTGACGCTTGAATCGGTTCGCACTTACCTCGCGCGCAATATTCATTACTATCTCGACCCTCCTTGCCTGGAGGGGCTGGCGCTCTTTTATCGGCTGGCCGTGGAGATCGGCGCGCTACCGCCGGCGCGCGAGCTGGAGTTTGTCTAAGACCGCGAGCGACTAACCCATGCCCTCATTTCGACGCTTGCAGTTTCGTGCCCTCCAGCACTTGCACCACCACCCCGGAGGCCTCACCTTCCGTGTGATATACCCGCTCCGTAGCCTTTACGAAATCTGACGGTTTGGCGTCCGGGATATTCACGAAGGTCTGCGGATTGCGATCGGTCAGTGGAAACCAACTACTTTGTACCTGCACCATAATGCGGTGGCCGCGCCGGAAAGTGTGATTTATGTCCGGCATGGTGAAATCGACTTCATCGACTTTGCCGGGCGTGAGCGGCTCGGGCTTTTCGAAGCTGTGGCGAAACTTTCCGCGGAAAGGTTCGCCTCGCACCAGTTGCTGATAGTCGCCACTGGTGAAACTCGCAGGGCCGACATCGGTTCGAGACCTCCGGTCCGCGGCGTCGGGAGCATCTTTTGGATCCGGATAATCGGTGGGATACACATCGATGAGTTTCACGTCAAAATCGGAATCGGTCCCGCTGGTCGAAACAAACAGTCGCGGCGAAACTGCTCCCGCGATGGTCACGTCTTCCTGAAGCACCGGGGTCTCATAAACCAAAACATCCGTGCGGCTATCGGCAAAGCGCTGATCGGAGACCATATACTCCTGTGGCACGTCAAGCGACGGGTAATTCACGTACGGGACAGGCTTCGCCGGGTCGCTGACGTATTCATCGAACGCGGAAGCCTCCGCGCCCGGAGCCTCAAACGAAAGCAGGCCATTGGCATGGAAGTAGAGAGTTTTCGGATGGGCATTGGGTGGCGGCCACGCGGGATACTGGCGCCAGACATTCGTCCCGGTCTCGAAGACGTATGCCTTCGGGAGCTTGGGGTCGCCATTGCCTTTTAGATAGTGCTCGAAAAAAGGAAAGACGATATTTTTGCGGTAGAAATCGCCCGTGTCGGAAAAAAATTCCACATGCCCCAACCGCTCTCCGTCGAGACGCGCCCAGCCACCATGTACCCACGGGCCCATCACCAGCATGTTTGGGGTTTCGGGATCGTTTTTATCTTTATTAATTTCGATCGCGCGGAACTCGCTTAGGGGACCCTGCAAATCCTCCGCGTCAAACCATCCTCCGACCGTGAGCACCGCGCAATGGATGTTCTTGAAGTGGGGTACAAGATTGCGGACTTTCCAGTAGTCGTCGTAGGTATCGTGTTTGAGCTGGTCGTCCCACAGCGAGGTATTGCCTTTCAGATAGTTTCGCAAATTCCCAATCGGGCCTGCCTTCAGGTAAAAGTCGTAACTGTCTTTGGTGCCGTAGTCGAATTCCACGTAGTTCCTGGGAGGAAGCTCGGGATTTTTTTGCGGCACAAACGAGCTGTAGAAATCGAAGTTGGCGGCCAGCATAAAGGCTCCGCCGTGGTAGGCGTCGTCGCCCATAAAAAGGTCGACCATCGGCGCCTCGGGCGAAGCCGCCTTGAGCGCCGGATGGGTATCGATCATGCTCGACGCCGTGTAGAAGCCTGGGTAGGAAATTCCCCACATTCCCGCGTTGCCATTGTTGTTTGGAATATTCTTCAGCAGCCAGTCGATGGTGTCGTAGAGGTCGGTCGATTCATCCACCTGATTCGATTTCTTGTTGTCGAGGTGCGGATTCTCTTCGGTAAACTTTCCTTCCGACATGTAGCGGCCGCGCACGTCCTGATAGACGAAGATGTAGCCCGACTTGTCGAAATCGGGAGATGGCCCCAGGTGCTTGCGATAGTGATCCACACCGTAAGGACCGACGCTGTAGGGGGTGCGTTCGATCAGGAAGGGATACGATTGAGAGCTGTCTTTGGGAACGTAAACGGCAGTAAAGAGGTGGACGCCGTCGCGCATCGCGATGCGGTATTCGTATTTTGTATAGTGCGATTTGATATTGTAGCCATCGTCATCGGACTTGTTCTGCGCGAAGAGGCTTGCAGTCAGGGCCAGTGAAAACAGCAATAATAATAATAATAATGACCGAAAACCGTATCGTCGAACGACCATTCTTCCTCCTTTTTCGAGGGCGCCGCGAAACAACGGACCTGTAAGGCAAACTACAGGCCGACAAAAATTGAGTCAAGCCGGACGCACCGTGATTACACAGGATTACAATCCTCTTGCATCTGCCCGTTCAAGTCCAAGCTCTAATCACCATGACGCGCCTGCCCGGGATCTTCGCACTTTTCGCCGCCAGGACGGCCGCGCACGCGGCCTCTCCTACGACCGGTACGAGTATGCTCCGATGGTTGATACACCTCGGAGGACCGAGCCTGATTCTGCTGGGTGTGATTGACAACTCGTTCATTCCTCTACCGGGCAGCACGGATTTGGTTACGGTTTTGCTGGCTGCGCATCGCCGCGAACCTTGGATCTACTACGCCATCATGGCAACGGCTGGATCGGTACTGGGCGGATATCTTACCTACCGTATGGCCCGCAAAGGCGGGAAGGAAACGCTGGAGAAGCGCTTCTCGCAGAAGAAAGTGAAAAAGGTGTATGCGATTTTCGAACGCTGGGGATTCGCTTCGGTCGCGATCCCCGCTATTCTTCCGCCCCCGGTCCCCATCGTTCCCATGCTGTTGGCGGCAGGTGCCCTGCAATATCCGACGAAAAAGTTTCTGACTGCCCTCGCCGTGGGACGGGGCACGCGCTACCTCATTCTGGCGTACCTGGGATACGCGTACGGGCGGAGCATCGTGAGGTTTTTCGATCAGTACTACTGGCCGGTGCTGATTACCCTGATCGCTTTTTCTGTGCTGGGCGGATTGTATGGGCTCTACGAATACAAGCGTCGACAGAAATCCGGGGGACGGGCGGCCGGTTCTAAGCCGCGGGTGCGGCATCGGGTCGCTTGAAAAGTTCGCCTCGAACGGCCTTCCCCCGCTAGAATGGTATTTCGCGTGAATAATTGTAACTAATGTCCCTGACCAAACAGCAAGCCCTCGACCTGTTTCACTCCGACGACCTGATCGGCATCGGTATGGAGGCGGACGCAGTGCGCCGACGCCTGCATCCTGAAGGCACTGTCACCTACGTCATCGATCGCAACATTAATTACACGAACTTCTGCACGGAATATTGCACCTTCTGCGCCTTCTATCGCCCACTAAAGGGGCCGGCGGCGAAAGAAGGCTACATTCTGGACTTCGATACCATTTACGAAAAGATTCGCGAGACGGTCGAGCTCGGGGGTACGGGCGTCCTCATGCAGGGAGGGCTGCATCCTGACCTCAAGATCGACTGGCATGAGAAATTGCTGCGCGGCATCAAAGAGCGCTTTCCGAAAATTCATCTGCACTGTTATTCAGCGTCTGAAATTCTTGCGATCGCGGAATACAGCGACCTCAGCGTGCGCGACACCATCGCCCATCTTCGGGATGCCGGTCTCGATTCAATCCCCGGCGGGGGCGCAGAAATTCTTGACGACGAAGTCCGCCACCGCATCGCACGACTCAAGTGCCTGACCGACGATTGGCTGCTCGTTCATCGCACCGCGCACCAGCTCGGGATGCGCACCACTGCGACCATGATGTTTGGTGTGGGCGAGACTTTGGAACATCGCGTCAATCATTTCGACGCCGTCTACCGGCTGCAGGAAGAGACAGGCGGCTTCACGGCTTTTATCCCCTGGAGCTTCCAGCCCGCGAACACCGCGCTGGGCGGACGCAAATGGGATGAGGCCACGGCCGTTGAATATCTGAAGGTCCTCGCCGTCTCGCGCATGTATCTTTCAAATATCTTAAACGTGCAATCGAGCTGGGTGACTCCGGGACTGAAAGTCTGCCAGATGGGGCTGCGCTTCGGCGGCAACGACGTGGGATCGGTGATGCTCGAAGAGAACGTGGTGCGTGCGGCCGGGGTCACCAACTGCACAACCGAAGAAGAATTGCGGCGCATCATACGAGATGCGGGCTTCCGCCCAGCGCAGCGCGACACTCTCTACCGGCAGCATTTTCTGAATTGATTTTGCATGACGCGATTCCCTGCCCTTGCGCTGCTGATTCTCAGCCTTTTGCCGCCTGCAAGTGCGCAGACCGCCAATCCTTCGCAAGATGGACGACAAGATGCGCCGTACCTCGCCGGCACGGTGATCGATGAGCCCGGCAGCCATCCTCTGAAAAAAGTCCTTGTGCAGGCCGTCGCCGAAGACCAGCATCAGAACGGCACCTGCAGCGCCACCACCGACAGCGACGGTCACTTTCGAATCGACAACATCACGCCCGGCCGCTACCGCGTTTTCTTTGAGAAGACCGGCTTTGTTGAGGTCAACGGACGCGGCCACCGGGCCGACGTCAACGTGATCAGCGTTCCAGCCGACAAGTCGCTCGACGATCTCGTGTTTCACATGCTGTCCACCGCCGCAATCAGTGGCCGCGTCACGGATGAAGACGGCGACCCCATGTCCAACGTGCGGGTCGTCGTCGAAAAAAAGATACCTGGCAAGGCGAAACGCGGTTCGATGGGTGCTGTCGCCACCAACGATCTCGGCGAGTACCGCGCCGCCGGCCTGTTTCCCGGACAATATGTGGTTGTTGCCATGCCGCCGCCCGACGCCCGCGATTACGAGCGCCCCCGCGTCAAGGCCCCGGCAGCATCAGCATCAGATCTCCATCCCGAAACGCGCTACGTGAACACTTACTATCCCGGCACAACCGACGGCTCGCAGGCATCGCTGATTACGCTCAAGGCCGGAGACGAGATGCCGGTCAATCTAACGCTCGTGCCGACTCGGACCTATCACGTCCGCGGAATCGTTACGGGGCTTCTTCCGGGACAAAAGGGTACGGTCGAGTTGATCTCCCAAGCCGGCGATTCGGCGCTGGGTGGCGAGATTGGCTCGGATGGCACCTTCGAAATTCATGGCGCCTCACCTGGTTCGTATGTGTTGAAGGCCTACACTACCGCGGAGTCATCAGTGCTGAGTGCGCGTCAGGAAGTCACCGTCGCCGCGGCGGATGTCGACGGCGTGAAGCTCTCGCCCATGCCGGCATTTGCGGTTACCGGTCGTCTTCGCGGCGACGTTCGCTCCGATGCCCAGAGTTCTCTCGATCTCTCGCAATTTTCCGTGAATCTTCGGCTGGCCGACATCAGCGACGATTCTGGATTCTTTATGTCCCAGGATGCGTTCGGCGAAAATGCGGCGGTTGACCGCCAGGGAAATCTCTCGTGGAAGAACGTCAATCCAGGCAACTACGTTTTGCGCCTCTATGGCGGCAATGGCCAGGACAGCTTTTTCCTCAAATCGGCGAGCGTCGGCGTAAATGGCATCGATGCCTCGTTCTCGCTCAGTGGGCCCGCCGTGCTTGATCTGGTTGTCAGCACGAAAGGAGCAATCATTGATGGTGTGGTCACCGACCGCGACCAGCAAGGGAACGAGACGCCCGCCTCGAATGTCGAAGTCGTGGCCGTGCCAGAAGAAAAGTACCGCGAAATTCCCGAGCGCTTCGGCGACGGGGCCACCGATCAATATGGAAGATTCACCATCCGCGGCCTCGCGCCCGGAACTTATATGCTCTTCGCCTGGCAGGATGTGAGCGATGATGTCTATCGCGATGCCAGTTTCCTCAAATCGCAGGAATCCAATGGCGTAACTGTAAAGGTCGAGGAGGGCGCTCATCAGAGCGTCAACCTGAGGCTGAGTGCTGTAGGGGATGATTGGCGCTGAGAAGGGCCGCCGTGGCCAGCCGCGTCTCCCGATGCGGATTCCGTTACAATGTTGCTCTGGCTTTTTTCCTTGAGTCTTCATGCTTCCGTTCGCTTTCATCCACTCCCGACTCACATCGCTCGCCCTGATCCTTGCCTCCAGAGGCTTGGGGCCCTATCTCCGCCAGCACTTTCTTGACAAGACTTTTCAGGGTCTCTATCAGGTCAACGCCTTCGACCTCGCTCTGCTGATCCCTTACTTCATTGTGCTCATTATCCTTGCCGCTTACGGAGGCCACCGCTACTGGCTGGTCTATCTTTATTACAAGCACAAGAAGAATAAGACGACCGATCCTCCCGCGCGTTTCGACGAACTGCCGCGAGTCACCGTGCAACTGCCAATCTACAACGAGCAATACGTTGTTGAGCGCTTGCTCGATGCCGTGTGCCGCCTCGATTACCCGCGTGAAAAGCTCGATATCCAACTGCTTGATGACTCGACCGACGAAACCGTCGAAGTGGCGCGGGGCCTGGTCGAGCGCTACGCGGCATTAGGCAATCCAGTTACGTACATTCACCGCGAGAATCGACACGGCTTCAAAGCTGGAGCCCTTGCAGCCGGCCTCGAATCGTCGAAGGGCGAATTCGTCGCCATCTTCGACGCCGACTTCGTACCGCCGCCCGATTTTCTGCTCAAGTGCATTCATCATTTCACCGAGCCAAAGATCGGCATGGTGCAAACGCGCTGGACGCATATCAACCGGAGCTATTCGCTGCTCACGCAGGTCGAGGCCATTCTCCTAGATGGGCACTTTGTGCTCGAGCATTCCGGGCGGGCGCGCAGTGGTGTCTTCTTCAACTTCAACGGAACCGCCGGCATGTGGCGGCGGACAGCAATCGACGAAGCCGGCGGCTGGGAGCACGACACGCTCACCGAAGACACCGACCTGTCCTATCGTGCGCAATTAAAAGGATGGAAGTTTCTTTATTTGCAGGACGTCGAATGCCCCGCCGAACTGCCGGTCGAGATGACGGCTTTCAAGACCCAGCAGGCGCGCTGGGCTAAAGGGCTCATCCAGGTCTCGAAGAAAATTTTACCCAAGGTTTTTGCCAGCGCTGCCTCGCGCCATCAAAAGGTCGAGGCCTGGTATCACCTCACGGCCAATCTCAGCTATCCGCTAATGATCGTGCTCTCCGTGCTTCTGCTTCCGGCCATGGTCATCCGTTTTTATCAGGGATGGTTCCAGATGCTGTACATCGACCTGCCGCTGTTTATGGCGTCGACGTTTTCCATCTCCAGCTTTTACCTCGTTTCGCAAAAAGAATTGTTCCCCAAGAGCTGGCGGCATTCGTTGCTCTATCTTCCGCTGCTGATGGCCCTTGGAATTGGCTTGACCATTACCAATACGCGCGCGGTCCTGGAGGCGCTGGTGGGTAAGGAGACCTCTTTTGTTCGTACTCCCAAATACCGCGTCGAATCAAAGAAAGATAAAGTGGGCGCGAAGAAGTATCGCAAACGACTTGGGTGGGTGCCCTGGATTGAATTGGCGATTGGATGCTACTTCGCGCTGACGGTTTACTACGCCATCGACAACGAGAACTATTTCACGGTTCCGTTTCTGCTGCTGTTTGTTATCGGGTACTGGTGTACTGGGTTGATGTCGCTGCTGCAAGGGCGACTGGCGGGATTACAGGTTGGATCAGAAGCGCACAGCAAGCCATTCCCAGTGGGAGTGTAAAAAGCATTTGGTTATTGAGGCATTGAAACGTTATTGAGGCATTGAAACATTGATTCGCCACGATCAACGGTGGCAGTTCAATGATCAATGATTAAATCACTCAATTACTCAATTGATTTCACCTCGTCCCCGGGAGTTTAAAGTCCACCATAATCCGCATCGGACTCTTCACTGCTTTCCCGTCCAGCACAAACGGCTTGTACCGCCATTTCTTCACGGCCTCTACCGCAGCAGATGTAAAAATCGCCGGCCCCTGCACTACTTTCAAATCGCCAACGCTGCCGTCTTCCATCACCGTGGCATCGAGTACGACCTTGCCTTCCATGCGCAGCGACTTGGCCTGCAATGGATAGATTGGCGGGACGCGATGAATCAACTGACCGCCTGAAACTCCTTGCGAAACTCGCTGCGGCGACAGCGAAGGCACCAATGGCTTCGACGCGAGCACACCGTTGAGGGCTGACGAAGGCTGGTCAGCAGGCAGAGGCGGCGGGCCAAGAGAAGACGTCTCGTCTCTGTGCGGGGCTGTGGAAGGATTGTTCCCGGCCGCGGTGTTCGATCCGGAAGTTGATGCCGGATTTGATCCTGGCGCTGGCTGCTGCGCGCCCGTAGCGTCACTGGCAGGAAGAGTGGGCGATTCGTGGTTCTTATTCTTGCGAATCTCGGCCGCATCCAGTTCCGCCGCAGCTTTCAGCGTCCGCGCGGCGGATGGTTTGCCGCTTGAAATGAGCAGAGTCTGCCCTCCGGGATTCGGCTTCCACACGGAATCGTTATCTGGGACGTGCTGCCCGGCGACGTGCTGATCTTTAAGACGATCCGTCGGGGAATGCTCTGAGGTCTGCGCATCGCCCGGAAGGGGCCCGGAACTCACGACCGAGCTCGCCGGCGCCCGGCTCGAAGCCAAAACCGATGCGGGCTCAGCCGCGCGGGCCTTATTCTCGCTTCCGTCATTTCCACGCCAGCCCAGCCAGATCACCAGTCCAAGCAGCAAAATCATAGCCAGCCCAAGCGCGCCCAGCACCAGCGGCCGTCTGCCGACCAACGCTCGCACAAAGTCTACGAATCGATCGGAAGCTGGCAAAAGTCCGGCCGGCTCCGACTTTTCAACCGGCACTCCCACGGGTCCCATTTGAGCAATCGTCGTCGGGGACGCGCCCACCGGCTTCGCCGCGCGCGCCCGCTCCGCCAGCCCCGCGAGTTGCTCCAGCACTGCCAAATGATGCGGACTAAACGCCGCCGGCTCGGTTGAAAATGCTTCCAGAATTCCGTTGACCCCGCGCCATCCCTGAACCGGCAGCACAGCAATCGAGCGCAGGCCAAGCGTGCGGCATACCTCCACGTCAACGAGCCGGTTCTTCTCCGTATCGACGCAGTGCTGGGTTTTCCCAGTGCGCAGGCACTCGCCTGAAATTCCCTTGTCCGCGCTCAATTGCGCGCCGAGGGGTGGAGCTGTCGCTCCGCTGCGCGCCCGGCAGACCATCGCGCCATCTTTCCACATGGCGAGCGCCACGCCGGTTGCGCCCGTCAAAAGCAAAGCCCCATCCGCAATCGCGGCCAGCATGGGGTCGAGCCGGTGCTCTCCCGCCGCTACCAGCTCCCGAAGCGTTGAAAGCACCTGGGACTCGTCGGGATCGCTATGGCGTTGCGAAGCCTGCGACACAGTCGCTGCGGTCGGACCGGGCACGCGGGTGTGATCGCTGGAAATATTCTCGGAAGGAATGTGCCGCGCCTGAGTTACTGCCACAGATGCACTCTCAATTCGTTGGAATTAGCTGGGTTAACGCAAAAAGCTCTAAACCAAAACGCAAGTGGCGGGAGTGCTAATTGAACGGGAGTATGAGCCAACTTCCCGCGCCTGTCAAGGGAAAGCGCGGGGCGGGTGAAGTACAATCTGTCCGGTTTTCGCCACAGAGGCACACAGAGACGCAGAGACACAGAGAAAGTCTTAAACGTTTAAAAAACCAAAAACGACCGGATTTCTCCGGCAGGTCGGGGTCGGCTTTTCTTTGTGTCCTACTCTGGTGAAAAAACGGCGACGCTGCCCGGATCTCGCGCCGGGAGGCACCTTAGTCGGGCATCAAACTAACCAACAATTTCCGCGCTCCCCCAGTGCTACGCTGATAACGCTCTGGTTAACTGGCAAGCTTCGCTACGGCATTGCTAGGATCGAATCTCAAAAAGCTTCTACGCACAGTCGAAGCCCTGGCCGATTTGGGACCCGAACTGACGGCGGACCGCGACTTCCGCCAAACCACGCGCACAATCCTCTCCGCTGTCATTGAGGCGGCGGGCGCGCGGGAAGCTGTTCTGTTCGCTTTCGGCGAGCGGCCGTCCATGCTCACTTCACTCGACACACAAGGATTCGCTCTCATCCCCGATCCGGCCATCATTCACCTTCTTCCCCGTCACATTCACATGCTCAGCGCCTCGACCGGAGCGATCGCTCTCAACAGTGCGAATGTCGATGCGTACTTAAGCTCCAATGGCAACGTCGCCCCGGAACTTTTCCGTTGCATCTGCGCTTTAAAGGTTCGCGGGAAACTGGTGGGAGCTATCGCTCTTGGGCGTCCCTCCGGTGACGTCGCCTACGAAGAAGATGCGCTCGCCGCCCTGGAGATGATCGCCAGTTACGTGGCGCTGGCGATTCAAAATCACACGCTCAGCCAAACGCTGGCACAACGGGTGGCGGAAAATTTGCGCCTGCTCGCTTCGTTGCATGGGTTCTATGACAACGCTCTGGAAGCCTTCGCAACTGCCATCGACGTAAAGCACGTCAACATTCACGGCCATTCGCTGCGCGTCGGTCGCTACGCGCAGGCCATCGGCGAAGCGCTCGGCATGGAACCCGGTGAAGTCGCGCCGCTGCGCTCTGCCGGCTACCTGCATGACATCGGAAAGGTCGCCGTCGATACGCATCTGTTCGCCAAGCCCTCGTCGCTCGATGATGAAGAATCCCGCGTCATGCGCGATCACACCACGGTGGGCCACCAGATTGTAAGCAACGTGCAGTTCCCCTGGCCGCAAATTCCCGAGATCGTACGCTGGCATCATGAGCGCGCCGACGGCTCGGGCTACCCCGACGGTTTGCGGGGAGAGGAGATGCCGCGCGCCGTCCGCATCATCGCGCTGGCCGACGCCTTCGACGCCATGACCACCGAGCGCCCCTATCGGCCGCGCATGTCGGTGGGAACGGCGCTCCAGGAATTAATTCGTATGGCACCCGAAAAGTACGACCCACACGCGCTTCAAGCGCTCCTTATCCAGGTTCGCCGCGACGCTGTGGGCACCAATCGCCTTCCGATCCTCGATCCAGCCGTCGTCAATCTCTCGCCAGTCGACATCGATGCGCTGGCCTCTACTCTCCAGCATCGCAGCAGTCAGGCGCGCGTTTATTTGACTTAGTAGTCCAGAGCATTGATTCGGATGGAAACAGGGTGTTCCCCCGGGTCCTCAAAGTACATCCTCTGGGTCGTATCCTTTTTCCCGTTTCCGCAACTAAAGCTGCCCGCGGCTACCCTGAGCAAACGTGTAGAATTGAGCTTTGACTCGCGTGCACTCGTCGTCAGCGGCCTAAGAGGGGGCACCTGTGCATAACCTCTGTATCAAATCGCGGCTTACTTCATCTAAACAAAGCGAGTCACGCTGACTTTGCGAGGGGAGCCCTAATGGCAGTGAGTGACCAGGCAGTCGCCACTGAAAAGCAACTAGATCAACTTTGTATCAATACCATCCGCACGCTTTCCATCGATGCGGTGCAAAAGGCCAACTCCGGCCATCCCGGAGCGCCCATGGGCCTCGCGCCCGCAGCTTACTGCCTGTGGCAGCAATTCCTGCGCTACGATCCTGCCGACCCGCATTGGCCGAACCGGGACCGCTTCATCCTCTCCAACGGCCATGCTTCCATGCTCCTCTATTCTCTCCTGCATCTGGCGGGCGTGCGCGAGGTAAACGCGAGAGGCGAAGTCACGAGCACTCCCGCCGTCTCGCTCGACGACATCAAAAACTTCCGCCAGCTCGACAGCAAAACTCCCGGCCATCCCGAATATGGATTGACCACTGGCGTCGAAACCACCACCGGCCCGCTCGGGCAGGGAGTCGCTAACAGCGTGGGTTTCGCAATTGCGGAGCGGTGGCTGGCGGGTCATTTCAATCGCCCCGGCTTCGAGCTTTTCAATTACAACCTCTGGGCGATCTGCGGCGACGGCGACATGATGGAAGGTATCTCATCGGAGGCCGCCTCGATCGCGGCTCATCTGCGTCTTTCGAATCTCTGCTGGATTTACGACAACAACCACATCACCATCGAAGGCAAAACGGACCTGGCCTTCAATGAAGATGTCGGCGCCCGCTTTGAGGCTTATGGATGGGCCGTCAATCACGTGCACGACGCCAACGATCTGGACGCGCTGGGGAGTGCCTACCGGTGGGCGCTAGAGATCGCGGACCGGCCCAAATTGATCATCGTTGACAGCCACATCGGCTACGGTTCCCCGCATCGCCAGGACACGAAGGAGGCGCACGGCGAAGCGCTCGGCGAAGAAGAAGTCAAACTCACCAAGCGGTTCTACGGCTGGCCCGAGGACGCCAAGTTCCTCGTGCCCGACGGAGTCCGCGAGAACTTCCGCGATGGAATGGGCAAACGCGGCGCGCAGCTGAGCGGGCAGTGGCATGCGCAATTTAAAAAGTACGGCGAGCAATATCCCGACATGGCCGATCAGTTCGCGCGCATGGCCAAGCGCGAACTGCCCGATGGTTGGGACAAAGAGCTTCCAACTTTCCCACCCGATGCCAAAGGCCTGGCCACGCGCGATTCTTCGTCTAAAGTTCTGAACGCCATCGCGAAGAATGATCCGTGGCTGATGGGTGGGTCGGCGGACCTCTATCCTTCGACCAAAACGCGGCTAACATTCGAGGGCGTCGGCGACTTCGAACCGGGCAATTACGTTGCCCGCAACTTCCACTTCGGCATTCGCGAACACGCCATGGGCGCCATCGTCAATGGCATGGTGCTCTCGGACCTGCGCACTTACGGCTCGACCTTCCTGATTTTCTCGGACTACATGAAGCCGACGATCCGGCTGTCGGCGATCATGGAAATTCCCTCCATCTGGATTTACACGCACGATTCCATCGGCGTAGGCGAAGACGGCCCCACACACCAACCGATCGAGCAACTGCCCACGCTACGCGCCGTTCCGGGCCTGATGACACTGCGGCCGGCGGATGCGAACGAGGTAGTCGAATCGTGGAAAATAATCATGAATTTGAAGAAAGAGCCGGTCGCGCTCATCCTGACGCGCCAGGCCCTTCCTACTTTCGACCGTACGAAGTATGCATCGGCCGAAGGCGTGGCTCGCGGAGGCTACATCATGGCCGAAGCTGAGGGCGGCAGGCCCCAGCTAATTCTCATGGCAACCGGCAGCGAAGTCTATCTCTGCATCGAGGCCTACGAAAAACTTAAAGCGGAAGGCATCCGCGCCCGCGTGGTGAGCCTCCCGTCGTGGGATATTTTTGATCGTCAGGATCAGAGCTATCGCGAAAAGGTTCTTCCCCCCGATGTAACGGCGCGGCTGGCGGTCGAACAGGCTGCTGTTCTGGGCTGGTCGCAGTATGTCGGTCCGAAGGGTTTCGTAATCGGCATGCACCGCTTCGGCGCTTCAGCGCCCTTGAAAGACTTGCAGAAGAAATTCGGTTTCACGGTCGACGCGATCATGCAAAAGGCGCACGAGCTGGCCGGAAAGTAATAATTTCTTAACGCAGGCCGATAATCTCCGGCCTGGGTGAGTTTAGGAGATCGTCATGAATCCTGTATCTACCCTCGAAACCGCAAATGCAGTCAATCCTCTGAAGCAACTGCAAACTTTTGGGCAATCTATCTGGCTCGATTACATTCGCCGTGATCTGCTTAAAGGAGGAGAACTCCAGCGCTTGATCGACGACGACGGGCTGCGCGGCATGACCTCGAATCCCTCGATCTTCGAAAAGGCTATCGGCGAATCCGAGTTATATCAGGATTTTCTTGACTCATTTGCCAACCGCACCGATCTCGATGCCAAGGGGCGGTATGAAATGCTGGCGATTCGAGATATTCAGGATGCCGCCGACCTGTTGAAGCCGGTATACAAGAGCACCAACCGCCGCGATGGCTATGTCAGCCTGGAAGTGTCGCCTTACCTCGGCCACGACACAAACGGAACGCTCGAGGAAGCCCGTCGCCTTTGGGCCGCAGTAGCCCGGCCCAACATCATGATTAAAGTCCCCGGCACGCCTGAGGGCATTCCCGCGTTCCGTCAGCTGATCAGCGAAGGCATCAACGTCAATGTGACTCTGCTGTTCGCGCAGGACGTTTACGAAGAAGTTGCGGCCGCCTACATCGATGGAGTTGAGCGCTTTGCCGCCTCCGGTGGAGATGTCGGCCGGATCGCCAGTGTGGCCAGCTTTTTCATCAGCCGCATCGACACTCTGATCGACTCGATGGCCGCCGAAAAACTCAGAACCGAGTCCGATCCCGCGCGCAAGGCCCGGCTGCAAAGCATCATGGGCAAAGTCGCGATCGCCAACGGCAAGCTGACCTATGAGGCTTACCAGCGCATCTTCTCGACTCCGCGCTGGAAGGCGCTGGCGGCAAAAGGAGCGCAGACGCAGCGCGTTCTATGGGCCAGCACCAGCACAAAGAATAAAAAATATCGCGACGTGCTCTATGTTGAAGAGCTAATCGGACCGGACACGGTCAACACGTTGCCGCCTGCCACGCTTGAAGCGTTTCGCGATCACGGCAAGCCGCGGCAGAGTCTCACCGAAGATCTTGACGGCGCGCGCAAGACGATGTCCGACCTGGCAGCTGCCGGCATCTCGATGAAGGAAGTTACCGACAAGCTGACTGCGGGCGGCGTGAAGCTCTTCGCCGATGCTTTCGACAAGCTCCTCGAGGCGGTCGAGAAGAATACGCACCGCGCGGCGACTCCACCAGTGAATGGGCAAACCGCCAAGCTTCCTCCGTCCCTGGACGACGCTGTAAAAAAAAACATTAGCGACTGGCGCGGGCATGGAAAAGTAAGGCGGCTCTGGCAGCATGACGCTTCGCTCTGGACCAATCAGGACGAGTGCTCATGGCTGGGCTGGCTCAACATCGTCGACGATCAGCTGGCCAATGTCTCCAAGCTCAAAGAGTTCGCGAATGAAGTAAAAGCCGCCGGCTTCTCTGACATTCTTCTGCTGGGCATGGGCGGCTCGAGCCTTTGCCCGGAAGTTTTCGCGCTCACATTCCCGCAAACGCCGGGGTTCCCCCGTCTGCACATTCTCGACTCGACCGACCCGGCACAAATCAAGAGCGTCGAAAGCAAAATCGATCTCGCCAAGACTCTCTTCATCGTCTCCAGTAAATCCGGGAGCACGCTCGAGCCGAACATTTACAAACAATATTTCTTCGAGCGCGTGCAGCAAACCATCGGCGACAAGGCGAGCAGCCACTTTATCGCCATCACCGACCCCGGCTCCAAGATGCAAGGTGTCGCCGAGCGCGACCGCTTCTGGCACATCTTTTATGGACTACCCTCGATCGGCGGCCGTTACTCCGCGCTGTCAAATTTCGGTATGGTTCCCGCGGCCGCGATGGGCATGGACACCGGGAAATTTCTCGAGCGCACCAAGCGCATGGTCGACGCTTGCGTCGCCGCGGTTCCGGTCGCTGAAAATCCCGGAGCGCTGCTGGGGATCATTCTCGGCTCTGCCAACGCGCAAGGCCAAGACAAGATCACACTCATCACTTCCCCCGGCATTCACGATCTGGGCGCGTGGCTTGAGCAACTCATTGCGGAATCCACCGGCAAAATCGGCAAGGGAATCATCCCCGTCGATCGCGAAACGCTGGGCGCGCCCGAGGTCTATGGCAACGACCGCATTTTTGCCTACCTTCGTTTGGAGTCCGAGCCTGACGCTGACCAAAATACCAAGGTTGCGGCGCTCGAAAAGGCCGGACAGCCGGTTGTCCGCATCACCGTGGCCGATATCTATAACCTCGGCCAGGAATTCTTCCGCTGGGAGATTGCTACCGCAGTCGCCGGCTCGATCATCGGCATCAACGCCTTCAATCAGCCGGACGTGGAAGCGAGCAAAATCGAAACCAGAAAGCTGACTTCGGAGTATGAAGCCAAGGGATCGCTGCCCGCCGAGACTCCGATCCTCGATGAGGCAGGTTTCAAACTTTTCACCGATGAGAAAAACGCCGCGGACTTGGCCCGGGCAATCGGATCCGACCATTCGCTGAAGAGCTATCTGCGCGCGCACCTCGGCCGCATTAAAGAGGGCGACTATTTCGCGGTGCTGGCCTACATCCAGATGAACTCCGAGCATGAAGCAATGCTGCAAGCGTTGCGCATGAGCGTACGCGACAAGAAGCGCGTCGCCACCTGCCTGGGGTTTGGCCCGCGCTTCCTGCACTCGACTGGACAAGCCTACAAAGGCGGCCCGAACAGTGGAGTCTTTCTGCAAATTACTTGCGACGACGCGAATGACTTTCCGGTGCCGCAGCAGAAATATACTTTCGGCACAGTCAAAGCTGCGCAGGCCCGAGGCGACTTTGCGGTCCTGGCCGATCGCAAGCGACGCGCTCTGCGAGTCCACATAGGGAGCGATGTGAAAGCGGGATTGAAGAAGTTAGAGGAACTTATTCAGCAGTCGTAGGCTCGAGGATCGCAGCTTCTAAGGATCTAATTTCGCCGAAGTCGCGAAATTGAAAATAAGCATCACCGTTTAAGGAGAGTCAATGCAACTTGCAATGGTAGGCCTGGGCCGCATGGGCGCGAATATGACGCGCCGCCTCATGCACGGCGGCCACAAACTTGTCGTCTCTGACCTCAGCCCTGACGCGGTCAAACAACTCGCCGGCGAAGGCGCAACCGGTTCCACCTCGCTTGACGATCTTGTCAGCAAGCTGACCGCTCCGCGAGCGGCTTGGGTCATGGTCCCCTCGGGCGACCCAACGGAAAAAACGGTGCAAACGCTCCTCGCCTGCATGGAGAAAGGCGACACCATCATCGACGGCGGCAACTCCTTTTTTAAGGACGACGTTCGCCGCGCTGAAATGTGCGCGGCCAAGGGCGTTCACTATGTTGACGTTGGCACGAGCGGCGGCGTCTGGGGACTGGAACGAGGATACTGCATGATGATCGGGGGACCCCAAGAAGCCGTCCAGCGCCTCGATCCAATTTTCAAGACGCTGGCGCCCGGTCGCGGCGACATCCCTCGCACGCCAGGCTTTGACAAACGCAGCGCCGCCGGTTCCACGGCAGAAGACGGCTACATTCACTGCGGCCCTTCGGGCGCGGGCCACTTCGTAAAAATGGTGCATAACGGAATCGAATACGGAATCATGCAGGCTTACGCCGAGGGTTTCGACATTTTCAAGAACGCCACCAGCAAAGACTTGCCGGCTAATATTCGCTATAGCCTTAACCTGCCTGACGTTGCCGAAGTCTGGCGGCGCGGGAGCGTAATCAGTTCGTGGCTGCTCGATCTCACCTCAATGGCGCTGGTGGAAAATCCAGAGCTCACCGAGTATAGCGGCTACGTCCAGGATTCCGGCGAAGGCCGCTGGACCATCCAGGCTGCGATCGAAGAAGCTGTGCCGGCGGAGGTGCTGAGTGCCGCGCTCTACGCGCGCTTCCGTTCGCGGCAGGAACACACCTTCGCGGATAAGTTGCTCTCAGCTATGCGCCAAAAATTCGGCGGTCACGTGGAGCCGAAGGCTGCGGGGAAAAGTTAAGCCCGTAATCGCCGCTAAGTCGTTTAAGACCGGTCCAGCAGTCTTCACCAGACTCACAGAGGAACGAATGCCCCATTTCGACACAGACGTTATAGCCGCCCCCGTCAAGCCTCGTACTGCGCGCGTCGCCGATCCCTGCATCATGGTGATCTTCGGCTTCTCTGGAGACCTGACCCGCCGCAAGCTCATACCGGCGCTCTACAACCTCGCGAGCCAGCAATTGCTCTCGCCCGATTTCGCCATCATCGGTCTCGGCCGCAGCCCAATGAGCGACGAGGATGCGCGCAAAAAAGCTACGGAGGATTTCAAGAAATTCGCCAGCGGACCCATCGATGCAAAAATCTGGGACGACTTCGTCCAGCGCATCCATTACATCGCGGGAGACTTCGATGATGCGAACACCTATGCGCATCTCAAGGAAGTTCTCGGGCAGGTCGATCAGGAGCACGGCAAGCACGGCAACTACTTTTTCTATATGGCGACCGCCCCTAACTTCTTTGGCGACATCGTCGAGCGTCTATCCAACGTCGGCCTGATGACGGAAGAAAATGGACACTGGCGCCGCGTAATCATCGAGAAGCCCTTTGGACACGATCTCGACTCCGCCAAGACTCTCAACCAGAAAATCCTCAAAGTGGCTGCCGAAAGCCAGATCTATCGCATCGACCATTATTTGGGGAAAGAAACGGTCCAGAACATTTTGGCGCTGCGCTTCGCCAACGGAATTTTTGAGCCTATCTGGAATCGCCGGTACATCGATCATGTGCAAATCTCGGTCGTCGAAACCGTGGGGGTTGAGCAGCGGGGCGGCTACTACGACAACGCGGGCGCCCTGCGCGACATGGTGCCGAACCACATCATGCAGCTCATCACGCTGACCGCGATGGAGCCGCCCATTTCGTTCGAGGCCAACGCGGTGCGCGACGAGCAAGCCAAAATCCTGCACGCCATCCAGCCCTTCAGCAACGAAGACGTCCTGAGCAAAACCGTGCGCGGACAATACGGCGAAGGCACGATCGACGGCGAGCACGTGCCCGCCTACCGGTCCGAAGAGGGCGTTCCGGCCGACTCGCGCACCGAAACTTTTGTCGCCATGCGCCTGATGATCGACAACTGGCGCTGGGCGGGAGTTCCCTTCTATCTACGGACCGGCAAGCGCCTCGCCGGCCGTAATACGCACGTCGTCATTCAATTCCGTCGCGCACCTTTCATGCTCTTCCGCGAAACGCACGTCGAAAACATGATGCCCAACCAGCTTGTTCTGCATATCCAACCTGAAGAAGGTATCTCGCTGCGCTTTGCGGCGAAAACTCCCGGACCATCGATGCAGCTCGGTGAAGTCAACATGGACTTCGCCTACGCCGATTATTTTGGCTCGACTCCCTCAACCGGCTACGAGCGTCTGTTGCACGATTGCATGATCGGCGACGCTACGCTCTTCCAGCGCGCCGACATGGTCGAGGCCGGATGGAGTATCGTCAATCCCGTTCTGGATGTGTGGAAAGCGCTCCCGCCGCGCAATTTCCCGAATTATCCGTCGGGCACATGGGGGCCGAGAGAATCCGATGAACTCATGGAGCGCGACGGGAGGCGCTGGAGAAACTTCGAGAAATAATTGTGTAATTTTGTAATCGGGTAATTGAGTAATTCAAAAATCGCTTTTTTTAGGTTCGTTATTCCGGCCGGTGGCCCAGAACAAAAAATCAGCCGATTACAAAACTACCCGATTATCCAATTTAGAATTACTCAATGCCCGCGACTCGCGAAATCGAAGTCTTCCCGACCGCCGCCGACCTCTTTCACGCCGCCGCCAAAGAATTTTCCCGGGTCGGCCGCCAGGCGATCGGGGCGCAAGGGCGCTTCACCGTTGCTCTCTCCGGAGGGTCCACTCCCAAGAGTCTCTATGGACTCCTCGCTTCGAGCTATCCCGATTTCCCGTGGGCGCGCACCTATTTCTTTTTCGGCGACGAGCGCCACGTTCCACCGACCGACCCTGAGAGCAACTATCGAATGGTGAACGAAGCGCTATTTTCAAAAGCCGCAATTCCTGCGCAAAATGTTTTTCGGGTCAAGGCCGAAAATCTCGACGCGGCGGTGGCGGCGGCCGATTATGAAATCCGGCTGAGAAAATTCTTTGAGCTAAAGCCCGGCGAATTCCCGCGCTTCGATCTGATCCTCCTGGGCATGGGCCCCGACGGCCACACTGCGTCCCTCTTCCCGGATTCCGAAGGCCTGAGAGAAAACTCGAAGCTGGTAATCGCCAACTGGGTGGAAAAATTCAAAACTCACCGCATCAGCTTCACGTTTCCAGTTTTGAATAACGCCGGAGAAGTGATGTTTCTGGCCAGCGGACCCGACAAAGCTGAGATGGTTCATGAGGTTCTCGAGGGCAAGCACACTCCGCCACTGCCCGCCCAGCGAGCGCAGCCGACAAACGGCCGTCTGCTCTGGATGCTTGACGAGTCCGCCGCGTCAAAACTCAAGCGCTGAGGGATGTTAAGAAGATCGCAACGGAATAAATCTGCACGGCGAAAAATCTACTTTAACCCTTCCACCAAATAAAGATCCCCGAGCGTCCGGTGGAAACCATACACATAAGTCTTACCATCCGGCGTCATCAGAATCGGTCCGATGGTCGACACGCCGGTGGGATCGAGCGGCGCAATCTGCTTCCACACCGTTTTCTTTGCCGAGGCCAATTCCAGGCGATACACCTTCGCCGGCACCTCACCGCTGCGGTAGAGATATATCGACCGTCCATCCTGACTCCAATTGATCGGAATATCTCCGGCCTCCATGCCGTTCACCGGGCGAGGATCGGCTCCCGCCGTCGAATACAGGTAGCCCTTTCCGTCTGGTCCAATTCCCACCACGAACTGGCCGTCGGGCGAAACGGCGAAGGCCTGGGCGTCCACCCCTTCCGGCGAAATCGCTTTCGGTTTTCCAGCGGAAACATCCTGCATGTACAGCCGGACTCCATGGCCCGGTTCGTTACCTCCAAAGACAAAGCGCCTGCCGTCCGGGAACCAGCGTGCCCACTGGTGATTAATCGAATCGTTGGTAAGAGACTGGGTTTCACCTGCGCCCGTTGGCAACAGCCGAAACTGTTGCGGCGAACTGGGTGTCGCAATGATGACCCATTTCTGGTCCGGCGAGAGCGCGGTCGCGCCTCCTTCGCCCAGGCGAATTGCAGGCGAGCCATCCGTGTTCCGCACATAGACCGCGTACGTCAGATCCTGCACGTCTCCGTATTGAACGCCGCCCCCAATTCCCTCTTCATCAAAGAGAAGGAGCTTGCCATCGGCCGAAAGATCCGCCGGATACGAGTAGTCAAGCCAGGATAGATCCCGCTCTTTGGTCTGACCCGCATCCATCGCCATGACCTCGCGCCGCCGGTCGGCGCGCGCCAAGAGCACGCGTCCATCCTTCCAGATGTCGAAGACCACCAGCGATCCCGGCACCCGGGTCACCAGGCGCTGCTTGCCCGCCAGCGTCACCGACGTTACGTAATGAAACAGCCCCAGCTCACTCGCCGTGAACCAAATTTCCTGCCCATCGGGAGTCCAAGCCAAACCTTGCGTTCCGTACCAATCGCGCGTCAGATTGGTCTTTTTTCCCGAGGTATCGACGATTGCAACCAATCCGCCATCGTCTCCCTGATTCGGATGATCCATGAACGCGACGTAATCCCCCTTCGGAGAAACTCGCGGATAACTGATCCAGCCGCCACTCGTCTCGTAGAGCACCTTGCCGATCGGATACTCGAGACGGTCGCGGCCGCCCACGTTGCGCACCACAGCTAGATTGCTGCCGTCCGGCGACCAATCGGCCCACTCCACATCTTCGAGCACAGGCCGCGGCGCGCCGCCCGCCAGCGGCGCACGGGCCAGCGTTCCTACATTGATCCAGGTTCCCACCGGATGGCTGCCAAGCGACAAAGCCATCTCGCCCTTGGATGAAATCGCCAAAAGCTCCGCGCGTCCGAGGCCGAGGGAACGCGACTCCACCATTCCCTGGCGCGCCGAGAATGTCTCCACCGGATTTCCCTGCCACGCCGCGCTGTAAATAATCGTCTGCCCGTCCGGCGCGAATCGCGCCGAGCGAATTTCGCCACGCCGGAAGGTGATCTCGTGATAGAGCGGCGCGCTGATGGCGGATGACTGCCAAAAGCGGTGGCCTGCCACAAATCCAATGGCCAATGCGAAGAGCACAGCGCAGGCCACGACAATCGGCGCCAGGCGTCCGCTCTTGGGCCGTCCGTCTGACGCCAGGGTTGAAACCGTGGCGACCGATCTCGATGAGTCACCCGTCGAGGCTGCGAATCCCGGGACACCGACCGCCGCTGCAACCGCCGCATCGCTCGCCCGGCTTCGCGACGAATCCGCGTCGCGCTTCAGCCGCTTCAGGTCAGCGCGCAGTTCCGCCGCGCTCTGGCAACGCAGGTCGCGGTCTTTTTCCAGCGCCTTGTTCAGTATGCTTTCGATCTGCGGAGGCAATCCCGGATTCAGCTGTATCGGCGGCAATGGCACCTTATTCAGAATCGCGTCAAAGACAACCGCAGAGGTCGCTCCTGAAAACGGCTGCCTGCCCGTCGCCATCTCGTAAAGCACCACGCCAAACGAAAACAAATCGCTGCGATGGTCGAGCGGTTCACCGCGCGCCTGCTCCGGCGACATATAGCCAATCGTCCCCATTGCCGTGCCGGGAGTCGTCAACTGATCGGCGCTCACGGCGGTCGGCGCGCCCACGGTGGCCGCTGAGCCATCGACAGCTGGCGCCTGCAACGTCAGCTTCGCTAAGCCAAAATCCAAGATCTTCGCCTGCCCGCGCTGGGTAATAAAAATGTTGGCCGGCTTGATATCGCGGTGCACAATCCCGCCCGTGTGCGCGGCGTCCAGCGCGTCGGAAATCTGAATCCCCAGATCCACCAACTGCGCCGGTTTCAGTGGACGCCCGTCGATCATGTGCTTGAGGGTCGAGCCTTCCAGATACTCCATGGCAATGAAGGCCTGGCCGTTTTCGTGTCCGATGTCGTAGATCGTGCATATGTTGGGATGATTGAGCGCCGATGCCGCCTGCGCCTCGCGCTGAAAGCGGCTCAAAGCCTGGGGATCCTTGGCAACGTCGTCGGGCAGGAACTTGAGCGCCACAAAGCGCTTGAGCCGAGTGTCTTCGGCTTTAAACACCACGCCCATGCCGCCGCCGCCGAGTTTTTCAAGAATGCGGTAGTGCGAGATGGTTTGATCAGCCATTCCAGTTGGTAATTCCGGATCGGTCCCCTCAGCCAATCAAAGCACGACACGACACGCCGGCCAGAGATCGCTGCCCCATATTAAGGATGCAGCGTCGGCGCGTCAACGAATGAACGGAGGATATCCGCCTTAGGGGACCCACGGAAGGGTGGACACGCATTATCGGGTCCCCAGCCCGCGGCGCACCCTGGCGTGAAACGAAACCACGGTATGGATCACTAACAGTTAGGTAGTCGAAACCCCGGGGCAGTGCGAAGTCTTCGGCAGGTCACTGCCGGGGCGAAACCGCCGGGCGTTGAAATCCCGGAAGTCAAGAAAGTGAGTGCATCATGGCCGCGATCAATGTCCTCGTCGTGGGCGACGGCAATTTCGAAGCCCAGAACCCGCCCGCACAGGGCATAAGCTTCGCACCCGGTCAGGACGTGACGGATGACACGTTCACGGTTTCGGAGTTCGTATGGCTGCTCCGAAACAACCCTGTTCCAGCGATCTCGGTTGATACCGCACACCGGCGCAACGATCCGAACGCCACTTTTCAAAATTTCAACTTTGCCAGCACGGTCGACCTCTCCAAGTACGACGTGATCTGGCTTTTCGGTTATGAAGGCTGGAACTACGGCCCCACTCCCTACGGGAGCGCGATATCGGATGCAGAACTGCTGGCCATCACCCAATTCATGAACTCGGGCGGCGGCGTCTTCGCCACCGGCGATCATGCCGGGATGGGGTCCCTCCTGTGCGGAAGGATCCCGCGAGTACGCGCCATGCGGAAATGGTTTGGACGTGCCGGCGATATCCCATCCGATTGCCCGGCCACGGCCATCGATTCCAGCGGGAACTCCGTACCAGCAGTCAACCGGCCAGGGATATCCAACGACCCGACGCCGGGCGTGGGCAGGGCAGACACTCTGGTGCAAAATCCTTCCGGAGACACTGCCAGCCAGTTCCAATTCGACGATCAGTCCGACGCAATCCCGCAGCAACTTGGTTTTCCCAGCGGGCCCGTTCATTCCATCCTGGAGGGCCCGAATGGAATACTCAACCGCTTTCCAGACCACATGCACGAAGGCGAGGTGGTCACGCCGACCTCATCGACCTTGAACGATGCGGTGGTGATCGGTGGGCAATCATTCCAGGAGTTTCCGACGGTGGGCGGCTCCCAACCAGTGCCCAGCATCATCGCCACCGGTAATATTACCGGCGGCCACACGACCTCAGTGGAGGGTTCGACCTGCGAACAAAACAATTTCAGCGGCGACACAACTCCTACTGTAGCCAGCACCATTGGTACTCTATGCGCCTACGACGGCCGGGGAGCCGGAGTGGGACGAGTAGTCACGGATTCGTCCTTCCATCATTATCTTGATCTGAACCTGATCGGAGATCCCTGCGGATCATCAGCGGACCGTATGCAGGGATTCGGGCCGGGTTATACAGCGCCCGCAAGCGGAAGTGCGCTCGCCGACCTCCAGTCCCTCTATGTCAATTCGGTAATTTGGCTGGCCCGGGTCAATCAGAGCTTCTATTTCTCGGTGGACAAGAGCACTTTTGGCTTTGACGAAGCTTCCGATAACGGCACATTCCCGTCTTATTTTTCGTTCTGGCTGACCATTGACGGCTACTCGCCCAATCAGGTTCAGGCCGGTCTGCCTTCTCTGGCTTTCGCCGGTGCGTTTGCCAGCCTGGGCGTCATTTCGGAGCCGGGAGCGCTGGTGGCGGAAGGTTCCGGCAATCCCAACGACCCGCAGCGCGTGCAGATTCCCTTCAACGTGCAATTCTCGGGAGCATCAATGGGCGCTTTTCCGATGCCTCACACGTCTGCAAAACAGCTGCTATTGGAGGCGATCCTCTCCATTGGTGGAAAATCCTACGCCGCGGAAGCCGTGTTTGAATTGGGCGGGGGCGAGGATCCCTACTTCCAAAACATCAATCCCAATGCGAACCCGCCCAATCCCTTCTACCAGAGCCAGGACCTGTGCGTGTTCACGGTTACACCGGGACTGAACCCCGCGCCCATCCCGGGCGTGCCGGTGTCATTCGTCACCGGCAATCCGCTCGGTCAGGATAACGCTGCCGCCTTCGCTTTCATTTCGAATGTCCTAAGTCATATGAATAACGATCCGGCCTTCACGACTCCAGGCCCCACCAATGCCTTCACGTCGTTTCCCAGCCAGATCATCACATCGGGCGACGCTGCCGGCGATTCCTCAGTCACCCCCGGAACATCGGAGGGCTTCCTGACGTTCACCAACTACAATTTTGCAATCGTGCGGGTGCGTCTGAGCGGAGAGCTGGGTCAAACTGCGCCCAACGTCAAAGTGTTTTTCCGGCTCTTTATCACTCAAACCAACGATACGGACTACGAACCCAACGGCACCTATCTCAGCACCCTGGACGCAAGCAATCTGCCGAATACTCCCCTGGCGGCACCGGATGGCGAAACGACTCCCTTCTTCGCGGGCGGGTCGGGTGCGGTCGACTATGCAACCGGAGGTCCCAACAATCAACCGATCACGATCAACAACAACGCGGGCGCCTGGCATTACTTCGGTTGCTTTCTGAACGTCTATGACCCTTCCCTTAGCCCTAGGATGAAGGGTTCGCATCACTGCATCGTGGCGCAGATCGCGTTCGATGACGCGCCGATCGTCAACAGCAACGGCCTGACAGCGGGCCCGGAGAACTCCGATAAGCTCGCCCAGCGCAACATGCAGGTGACCTTCTCGGCCAATCCAGGCGCGCCCGCGTCGCATCTTATACCCCAGACCTTCGACCTGCGCTCAAGCCCCGCAATCAGTCAGGTCGCGGGCCAGTTGCTGGATTACCCCGACGAATTGATGATCGACTGGGGGAACACTCCGCTGCAAAGCACGGCGAGTATTTACTGGCCGCAGGTACAGGCAGCGGACGTCATCAAGCTGGCAAGCCGCATCTATGCCACTCACCAGCTCTCGCAGTCCGATCCGAATACGCTCACGTGCAAGGTGACCAGCGGCCGGACTTATGTACCGATTCCGAGCGGTGCCGGAGAGAAGTTTGCTGGACTGTTCAGCATCGATTTGCCTGCAACGGTGGTCAAGGGACAGGAATTTAACATCGTTGTACGGCGCATCTCGTCTCGGCAGATTGGCAATGTCGACCCCAATAAGCTGGCGGCCGGGCGGGCGAGCGCGACCGACCGCAACCTCCAGCGAAATTGGCGGTACATCGTTGGAACATTTCAGGTGAAGATTCCGGTGGCCGCCGAGAAAGTTCTCTTGCGGCCGGAGGAAAACACCTACGCGATCTTGCTGTGGCGGCTGGGGTTGCTCTCACACGGTGATCGCTGGTATCCGGTACTGAAGCGTTACGTGTCGTATATCGCTGCACGGGTCAACGCCCTGGGCGGCAACGCGAGTGGCATCAAGCCCTCGCCAAATGGCATCGCTGGCGGCGGAGGGCAGCCTGGGCCGGGTCCAATTGCTTTGCACAAGGAGGAATTTACCGGCAAGGTCGCGGGGATCATCTACGACCGGTTCGGCGATTTCGAAGGATTCTTTCTGCTCACGGAATCTGGCCACGAATGCGTTTTCCATTCGACCGAAGCCGAGATCGAAGCGCTGGTTCGCTACGCTTGGACTGACCGTGTCGTCATCACGGTGCTCGTCCGCGACGGTCATCTGGAGCACCCCGTCTCGATCATCTTGCGGCGAGCCTCACGGCAGCCGGAGCACTAGCTCCTGAATTGCTCTTGAGTTATTGCTAAGAGCACAAAGGTGTGGCTGCGGGACGAAGGCTCGCGCCAGAAAGAATCCAGCAGCCGGGAAGGAGACTGACTCAGTCGCCCGCCCGGCGAATGACTATCTCTGGAAACGCATCGTCACTTCAGAAAAGAATTTCTACAGAACAACTGGAATACTCGTAGCAAAGAAAAAGTAAGTCTAGTGGAATCGATCTTGCTTTACTAGAGCTAAGAGCCGCGATGCTACGCGGCACTCCGCCAATCGCCAATCTCGCGCAGGCCTTCTGCGCGGGAATGCTCAAATAAGCGAACCTTATGCCGGGTATGTTCGAACTCGTGTATGTCTGCCCAGACCTCTGCCTGCCATGAGAGCTCGTGCGTTTCCGACTCGCCGCACGAGGCGCAGCGAGTGTGAAAAGTAACTCCCGGCTTGCGGGCCCGCGACAGTTCCTGGAGTTCCACAAACACGCAGCGCACCTCTTGAATCTCCTCGTCGTCGCCCAGAATATGCTCGTAGCGCAGCAGGTATCCAAACCCGAGCTTGCGCGCCTCGGCCTCGGCCTCCTCGCGGGTATGGAACGGCCCATACTCCGCTCGCAGCTGCTCGGTTGAGTCGCAAGCCATCCAGAACACGTCTTTGTTGTCCATGCCTACCTCAACCTAAACCAACCGTGGCCTTGGCGCTCTCGCTGAAGTTGCCTGACGGCAGCCATTTCGCGATCCCCTTCCCACTGGGGTGCTGCCGACGCCAGACGCTCGAAACACGGGCACAAACCAGCCAAGCAGTCTCCCAGCAATCAAGCAATTAAATGACCGAGCAACGGACCATCCGAGGAGACGCGATCTCGAATCGAATGACAAAGAACATCAGATATCTTCTTGAAGCAATGCCACTTAGCAAATGCAGGCGATTCAAGCGGCCGAGGCGGGGGAATGCGACGGACTGAGGCATGTGAAATCCCTTGCCCTCCGAGCGTACGAAAGGAGAACTGCGTACGGCCATCTGCCTCCCGCTAGCCGATCGCAAGCTCTCCCGACGAAGCTTTGTCAAACCCGGCGCGTCGTAGTCCGGTAAGGTACAATCTCGACTTCAGTCTAAACGGACGCACCCGGGAGGGGAAAATGGGAATGATCGCGTGGCTTATAACAGGTCTCATCGCAGGCTGGCTCGCGGGCCAGGTAATGAAAGGCGGGGGCTACGGGATTCTAGTCGACCTCATTCTCGGGCTCGTCGGCGGCGTGGTGGGCGGCTGGCTCTTCGGCGCTCTCGGGGTATGGCCAGGCGGCGGCATGATCGGCGCCATCATTGTGGCCTTTGTGGGCGCGGTGATTTTGGTCGGAATCAGCCGGCTGATCAAGCGAGCGTAAAGCTCTGCCACGTCCCGTAATGCTCAACCCCTCTAAGATCGGGGGCTGTCAGAATCATCCACCATCGCTCACAACATTGCAGTTAACCGGCTCTTCCTTGAAGACCGGGTCGGCCCATTCTGGCTGGAAAGGTGACCAAAAGAGGCGAATCAGGTTCCGCCCGACGACGCCGCTGCGTTCCGATTGCTGTCTCCATCCGCGAATGAGACGCCTTCGTTGACTCCCGCTGCATTCCACGCGCCCGCCGGCAATGCCGCTGCTCCGAATTGTCTCTGCCAGCTCGCACCACCGTGGCCTGCCACGTAGAGCGCCAGTTCGAGCCTCGTCCACACTCCCAGTTTGTCAAAGGTTGTACGCAGATAGTTCTTCACCACCTGCTCGCTTGTTCTGAGCACCGCGGCAATGTCTTTATTCGTCAGACCTTGCCACACCAGTGATGCCACTTGAATTTCTTTGATGGTTAGTCGATCGCGGGGTTGCATGGCTGTACCTGCTCCTTGATGAACATGGCGGTCGCAAGCTTCACTCGTTTCCGGCCTTCCTTGATGCCTGCGCGCAAAAACAGAGTGCGCAGGTGTTGCTTCACAGTCCGCGGGCTGATGTTTAAATGACTGGCGATTTCTTTGTTGCTGCACCCCTGTACGAGTAGGTGTAAAACCTGCTGATCCCGGGGCGTAATCTTGATCTCGTTGAGGTTGATCATGGGCTTTTGTTGACTCCCTTCAGTTCACTCTATCGGTCACGACCCATCTTCTCTGTAGCAACCCTTTCACCAAATCTTCGCCTATAAATTACTTCCATTATTTTCAATGACATAAGCCCGCGCCCGACCCATTACCCAGCGTTTCTTGCCCTTTTCTCATGAAAGCATTCCCAGATTGAACTTCCATTTCAGGAACTTCCCTTAATCCGGGCCGTCTATTACGGGCCGGGCTGGCTTCGGGAAGGGCCGTCCGGGCATTTCGGTCGCCTGGGTTTTTCTTGGTTCGGAAGGCCAAAGTTGCACTACAATGTGAGCCAGTCTCTCCCCTCCGGTAGCTATGCCTTCGACCCGATCCAAACTGGTGCTCGACGAGGACTCCTTTCAGGGACTGCTCGCTGCCGCCTTCACCATCCAGCAATACAATGACAAGCAAGGTGGAATCGACGCCCTTCTTTCCACCGAATTAGCGGGAGCGATGAAGACGGCTGGAGCGGCTCAGAAAAGCGGGGCGCCCACGAATGGGACTGTGGCAAATGGGGCCGGGGCAAACCGAGCCGGGACGAGTGGAAACGGAACCAACGGAGTTCGCGAAAAGATAGCTCCGACCGATGCTGGCACTCTGCCTGCGGCGGCGGTTGATCTCTGCCGGCAGTGTGGCGCTCCTTTGCTGGCTGCCGGGCTTCCCTGTTCGGCTTGCGATGGCGAGGTCTTCCGGCCTGGCGAACGTCTTCAACGCACTTGGGCTACCATGTGGTCGCTCAGCCAGGAGCAGGGTACATTTCCGGGCTCGCTAGAGCGGACTGGTGCGGAATCTCCATTGGGGGCTGCCGACCTCGCGGGAGTGGCGGCGGAGGATCGCGTCGTCGCGCCGGGGGCTGATGAGGCGACGCTGGCGTTTTCGAACGCTATTGATATCAATGGGGTTACTGCCGCCAGCGGGTCGGCTGGACCACGGGTGAAGGTGCGCTTTCGGCGCGCTGACCTTTATCTTGGGCTCTCGGTGCTGGTCGCGTTGGTGGCGCTGTTGTGGCCCACGGCTTCGGCCGGGCGGGCTGAGTTGACGCCCTGGGAGCGGGTTCTGGTCGCGGTTGGGATCGCCGAGGCGCCTGCTTCGGAGGCCGAGGTGCAATACAGCGGAGACCCGAACATCAAGGTTTGGGTCGATACGCAGGCTGCGCTTTATTACTGTCCGGGGGATGAGCTTTATGGGAAGTCTCCGGGCGGACACTATACGACTCAACACGATGCACAGCTTGACCGCTTCGAGCCGGCCTTTCGGCGCGCCTGCGTCCCTTAAGTTACGCTCCGGGGTTCCCTCCAAAAACCTTAGTAGTGTTCCACGTGGAACAGTTGACGTTATTGTATGTACATTCCTGCGGGCGTCGAGCGAATGGAATGCGAATCTGATGGGCCAAAAATAAAGTTGGTTTTGGGAGCCTCGTGAAAGGACTGAGTTAAGGTGTTTTTCAACCTTTTTTCAGCCTCTTTTCAGCCTCTGAAGGGGAAGGACTTAGATTGAGTTATTGCGAAATAAGGACTTACTATTGGCTGGCCGTTTTATCGGGGTGGGCGCGGGGTGATTTTTGTCAAGTTGACAGGGTATGCAGGTCACGCGAAATTTGACGTGTGTTTCGAGGTGCAAGGGGCTTCGAGCGCAACGTGAAGATGGTGGCGCGGCACAATCGGGGAGCACCGGACCCGTAACAGCGAAGTCTGGTTCCGCCGGCGGCGCGGATGGGCCACTTCTCGAAAAGCGCGAGAAGTGGCGCACCCCGAGTTTCTTTTGTGCCTGCGTTCGAAGGCAAGGCCCGCGTTATCCCTTCCACGATGATGTGGCCCCACCCGCCTGCCTGCGTTCTTTCCGCCGCGATGCCAACCGGTGGCGTGGGTTGTCGGAAGCACGAAAAAAATAATTGCAAAATAAACGTGCTAACCCGCAATCCGAAAGTACCCTCTCACTCGTTATTCAGGTAACCGGTAAAAGTACGGGCAAGCCCGATCTGTCGACTTTCCGGCGAAGAAGACCCATACGAGGAAAAATCTAATGAAAAGTAATCTGATCGATCGCATCGTTGGCAGTCCTACGGATCGTCGCAAATTCATGAAGGGCGTGGGCGTGACCGGCATCGGAGTGGCGGCTGCGTCCATGCTGGGTGGGAGCCTGCTGACTGGTGGGAGCCTGCTCACTAAGGTTGAGGCTTCGGGCAAGCTCACTGACATTGATATCGTCAACTTCGCCTTGAATCTTGAGTATCTTGAGGCTGAGTATTATTCCGTTGTCACGACTGGAATGACGTTGCAGGAGTTGGGCATTCTCTCGTCCGGGGACGTGACCGGGCCTACCACTGGGGGCAGGAAAATCAAAGTTGGCTTTGAGAAATCTGCCTGGATGGCGAATGCTCTGACTCACGATGAACAGACGCACGTGATATTTCTGCGCAACGTGCTCGGATCCGCGGCTGTGAAGAAGCCGGCTATCAATCTGGACGCGCTGGGGTATGGATTCGCTAACTTCAAGGATTTCCTGAAAATTACCAGACAGTTTGAGGATGTGGGGGTCAGTGCGTATCTGGGGGCTGCGCCGCTTATCCAAAATGCGACCTATCTGGGCGCGGCGGCCGCGATTATGGCTACCGAAGCGCAACATTCCGGATCGATCCGGCTTAAGTGCATTAATGAAGGAGTTATCAGCCCGGCCGTCGATTCGCTGGACGTGCCGCCTACTCCGCAGCATGTCTATGACGTGGACAGCAATTCTTTGAGCATTCCGCGGACGGTCTCGCAGGTGCTCAACGTTGTTTACGGCGGCGGAAACTGTTCGGGCGGTTTCTATCCTGAGGGCATGAATGGCAACATCGTTTGCCAGTCGTAGTTGGTACGCGAGTTTGGGGGCGAAGGCTGGCGGTTGAGTCTGCTGGCTTTCGCCCATTACCGATCAGAGAATTCCTAGAAACATTCGTAGTTACCGCCTGGAGGCGCCCATGTTTGAAGGACTATTTCAACCTATGCACTTATTGATCATTGCCGGGATCGCGCTGTTGGTATTCGGCCCGAAGAAGCTGCCTGAACTCGGGAAAGGCCTTGGAGAAGGGATTCGCGGATTTAAGTCGGCGATTGGTGGGGATGAGAAACCTGCGGTTGCCAAGGTCGAAGAGGCGGATAAGGCTTCCTGAGTTGCTTTTTATCCAGATTGTCTATTTTAATCATAATAGATAAAATAGACGTATGAGATCGGTTTCCGCCACTGACGCCAAACAACGGCTTGCCGCCGTTCTCGACGCGGCACAAAGAGAGCCCGTAATCATTCGCCGCCAGAACCGGGACGTTGCCGTAGTAATGTCGGCGGAGGAATACCAGCGGATCTGCAGCTCAAATATTGCCGAGTTCCAGCGATTTTGCAATCGAGTGGGAGCTGAGGCGAAGGCGAGAGGGGTGACCGCGTCCCGATTGAAGAAGCTGCTCCGGAAGTAAGTGTCCCGCCGCGAACGCATCGTCGCCGATACAAATTGCCTGGTCAGCCGACTCTTGCTGGCGGATTCGATTTCGACGCGCGCGGTTGATAAGACGATGGGTAGTGGGGTGCTGCTGGTCTCCGAGGCTACGATGACGGAGCTCGCCGATGTCCTCGCCCGCACTAAGTTTGACCGTTACGTCAGCGTGGAAGATCGCAAGCAGTTCCTTCGGCTTCTGGGGCGGGTTGCGGAGTTCGTGACCATCATTCGCACCGTCAACGAGTGCCCCGATCCGGACGACGATAGGATTCTGGAAGTTGCGCTCAATGGCAGGGCGGATTTCACTCTGACGGGCGACCGGGACTTGCTGACGCTGCATCCCTGGCGGGGCATCGACATTCTTTCGCCGCGACAATATTTGAGTCGCTAGCAGACTCAATTCGCAAATTGAGCCTTCAGGAAAAGATAACCTTCTACACGAACAGGAATTCTTTGGTGCGCAGTTCTTTGATTGTGTCGCGGAGCTTCGCGGCTTTTTCGAATTCGAAGCGCTTGGCGGCTTCGCGCATGTCGCTTTCTAGTTTTCCTATGTAGGCGTCTAAATCTTCCTGCGATTTGAAGTCGGGGATGCCGTCGGCTTCGGGGCCGGTCAGGTCGGTGTAGTCGGCTCCTACGACGGCGACTAGCGTCATGTCGAGCGGGCGGATGATCGATTCGGGCGTAATGCCATTCGCTTCGTTATAGGCCTGCTGGATGGCGCGGCGGCGGTCGGTCTCGTCTAACGCCTTTTTCATCGAGTCGGTCATGCGGTCGGCGTAGAGGATGGCGCGACCATTCAGATTGCGGGCGCAGCGGCCTATAGTTTGGATTAGCGATCCACTGGAGCGCAGGAAGCCTTCTTTGTCGGCATCTAAAATCGCTACCAGTGAAACTTCCGGCAGGTCGAGGCCTTCGCGCAGAAGATTGATGCCGATCAATACGTCGAATTCGCCTTTGCGCAGGTCGCGCAGAATTTTTACTCGCTCCAGGGTTTCGATCTCGGAGTGCATGTAGCGGCACTTCACGCCTACCTCGCCGTAATATTCGGCGAGATCTTCGGACATGCGCTTGGTTAGCGTTGTGACCAGGACACGCTCGTTGCGGGAGACGCGGTCGCGGATCATGTGCAACAGGTCGTCGATCTGGCCTTTTACGGGCCGAATCTCTACTGGCGGGTCGATTAGTCCCGTCGGCCTGATGATCTGCTCTACTACTACGCCGGCCGATTTCGTCAGCTCGTACGGACCGGGCGTGGCCGAGACGTAGACTAATTGATTAGTGCGGTGCTCGAACTCTTCGAAGGTTAGCGGGCGGTTGTCGAGCGCCGATGGTAGGCGGAATCCGTATTCGACGAGGACTTGTTTGCGCGAGCGGTCGCCGTGATACATGGCGTGGAGTTGCGGGACGGTCTGGTGCGATTCGTCGATGAACATGAGGAAGTCGCGCGGAAAATAATCCAGCAGCGTGGGCGGGGGCTCTCCCGGCAGGCGGCCGGTGAAGTGACGGGAATAGTTTTCTATGCCGTGGCAGTAGCCCATGGCCTTGATCATTTCGAGGTCGTACATCACGCGCTGGTGGACGCGCTGCGCTTCTACCGTTCGGCCCTGCTTCTCCAGTTCGACTTCCCACCAGGCTAGTTCTTTCTTGATCGACTCGACGGCCGACGCTTTCGTTTCGTCTTTCATTACGTAGTGCGTCTTGGGATAGATCGGCAGACGCATATAACGCTGCTTGACGGTGCCGAAGAGCGGATCGATCTGGGAGAGCGATTCGATTTCGTCGCCGAACATTTCTATGCGATAGGCCATGTCATCGTAGGTGGGATAGATTTCGATGACGTCGCCGCGGACGCGGAAGGTGCCGCGGCGAAAATCGGTGTCGTTGCGCTCGTAGAGGATATCGACCAGCTTGCGCGTGATTTCGCTGCGCTTGATCTTCTGTCCTTTTTCTAC
Source organism: Terriglobales bacterium (assembly GCA_049300195.1). Lineage (GTDB taxonomy): Bacteria > Acidobacteriota > Terriglobia > Terriglobales > Acidobacteriaceae > Acidiflorens. The sequence continues at coordinate 107,666 of JBAQJF010000128.1, read as the reverse complement.
GAAGAGCATCATGCCGTAGTAGGCTTCGGGCGAGCCCAGGCCGTAGATGGCGCTGACGGAGGCTACGATCAGGCAGTCGCGGCGCTCGAAGAGCGATCTGGTCGCCGAGAGGCGCAGCTTGTCGAGTTCGTCGTTGATGGTCGATTCCTTTTCGATGTAGAGGTCGGCGGCGGGGACGTAGGCTTCGGGCTGGTAGAAGTCGTAGTAGCTCACGAAATATTCGACGGCGTTCTGCGGGAAGAAACTTTTGAACTCGTGGTAGAGCTGGGCGGCTAGGGTCTTGTTGTGCGCCATGACGATGGCCGGGCGGTTGGCTGCTTCGATCACCTTGGCCATGGTGTAGGTTTTGCCCGAGCCGGTGACTCCTAGCAGGACCTGGTGCTGCTCGCGGTCGAAGATGCCGCGGGTGAGGGCGTCGATGGCGGTGCGCTGGTCACCCTGGGGCTTGTAGTTGCAGATTAGGCGGAAGTCCACTGTCATTTTTATTATAGGGGAAGGTAGGAATGGTCGGGGAACGGGCTGCCGACGAGCCTCCTCGGCCGACCTCCCATCGGCACTAGTGTGTAATTTTGCCCGTGACGATGTAGCTTCCGGAAGTTTGTACTAGGTAATTTACCTTAGAACCGCCTCGAAAGAGGCAGGGGTTCCCCCGTAAAGCCTGTAGATTTCAAGAAAAGTTTGGCCGTTTTTGGCCATTTTCCCGCTAAAAATCATAGGGGAGTGTGAAATTTCACATTTAGTTAATGCCCAGGACCGTAATTGGCTTTGAAGATGCTGAATCATTCTGCAACGAATCCGAAATCCTGATGTGGCCGTGTGCTGTCCTGGTTGGATTCCCTACCTTCAGTGCGCGGCGCGCGTCTGGAGGTGCAAGCGATGGACGAAAAGATCGACCAGATGGGGCCCCGGGAGCGGCAAATTGTTGATTTGCTGTTGCAGGGATGCGACAACTCGGAGATCGCTCGCGATTTGAACATGGCCGAGCGCACCGTGAAAGCGTATTTCAATCGCCTCTTCGTACGTTTCGGAATTAAAGGTGGCATCAAGCGGGTAAAACTCGCAACTTTACTTTACAGGAGACAGTTATGGCAGGAGCGACGGGGATCCTCCGCGGACCCAGTGAACGCGAACACACCATCATTCGACGCGTAGCCGAGGGCTGCAAAAATAGCGAGATTGCGAATTCGCTAGGGACGACCGAGCATGTCGTAAAGAACGACTTGCGCCTGATCTATGACAAATTGGGCCTGTGGAACCGGGTGGAACTGGCGTTGTGGTATGAGGCGCGGCAGTTCGAGCAGGCTTACAGCAATTAACCTTTCTAAAATTAATTCTGGAGCGCCGGCGAGCGTTCCTCCTGGTTCCCGCCGGCGCTCCGTCCGCTTAAGTTCATTCTCCCGCGGATTTACGCGGATTTACGCGGATTCTCGCGGATCTTCTAGAAACAATTTCTAGACGCAACTTCCGGTCCGCTGGATCGACTCGCCCCTCTCCGCTGCATTAGAGAGAGTCAGATTGAGTCGGCTAGGACAAAGCGTCGTCAGACCATTTCGGTTCCCCACAAATCATGCAGATGAACTACGCCGCGCAGGCGGTCGCCCTCGACTACCATGAGCGAGGTAATTTTCATCTCCTCCATGCGGGCGAGGGCGGTGGCGGCGAATTCCTGCGGGCCGATTGTTTTGGGCGTGCGGGTCATGCATTCCTGCGCGGTCAGATCGAGGGTGTCTTTGCCGCGCTGTTCGAGCAGGCGGCGCAGATCGCCGTCGCTGATTACGCCGAGTAGTTGATCGCCCTCGAGGACGGCTGCCACTCCCAGCTTTTTGCGCGACATTTCGTAGATCACGTCAGGCATTTTGGCATGCGGAGCGACGCGCGGGACGGCATCGCCTTTGTGCATTAGCGACTCGACGCGAGCCAGCCGCTTTCCGAGTTTGCCGCCGGGATGCAGATTGGCGAAATCTTCTTCTTTGAACCCGCGCTTTTCCGAAAGGGCAACGGCCAGGGCGTCGCCGAGCGCGAGCATGGTGGTGGTAGAAGCTGTCGGAGCCAGGCCGAGTGAGCAGGCTTCTTTTGAGATGGAGCAGTCGAGGGCGACATCGGCGGCGGCCGCGAGGGTGGAAGAAGATGAGCTCGCGGCGGCGGGCGCGGACAAGAGTGTCCGCGCCACACGATCTTCGCAGGTCATGGTGATCAGGGGCACTTGAAGGCGTTTGATGGTCGCGAGCAATTGCAGAATTTCTTCGGTTTCTCCGCTTGCCGAGAGCACGAGAGCGACGTCGCCGCGGACGATCATGCCGAGATCGCCGTGCAGGGCTTCGACGGGGTGAAGGTAGAGCGCCGGTGATCCGGTCGAACTGAAAGTTGCCGCTATTTTGCGGGCAATCAGCCCGCTCTTGCCCATGCCGGAGACCACGACGCGCCCCTGGCAGTGAAATAGCAAGTCAACCGCGCGGTCGAACTCGGCGGCCATCGGGCCAGCCAGACGGTCGGCAAGAGCACGCAAAGCCTCCGCCTCGATGCGCACGACGTTTTCACCAACATGCTTCATGAAGGAGGAATGTTAGCAGAAGGATACGAGCATTGGTGCTGAGGAACTCCGGACCCACGCGACTCAGAAGTGATCGTCGATCTTGTGGCCGGGATGTTCGAGCGCCTGCGCCTGGATGGCGCGATCCCACGGGCCGCCTTGCCAGTTATCTTTTTTCCGGCCATCGTGGATCCAGGGCGGAAGAGCCATCTGGAGGCGTCGGCTCAACCCATGCAGATACGGTTCGTAGACTTCGCGAAGTTGTGCCAGTTTCTCGGCGGCGTCGGGGCTATCGTTGATGGTCACGCCGCGCCAGGCCAGCTCGGTCTTAACGCGGTTTCGATCGTCCGGCCCCAGCCGGTTGGGATCGTGCGGACTATATTGTGAATTCACCACCTGCGCCAGATCGACGGCTGCGTGGCGCGCCATGGCGAAGGTGAGCTTTGCCTGATCTGCGTGGATGCCATCGATGCCGGTCATCACCAGTGAAGTCACGTCGAGCATTACGGTGAGCGCGCCCAGCCACGATTGGTTGCCGTGCTGCGAACGGAAGAACGAAAGCACCGGATAGGAGATCTGGTTCGAAAGCAGGTCGGCGCACCAGCGCTCCCAGTCGCGAAAAATATTGTCGAGCACGGTCTGATCGGGACAGCAGCCCAGGCGGCCGAGGAACTCGGTGGCGGTGGGCGGCGATCCGGCGCGCGCGTCGAGCAGGGAGATTTCAACTTCGCGCGACGCAAACGAGTTGTAGATGACGGGCAGATATCCGACGACGACGCCTAGGAACGCAAACCCCATGCCCGCTTCGAACACGGCCAGAGCGCGGGCGATACTGTTGGTGGGGACAATGTCGCCGTAGCCGAGGGTGAAGAAAGTTTCTCCACTGTGATAGAGAAGCTTGCCGAAGGTCAACTTTTCGCCACTGAGCTGGAGATGCTCGCCCAGGCCGTACTGCACGCAGGCAAAACCGAAGATCAGGCCGAGGGCCCAGAAGCCGAGCAGAAAAATCAGGGATAGCGGGCCGAAGTAGGCGAGAAAACCTTCGCGCCGCGATGGCTTTTTGATATGGCTCGCGATGCCGGTCCAGCGCGGCCAGGTGAACCTGTAAAACACCGCCGTAATCCGAAAGTGGCGCTGAATGCGGCGTGGGAGGACGATGGTTTCAAAGGCATCGAGCAGGATGAAGAAAATGACTACAACGCCGGCAATCGAGGCCCACACATGCATACGCAATGAGAAATCAGATGTGGCGGGAATGGTAACAGATTCAGTTGGGATTGCAGATTTTAGATTGCAGATTGCAGAGGTTAAACCAGGTGGATTCAGCAGCAGTGCGGACTATGCGGGTGTTACTTCTGCAATCTGAAATCTACAATCTGCAATCGATTACGGCGTTGCGTGGGCTGCATCAATCGCGTGGCGCACTGCCTGCAACTCCTTCAGTACCGTGCGCAGGTTGCGCGAGTCGAGCGCGTTGGCGCCGTCGCTCTTCGCTTCTTTGGGATTGTCGTGGACTTCCATGAAGACGCCATCGACGCCTGCCGCTACCGCGGCTCGCGACAATACTGGAATAAATTCTGGCTGGCCTCCACTGGTCGCGGGGCCGTCTTCGTCTCCGTGAGACGCCGAGGGCAGTTGCACGGAGTGGGTCGCGTCAAAAACTACTGGGGCGAATTTGCGCATGATGGCTAGCGAGCGCATATCGACCACCAGATTGTTGTAGCCGAAGCTTGAGCCGCGCTCGGTTACGAAGACCTGCGTGTTGCCGGCGTCGCGGCACTTCTCTACCGCGTGCTTCATATCCCAAGGCGACACGAACTGGCCTTTTTTTATGTTCACCGGGCGTCCGCTTAGCGCCGCCGCTACGATCAGGTCGGTCTGGCGGCAGAGGAAGGCTGGAATCTGGAGGACGTCGACGACCTCGGCGACGGCTGCCACATCGGCGGCCTGGTGGACGTCGGTGAGCACGGGAATGTGGACTTCATCTTTAACCTTCTTCAGAATGCGCAGGCCTTCTTTAATCCCCGGTCCGCGAAAACTACGGATGGAGGTGCGATTCGCTTTGTCATAGGAAGCTTTGAAGATGAACGGGAAATTGAGCGCGCGCGTCACTCCCTTGATGATCTCGGCCATGCGGAGGGCGTGCTCTTCGCTTTCGATTACGCAGGGGCCGGCGATTAGAAACAGATCGCCGGAGCCAATGCGGACGTTGTCGATTTGGAAGGAGGAGGACAAGAGTCTGTTCCGTCACTTGCAACTGCTTCACCACCGAGTCACAGAGACACAGAGGAAACCCTTTTTTGATCTTTCTCTGTGGCTCTGTGACTCTGTGGCGAACCTGCGGGTTTATCTTCCCACTACCTTTTGCGGCCTCAGGAACATTTCGACCTCGGCCGCTTCTTTGTGATCTTTGCGTTTTTGGCCGTACTCGTAGGACGCGCCTATAAACGACTTGAATAGTGGGTGCGGCTCTAACGGCTTCGATTTGAATTCGGGATGAAACTGGCAACCGATGAAATAGGGGTGGCCGGGAATTTCTACGATCTCGACGTAGGTGCCATCCGGGGTCGAGCCGGAAATCTTCAGCCCGCCGGCTGTCATTGTCTCTTCATATTCGCGGTTGAATTCGTAACGATGGCGGTGGCGTTCGCTGATCTCTGTCTGACCGTAAATTGATTGCGCCAGCGTTCCCGGCTCCAGCTTGCAGGGCCATGCGCCGAGGCGCATTGTGCCGCCAAGTTCCTCCACGCCGCGCAGTTCGCGCAGTTTATAAATCACGCGATGCGGGGTTGCGGGGTCGAACTCGCTGGAATTGGCATCGGCCAAGCCGCACACGTTGCGCGCATATTCGATACAGGCTGTCTGCATGCCGAGGCAGATTCCAAAATAGGGCACTTGCTTTTCGCGCGCGTATTGGATTGCCTTGAGCATCCCTTCGATGCCGCGCTTGCCGAAGCCTCCGGGGACTAGCAGGCCGTCGTAGTCTTCGAGCTGCGCTTCGTAACTTTTATCGCTCGCGTCCGCGGTCTCCAGCCCCTCAGCTTCGATCCAGTTCACTTCCAGCTTCAGGTTGTGCGCGAGCGCGCCGTGGACGAGCGCTTCTTTCAGGGACTTATAGGAATCTTCGTATTCGACGTACTTGCCGACGATGCCGATTCGCACGATGTCTTTTGGGTTGTAGACGCGGTGGACGAGATCGTTCCACTTGGAGAGGTCGCGATCTTTCGCCTCCAAATGCAGATAGCGCATGGCCAGCGTGTCGACTTCTTCATGGGCGAAGACGATCGGCACTTCGTAGATCGAAGCCACGTCTTTGGCCGTGATTACAGCTCTTTCTTCGACGTTGCAGAAGAGCGCGATCTTCCCCTTGATCTCTTTGGAGAGGAAGCGGTCGGTGCGGCAGAGCAGGATGTCGGGCTGAATTCCTACGCTGAGCAACTCTTTTACCGAGTGCTGCGTCGGCTTGGTCTTTAATTCCTGGGCGGCGGCTATGAATGGGACGAGCGTTACATGGATGAACAGCGTGTTTTCGCGGCCATTTTCCTGGCGCATCTGGCGGATGGCTTCGATGAAGGGGAGAGACTCGATGTCGCCGACTGTGCCGCCGATTTCTACGATCAGCACGTCCACATCCTGCGCGCACTTTTTGGCGGCGGCTTTAATTTCGTTAGTGACGTGCGGAATCACCTGCACGGTTTTGCCGAGGTAGTCGCCACGGCGCTCTTTGGCGATGATCTGCTCGTAGAGGCGGCCGGTCGTCCAGTTGTTGTCGCGGGAAAGTTTGGCGTGCGTGAAGCGCTCATAGTGGCCGAGGTCGAGGTCCGTTTCGGCGCCGTCGTCGGTGACGAAAACTTCTCCATGCTGAAAGGGAGACATGGTGCCCGGATCGACGTTCAGGTAGGGATCGAACTTCATCAGGTTGACTTTGAGGCCGCGGCTTTCGAGGAGGCATCCGATGGAGGCTGCCGCCAGACCCTTGCCCAAGGAAGACACAACTCCGCCCGTTACGAAGATGTACTTTGCCGACATCCGTTCCTCGCTTTAAATTTGATTGGAAGATTGTGCAGGTTGGGGTGCACGATCAATTATGGCAGAGAACGGGGCGGATGGGAATGTGGAAAATGCGGCCGTCAGCTATCAGCCATCAGTTAAAGCGTCTCGGTGACCAGTCGCCGCCAATGAGCTATCTATCTGGCGACGCGGTCGCATCTAACTTCCCGTAGCTTCGGAAAAGGCCGATAATGTTTTCCGGCGTGCGATCACTCTGCTTCAGAACGGGGTTCCTTGCGGCAGCGATACTTGCGTCGCTATTGTCTTCCCCATTGGCAGCCCCCGCTCAAACCCTTGCCAGCCGCCTAATCCTCAAAGACGGCACCTACCAGCCCATTACCAAGTATGAAGTCAAGGGCGACCGGGTGCGCTATTTCAGCGCCGAACGTGGAGAGTGGGAAGAAGTTCCCAACGCGCTGGTAGATTGGGATGCCACCAACAAATACGAGGAAGGGCGGCTCACGGGCGGGCCGATTCCCGAGGCTGCCGAACTTGACAAGGAGATCGACGCGCAGCGTAAGGCGGCGTTGGCGCGCTCGCCTGAGGTTGCGCCTCGCCTGCGGCTTTCAGACGAAGGCGGGGTGTACTTGCTCGATACTTATCAGAGCGAGCCGGAGCTGGTCGAAATTCAGCAGTCCGGCAGCGATGTGAACCGGAGCACGAAGGCGAATATTTTGCGGGCGGCGATCAATCCGTTCTCGGGTTCGAAGCAGACGATTGAACTTCCCGGGCCGCACGCCAAAGTGCAGGCGCACACGCCGACACCGTCGCTTTACGTGAATATCAGCGCGGATACGGCCGAGGGCCCGCCGGCGGTGGCTTCGGGCGCGGAGGAGGTGGGACGGCCTGCGGCCAATACACCTTCTGATACCCCGGCGCTTCCCCCGACTGAGGCCTTCAAGATTATTCGCGTCGAGAGCAAAGGCGGCAAGCGCGTTGCCGGAGCGCTCAAGGTGGGCGTGACCGGCAAGATGAAAACCGACGAGCGATTCATTCCGGCAACCGTGACGTCGATGACCGGAGGCTGGATCAAGATCACGCCTATCGATCCGCTGCCGAGCGGGGAATACGCCGTGGCCGAGATGCTGGGGAAGGACTCCATCAACCTTTATGTGTGGGATTTCGGCGTGAACCCGAACGCGCCTGCGAATGCCTTTGCGTTGAAGCCGGAGGCGCCCGAGCCGGCAACTAACGACGTGCCGAAAGAATTGCAGAAGCGGGAGAAGCAGTAGGATTTCCGGGTTGCACGATAACCAACTAGTTGGTAAACTAGTTTGAAGGAGGGCGGCCATGACAACTGTCGGAGCCTTTGAAGCCAAGACGCATCTCAACCAACTTTTGACCAGAGCCTCAAAGGGAGAGGTGATTCAGATTACGAGGCGGGGCGTGCCGGTCGCCAAACTCGTGCCTGCTACTGTCGCCGAGGAACGCCCCGATCTGGACGAAATTGTGCGTAGCATTCGCGAGACCCGTAAAGGCGCGAAGCTTGGGAAAATTTCGATCAGGTCATTGATCAATGAAGGCCGTCGCTAGAACGTTCGTGCTGGATGCATCGGTGGCGTTGTCCTGGTGTTTCGAAGACGAAGCCAGCGATTTCGCCGAAGGAATTTTGGACTTGCTTCGGACAGGCTCCGAGGCCGTTGCGCCAGCAATCTGGCCTCTCGAAGTTACCAACGCTCTACTGATCGCCGAATGGAGCAAGCGCATCTCAGAAGCGAAAGTGATGTCGCAATTGAGGGACATTCGGCGGCTTCCAGTCCTGATTGAACCCATAGATTTAGATCGAGCATTCGATCAAATTCTCTCAGTGGCGCGCCAAAGACACCTTACCGAATATGACGCTGCCTACCTGGAATTGGCGTTGTGGCGAGCTCTTCCGCTTGCTACGCTTGATAAACAATTACGGCGCGCCGCGCGCCAGGCAGGCGTCACGCTGATGTCCATCTGATTTGAAACGGGTACAACCTCGAACGGTCTAATTCCCTACGTTTCCACCATCCCGCGCGATGCGACGCCAATGTTGTCGCGAGTCGTGTTCTTTACCACGTACATCATTTCGTCGGCCTGGCGAATGATGTCGTGCGGGGTCTGCGCGTCGTGCGGAAAAGTTGCGAGACCCATGCTGGCTCGTACTGGAAGGTTTAATCCCTGCTCGGTGCAGAAGTTTCCGTTGCGCAACGACTCCTGCAAGCGCCGCGCCACCACTACCGCCTGATCTTTGCTCGTCTGCGGGAGCAGGACCACGAACTCGTCTCCACCATAGCGGAAGGCAAAATCGATCAGCCGCAGTTGCGCCTTAATAAGGTATCCGATTTCGGAGAGCAGCCGGCTTCCCACCAGATGCCCGTGCGTGTCGTTCACGGATTTGAAATGGTCGAGGTCGATGAAAATCACGCTGAACTGGTAGCCAAAACGCGCTGAGCGATAAACCTCGGTCTCGAGCGTCTTATAAAGGTGGCGCGCGTTGAACAGGCCCGTGCAGTCGTCGGTGATGGTCAGTTCTTGAATTTTTTCGACGGCGCGCGCATTTTCAATGGCAATCGCTGCGTAGTCGCACAGCGCCTGGAGGAAAAACGTCTCCTGCTCGCTCACTCCCACGTCCGCGTTGATGAGCTGAATCACGCCCAGCACGCGATGCCTGGAGCGAAGCGGCACGCAGATGACCGAGCGCGTCTGGAGCTGCGTCATTTCGTCAAGCCGGGATGAAAAGCGCTTATCCAGTTGCACATCCGGCACGATGAGAGGCTGCCCATGACGCGCCACCCAGCCGGCAATTCCCTCCCCTACTTTGAGGCGCGCCTTCGACAAAACTTCGGCGGCGGCGCCTACTGCGATGGCAAAGTAAAGCTCGTCTTTCTCCTCGTCTACCATCAATAGGGACCAGGTGTCGGGGCGGAAGTACTCCGCCATTTTTTCCATGATGGTTTGCAGAATGGAGTCGAGGTTCAGCGACGACGTCAGCGCCTTGGCGACATCGTGAAAAATCGTCAGCTCTTGCGACTGGCGGATTGGGGACGTACCCGCAGCTTCGGACATCCACTCCTCGAGACCGGTGGGAATACGAAATTATAGGTTTGGCCGCGCCGGACGGGCAACGAACGATGGTAATAGGTACCACCGGTGCCAAGAGGGACGGTTGAAAAGGGTATCGTAAGCGGGATTTGGGCGGTTTTCATGAGGTGGAACATGGTTAGAACGTCCAAAGAATGGCGGAGCGGAGAAACGTGCCGCCTCGCTGCTCAGCCTAGTCCACGGAACGAACCGTGGCCGGGTCGAGCAACACAAACGAGCAGCCGGTGTATTGATAACATCCGAGGATGCCGCGCCGTACAAATCGGCTGGGAACGTCATCCGGTGCCGGAACCTTGAAATTGACGTTCTTCAGTTGTTTGCCCTGGAGTTTCATTTTGCCGGACCCGCTGATGTACTTTACGTCTTCCACTTTGAAGCTCTTACTTTTCCCGTCGGAGGCCAGGAGCACGAAGAACTCCGCACTCTCCGTGCCGGGCAGGAAGCGCGGCAGCTTGAAGGTGCGTTCGCGAATTGCGATGTCTGACGCTTCGTTCGTGTCCTTCGACTGCGTCGCTCCTCGCGTTAGGTAGTCCAGATTTTCCCTAGCTGCCGCCAACTCCGTTTTATAGTCGTCCAACTGGGACAGCTTGGATAACGAAATCTCGTAGATCGCCAGGCGGCACATCCGAATCGCATTGGCGGTCTGATGGGCGCGGCGGTAGAGGTGACAGAGGTGTCCAGCGACCACGCCATCTTGATTGAGGGTCCAGGATGCCCGCAGATGTTCTTCCGCGAGTCCGAGGTCGGACATCCTCTCCTCGACCCAACCAAGTGTGTCCCAGTAGGCAGCCAAAGTGAGAACCGCCGACAAATCGGCGATCTTAAGATCCGGAAGCGTAACTTTCTGCGACTCTACTTCCTTATTGCGTACGGCTTTTTTCGCGTAGTCCAGGGCGAGAGGCAGGTTCAAATCGGCATTCGCCATCTCGTAGGCAACGTCATTGAAGGTGATACCCTTCGGATCCAGGTCGGCCAATTTGCCAAACGCCGCTGCCGCCTTCTCCCGCTCCCCGGCATGAAGGTACGCCGTACCCAGCAATGCCTCCACTGTATCCGGATAGCCACCTAGCTTGGCGACGGCTTCATAGGCGGCGGCCGCCTCGGAATACCTCTTAAGTGCGTTCAGACAATTGCCAAGATTCGTGGCTCCATCGAGATCGTCGGGATGCGCCTTCACAAAGTCCTTCCAAACCGCCAGCGCGTCGTCGAATTGCGCGGCTGTCATGAGGTGTAAACCGAGAACTTTCGGGATGGCCCGTTCGCCAGGATCGGCCGACATCGCCCTGTGATAGGCATCGGTTGCGGCGTCGTACTGCTTTTGCGCAAAGAACACTTCGCCCAGCATCACCCAGCCGCGCGTAAATTTCGGATCGGTCGTGACCGCGCGGTATAACGACGACACCGCCTTTTCGAGATCCTGTTGCGTGATCGCATCTCGCGCTTCCCTTTCCAGTCGAGTTGCCTCGCCATTGGAGCTGTCTGGCAGATTTCGGAGCGCACTAAACGTGGGGGACGTCATGTATTTGGGGGACATCATGAAGGTGGACATCATGGACACACCCGAACTGGCCACTATCGAACCCGGCATCTGCATAAATGGGATGAACTGGCTGTAGTCGTCCAGCAGAATCTTCGCGAGCTGCTTGTAGTCCTCTCGCTCGCTGGCGGGAACTTCCTGCATGAGGGTTTTCAGATGACGGTCGGTGATCAGCTTTTGATCCTTGAACTCGTAGGTCGCGTCATACTGGGCAAAGTCGCGCTTCCAGTGAATCGCGGAGGGAACCTCCGGGCGATAGCCCGCCGGCAATTCCATGGTGCTGCTGAACTCGATGTCACTCGATGGCCCAAGCCATATCGGGCCCGGCGGCAGAAGCTCTTCCTCCCCTGGGCTGGGAAGGGAAATGAAAGGGTCGGGCGCAACGGTTCGACGATTGGACCAGTCTCCATAATCCTTACGGGTGTATTTGTAGGCAAAGTGAAATGGTTCGTCGGTTTTCTCCGAAGAACTCGCCGTCACTTCGCTCACATCGCCTCCAAACCCCAGATTCGCTGAGATTCCTTGGCCAAGATCTTTCCACTGCTGCACAGCCACCATCCGAAAGGCAGACCGTAGAGCGTATTCGACGTCGCCTCTGACGGAAAACTCGGCGTGCCCTTCCAATACGCCGGAGTCATTCAACTTGGCATCCATGTTGAACTTCTCAACCGATTCAAACGGCAGTTGCGCGGGAGTCGCGACCAGCTCCGCTTTGTCTTTCCAGATGGCAAGGGCGTGTTTGTCGCGTAGGGGTGGAAGGAGGTATTGATAGGGTCCGACTTCGGCGGTGGTATCGAGCCACACCAGCGTACTTCCTCTGGGGACGACTGTAATGACGTGGTCGAACTGTCCGGGTGAGGGCACATCCGCGTCCACCTCACTGCTGCTGCTGATCAGCGCGGGATATGCTGGAATCCCCACCGCCGAGAGCAAAGACGCCAGCAACGTGTGCTTATCCTTGCAGTCGCCGTATTGGTTCTCGAGCACGGTGGCGGCCGCGTGGGGCTGGTAGCGGCCGATGCCGAAGTCGACTCCGATGTAGTGGAATTGCGTGCTCACATAGTTGTAAAGCGCCCGTAATTTCGCGTCGTCGTTTGGCGCATCCTTAGTCAACTCGGCGGCTTTGGCGGCCACTTCCGGTGTCGGTTTTACCCTTTCGGCCTGCAAATCCTCATACCAGCGGCCCACATCCGACCAGGTCGCAAAGCTGCTCAGGAGGACATCCGGTCCCGGAACACGGCCGCGCGCTTGTTGCAGTACCTGTTCGGTTGCTTCCCGCTTTTTGTTTGTGTCGTCCTTGTGCTGGAGGTTCTTAGTGTGCCACGTATATACGCGGTACCCGCCTGTCTCAGTGACCTGCGGCTGCACGGTTGTGCTCTTGATCTTCACGGCGCGGTCGCGCGGGACGCTTATCTCCAATTGTTCGTCCAGTACGATTTGATCGTGCGTGAAGCGATAACTTGTCCAGAACTGGCCGGGGGCGAGCGGCTTGGTTGTGTGGTCTTGGATTCGATACTCCAGCACGTCCCCGACGCTAAGCCCCTTGACGGCTACGTGCTTCTCATGGAGATCGCTGTAGAGTGGAGCCTGCCGCGTGATTGGCGCGGCCATGTCCTGCACATTTTCGGGAGGCGTTTCGATGACCGATCCATCCGGCTTGTGAACGCGGACATATTCGATCTCGAAGGTCCCGGTTCCACTGGCATAGGAAAACGTCAGCACGCCATATTGCTGCACACCTGCCTCGGACTGAATCCGTACCCGGCCAATGTCTTCTCGATAAGAGGTTCCATCGTTTTCAAACTTCTCTTTTTGCGAGAACTGCTCGATAACGAATGCTTCCTTGGAATGGTCGTCGCCGGGAGTGGCGGGTTTGGGCGGCGACTGGGCAACGCCAGAGGATATTAGAGAAGAAAGAAGTAACAACCGACAAAGGGGCCGCGACATATGTCCGACACATTATTCAACTTCCCGGGAAAAAGGCAAGTAAATACTCCCCTGTCCCAATTTGTTGACCGAGGCTGACATTCGTTGGGGAGCAAGAGAACTTTACAGGTCTTTGCTTTAGGGACTATCCCGTATGACGATTACGCTCTGCATGATGTCGAATTTGCTATGCAAAATATTACTCGTCGTGTTGCACACTAATGCCAAGCCTTTGATTGCTCTTGACTTGCAACTTACATGCGGCCATTTGGCATGGCGGTTGCTTTCCTTCCAGTGAGACGAAAATCTCGCAGGAGGTCTTGTGGATAAAAATCGCAATCAATCGAGGCAACTCTTCCATAGGTGGGGAGCGCTGCTACTGGCGCTCCCGCTCGGCTTCACAGTTCTAATCACAGTTCCCACGCAGGCGCAGACTGCGACTCCGGGCAATACTATGCCGCCCACTGCGGCGCCACCAACACAGGTTCCACCCGATACTGTTCCGCCCACTCCTCTGCCGCCCGATACTGTGCCGAATCCGCCAGAGAGAGCGGAGCCTGTCGGACCTACCAGAGTAGCGCCGACACCGATGCCGCGCGGCGGCGATATTACCGGGCGCGACGTCGCCGAGATGGATCACTTCCTCGACCAGCATCCCGAGATCGCTGAACAGCTGCGGCGAGATCCATCGTTGATCGATAACGGGAGGTTTGTCACCGACCATCCGGCCTTGCAGGATTATCTGCAAATGCACCCGAACGTCCGCAAGGAATTCGATGGAAACCCCAATGCATTTATGCACGCGGAAGAGCGCTACGATCGTCCCGGATACGACCGTCCCGGCGACGAACGCGGGCATTACGATTACGGCATAACACGCGAGGAACTGGCCAGTATGGACGGCTTCCTCGACAAGCATCCGGAGATCGCTGAACAGCTGCGCCGCGACCCATCGCTGATCGACAACCGGCGCTTTGTCACTGACCACCCCGCGCTGGAGGAGTATTTGCAGGCTCATCCCCGGGTAAGCGCCGAGTTCCACGAACACCCCGACGTCTTTATGCACGATGAAGAGCGCTATGACCGGCGTGAGGACGACCGGCACGTTGATGCGCGCGGCTACTACGATCACGATCGCGACCATGACCGTGATTTTGATCGTCGCGAAGTGAGCAGCTTCGGCGAATTCCTGCGCGGACACTCGACCACCGCGGACGCGCTTTCGAGCAATCCGTCGTTAGCTAATAATCGCGAGTTCCTGGAAACGCATCCTGATCTTCGCGAATACTTGCAAGCTCATCCTGTCGTGCAGCAGCAACTGTCAGCTAACCCGCAGGCGGTGATGACGTCGCCGGCGCTGGCCGGGACGACAGCGCCGCCGCTCCATAAGGGAGTCACCACGGCTCCGCCCCTGAAACAGCCCGATCAGCCCATGAAGCCGGAGCCTCCGATAAAACCGGACCACAACAACACTAACTAACGGGACATCAAGAGTGGGAGGTCCGAATGGTCCTCCCACAGTCTTCATTTTCGTTTTGACTCGTGAGTTATTGACTCATACGTTTTTTGGTTTTGCTCGTTACGCCACGGTTTTGAGAGTACCAACGGCGTTAGTCCAAGGGAGGAAGGATTTATGAAGGCAACCATATTAGTCATCGGCGCGCTGGCACTGTCGATGCTGGACCCGACCAGTGCGGCGGCCAAAGCCAAGAAGAAACCACCGCGGGGAATGATCGAGAGCATGGAGTCCCTGCCATGCGGCGTTAAGGAAAAGGGGCTGAGCGGATTGGGGGCAGTGTGGGGCTCGGTCGGAGTGACCAGCGTATCTTCCAATCAGAAGTTGTGCCCGCAATATCTGTTTCGCACCGACGAGCTCGAATATCACATACGGCCAAAAGACACGAAGCACCCGGCAATTCTACCGATCGGTCATGAAGCGGAATACAAAATCAAGAAGGACGAGATTTTCCTGAAGGTGCCGGATGGCGATCACAAGACGCGCGCCTACCATGTGATTTCGATGGAACCAATTAAGACTGCGGAGGACGCCAACTACGAACGGCCCACGGGCGCTTCGACTGGATCAGTTAATTCATCGGCAGCCCAGTCCGCATCTCCACCGCCGGCGGTTCGACCGCAGGATCCCTTGCCGCAACGCGCAGTAAATCAGAGCACGCCGCTTCCGCCCGCGAATCAGACTTCCCCTCCCCCACAATGATTCAGCGGGCTCAAGTCCCCATTCATTCGCACCCAACGCGGATGAGTGGGGACCTGATTCTGTTCGTCTGACATTACCGCAGCCGTCAACGGCAACCTCCATGGGCGGTGGCGGACTCTTCATTCCACTATGACTCCTCAAGCCCCTATGATCCTGCCTCTCCTCAGAGTAGAATTCCGTTTTCCATCCGGCGAAAGCGAGATACTGGTTTGCCATCCTTTGGCGAAAAACTGAAGCTTGAGCGTGAGAAGCGCAAAATCTCGCTCGACCAGATTTCCTCGACCACCAAAATCGGCACGCGCATGCTGCAAGCGCTGGAAGAAGACAGGTTCGGCCAGTTGCCGGGAGGCATCTTCAACAAGGGCTTTGTTCGCGCTTACGCGCGCGTGGTTGGACTCGACGAGGACCAGGTGGTCGCTGACTACTTACAGGCCTCGGGCGAAGCCCCAGCGCCCAAACCGGAGATGGCAATCCGCGAAGGTGGCGCGCGCGATGCGGCCTCCCGCGATGCCGCTCGTGAAGAAGGCAATCGCATCAGCCGACTGGAGGCTATTTCCGACGAGCCGTCGCGGCCTCTGCCGTGGGGCGTGTTTGCGATTATTCTGCTCATCGTCGCGCTCTTGCTTTCGCTCTGGAGCCGGCAGCGCCGCGAGCAAGAGCGCACGGCTACCCGGCCCGTTGCCGCGAGGACGCTGCGCGCAGCCGGAGAGTCGGCTCCGCAGTCGGCGAGCGTGTCGGAGAGCGGCGCCGGCGCTGCGACTGAGACTCCCGCCTCATCTTCTTCTTTGCTGGCCGGCACGGCGGCAAGATCAGCGGCCGAGAATTCAAGCGGCGCCCCGGCTCCCGGCGAATTCCTGGTCCTCATCCACGCGCGCGAAGAGAGCTGGGTCTCAGTCACGGTTGACGGCAAATTTGCCGGTTCCGAGCTACTAGAGGCCGGCAGCGAGCGCACCTTCCATGCCCGCCGGGACGTCTCCATTAAAGCGGGAAATGCGGGCGCGCTCGACTTCCATCTGGATGGAAAAAAGCTCGACGTAGGAGGCTCCTACGGTGAAGTCAAGTCCGTTACGATTGGCCATGCCGGGCTGATTCCGAACCCCTCTTCTCCGCCCGCGAACCCGTAATTTAGCTGTTTATTTTCATTTGTTTAGCGGACATTTGCTGCCGCGCTGGCCCCGTTCAATGCATCCTTCTTCCGCTCAATGTTTGTCACTCCCTGTTCCGCCAATTTCATTGCGCCTGAGGGCCATCTCTGGTAACTTTTTGATAGCTTGAGAGCCCAAACCGGTTGCGAGCCCGTGGCGCAATGATCCCCCCTTAATCGGACCCGTAGGCCCGAGCCATGAGTTCAGACCCAGAGGTTAGCCCCAGAGGAAAAGTCACCTAGAGGAGATACCAAGTTGCCAGCAAAGAATCGTTTTCTGTTTACTTCGGAGTCCGTGACCGAAGGCCATCCCGATAAGATTGCCGACCAGATTTCCGATGCCATTCTCGACGCCTGCCTGGCCGAAGACCCATCCAGCCGCGTCGCTTGCGAGACCCTAACCTGCACCGGCCTGGTAGTGATCGCCGGCGAAATCACAACCAAGGCTTACGTAGATTTCCAATCGGTGGTTCGCGGCGTGGTGCAGTCAATCGGCTATGACAACGCGCTCTACGGATTCGACTCCAACACCTGCGCGGTCATCTCCAGCATAAACAAGCAGTCGGGCGACATCGCCATGGGCGTTGACACCGGCGGCGCCGGCGACCAGGGAATGATGTTCGGCTTCGCCTGCGACGAAACCCCCGAGCTGATGCCGATGCCAATTTCGCTGGCGCACAAGCTCACCGAGAGGCTCTCCGAAGTCCGCAGAAGCGGCATCTGCCCTTACCTCCGTCCCGATGGAAAATCCCAGGTTACAGTTGAGTACTCGGCGCCCGGAAAAGTAAAGCGCGTCGATGCTGTCGTGGTCTCCTCGCAGCACTCCGAAACGGTGAGCAACGATCAGCTTCGCTCCGACATTCTGAAGCACGTGATTCAGGCCGTGATTCCGGCTAACCTGCTCGATGAAGACACGAAGTATCACATCAATCCGACGGGCCGCTTTGTAATCGGGGGGCCGATGGGCGACTCCGGCCTGACCGGCCGCAAGATCATTGTCGATACCTACGGCGGCATGGGCCGCCACGGCGGCGGGGCTTTCAGCGGCAAGGATCCGACCAAGGTCGATCGCTCAGCTGCCTACATGGCGCGCTACATTGCGAAAAACATCGTGGCCGCTGGGTTGGCGGAACGCTGCGAAGTGCAACTGGCGTATGCCATCGGCGTAGCTGAGCCGGTCAGCGTGCTGGTCGACACCTTCGGAACCGAGAAGGTTGATCCGGCGGTGATTCCGGATCTGGTTCGCGCAAATTTCAAACTCAACCCACGCGCCATTATTGATTCTCTGAACCTGCGTCGTCCGATCTACCGCAAAACCGCCGCACACGGCCACTTCGGCGGCAGCGATCCGGACTTCACGTGGGAAAAAACCGACAAGGCCGCAAAACTAGCCGCCGACGCGGGCCTGAAGCGCGAGCCCGTGGGAGCACGCAAGTAAATTCTTTGCACCACAGAGGCACCGAGACACAGAGAAAAGCGGTTTTTTGTTTTTCAATTATTAGGGTTTCTCTGTGACTCTGTGTCTGTGGTGAAATTTCAAAAATAGATACTTAGCAATCATCCGGGGAGAAAAATGGCAACCACACCAATCAACTGCGACGTAAAGAATTTCGAGCTCGCCGATCTCGGCAAGAAGCGCATCGAGTGGGCGAACCAGTCGATGAAGGTCTTGCAGATCATCCGCAAGGAATTCATCAAGAACCAGCCGCTCAAGGGCCTGCGCATTTCAGCCTGCCTGCACGTCACCGCCGAGACCGCGAATTTAATGATCGCGCTTCGCGACGGCGGCGCCGACGTGGCACTGTGCGCATCAAACCCCCTGTCAACTCAGGATGATGTCGCCGCGAGCCTCGTGCGCGACTACAACATCCCCACCTTCGCCATCAAGGGCGAGGACAACGAGTCTTACTACTCGCACATCATGGCGGCGCTCGATCATAAGCCGCAGATCACCATGGACGACGGCGCGGACTTAGTCTCTGTGTTACACACCAAGCGCACCGCCGAACTCGCCTACGTAATTGGCGGCACCGAAGAAACAACCACCGGCGTAATTCGCCTGCGGGCCATGGCCAAGGAAGGCGTGCTGCGCTATCCGATCATCGCCGTAAACGACGCCGATACCAAGCACCTGTTCGACAATCGATACGGCACCGGACAATCCACCATTGACGGCATCATCCGCGCGACGAATTTCCTGCTGGCCGGATCGAAGTTTGTAGTAGCCGGCTACGGCTGGTGCGGACGCGGTCTCGCCTCGCGCGCCCGCGGCGCCGGAGCCGAAGTCATCGTCACCGAGATCGATCCGACGAAGGCGCTCGAAGCCGTAATGGACGGCTTCCGCGTCATGAGCATGGAAGAGGCCGCGAAGCTCGGCGACGTATTCTGCACCGTAACCGGCAACAAGAACGTGCTCGCCAGGCAACATTTTGAAGCGATGAAAGATGGCGCGATCATCTCAAACTCGGGCCACTTCAACGTGGAGATTGACATTCCGTCGCTCGAAAAATTGTCGGGCTCGAAGCGCACCACCCGCAACTTCGTCGAAGAATTCACGATGAAAGACGGCCGCCGCATCAACCTGCTGGGCGAAGGCCGCCTCATCAATCTGGCGGCCGCCGAAGGGCACCCGGCGTCGGTAATGGATATGAGCTTCGCCGACCAGGCGCTCTGCTGCGAGTACATGGCGAAGAATCATAAGTCGCTCGAGAAGCGTGTGTACACGGTTCCGGTCGATCTCGACAAACGAGTCGCCAAGCTGAAGCTGGAATCGATGGGCATCAAGATCGATCGGCTGACGCCGGAGCAGGAAGAGTATCTGGCGAGCTGGAACGAGGGAACTTAGGGTTGTGTGGCGCGGACACTCCTGTCCGCGCTTTCCACCCTCGGCAAGGACCACGTAGGGACAGCCAGCCACGGCCCGGAAACCGGGCCGTTATCTACCTCGGGACCACGCCCTCACCAAGCCTTCCTCAGCGCTTCAAGTCCCTGGCGATAATCCTCGTCCTCGATCGTGTTCTCCACGCCATACTCGGCCAGGATTGTCATCATCTGCCCCACGGCGACTCCAGCAAGTTCCGCGGCCCTTCCGAGCGATGCCTCGCCTTTCTTGTATTGTTCGACTGCGAACAATACTCTGCCGCGCGTGACCATATCCCGCACGGCTTTCGAAAGATCGCTTCTCTGCTCCTTGGTGAGCTCGCTGAGGAATTCGAAATTCTCACGATCCATTCGGATGCTCATCGTTTTCGTCATGTTGTGGCCTCCAATTTCTGTCTGGCGTCTTCCAAAATTGATTGCTTATAACACCCATACTTTCCAAGCGCCGCCAGTTTGGCGAACCCTTCGCTCAGTGTAAGCAGCCGCTTCTCGCGCATTCGTATCAAAATAGCGATGGCCGTAGTGAACGGAATACCGAGTAATTTGCATGCGTTGATCCCGTTCTTGTCGTCGATGCCCAGTATCCGAGCC
This sequence comes from Terriglobales bacterium, assembly GCA_049300195.1. Lineage (GTDB taxonomy): Bacteria > Acidobacteriota > Terriglobia > Terriglobales > Acidobacteriaceae > Acidiflorens. The sequence continues at coordinate 87,718 of JBAQJF010000128.1, read as the reverse complement.
CTCTTTGCAACTGCCAACGCGATGGCCTCCGCCTCCCCCCATCCGAGACCGAAGTCCATTCGCAACTTGATAACAAGCTTTTTGTTCTTCACATCAACGACCTTGATCTTCGATTCCTGCACCGCCTTTTGAATCATCAGCGCGTCGAATGATTTCTTGACGCCACAACATTCCTTCTCAACCTCCATCGGAATGACGACCTCCAACTTGACATCACCCAGAAAGACGTCGAGTGCCTCCATTTTTGCAACAAGAATCAGCGTAGAGGCGTCCATCACCAGCATGTATTACATTATATTACAATCGTATTTGGCGCACAAGTAGACTCTTGCCCTGCTCAGTTGGGGATCTCGAGGGCCACATATCGCCGATCACGAATATGAGCTTCGCCGACCTGGCGCTCTGCTGCGAATACATGGCGAAGAATCATAAGTCGCTCGAAAAACGCGTGTATACAGTTCCGGTGGACCTGGAGAAACGAGTAGCCAAGCTGAAGCTGGAATCGATGGGCATCAAGATCGATCGGCTGACGCCGGAGCAGGAAGAGTATCTGGCGAGCTGGAACGAGGGAACCTAAATCGTTAGTGGAAGAGTGGGGCTTCACCCCGCGAGAAGGAATGGGGGCGGCAAAGCCGTCCCCCGTTTTTTTGCCGTCCGCCGGGAGGCGCTAGATCTTCGATGCCATCTTGTTCCGCTATAAGGTTATTGAGTAGGATCGACAGATGAGGTACCCGAATGGAGCACTTCACTGTAGCAAGGACGTCGTCCACGTCAGCGGATGTTAGCGATATCGTGCTTAGCGAGGCGAGCACCACCCGCCGGATTTTCCGAGCGATGTTTGTTCGAAGGCCAGGCGAGGACCAGTGGCTCGTGAAAGGGGCATTGATCTGTCAGCGAAAGAGCTGCAAGGATGCGTGGGAGGACGCGAAAGATGTGAAGTTGTCAGAATTACACTCGGGCGACGGCATTGCGGTGAATCTCGACAGCATTCAAACAGCAAATCTGATTGATGGGCTGGAGAACTTGAGAGCGATTGCGGAAGCGAGGGGAGTAAGGTGGGGGAGACGGGACATTGTCGTAGCGGACTCTAACCGAATTATTGAAGTAACAAATGCGAACCTAAAGCGCGTCATAGAGCAATTGATTTCGCGAAAATATAGCCGGGATGTCTGGGACGCCATCGCCCAAACCGACCCAGATCTGGCAACACGACTCTCGCAATCACGGATACAAGAGAACAGGCAGATCGCGCTTAACACCTTTGAAGAGCAACTCAACCGCCAAGACTGGTTAGAGCCCGAATGGCAGGAATTCTTTTGGAAAAATAAGTGGATCTTCGGATATGGTCTCAGTTACCAATTCCTCGGCCTCGAGATCTCACACCTAACTCCTACGCGCTCAATAATTTACATGTAACTCCTTATTCCTTAATACTTTGCAGCGACACAAAAGGCGGAAATCGCCAAAAACAAGTCTAGGCAATAGCCAGAAAAAGACTTATAAGAACCAAGTCTAACTCCAATTGTTTGAATACTTTGGCGTCCAAATTACTCTAACTGACTGATTCTAATATATCGAGGTAGAGGGGAGAGGGGGTACCCTCCGGAGGAATCACGCCCGGCCGTTAATCTTTGCCCACCACCAGCGCACGCCGACAAAGAGAAATCGCCAGTCGTGGAAGAATTCTGGCGCCTTGCCTTCGAAGGCGTGGCCGATGAATTGGAAGGCCCAACCGATCAGGAACAGCGCGAGCGCATAGACCCACAGACCGTGGAAAAAAATGCTGGCGACGAAGACAGGGAGCGAAAGCAGAATGGTGGGAATGCCCAGAGTGTGGCACAGCCGGTTTACCGGATGTTGGTGACTGGATCCGTACTGCGAGATCCATTGCTCGTTGGTGCGTCCGCCTAACACGCGAGGGATGATATCACGATCAGGGCCTGCAGAACCTCGACGTCGCCGGCGCGGTAGTGGTGATCAGCATTAGCACCGCCGCGGCGAACGCGACTGCCGGACGCGCTGCTGGCAATCGCGCTTACAATAAAGGGATGTACCACTACAATCCCTCGACTGCTCTGGACGAACTGAACGAAGAGGCGACGCTGCCGAATCCGGTTCACGTGCGCGACATGATGCTGCGCAGAAAGCTCTCGGCCGATGAGGCTCTGGAGCTGAACCGCATCTTTCTGGAGTATCAGAAGTTTTTCGGCGAGACGCAGAAGCTCGCGAAGGACATCTTGAAGCGCCTGGCCGCGGAGCGGTAGAGACCACCCTGACGATATTTCGAACCTCGCACGTCGAGCAAGGTGGTGGTGCGACAGAGCCCCACTGGGGCAATCTTCCCGCCGGCACGGCTTCAATCGGGCCCTCGCCGCTAAGTCCTTCGTTTTTAAGGGCTGGATTGGGATGGGAATGCTCGCTCCAAGCGATGAGAAGCCGCGGAACTACTTCGGCAGAGATCGGCTTAGGGCAGCGTCAGACAAACTAGTAATTTTATTTGCAGTTTCCCGAAACGAAATAACCTCGACTTACACCATCAGAATAAGATGGCTTTTCGTTTGGCTCGCCGGTATTTCCGTTGTAGCATTTTTGAGTCAGCTGCCCGGTTTGCAAGCTCCTCTTCCCGCCCATATAACAAACCGGACGCGACGATCGATAACAACGCTAACCAACAGCGCAAGCAAACCTCGCCCGGACTTCGGTCGGCACATCGGGCGAATGGGCCCATTGGAGACTAACTGAGGCCATCCACCATCAGACGTGCACGTCTAAGGAGACTCACCATGACAGAAATGAAAAAGCGAACGTTCAAACTCGGCCGCACCGCGCGCGCCTATGATCCTCGCGTTCCACATATGAGCGCCCTGCTTGCAGGAAAAACGCTCCCGCCTCCACCGCCATCGGTCGACTTTACAAAAGGCATGCCTGCAAATTTGGGCATGATGCTCAATGACACTTTGGGAGACTGCACCTGTGCGGCGGTTTATCACGCGATTCAGGTCTGGACCTACAACGCCAGCAAGGGCAAAACGATCGACACCGAGCCGGACAGCGATGTCAAGAGGCTCTATGAACTGGCCTGCGGATACAATCCGAATACGCCGGGCGAAGGTCCGGGCGGAAATGAGCAGCACGTGCTTAAGTATCTGCTCCGCCAGGGAGCGCCACTCGGCAAGGACGGAAAGGCGACTAACAAGATCACCGCCTTCGTCGAGGTCGACCCACGCGCTACCGACGACGTAAAGCGCGCGATCAATAATTGCGGGGTTGCCTATATCGGCTTCAACGTGCCGGCGAGCCTTATGCCTCCGAATGCGGACCCGCCCGCAACTTGGACCGTGGACCCGCACAATTCGAAAATCATTGGCGGCCACGCGGTCGTGCTTGCAGGTTACGACGCAAAGGGTGCGCGCGTAATTTCCTGGGGCCAGTACTACACGATGACCTGGGATTTCTTCGCGACTTTCGTCGACGAGGTCTATGCAATCGCGGATCAAGACTGGTTCGAGGCCACTGGCAAAACTCCAGGCGGGCTCAGCCTCGCCGAGCTTGAACAACAAATGCAGGCCCTGAAGGTGCCGCTAGCGGCCGAGATCGCGGCATAAAGCACATCAAGGAGCGAAGACTACTGGGCGGCGCATGCCGCCCTTTTTTCTTGATGGCGAGTTACCGCCGTACAATAGAGCCGTGGCGACTCTTGGCGAAATCCTGAATCAGCGAGTGCGCGAAGGCGACCGCGCGCTTTGGGAGCCGATTGACGTCGGGTCGAGCACATCAAATTCCAGCGCACCAGATTCGAGGGGCAAGCGGATTCGCTGCTACGCCTGCGGACATTGCTGTCCGATTTCCGAAGGGCAGTCGGGAGTCTGCAAGGTTCGCTTCAACCGCGGAGGAGTGCTCTACGTTCCGTATGGCTATGTTGCTGGAGTGCAGTGCGATCCGATCGAGAAGAAGCCATTTTTCCATGCGTCGCCGGGGGCGCTTGCCTACAGCTTCGGGATGATGGGCTGCGATCTACATTGTTCGTATTGCCAGAATTGGGTAACGTCGCAGGCGCTGCGCGATCCGAATGCTGTCTCTCCTCCGCTGGAGGCCGAGCCCGACGAGTTGGTGAAAGACGCGCTGGCGCAGGGCGCGAAGGTTCTGGTCAGCACATACAACGAGCCGCTGATTACGAGTGAATGGGCGGTTGCGGTTTTTCGGAGGGCGCGCGCAGCCGGATTGCAGACGGCTTATGTTTCGAATGGTAACGGAACGCCGCAGGCGCTGGAGTACATCCGCCCATGGATCGATTTGTATAAAGTTGACCTGAAGAGCTTCGACGACCGGCATTATCGCGAGCTTGGCGGACGCATTCAGCCGATCCTTGACACGATTCGGGCGCTGCATGGAATGGGCATCTGGCTGGAACTAGTCACGCTGCTGATTCCGGGATTCAACGACGGCGGCGATGAATTGCGGCGGCTGACGGAGTTTGTGGCTGGCGTGTCCGTGGATATTCCGTGGCACGTTACAGCGTTTCATCAAGACTACAGGATGACTTCGCCGGAGGATACGCGTGCCGAGGATTTGCTGCGGGCTGCGGAGATTGGGCGGGAGGCGGGATTGCGCTACATCTATTGCGGCAATCAGCCGGGGCGAGTCGGCGAGTTCGAGAATACTCATTGCCACAATTGCGGGGAGACGGTGATTCGGCGGTTTGGATATTTCATCGAAGAATACAAGCTGACTGCCGATGGCGCTTGCTCTGGCTGCCACACGCACATTCCGGGGCGCTGGTCGACGAAATTTGATGGACAGATTGCGGCTACCCCTTTTGTGCCCCGGCACAAGCAGCAATTCGTTAGAATCCTGACGAGATAAACTGCGAGCGCTGAGCCCACAGCATTCATGCGGATTAGGAAAATATCGTTGTTTGCGGTCTTGTTGTGTCTGCTCCCGGCGTGTTCGCCGCGCGACTTTCTCACACGGCGCCTGGCGGCCGATTTGATTTCCGCCTCCGACGTGTTCAAAACACCGCAGACCTTTTGGCTGACGACCGGCGTCGTGTCGAACAAGGACTTCTCTTCTCCTGAATCGATGGTGCTGCAACGTCGAGGCTGGATTATCGGCAACGAGCATTCATGTCCCGCCGGCGTTGAGCCTCCTCCCTGTTGGGACGTGATGCTCTCGCCTCTCGGGGTCGATACGATTCGACCTCTGATTGCGAGTGGATCGTCAGGGAGCGGGCCAACGGACAAAGGAGCGATTGCGATTCAATCCGCGCGCAGAGAGCTGGTGGCGATCGACGGAATCAGCAAGTCTGGCAGTGTTGCTGACGTGGAGTTTACGTGGCGATGGGTTTCGCTCAATAAAGTCGGGGCGGCGCTTTACGACAGCGGAGTACGGTATCGCTCGACCGTCGCGTTTCGCAGTTACGATGACGGCTGGCGCGTTGTTGCCGGGGCGGTGCGGAGCAACCAGCCGCTCGATGAGGCGCTGCGCAATGCCGAGCCGATCGCACCGTGAGGAACTAAAACGTTTTTGTATCCAGAAAGGACGCGAGGCACTGGAAATGGATCGATCAAGGGCACGTCAACTTTTCTTACCTCTCTTGTTAGCCTGTGCAGTTTATGCTCCCTTGAATGGTCAGACAAGACCGAAGCTGACGCTGGATGATTTCTTTAACTGGGTCGAAATTAAAGATGTGAAACTCTCGCCGGATGGGAACTCGATTCTCGTCGCAACGGAACGGGCCGATTGGGAGCAGCAGATTTTCCGCGATGAACTTTGGCTGTATCGAATTTCTGGCGTGGCTGGAACAAATACTCCGGATAGGTCCGGCGCCCTCGTCCAGTTGACGCAATCGGGACACGACAAGGATGCGCAGTGGTCGCCGGATGGAAAGTGGATTGCGTTTCTCTCTGAGCGAAAGGGCGCAAGCGGCAAGGGCGACGGGTCGGGAGAAGAAGACAGCGACGACGACAAGGGGAAAGAAGACGCGCAGATTTATCTGATCCCTGCAAATGGGGGCGAGGCGTTTGCCGTTACGTCGGGAAGCGAAGAAGTTCATGCGTTTGGATGGGCCGCGGATTCGAAGGCTATTTACTTTGCGACACGCGAGCCCTGGTCGAAGCAGCAGACCGACGATCATAAAAAAGATTGGAAGGATGTGGCCCGGTATCGGGGCGATGAGCGCGGGGACGTGATTTTCCGGGTTGGGCTCGATGATGCGCTGGCACGGCACGCGGCTCTCGGCACGCGCGAAGTGCCGGATGCGGAGAAGGATTCCAACAGCACTCCCGGCGCGACAGTGGTTGCGCGCACGGCGCTTCGGATCGACCAGCTCTGCATTTCTCCCGACGGGCGCCGGCTTGCATTCCTCAGCAACTCGGTTTCGCAGCGGCAGGAAGCGGCCGACGAAGTCGAAATTTATTTGGTTGGCTTGACTGGAGGCGCGGGGGAAGTCGTTCCAGCGCGATTGACTCATAACGAGGCTGTCGAACTGAATTTGGAGTGGGCGGCGGACAGCCTGCATCTTTTCTTTCAGATCAATCTGGGATCGGTCGAAAAGAAATATGAGGATGCGGAGCCTCGGCTTTATTGGGTGGATACCGATAACGGCGTGGTGCAACGCTGGTTCGCGGATTTTCAGGGCGAGGTCGTCAAGTACGCTGCGCTGCCCGATGGATCGGTGCTGTGCGCGTGCCATCAGAGAACGGAGATTCAACTTTATTCGCAAGCGGGTCCCATGGCGGCGATCGTGAAGCGCGAGGGATGGGCGGGTACATACGGGGATCCCGCGTCGGCCGGGCATACTACCCGACTGGCATTCGTGCATTCGGCAACCGAGCGGCCGAACGAAGTCTACATTGCCGATGGCCCGGACAATCTCGCACACGCGCGGCCGATCACGGCGTTCAACAAACTCTTCACGGAACGCGACCTTCCCAAGGCAGAGCCCTATCGCTGGACCTCGCCCGACGGAACGCCGATCGAAGGAGTGCTGATGTATCCGCCGGGAAAGTTTGAGGCGAAGAATTTGCCGACGTTTGTGTTCATCCATGGCGGGCCACAGGAGGCTGCCGGCAGTTATTTTGAAGCGGATTGGTATATGTGGGACCGGCTTGCCGCGACGCAGGGCTGGCTGGTGTTTGAACCGAATTATCGTGGGTCAACGGGCTACGGCGATAAGTTCGCGCTGGCGGTTTCGGCGCAGGCGTTTTCAGGCCCAGGGCGGGATATTCTTTCGGGTGTCGACGCGCTGGTTAAGGACGGCATTGCCGATGCGAACCATCTGGCGGTGGGCGGCTACAGCTACGGCGGCTACATGACGAACTGGCTGATTACGCAGACTACCCGTTTCAAGGCCGCGGTTACCGGGGCGGGCGGAGTGGAGAATGTCGCCGACTGGGGGAACGACGATTCGACGATCGACGACGCGTGGTTTATGGGCGGGACCCCGTGGGACGCGCGCGAAAACTACGACCGCGAGGCCGCAATTTTTCAGATCAGCAAAGTTCGGACGCCAACGCACATGGTTGCGGGCGCGGACGACATTCGGGTTCCGACGCTGGAGGACTATCTGCTGGATCGGGCGCTGCACCAATTAGGCGTCTCGAGCGAACTGCTCCTCTTTCCCGGCGAGGGGCACGACCTCGAGAGGAATCCGTGGCACGGGAAGATCAAGGTGCGGGAAGAATTGAAGTGGCTGGAGAAGTACGGAGGAGTGGGAGAGAATTAGCTCGTTTACTGACGCCGTGCTGCGACTGGCTGTAACTGCGCTACTCTGGCGCGGGGTGACGATTCCTGGTAGCGCGCAATCCCCTTGTAGAGCGCCTCAGCAATTTGCTGGCGATAGGCTTCGCTTTGGAGATTGTGCTCGTCGGTGGGGCTGCTGACGAAAGAAATTTCGGTGAGGATGGACGGCATGGTCGTTCCGGTCAGGACCACGAAGGCCGCGTCTTTGATGCCGCGGTCGCGGATGTCAGGACTCTTGGTGGCCAGCGTGGAATAGAGCGAGCGCTGCACGTCGGCGGCGAGACGGCGTGATTCCTCGATCTTTTCATGCAACGCGCCGGTAGACAACGACACGGGAGTGGGCTGCGTGAAGGTGCCATCCGCCTGTTTCTCAACTTCTTTCGATCCCGGAGCGGAAAATAAATTCGTGTAATAGGTTTCGACGCCCCGTGCGGTTGCCGATGTGCTGTAGTTCGCGTGCACGGAGACGAACAAATCGGCTTGCACGCGGTTGGCGAAATCGGCGCGCTGATCGAGCGGAAGATAATCGTCGCCGGTTCGCGTGAACATTACGTCCGATCCCAAACGATCATGCAGCAACTTTCCCAGGCGCCGGGTTACGTCGAGCACCAGATCTTTTTCCACCAGTCCCTGGCGGCCTACCGTTCCCAGATCCCAGCCGCCATGTCCGGGGTCGAGCACGATACGAAATTTTCCTGTCTTGATCGGAGTGGGCTCTACGCCCGCAGCAAGCGAGGTCGCGGCCAACTTTGCGGCGGATGCCGGCACAACCTTGCTTGCGGAGAGAGATTTCGGCAGGTCGCGCAGTTCAACCACCAGGCGATACGGATCCGTTTCCAAGCTTACGGAAAAATTCGATCCGCCTCTGGTATCGAGCACGACGCGCGTCACGCCCGCTACCGGCTGCGCGACCCTTACTCGGGAAAGCGAGGCATCGCCGACGTCCATCGTTTTGCCTTCGAGTTCGGGCACTAGAGCCGTGTCGTGCAGGTCGAAGTAGATGCGCTCGGGCGACATCAAACGATGCACTTCGTAGGGCACCTGATCCTGCATGTCGATCACGACAGTACTTCCCATGGACGACGACCAGGTCCGCACACCGGTGATTTTAGGAAGCGCGGCGAGCTTGCTTGCGGGCACGGGGCTCAGCGCGGCTTGGGAAGCGCCTTCCGCGGCGTCCATCAGATTGTCTGAGACGTTGGATGCGTTGCTAGCTGATGGAGCGGCCGTCGGCATGGAGGCGGGGACAACCTTGGACGTCACTCTTTGCGTCGCCGCCTTCGGCTCAGGAATTTGCGTTCCCGACATTTCCGCCGTTGTCCGGAGATTGAAGCGTCCATGCTGCTGCATGCCCCACCAGACGCCCGCGGAAAACAATGCGGCGACTGCGACCAGGCCCATGACGACACTGAGTCCGGGGTGCGCGGTGAGAATGTTTCCGTTCGCCTCGGCCCCTAGAGAATGCGGGCCAAACTCCGGCACGCGCAGAGCGGGGCGACGCCTCGCTTGGTTCGCAAAATCGGTCGAGAATTCGACCGATGTGTCTTCTTCATCGACGGCATCGACCTTTTCAAGTTCTCGCCAATCGATCTCGGGTTGCTGAAACTCGGCCACAAGCTCCGCGGGTTCGACCGCCGTTTTAATCGCCGGCTCAACTGCCGTTTCCAGCGCGGGTTCTGGGGCCGGAGTCGCTTGCAAAATGTCATCGGCAACGTCCGCCAGCCAGTGGAAACGGCGATCCTGATCCTCGGGGCGAAGCGCGGCCAGAATCAGCTCCGCGAATAGCTCGAGGCAGCGAACATCTTCGTTCGTGAAAGACCACGCGGAAACGGAAAAAGCCTGGAGAACTCCAACCTGCTGGCGATATCCACGCAAGGGAACGAGGACCGTCGCCCGCGCACCGATGGTTTGAGAGAGGTCAGAATCGAGACGGCGGTCGGTTTGCGCGTCGTCGCAACGGACAGTTCCGCCCGATACCAGGCACTCGCGCAGAAACTCCGATTCGCGGTTCAGGCGAATGTCGCGGTGAAGCGGGAGCGAACCAGCCGCCGCATGACATGCGAAGTCCGAGCCTTCGCGCATAGCGATGATCACGGCATCGGCGTGAATCAGGGCGAGGGCGCGGTCACAGATCAGATGGAGCACTTCGTCGAAGAAGAAGCGCTCGGTTTGAAATAAGTCTCGATCGGGGAGCGAGCCGGCGGTGAGATGGTGGCGTCGAATCTGCTCGTGCAATCCGGAGAAGGCGAGCAGGGCGCTTAGGCCTTCCTGACGGCCAATCGACGCGAGGACGCGGTTACCCTCGGCGAGCGGCAGGCCGGCATCGGCCGGCGGCCCTTCGTGGTCAAGTCGGATTGAAGTGGCACTCACGGTTTTGGTTAGGCTCTGCCGCTTCATGAGCCGCTTATGTGCAGAGCGACTCAGAAGCGCAAAAAGAGCTACGGTTTATGGTATTCGCACGCCGCGGCAGCGTTCATTGCCGGTCTTGATTCCAGGATGCCGTTCCTTCACTTGTTTGCGGCTAAACCGGCGTCGAACTCCGCTATCGGCACTCATTCGGAAACGGGACAAACCCCGTGCCCATCTAGCGTAATAGTCTTTAGGGCTGCGTCGCAATGTCCTTTGGTACACGTCCGGTTGCGGCATGGGCTTCGGCGGTCCCAGATTGGACTGCGGTCTCGTGAAGCTGCGCCAACGCTACGACCCTATAGAAGTTGCCCTGTGGGGCGATGCGGCCTAGTCTGAAGGTAGGTATTGAATACGGAAGTTGGGAATTACGATGTTGAACGAAGTGAAAACGGGCTCGGCGGCTGATTCTGGAAAGAAGGGCGTAGGGCTGGAAAAACCGGAAGAGCCCAGTGCAAAGCCGCGAAAATCCGGCTGGTTTTGGCCTTTGGGAGTTGCCGCCACCGGCGTCGTAATTGGAACTTGGGAAAGACCCCGAACTGCGTTGTCTTCCCTGCCGTGAGGAGGGCGTGACACCCACAGCACAGCCGCTGGGACAGCGGCGCTACTAAGAGCTTATGCTCCCACCGGCTGAGCCTGATTCTTGTACCACTCCACTGTGCGCTTCAGGCCATCCTCAAAATTCACCAGCACCTTATATCCCAGATGCTTTTGCGCCAGCGTGATGTCGGCCAGCGAGTGCTTGATGTCTCCGCGGCGCTCAGGCTCGTACTTCACCATTCCGGCGTAGGCGGTGAGCTTCTTCATCGCGGCGAAGGTTTCGTTCAGTGTGATGCGGCGGCCGGTGGCGCAATTGAAAACGCGGCCGGCGCATTCGGCGGCCAGCGCGGAGCAAGCCAGCAGGTTTGCAGAGACCGCATTGTCGATGTAGGTGAAGTCTCGGCTGGTTTCGCCATCGCCGAAAATTGTGGGCTGTTCGCCACGCAGCATCTGCTGGCTGAATTTGGCCAGCACGCCGGAATATGGAGATGACGGATCCTGGCGTGGACCGAAGATATTGAAGTAGCGCAGGCAAACGGTTTCGAGCCCGTAGCAACGGAAAAACGAAATCATGTACAACTCACTCGCCAGCTTCGCTACGGCGTACGGCGAAATCGGACTCGGCGTCATTGCCTCGTACTTCGGCAGGGTCGGTGTGTCTCCGTAGGCGGACGATGAGGCGGCGTAGATTACGCGCTTTACTTTCGCATCGCGAGCCGCTACCAGCACGTTTACAGTTCCGTCGACGTTAGCGCGGTTGCTGCCGAGAGGATCGAGCACCGACTTCGGCACTGACGGGATGGCCGCCTGGTGCAGGACGTAGTCAACGGAGTCGCAGGCGCCGCGCATCGCATCAAGATCGAGGATATCGGCTTCCCGGAAGTCCATCCGCTTGAGGACTTCGGCCAGGTTCTCGGGCCGGCCGGTGGCAAAGTTATCCACGCCGCGTACTTGATCTCCGCGGTCGAGCAGAGCCCGCACCAGCGATGAGCCAATAAAGCCGGCGGCGCCAGTTACCAGATATTTGGCCATAGAGTTTTATGATAACGCGACGCAGCTCCGCGGGCGGCGTGGATCCGATAACCAGAGTAACTTTCGGACGACATGCGAATGACAGTCGAGGGAATGAAGAATGAAGGTGGGAAAAATCGGTGCGAGAGATTGCCAAACAGGCCGCCAACTCCCATAGCCAGGCCGGTTATCAGAGTTGGCGAGCCCATTTGGCGAACTTGTACGACTTTCATCGCGCATCACGGTCAATGCCGTGGGCATTTCGTGGTAAGCTTCAGCTCGATCGCCATTGGGGAGCGAGGACCGCTCTTTTTTCAGCCAGCGCCGCCAGAACTTCCTTGAGCCGCAATTCCTGCGTCGGGGCTAATTCTGAAAAGCACATGCCCATGCCCAGCGAAGGATACGAAGCCCGAACCGTGGCCGCACACAGCATGCGGACGCCACCTGCTTCCAGTGCGAGTCTCACTTCTGTGCCGACCGGAAACGCCGTGGCCATTTCTACGTAACATCCGTGTAGGCTGATGTCCCGGAGCGTTCCCCACAAGCGCGCGCCGCCCTCAGCCCGGAGCTGAGCGCTGCCCGTGCACTGGTAGCGCTGACTGACCCTCCGGTCCCTGGCGGGCTGGACTGGTGAGGATGCCGGTCTCTCGGGTTGCGTGCTGCTCCCATCAGCATCTTTGGTCTTTAAATGGCGCAGATATGCCGTTCCGATATCAGTGCCTCGTTTGCCATCTTGGGGCGAGCCCCACTCTTCAGTAAGGATGTTTGGATCCATAACTTCTTCGCCCGGCGTAGCGCTCCAAAGGAGATATCGGGAAAACGCGGACAAACTTTAGAGCAGTTAGAGTGAGGAGAATTTTTCCGTGGAGGCGCGAATGCGTTCCCAAAGCTCGTCCCGGCCTGCGCCGGTTTTGGCGGAAAACGGGAGCACCGTAACCTCAGGGTAATCCCGGCCGAGCTGCTGCATCGCGCGCGACAATTCATTGCCCGACATGCGATCGCACTTGGTGGCAACTACCACATGAGGGCGATCGCGGGTCGTCAGAAACTCGAGAAGTCGCTGGTCGCTCTCCTGCGCGGGGATGTTCGAGTCGATCAGAGCCAAACACAGAGCGAGGGTGGGGCGATCGAGAAGATAGGGATCGACGAAGCTGGCCCACTCCTGGGAAATTTCGCGGGAGATCTTTGCGTAGCCGTACCCGGGGAGGTCGGTAAATAGCAGCTCCGGCTTGGGCTGGCCGGCGCGGCGAATCTCAAAAAAATTGATGCTGCGAGTACGGCCTGGAGTCGAACTGGTGCGCGCGAGTTTTTTGCCAACCAGCGTATTAATGACGCTTGACTTGCCAACGTTCGAGCGCCCAAGGAAGGCGATCTCGGGCAGGCTGGGACGCGGAAAGTGCGCGACATCGCTGGCCGACAACAGGTAACGCGACAGAATCCGCATGGGGACAGTGTCCAGTGTTTGGATGGTAATTGGCAAGAGTTTGCAATGAGAAATTACCGCGCCGCTATTTTTGACGCATTTGTCGGGGGATTGGTTAAAGGCCGAGCGGGCGTTTGTTTTCGACCTCGACGTCTCTGATTGGATGCAGCCGGTGCCAGAGAGCGCCGCCGGCGATAACGAGTCCGATAAGAACGCTGATGACGAAGAAGAGACGGTAGGCGGGCAGCGCGATGAGGAGGAGAGCCACTACGACGACGGCTGCGACCAGAGCGGCGGAGCCCTGCAGGCCGAGGCTTAGGCGGCGCCGGGACATATTGAAACTATTTTAACGCTGAGGCGGGGCGTTGAGGTGAACCACAAAAGCGGGAATCGACTCAGGCGGACAGAGTGTCCGCCCTGCACGGCTATTGTCGCGCGGCCGGAAGGTCGCCGGCGGGCGAGGTTGGCGGCGCGATGGCCGGCAGGCTGTCGGTTTCGACCGTCATTTGCGGCAGCGGGCCTTCGAGCGCGAGGGAGAGGACCTGATCCATGTTGTCGACAAAGTGCAGCTTCATGGCTGTGCGGAGATTCTCGGGAACCTCCGGCAAATCTTTTTCGTTGTCTTTCGGAAGGATAACTTCGAAGAGGCCCGCGCGATGTGCGGCCAATAGTTTTTCTTTCAGGCCGCCGATGGGGAGGACCTTGCCGCGGAGCGTAATCTCTCCGGTCATGGCGATGTCGCGGCGGACGGGAATGCGACTCAGGGCGCTCGAAAGTGCGGTTGCTATGGTAATTCCGGCGGAAGGGCCGTCTTTGGGAATCGCGCCCTCGGGGACGTGCACGTGAATGTCGAGATGGCGATAGAAATCACGCTGCAAGCCGAGGCGAGCGGAGCGCGAACGGACGTAAGACATCGCCGCTTGAGCCGATTCCTGCATTACATCGCCCAGCTTGCCGGTCAGCGTGAGCTTGCCCTTGCCGTCGACCACGGTGGCTTCCGTGCTGAGGATCGATCCGCCGACTTCGGTCCAGGCGAGCCCTGTAACCAGGCCAACTTCGCTCTTTTCGTGCGCCAGCGTGTCGCGGAATTTGAGGACGCCCAAAAATTCATCGACCTTCTCGGGTTCGAGGGCGACCGAATAATCCGCGCCTTCCTTCACTACCTTGCGTGCGACCTTGCGGCAGATGTTACCGATTTCGCGTTCCAGGTTGCGCACGCCGGCTTCGCGGGTGTAGCCGCGGATAATCTGGCGAATCGCTTCGTCGGAGAATGTTACATTCTTATCGGTCAGTCCCGCCTGGAGGAGTTGTTTCTTCACCAAAAACTGCTTTGCGATTTCGAGCTTCTCCGGCTCGGTGTAGCCGTGGAGCCGCAGGACTTCCATGCGGTCCTGAAGGGCGGCCGGAATGGTGTGCATCACGTTGGCGGTTGCAACGAAGAAGACCTGCGACAGATCGTATTCGACGTCGAGGTAGTGATCGACGAACATGAAATTCTGTTCAGGGTCGAGCACTTCGAGCAGCGCGGCGGACGGGTCGCCGCGGAAATCCATCGACATTTTGTCGACTTCGTCGAGCATGAAGACCGGATTTTTTGTGCCGGCCTTTTTCATCATCTGGATGATCTGGCCGGGCAGGGCTCCGATGTAGGTGCGGCGATGGCCGCGGATTTCAGCTTCGTCGCGCACGCCACCGAGCGACATGCGTACGAACTTGCGGCCGGTGGCTTTCGCGATCGACATGCCGAGCGAAGTTTTGCCGACGCCGGGAGGGCCAACGAAGCAGAGGATCGAGCCCTTGGGATTTTTTACGAGCTGCCGAACGGCGAGAAATTCGAGGATGCGCTCCTTGATTTTCTCGAGGCCGTAATGATCTTCGTTCAGGGTCTTCTCGGCGCGCGTGATATTGCGGATTTCTTTGGAGCGCTTTTTCCACGGTACGGCCAGCAGCCAGTCGAGGTAATTGCGCGATACCGTGGACTCGGCTGACATGGGGGGCATGGCTTCCAGTTTCTTGAGTTCCTGGATGGCCTTGTCGCGGACTTCCTTCGGCATGCCGGCGGCGTCGACTTTCTTCTTCAGTTCGTCGAATTCGCTTTTTTCGCCGCGGCCGAGCTCTTTCTGGATCGCTTTAATCTTTTCGTTTAAGTAATACTCTTTCTGGGCTTTTTCCATCTGGCGCTTCACGCGCGACTGGATGGTGCGATCCATGTTGAGCTTTTCGATTTCCACGTCGAGCACGTCGCCGATTCGGCTCAGACGTTCGGCGGGGTCGAAAATTTCGAGCAGATTTTGTTTTTCTTCGATCGAGAGCTGGAGATTCGCGGCGATGGTGTCGGTGAGCTTGGCCGGGTCTTCCATCCGGACGGCGGCGATCATGGTCTCGTAATTCAGCGACTGGCAAAGCTTAACGTATTGCTCGAAGAGCGCAGTCACACGCTGCATGCCGGCTTCGATTTGCGGGGTGGTTTCGGTGGCATAACGCGCAACGCGGACGGTTGCCTGAAGAAAGCCTTCCGTCTCGGTGACCTGGAGAACCTTGCCGCGCTCGATGCCTTCCACCAAAACTTTAATGTTTCCGTCGGGCAGCTTAAGGCTTTGGACGATGTTGACGATGGTTCCGACCTGAAAAATGTCGTTAGGTTTGGGTTCGTCGATGGAGGCGTCGTGCTGGGTCGCTAGAAAAATCTTCTTGTCGCCTGCCAGAGCCTCTTCAAGAGCGTGCACACTGGATTCGCGGCCCACTACGAACGGCGTCATCATGTATGGAAAGATGACGACGTCGCGGATAGGCATCATCGGCAGTTTCTTGCTCTCGAATTTTTCCCTGGGGTTCGACAAACTCTGGTCTCCCGTCTCAGTTTACGCCCTAAAAACTCACCTCAGGAGCTGAAGCGCGATACGTCTTGGAGCCGTTTGTGGCACGAGTGGAACTCGTGCCCTTCCCGTTTCAGCTCGCCGCCTTTTCGATCATCGCCAGCGAAACGTTCCTCTTTTCGACCATCTCGCGGGTTACTTCAAATTCCTTGACCTTCTTCTGGCTGGGCAGACTATACATCAATTCCAGCATCAGCTCTTCCAGAATCATACGCAGGCCGCGCGCTCCCACCTTGCGAATCATTGCCTGGCGGGCGATGGCGCGGTTGGCGTCATCCGTGAACTTGAGGCGAACGTTTTCGAATTCAAACAGACGCTGATACTGCTTGACGATAGCGTTCTTGGGTCGCGTCAGAATCTCGACCAGCGCATTCTCATCCAGATTCTGCAATACACCCATAACCGGCAGGCGGCCAACAAACTCTGGTATCAGCCCAAACTTGATCAGATCCTCCGGCTGCGCTTCGGAGACCAGCTCAAAATTACGCTTCGCTGATACACCGCTGGACTCTTCGTCGGCCTCAGCGCCGGTGCGGAACCCGAGCGCTTTCTTGCCGACGCGGCGTGCAATGATCTTCTCCAGCCCGACAAACGCGCCGCCGCAAATGAACAGAATGTTTGTGGTATCGACGGGCGTAAACTCCTGGTGTGGATGCTTGCGTCCGCCTTGCGGCGGAACATTGGCGATCGTGCCTTCGAGAATCTTCAGAAGAGCCTGCTGCACGCCTTCGCCGGAGACATCGCGCGTGATCGAAGGATTCTCGTCCTTGCGGCCGATCTTATCGATCTCATCTATATAGATGATGCCGGTCTGGGTTCGACTCACGTCGCCTTCGGCGGCCTGGAGGAGCTTGAGGATGATGTTCTCCACGTCCTCGCCTACGTAGCCGGCTTCAGTCAGCGTGGTCGCGTCAACGATCGCGAACGGTACATCGAGCATGCGGGCCAGGGTCTGCGCCAGCAGCGTCTTGCCGGTGCCAGTCGGACCGATCAGCAGGATGTTCGACTTGGTCAACTCCACGCCATCGCTCGGGCGCTGGCGGTTCATGTAGATGCGCTTGTAGTGGTTGTAGACGGCCACGGCCAGCTTCTTCTTCGTCTGCTCCTGTCCGATGACGTACTCGTCGAGGAAGTTCTTCACGTCCTGGGGCTTCGGCAACTGGTTCGGAACCGCCGAGGCTGGAGTCGCGGTGCGGTCGTCTTCCAGAATGGAGTTGCAGACGGCGACGCATTCGTCGCAGATATATGCGCGGGGATAATCACTTGGAGATGAGATCAGTTTGGCAACCGCGTCCTGCGATTTATGGCAGAACGAGCAGCGCAACATCTCATCCGAGCCCGATCTTGTTTTCACGAGGCCATTCCTTTTCTACCTACCCCCGACTGCATATTTTCTTCACCCACTCCTCTAAACATCACGGTGGGCGCTCGTTTCCTCGAAAATCCCTCTAAATTTCTTTGGCCTCCGACTGGCGCGAAAGCTGATCATACCCGCTATCTCGTCGTATAGATGATATCGTCGATGATTCCGTATTCCTTTGCTTGCTGGGCGTTCATGATGAAGTCGCGCTCTACATCCTTTTCGACTTTATCGAGCTTTTGGCCGGTGTGCTTGGAGAGCAATTGGTTGGTAATCTCCCGCATCCGTAGGATTTCACGGGCATGAATGTCGATGTCGGTCGCCTGCCCGCTCAGTCCGCCCATGGACGGCTGGTGGATCAAAATGCGCGAATTGGGCAATCCCAATCGTTTCTTCGCCTGTCCAGCCGAAAGTAACAAGGCCGCCATCGAGGCCGCCTGCCCGATGCAGATCGTCGTCACGTCGTTCTTCACATATTGCATCGTGTCGTAAATTGCCATGCCGGCCGTAATCGAGCCGCCCGGTGAGTTGATGTAGAGCTGGATGTCCTTTTCCGGGTCTTCCTGCGCCAAGAACAGCATTTGGGCGATCACCAGGTTGGCGATGTTGTCGTCGATCGGCGTGCCTATAAAGATGATGTTGTCGCGCAGCAGCCGGGAGTAAATATCATAAGCGCGTTCTCCGCGCCCGGTCTGTTCGATCACCATCGGAACCAGCATCATTTTTGGATCGTTCAAGTTCACTCCACACTCCTGCCCTGACTACTTAAACGCAATCGGGGGAGGATCGAAATGGTCCGCGGGTCGTCATGCGGACTGGTGATACAGAAATTCGAGGGTCTTCTCGTTGCGGATTCTGGTCCGTATCCTATCGAGGCCTCCATCGCGTGTCAAACGTGTGCGAATCGCTTCGGTTGTCTGTTTTGTTTGTTTGGCCAGTGAATCGACTTCCGCGTTTACGTCGTCTTCGCTGACCTGGACATTTTCCGCTTCCGCCACTTTTTCGAGCAGCAGCGCCGCCTTCACATCGTGGATTGCCTGGTCGCGCTGGCCGGCGCGCAGCCGCGGCAAATCCATCTTCTTCATGTGCTCGGCGCTCAGCCCCTGCGCCGCCAAGGCGCGAAGGCCGCGTTCGAGCCGGATGTCGATCTGTTGCTCGATCAGCGAGTCCGGCACTTCAAACTCGTTGCGCTGAATCAGTTCCTCGACCAGCTTGTCTTTGGCTTTGTGCTCGGCCTCGTGCTTGCGTTCAGATTCCATTTGCTGCCGGATGCGTTGCCGCAGTTCATCAACGGTCGTAAATTCACCGAACTGCTTGACGAAATCTTCGTTTAGTTCGGGCAAACTCTTCTGCTTGACGGCGTTGATCTTGACGGCATATGTGAAAGTCTTCCCCGCCAGACGCTTGTCCTGCGCATCTTCGGGATAGTTCACATCGAAGGTGCGCTCGTCGCCGGCATTCGCTCCGCGCAGGTGTTCGGTGAACTCGGGCATGGTGTTCTTGCCGCCAATCTCAACCAGAACCTCGTCCATGTGAACGGGCTGGCTATCGCCCGTGTTTCCTTGTGAGGGTTTCGGGTTGCCATCAAGGGATGCCTGGGCGAAATCTCCATCGGCGAGGGCGCGGCCCTCGATCGGGTCGAACTTGGCATGTTGCTCGCGCAGATCGGTGAGCGCCTGCTCGACGTCGGCTTCAGAAACGGCAATCACGGGCTTCTCGGCACGCAGTTCCTTGTAGCCTTCGAGCTTGATTTCGGGCAGAACCTCAAACGCCGCTTTGAAGCGCAGCGGCTCGCCATCATGCACGTGCAGGTCGGTAACGCGCGGCTGCGATACGGGATGGATGCCGAGGCGCTCCGCTTCCTGCCGGAAGTAGCGAGGAATGAGGGCTTCGGCTACGTCGGTCTTGATCTCTTCGGAAAAACGCTGGCGAATAATCGAGGCTGGAACGTGCCCGCGCCGGAAGCCGGCAATGCGCGCCACTTTCTGATATTTCTGAATCAGCGTCTCGGTCTCGCGGCCAACTTCCGCCGCCGGTATCTCGACCTCGATCTCGCGTTTTGTGCTCTCTTTTGTCGTCTCTCTTGTATCTGTGGGGCTCACAGTTTACCTTTCAAGGCATCCGCGGCGGCATGGGTCGCGCAGCGGAGCCGGGAGGGAATGGCTTCGCTCGAAAGCCTCGTACATAATGTGCCGCAAACATGAGTTTAAAGACATGCGGAGAGCAACGTCAAACGCACGGACCATGTTTCTCACCCACCAAAGTAACGATGAGTTCTATGGTGCGCTCTGAGCGCGAGAGTGTGCAGAGAATTGCAGATATGGGAATTGGGAGATTGAATAATTTGGTAGTCGGATAATTTAGTAATCTGACAGCACGAACTTGAATTACCCGATTATCCGATTCGAAGATTGAACAATGCCTCTTCCCTCTTGGCTGAAGGTTTTGAACGATGAAGTCATCGCGTGCAAGCGCTGCCCACGCCTCGTTGTCTATCGCGAGCAGATCGCCCGCGAAAAACGCCGCGCCTACCGCGACTCCGAATACTGGGGCAAGCCCGTCCCCGGCTTCGGCGATCCCAATGCTGCCGTGCTCGTGCTCGGCCTCGCTCCTGGCGCGCACGGATCGAATCGTACCGGTCGTCCATTCACGGGAGATGCTTCCGGCAAGTTCATGTACCCGGTGCTCTATGAAGCCGGATTCGCCAACCAGCCCACTGCAACGGGGCGCGACGACGGGCTCGTTCTAACGAACCTCTACATCACCGCCGCAGCGCGCTGTGCTCCGCCCGACAACAAGCCGCTACCGCAGGAACTGGCGAACTGCGCTCCGTATCTGGATCGTGAACTGGAAGGATTGAAGAAGCTGCGGGTGATCGTGGCGCTGGGCAAGATCGCGTTCGAGGCTTATCTGAACTATCTGAAGCGAAAAAATCTGATCGCCCGCAAACGCGAATATGAATTCCACCACGGCGCGGAATACGCGATGCCCGGCGGTCGCGTTCTCTTGGCCTCCTACCACCCCTCGAACCAGAACACGCAGACAGGAAAGCTTACCGAAGACATGTTCCGCAAGATTTTCGAGCGAGCGAGCGACCTGACCGAGCGGGTCTAGGGAGGGCTGTTTACGAGGCCCGGGACGCGCGTTCAACTTCGATTTTAATCCATCTTGGTCGCAGTTACATCGAGTTGGAAGCGTCGCTTGCTGGCAGGATCCTCCATGCTGGTGACCATGGTTGGAGTGCCAGGACGGATCAAAGAGCGGATATCGGATTTCATCTGGCCGATGACAGGACCGATGCTCGGGTATGTAGCGGCATGGGCATCCGCGCCTTCAATAACGCTGGAGTCGACGACCGCATTAAGTTCCAGATACGCACCCCGCTCCACTACACGGCAGTCAATGCTTACTCCAACATCCAGGTATTGATACTGCGTTTCGTTTTTTTCGACAGTTGTCGTCGCTATCGGGTATCTCGTGCCCGAACGCAGCTTGTTCATTTCGTCCTCGCGCGCGGTGACCGTGTAGCTCCGTGTGTTGACCTTCTTGCCATCGACGAATTCGCTGAGCGCGAAATCCAGCCGGTACACGTTGAGGGGTTTCTTGACCGCAGTGTTTCCGTTCTGGGCTGCCGACTCTGGGTTATCCGTTTTTTTGTCCCCCTGTGCTACTCCCTGCGACGCAAGGGCCAGCATTACAAGCATTCCGAGCAAAGCAATTCGTCTTGCGATTCTCATGATCTTCTCCTTTAGTTCGTTTTACTTTCCGAAACATCAATATCAGGAATCTGGAGTGGGCGAATCTCAAGGCTACCGATGCTCAGGTCAACGTCCTCGCGGCTTGGAGTGGATTTGAGCAATGCCTCCTTGTGGGATTGCTCATTCAGGCGCCGAACCAGTAACAGCTCTCCTTCCGACATCTTGCGCCGCGAAGGGAACTGGTCCAATTTCGGCGTCGCTGCCGCCGCCAGTTCGCGGCTCGACCGATGCGCTGGCCTGCGCTGAGCCACTTTCTTTGCCGGGTGAACGGCTTGTTGAGCCGTCCCGGGCTCGATCGACCTCTGCGCTTCTTCGTGATGAATCGGCGTCGAAGGTTCCGCCACGCCTCCCGCATTTTTCTTACGACCGTTCTGCCCAACCCACACCACCGCCACAATCGCCACTGCCGCCGCGGCTGCTCCCATTGCCCACCACCAGCGCCTTCGGGACGTAATCCGATTGCGCTCGGCTCGCAGGCCCACCAACACTCGACTTTCCAGCCTCGCCCGCGGCTCTGCGTTTGCATATTGCGCGATCTCTTTATCGAGCCACTGGTCAATTTCGAATTCAAGTCCGCGCTCGTGTTTGCCATCGTCGATATTCATTTCCCAACTCCCAGTCGCGCCGTTAGCCGCTCCCGCAAAATCTGGCGAGCGCGAAATGCCCGCGACCGCACCGCCGCTTCGCTGATCCCGAGCATCGATCCAATCTCCCGCGGCGACAATTCCTCCAACGCCGAAAGCACGAGCGGACAACGCAGTTCACCCGGCAATCCCGCAATCGATTGCTTCAGAAGTTCACCGGATTCTTTATCCAGAAAAGCCTGCTCGGCCCCCGGCGCGGGCGAAAAAGAGCCGTCATTCCCAAGCTTCTCTCGATCGCGCGCGGCGGCGCGCGCTTCCCGCCTGCGCTGCTCAACCGCGACCCGCCACGCGATACGCGCCAGCCAAGCCTTTCGATCCGCCACTCCGGCCAACTTCCTGCCATACCGCAGGACTCGCAGGAACACCTCTTGTACCGCGTCCTCCGCACCCGCGGCATTTTGCAAGACGGAATACGCGATGCGATAGACGAGGCGAGCGTAATCACGGACGGCAACCTCCAGCAGATCCTGTCCTGATTCCGCCAATGTTATGGCCTCATCCGCCATCGCGAAGTATGCCGTCACGACTTCCGCCCGCTTTTCGTTGACTTGTGCGTCACGCGTTTAAACGCCGAGGTCACGATCCCAGCCATTTCTGTGGCCTCTAACCGTGAAGAACGCTCCCCAACCCGATTCGTTCGGGAAAATTTATTCGGGTTCCCGTTGTTGCTTACGAGGACTAATGAAGGACGTAATGTGGAACAGAGCTTTGCCGATAGCTTAAACGGGCGGATCCTGGCGTAGCGGAGCACTTCTGGGCCCGATTGGGAGAAGGCGACGCTTCAGGTTGAGCCGCCCCGCTTTTTCATCGACGGATGAAGACCGGGCTTCAGAACCCAACCAGCACCGGCTCAAGCTCGAGGTGAATTCCCCAGGCGCCATCGACGCCCTGCTGAATCGCATCCTTCAATTCGACGATGTCGCCGGCGTTTGCGTCTGCAGCATTGGTCAAAGCCAGAGCGTGCTTCGAAGAAATGCCTGCCCGTCCAAGCCGATATCCCCTTGCGAATCCCGAATGCTCCACCAGCCACGCGGCGGAAACTTTGTGTTGCGCATCCAGAGCTGGGTAATGTGGGATTTCAAGACCCTGCGATTGCGCCCGCGCGTTCAAATCCCGAAACTGCTCTTCACTCAGCACCGGATTTTTGAAAAACGATCCTGCGCTGCGAGCGTCTTCGTCTCCCGGAACGATCAGCATTCCCTTGCTGCGCCGAATCTGCCGCACCGCGTCGCGGACTCCGACTAATGAAGGCGGCGTCTTCGAGTCCGCGAAATGCTTTTGCAAATCGGCGTACTTTACGCTCGGAGCGCCGCCGCGCTTCAACCGGTAATTTACCTGCAAAATAATGTACCGGCCGCGCTCGCCGCCACCCTCCGAGCCCGCCTCACGATTGAAGATGCTCGAGCGATAACGAAATCGGCATGCCGGCTTCGGTAACGTAATGATGCGGTCGTCCTTAGTATCAAGTACGCGCACCGACTCGATGGTTTCGGCAACCTCCTGGCCATAGGCACCGACGTTCTGCACTGGCGTGCCGCCCACGCTGCCGGGAATTCCACTCAGGCACTCAATGCCCGCGCAATTTTGCGAGACGGCGAAGGCCACGAAGTCATCCCAATTGACGCCCGCGCCCACCGTGAATAGCACCGCGTTGCTGGCAGCGTTTTGCGGCTTCGGACTGGAGGTCCCTCCGATTGCAATCTTCAGAACCAGTCCCGGCCAGCCCGCATCGGCGACCAACAGATTGCTGCCTCCGCCGAGCACGAAGAGCGGCAGTCCGCGAGTCTTCGCAAAGTCCACCGCCTCGCGCACTTCATCTTCCCGCCGAGCTTCAGCGAAGTAGCGAGCTGCGCCTCCCACCTGTAATGTCGTCAGCGGCGCGAGCGGAACGTTCTCGTGAATCGTCATTGTGAAAGGCTAAGCGGTAAGCAAAGAATGGTAAACGACAAGCGGCAAACAAGTAAGGTAATCGCCGTAGGAGTGGGCAATTCCAGGGGGGAAGCAATAACGTGCCGTGGCCAGGATGCTATGTCCGGCGATCTACTTTGCTTTCGAGCCCGCCGCGACGCCTTTGTCGCCCTTGCCCATGATTGCGAGCAGCGCTCCAGCCTTCTTCTTCTTGGAGCGCGGCGGCTTGTCGGCCCTGCGGAGGAGGTCGGCTACGGTCGTGCTTTCCAGAATCTTGGCAGCTGAATCACGCACCTTCAGGAAGACTTCATATAGTGCCCGATGGCTTGCGTCCGACACGATCAGGCTGCGCAACTGGTCGGCATCGCCAAAAGGCGCGAGTGGCCCATCCACCAGCCGGATGATCTCGCTCAGATGAATCTCCGACGGCGGCCGCCGCAATTGGTATCCGCCCTTGGCGCCGCGCACGCTTTCCACGATGCGGGCGTTTTTCATCTCGAGCAGAATCAGCTCCAGAAATTTTTCAGGCAGGTCATTCTCCATTGCAATATCGCGGATCTTGATCGTTCCGGTCCCATAGCGGTGGCCGAGCGTCATGATCGCTTCGAGCGCGTATAGCCCCTTTTGCGAGATCTTCAAGACGAATCCTCCACCTAACGATCGGGATTACTAACTTACTCGAACAAGTTGCCTTTGACGTACTCTAGTGTGCCCGCGCCGCCTTTGCAACGATGTTCTTGCGCTTGGGTCGTTACGAAATTTCGTCAGGGTGCACGCCAGCTTGACCGTACTGTCGGAAGTCCACTACATTCAAAATCCGGGTACCAGGCGGCAAGCTGCGTTTGCCTGCCGGAATTCCCGGGACCTTTACCGGGAAGGTGACCTCATGACTGTAAAAAAACACGCCCTCCGCAAGACCGCCGCTCTCCACCAGAAGGCGCAACTTATGTCGGCCTCCGAAATCGAGCGCACGCTGGTCCGACTCGCCCACGAAATTCTCGAAAAAAATAGTGGGGTCGATGGCCTGGGCCTCGTCGGCATTCGACGCCGCGGCGTCCCCATCGCCGAGCGCCTCGGCAAAATGATTCAGAAGGTCGAAAAGAAGTCCATTCCTGTCGGCACGCTCGACATCACGTTTTATCGCGACGACCTCTCGACCCTTGGCCCGAAACCAGTAGTGCAGCAGCACGCCATTGGCTTTCCAATCGAAGGCAAGAAGATCGTGCTGGTCGACGATGTTCTCTACACCGGCCGGACCACCCGCGCCGCGCTCGACGCGCTCTTCTCCCACGGCCGTCCCAGCCAGGTCCAACTCCTCGTGCTTATCGACCGCGGCCATCGTGAGATCCCTGTCGAAGCCACCTTCATCGGTCGGGTCGTGCAGACCACCGACAACGAAGTGATCGAAGTCAAGCTGACCGAAATCGACGACGCTGAAAAAGTTCTGCTGATGGAGAGGGCGTAGCGAAGTCGCCCATCGTCCGGAGTTGCTCAAGCTTGCGGCAAACTGCGGATCCCTCGCTCGTTCTCGGCTTCCCCTACGAACTCGGGATGCCAAGGTGAGGGGTTCAACTTCGCCTGCGAACGCCCGGAACGCCAACCAAAAGCTCGCGACCCCAGGACAAGGCAATAATTCCGAACCGGTCTATGCCTTCGTGATCGAAGCCCACTCGCCCTCAAAACGCGTCCGGTCATAAAAAGATTTCTGTGTCCCGACGCCCGTAGTCGAAAGCCCCGCATAAAGATTGGCGCGCATCACGGCATCGCGCTCCGCCAAGCCCTCGCCTAGAAACGTGGCGAAACTTCCAATGAACGCATCGCCCGCGCCGGTGCTGTCTACGCTCTTCATGAAATAGGCTGGCAGGTGCTCCATGCCTTCTTTACCGGCGAGCAACGCGCCGTTCGCGCCTAGAGTAATCAGGACCCGCCGAATGCCGCCGCCCTGTAATTTCTCCGCGCAGCGCTTCGCGTCGTCGACGTTGCGAACGGGTAGGCCGGAGATTGCTTGTGCTTCGCTTTCGTTGGGCACAAAGTAGTCGAGATCCGCAACCGCCTTCAGGTCGATCGGCTGCGCAGGGGCCGGATTCAGAATGCAGCGAATTCCATTCTTCCGCGCGAACTGGATTGTGTAATACACGGTCGCCAGCGGAATTTCAAACTGGAGCACGATGCAATCCGCGCTCTTCAGCATATCGGCGGCCGCATCAACGTCCGATGGTTTCAACGCGTCGTTCGCGCCCTTGACGACGATGATCCGGTTCTGGCCCGAGGACTCGACAAAAATTGGGGCTACGCCGCTCGAAACACCCGGGACCACGAGCACGTGCGAAGCATCAATGCCGAGCTTTTCAAAATTCTTGATCGTCGCGGGACCAAACAAATCGTCGCCGACGCGCGCCACCATGAATACTTCCGCCCCGCAGAGCCGTGCCGCTACGGCCTGGTTCGCGCCTTTGCCACCGAATCCCAGGTCAAACTTGTCGCCAAAAATCGTCTCCCCCGGCTTGGGAAACCGATCCGAAAACGTGGTGAGGTCGACGTTGGCGCTACCGACAACTGCAATCCGAGGACGCTTGGCCATGTCTGCTTGCCCTTAATTTAAGACTTCGCCGATCAGATTCGGCCGACTAACTTCTGTTGATTAACTTCTGTCGATTAAGTGCGCCGACTAGATTCGCGCGCGGGTTGGAGAAAGCCGCGCATTCGGAAGGGTGAGTCTATTGAGGGAGCCTGCGAAGTGTCAACCGACGGAGGATCGAGTCTGACAATTTTGCCGTGTGAGGATATGAATCGCGACCGCTCGAACCGGGCTTCTCACTCCACCTTCAACGGTGCTGCCACCGAGCCGATGCGGCCACTCAGGTTGTCGCGCACTAAAATGCGCACGTTGTATTCTCCGGGCGCAAGTTCAATCGCGCCGCGGTAGCCGATTCCCTTTTGGTTGACAAACGGCAATTGCTCCGCTGTCAGATGCAGATCCACCTTCTTGCCCGTCGGGCGGCCCACTTGCTGCCCGGTCGGAGTTCGCGCCAGCGCCACAAAATCCAACGCAACGTGGTTGTTGTCGGCGGCGTCGATCAGGCTCGCATCGGGCGCCACATTTACAATGAAGCGGATGCTTTTCTTGCCCACCTCCTTCTCGCCCCCCGGCTGGATGACTTGAATCGGGTCCCACCGCGCCACCAGCGACAGTGCAGTGTAATCGAGTGGCGATTTCAGAGCAGCCACCAGATCGCTATCGCGGGTGACATCAGGATTCACGGTTGCGTTCGTGACAAAAAATCCCGTCCGAGCGCGCACCTCCACATGCTCGCGCTTCACCTTCACCGCCAGCTTGCGCCATCCCGACTTCGTATTCGATCGATCGAGATAGTAGCCCAGCATGTAATACTGCTCCGAATCGTGCACTGCCTCACGGAATCCCCTTGCAAGATCGTTCGAGTTGTAATAGGGGCGGCCTCCGGTCGCGGCTGCAAATGTTTCAAAGGTCGCCTGCGTATCCAGCTGGCGCCAGTTCATGCTGCGCGTAAAAGCGCCCGGGTGGCGTGGATTATTCGGAACACCAATCGAAGCGGACGGATTGTTCGAGGTTAATCCCTTCACATCGAGCGGATAGAGCGCAATCTGCGCATCGTTGAGCAATTGCCAGGTGCGTTCATACATCGGCAACACGTCCGTCAGCGAATCGCGGCCCGCAGGTGCAAGCTGCATTGTGTTGTCACTGACGCTGAAGGGAAATCCGCCGCCCGCCCAGATCAGCGATTTGCGCCCTGGAAATCCGGTTAACGATTGCGCGAGCTGCTGCATCGCCTCCAAGGTGTAGGTGATGGCGAGGCGCTGCTGAAAGGACTGAAAATTCAGAGCGGAATCTTCGATCATGGTCTGGAGTCGATCGGCCTCCCGCTGTATCGCGCTGGCCATCGCCGCAGCGGAGCCCGGTTTGCCTCCGCTCGCACCGCCCGCATCACCTAGGCCCGCGCTCCCCTCGGGCGTCGCCGTGCCTGTCAACGCCTCCATATCCTCTGGCGTGTCGACCGTCTGGGTGGAGTCGCCTCTCACTTTGTGGAGGGCCGCGATCAGCACTCCCGGATCGGTCGTGAAGTCGTGCACAATGTGAAGGCCGCTGCGGTCAAGCGTATAGAGACCTGTAGGCTCACGCCGATCGACCGACTGCGAGAGATATTTGAGTAATTCCTTATGGGCATAGGCTTGGTCCGTGAAGGCCGTGTTTAGAAGATCCAGCACGATTAGCGTGACGCGCCGGGTCGTGCCACTGCCGGTGACCGCATTGCTGAACTCATCAGGATTCGTGCGCCGCGACAGACGATGTGGGTCGCTGGTAATTTCCTCAAAAGACGATATCTGGCGCTCCGATCCGTTTTCAAGAACCTTAAAGTCCTCTTTCTTGAGGCCGGTTATATGCGTGCCAGCCTTATCGGTGACAAGCGCCGGGATCAGAACAAGCTCGGTGCGGGAAGTAAATTTGACTTCCGAGTTTTCTTTGTCCTTGGCGAAGGCAAGAGTATAAATCGCGAGGGCGGCAACTGCGATCAGATAGATCGGTGTCCTGTGCTGGCGGAACTTATCACCGGAACCAGGAGAGCTAACAGAGTTGCGCATACCCACCTCACGCGGGTTACGAAAACGCCGATAAAGCAAATGTCTGGGAGCAAGTCCTTACGAGCGTCCCATTATAGTTCAGCTGGATTTGATGCAGGACCCGCGCCTTTCGCGGATCTTAACTCATCAACTTACTGACCGGCACTTCGCGCCGCGCTAAAGAACTTCGCCAACTTCTCCGCATCCAACTTCCCATCCGTCCGAACCCCCGAGCATACATCTACTGCAAACGGCCGAACTTCCCGAATTGCGTGTCCTACATTCTCCGGAGTAAGACCTCCCGCCAAAAACAATGGCACACCCACGCGTTCGCGAATCTGCCGACTCACGTGCCAGTCATGCGTTCGACCCGTCCCGCCAAGTTCCTTGACGGCCAGTTTCTGATTGCCGGAGTCGAGGAGAATTGCATCGACATGCTCCGCTACCGCCACCGCTTCCTCCACCGACTCCGGCCCGGTAACATGAATAACCTGGACAATGGAAATTCCCGGCAACGCATCCTTCAATTGCCGATGCGTGCCGCGAGTAAGGTGATCGCAAACCTGAATCGTGTTAGTCCGGCAGAAGCGCTGCTGCGCGATGATCTCATCCACGCTCTGGCGCGAGGTAAGAAGAAAAGTTCCAGTTGCCGGAGGAATCGTTACTGCGATCTCAGCAATCAAATCGTCGCGAATTATGCCCGGCCCGCTCGGCATGTGGGAAACCAGACCTATAGCCGACGCGCCGACCTCGACGGCCATCGCGGCTTCTTCGGCACTGGCAATGCAGCAAATTTTGACCCGAGTCATGTGTGTAGCTTTCATGGAAATATCCGGGTCACACCGTCCTATAAAGCGGTCCGAGATTCGGCGATGTTTTCAAAACAGCCCGCGCTATCCAGATAGATCATGTAGTGGTGCATCTCCTATCTGTCCCGCCACTGCTCAGAAGTGTGCGCTCGCATTTCCACGACCCACGGAGAATTTTCAATCTCGACTGGCGTGTCATAGGCACCCTCAATATGCCATGCTTTGCAACACCGTTCGGCTCTGGTGCGGAGGGCCAACACTTTGTTGAACCCAATTCCGCCTTGATATTTCACTCCGTCTTTCTGGTAGCCAAAGCGAATTGCGGGCGGATGCCCGTCGAAATACGCATGTGTCGTGAAACCAGTTGAGGGAAGGGGATCGCATGCAATTGCTTTTTTGAAGTCATGTCAGGTATGTGCCGTGACAGTCCGCATGCCTTGAAGTGATGTCAAAACTCACTCCCCGTACGGCACCCAGATATTCTTAACCTGCACGGCATGCTCCAGGAACCAGCGCCCCTCGGCCACTCTTGGATTGAACCAATCAATCGCCCGACCTTCGTTGGTGAACACCTGCTTCAGGTTTCCCACCGACATTGCCTTGGCCGCTGCAGCATTCGCCTCATCGGCGAAGCTCCAGATCGCATCCACATCGTCGTGTTCGGCTAGCGTCTTCAAAAGCTGCGAGACGTATCCGGTGACAATATTCACCGCCCCGCCGGGCAGATCGCTCGTATCGAAGACCTGATACAAGTCCCCCGCAATAAGAGGATAGGCCTCAGACGGCACGGCAATCACCGTGTTTCCCATTGCGAGCGCCGGCATAACGACGGAAATAAATCCGAGCAGCGGCGCCTCGCGCGGGCAAATCACGCCGACCGTTCCGATCGCCTCGTTCATCGCGATCGCGATATTGCGAAATGGAGGATTGTGTACCGCGCCATCAAACTTATCCGCCCAGGCCGCATAAGAAAAAATGCGCTGGATACCATGCTCGACTTCCGCGGCCGCGTTCTTCTCGCCAACGACCTCTGCAAGCCGCCCCGCAATCTCGCCACGCCGCTGTGCGAGATTTTCAGCGCAGTAATAAAGCACTTGCGCGCGATTGTGGGCCGTAGCCTTCGACCACGCTGAAGCCTTGCGCGCTGCCTCAACCGCATTGCGAATATCTTTCCGATTTCCGAGGGGAGCCTCGCCCAGCAGTCGCCCGTCGGCCGCACGCACCTCCATGCTGTAGCCGGAATCGGGGCGCGATTGCTTGCCTCCGATGTAGAGCTTTACGGTGCGATCGATCCCCGGAGACGCTCCTTCGAGATCGCTATATCGATCACTTGAGGCTGCGAGAGCCGCCTTTCCGATGACAGGTGACCGGTGACTGGAGATCGGCAACCCCTGACCAACGATCTCGCCTCCCAGCGCCAGTGCGTTCTTAAACCAAACCGGCTCCAGATATTCCAGCAGCCCCTCGCGGCCGCCTTCACGGCCATACCCGCTCTCGCGATAGCCACCGAATCCGCAAGCCGCGTCGAACATGTTTGTGCAGTTCACCCACACAACGCCCGCCTTCAACTGCGCCGCCACGTGCAGGGCCACGTTGATGCTCTCGCTCCAAACGCAGGCCGCCAGACCATACGCGGTGTTGTTCGCCAGTTCCAGAGCCTCGCTCGGAGTGCGGAAGGTCATCGCCGCCAGCACCGGGCCGAAAATTTCCTGCTGCGCCACGATCGACGTCGGATGCACGTTGCTCAAGAGCGTTGGCGGATAGTAGAAGCCGCGGGCCGGCAATGCGATCTGCGGCTGCCAGCAAGTAGCGCCTTCGGCGACCCCCTGATCGACCAGCTTGCGGATGCGATCGAGTTGCACACGCGCCACAATCGCGCCGATATCAATCGCCTTATCCAGCGGCGGCCCGATGCGCAGACTGCTCATGCGCTGCTGCACCTTGGCGATCAGCGCCTCGGCAATACTCTCTTGCATCAACAGCCGCGAGCCCGCGCAGCACACCTGGCCCTGGTTGAACCAGATTCCATCTACCAGCCCCTCGACGGTGCTGTCGAGGTCCGCATCTTCAAACACAATAAAAGGAGATTTGCCGCCCAGCTCCAGCGAAAGTTTTTTGTGGCTGGCCGCCGTCGCCGCACGAATCGCGCGCCCTACTTCGGTCGATCCCGTGAACGCAATCTTGTCCACGTCCGGATGCTTCACCAATGCCTCGCCTGTCCGCCCGTCGCCGGTAACTATATTCACGACGCCCGGCGGCAACTCCGCCTCCTGACAAAGTTCAGCAAAGGCGATTGCTGTGAGCGGTGTGAACTCGGCCGGTTTCAAAACAACAGTGTTCCCCGTTGCGAGCGCCGGAGCAATCTTCCAGGCGAGCATCAGAAGCGGAAAATTCCACGGGATAATCTGCCCGGCGACTCCGTAAGGCACGTACTCCGGAAACTCCCGCTCCAAAAGCTGCGCCCATCCGGCATGATGATAAAAATGCCGAGCGACCAGCGGAATGTCGATGTCGCGGCTCTCGCGAATCGGCTTCCCGTTGTCCATGGTCTCCAGCACAGCGAGTCGCCTCGAATGCTTGTGCACCAGTCGCGCCAGCGCATACAAATAACGCGCCCGCGAATGTGGAGTAAGAGCCTGCCACGGAGAAGCCGCCGCCCGCGCCGCTTTTACCGCGGCGTCGATATCGCCCGCCGAACCCTGCGCAACCGCCGCCAGCGTCTCACCGTTCGAGGGATCGACCGTTTCAAAATATTTCCCCGCCGCCGGCGCCGACCACGCGCCGTTGATGAAATGAGCAAAGTGGCGCCCGTGACGATCAAGCCAGGACAAGACTTCCCTCGAATCTTCTGGCGCTGGCCCGTATTCCATGCTCACGAATTTTTCAGCAATACTCATTTGATTCCTGTGATTCGTGCCTGAGACAAGGCACGCCTCGGCTCTCCAAAACCTTCAACTATGCCAGTGGATGCCGATACTCCGCCGAATACCGCCCGGTAGCGAAGTGCTCCAACTGCCTCTCAATATCGCCCAGCAGCCCGCTCGCTCCAAACCGAAACATCTCCGCCCGCATCCACGACTCGCCGAGCTCTTCCTTAATCATGGCGAGCCAATCCAGCGACTGCTTCGCCGTCCGAATGCCGCCCGCCGGCTTGAATCCCACCGCCATTCCGGTCTCTTGCGCATACTCTCGGATTGCGCGTGTCATGACGAGGCCCACTGGCAGCGTCGCATTCGTTGGCTCTTTCCCCGTCGAAGTCTTGATGAAATCCGCTCCCGCCATCATCGCTACCAGACTTGCCCGCGCCACGTTGCGCAGCGTCAGCAAATCGCCTGTCCCGAGAATTACCTTCATGTGTCTCGGCCCACAAGCTTGTTTGAACGCTGCAATTTCGTCGTAGAGCGCCTGCCAGCGCCCGCCAAAAACATGCGCGCGCGTGATAACGACATCAATCTCATGCGCACCCGCCTCTACCGACCGTCGAATCTCCGCCACGCGCTCGGCTAGCGGCGACAAGCCCGCCGGAAATCCGGTCGACACCGCCGCGACATGAATTCCGCTGCCTTCAAGCGCCGCGAGGGCCGTTTCGACAAACGTGTGATACACGCAAATGGCGGCGACTTTAATCTCCAGCTCTTCGACCTTGAGCTTCTCTACGATTTCTTGCTGTAGAGGATGCCGTCCCTTCGCGCATAAGCGCCGCACACGCTCATCGGTGTCGTCGCCTGAGAGCGTCGTCAAATCCATGCACGTGATCGCGCGCAACAGCCACGCCGCTTGCCACTCTTTTTTCACCGTGCGCCGCGCGACCATCGATTGCGCGCGCCGCTCCACTGCGCTCGTGTTGACGCGCACATCGCGCACCCAATCAAGATTCAAAGGAATGCCACGATTCGGCAGCAACGGCCGGCCATTCAGAACGGCAAGCGCTCCGTCTCGCGAATCCTCTTGAAGAGTCTCCTGGCGAAGGCCCGGTGCTAATTTTTTGTCGTTCATCGGTGTGGCGCGAACGCCTGCCCGCGCAGCCGCAATTGTACGGCACCCCCGCACAAAACGGCAGATCACCAATATGGATGACATTCCCCGCGGGTTGGAAACATTTGTCTGCGCTCCAATTCGCAAGTAGACTTCCCCAGAACAATTTCCTGACTGCTTTTTGAGGAGCCCCCATGTTCACTCCCGACTCGCTGGGCGTTGCACTCTTCATGATGATCACGAGCGCCATCTGCTGGGGCTCCTGGGCTAATACTTACAAGGGTGTCAAGAATTACCGCTTCGAACTTTTCTACTGGGACTACGCTATCGGAATCTTTCTCATCTCGCTCATCCTCGGCCACACTATGGGAAGCACGGGCATTCACGGGATGGGGATTCGAGAAAATATTCACGCTGCGGCGATTAGGGACGCGCTGTTCGCCATGCTGGGCGGTGCGATTTTCAATCTTGCAAATCTGCTGTTGGTAGCGGCCATCGATATGGCCGGCCTCGCCATTGCGTTTCCAGTGTCCATCGGGATCGCGCTGGTCGTCGGCGTCATCTCGAGCTACGTTCAGCAACCGAAAGGCAATGCCGCGCTGCTCGCCGGAGGTGTGGTCTGCGCGCTGATCGCCGTCGTGCTCGATGGCAAGGCCTACGGAAGTCTTGCCAGCACAGGGCGGGCAGTCTCGAGAAAAAGCATCGTCGTCTGCGTCGTCTCTGGCGTGCTCATGGGACTGTGGGCCCCGTTCATGACACGCACCATGCCGCATGAAGTGAACGGCACCATGGTGGGAACGCTCGGTCCCTACGCCGCAGCCGTATTCCTAACGCTCGGCGCATTGCTTTCCTGCTTCATCTGGAATATTTATTTCATGAAACATCCTCTGGTCGGCGAACCTGTCGGCTTTGGCGGATTCTTCCGCGCTCCGGCCTCGGCCCATGCTCTCGGCCTTCTCGGCGGATTCATCTGGGGCACGGGCATGGTCTTCAACCTGGTCGCCGCGAGCTTCACGGGAGTTGCGATCTCCTACGCCATCGGCCAATCGGCTCCAATGGTCGCCGCGCTTTGGGGAGTCTTCGCTTGGAAGGAGTTTGCGGGCGCGCCGGGGAAGGCGAAGGTTTATCTCTTCCTGATGTTCGTCTTTTACTGTGTGGGCATCCTGCTGGTGGCGAAGGCGAACGGCTGAAGCGGAAACTTCCATACCTCCGCCACCTTCAACTTACAATTGTAAGATTCGCTGAAAGTCTCGTTATGCTTGGTCGTCTATTCGTGTCCACGATCTTGGCTGGCTTGTCATTACAAATCGCCGTCGTCGCACAAAGACTAGATTCGAAGCCCCACGTCCCATCCCGCTTGAAGGTGAACTTCATCGACATCGCCCCCCAAGCCGGCCTCACGGCCCGCACCGAAGACGGAGGCGACAAAACCAAGCGTTACGTCATCGAGACCACCGGGAGCGGAGTCGCCACTTTCGACTACGACAACGACGGCTGGCCTGACATTTTCCTGGTCAACGGCAGCCGGCTCGAGGGCTTCCCCAAAGGCCAAGAGCCGACCAGCCATCTCTACCGCAATAATCACGACGGGACATTTTCGGATGTGACGCACAAAGCCGGCGTCGCCTTAACCGGTTGTGGCCAGGGAATCTGCGTCGGCGATTACGAC
Organism: Terriglobales bacterium; assembly: GCA_049300195.1. Lineage (GTDB taxonomy): Bacteria > Acidobacteriota > Terriglobia > Terriglobales > Acidobacteriaceae > Acidiflorens. Next base: position 53,000 of record JBAQJF010000128.1, on the reverse strand, counting down.
AACGACGGCTTCGTCGATCTCTTCGTCACCTTTTGGGGACACGATATTCTCCTCCACAACAATGGCGACGGCACCTTCACCGATGTCACCCGCAAAGCCGGACTCTGGCATGAAGACGTTCGCTGGTCGACCGGTTGCTCCTTCGTCGATTACGATCGCGACGGCCGCCTCGATCTGTTCATCGCCCACTACGTTGACTTCGATCCCGCGCACGCGCCTGAACCGGGTAGCGCGTCGACGTGCAGTTGGAAAGGCCTCGCGGTCATGTGCGGTCCTCGCGGACTCAAAGGCACACACAGCGAGCTTTACCACAATAACGGCGACGGTACCTTCACCGACGTCAGCGAGAAATCCGGAGTCGCCAAAACCGGTGCTTATTACTGCTTCACCGCCCCCACCGCTGACTTTGAGCAAACCCAGGAAGTTCGCAGCGGAGGTAGCTACATTTCGCAAAGCGACTTTCGCCTGCATTTCGGTCTGGGCCAATCTGCGAAAGCCAGCTTGATCGAGATCCGCTGGCCGAGCGGGTAGACGCAACAGTTAGAAAACGTTCCCGCGAATCAAATCGTAATAATCCGCGAAGGCGCAATATGGAAAAGTGAATCCCTACAACCCGCCATCATCTCCAACCTCCACAAAACTCTTGACTTTGCGCGGCCAATACATTTATATGGCCGGATAAAAAAGATGGACTCTTGCACTCGTGAGTAACTCGCTACTTTTGATGTAGCGAGCAGGAATCCGAGCCGGAGAGTTCAATTCCACCCCGGATGTGGGTGGTTTGAGGAAAGAAATGTCGACAAGAAAAGTGCTGCTCGTAGCGTTCGCGCTTCTCTGTTTCGGGCTGTCCCCGCTTGTTTATGGCCAAGCCAATGGAAGTCTGTCCGGCACCGTGGCTGACAAGACGGGCGGCGTCATCACGGGCGCAACCGTGAAAATCACGTCGCAGGCCACCGGCCTCGAGCGCGACACCAAGACCGACGACTCCGGCCACTATCTCGTTCCTCTGCTCCCCGTCTCCGTCTACACCATTCATATCGAGGCGCCAGGCTTCCAGACGACCGAACAAAAAGACATACGCTTGCAGATTGACGAGCAGCGTGAAATTGACTTCACTCTTAATCCAGCCACTGTCAGCCAGTCCGTCGAAGTCAACGCCACCGAGGTCGCGGTCGAAACGACTAATCCCTCTCTCGGCCAGGTGATCACCGCCGAGGAGGTCGCAGACCTCCCTCTGAACGGACGCAACTTCGTTCAGCTCGCCACCCTTACTCCCGGCACCATCCAATCGACCAGCCCGGTCAGCTTCTTCACCAATGCCGCCTCCAGCGAGGCCGCTACCCGAGGCGCTTTCTCCCTCTCCGTTGGGGGCTCGCGCGAGCAAAGCACCGACTGGCTCCTAGACGGAAACGACAACAATCAACTCGACGAAGGCGGCATCGCGATTTTTTCTGAGGTCGACTCCATTGAGGAGTTCAAAGTCCTTTCCTATAACTACTCTGCGGAATATGGTGAGCGCGCGGGTCCTACCGTCCTTGTCACCACAAAGTCGGGCAGCAATGCCTGGCATGGCACGTTGTTTGAATTCTTCCGCAACACCAATCTCGACGCCAAATCTCCGTTCGTCAACACTGCGGCAAAGTTCAATCTCAATCAGTACGGCGGCTCGCTCGGCGGACCGATTCAAAAGGACAAGACGTTCTTCTTCCTCGACTATCAAGCCAAGGTCCAGCGCAAAGGCGTCCCCTTCACCGGTTACGTTCCGACTACGGCCATGGTCACCCCGGACGCTAATGGGAATTACGACGAGAGCTCGAACCCTTTTAGCACTCAACTTATAAATCCATACACGCCAGAACAGATTCTTCCTGGCAATACCGTGCCTACGCCGGTCCCGTTCGAGTGCAATATCTCGAACGGCCTTCCTGAAACACCCGGTCCGGATGGAAGCCAGCCCTATGTCGGCGGGGTTACGCAATTCTGCAATATCATTCCGGGCATGCTAATCAACTCGGCCGGAGCGGCGGTAGCGGCGCTCTATCCAGCGCCAAATGTAACCGGTGCCACGGGCTTTAACTACGCCAACCAACCCATCCGCAAGCTCAATGAGGGCACAGGCGATATCAGGATTGATCACAACTTTTCCGGCAACGATTCCGCCTTCGGCCGTTTCAGCTATGACCAAGCCACCAATTTCGTTCCCGGCGGGTCGCCTACGTGGTCCGAACAAAACGCCTTCGGCAGCAACCAGCACATCGAAAATCATGGCCGCAACGCTATGATCTCCGAAACTCATGTCTTTTCTCCCAACACCATTAATCAGGTGAGCTTCGGTTACAATCGCATCTTCAACCACATCAATTCCTTCGGCACCGGCTCCTGTGAGGCAGCACTCATCGGCATTCCTGGAGCGGACCTAGGCGCCGCCTGCGATACCATCACCGGCTATCCCGCCAGTCTCAACCAATCAACCAAAGACTGCGAAAGCTGCGGCCTGACATCCTTCCTGATGAATGCCTATTTCTCGATCGGCGATCGCGGATACGCTCCTTATCAAGGTGGCACCAATGTCTACTCTCTCTCCGATACCCTCCACCTCATCCGAGGCAAGCATGACATCGCCGTCGGCATGACCTTTCGCGCGAACCAGATGAACGTCCGTAACAATGCATTTCAGGATGGCTTCGTGGTGCAAAATGGTAGCGGTACCGGAGACGACATCGCCGGCCTCCTGCTCGGCGGTTTGGGAGTCTTTGCCGCCCACGATCAGACCTTCCTCGGCGCCACCACCGGCCGCCGCTATAAGCTGTACCGCCCGTTCGTTCAGGATAACTGGCGTGTAACTCCCAATCTCACCGTAAACATCGGACTTGGCTGGGCTCTTGTTACGCCCGAAACGGAAGTCAGGAATCGCATGGCCAATTATGATGTCACCAATCTCACGTGGTACGTTCCGTCGGGGAGCCCGGGGGTAACGGATTGTACCAACTGCGTCGCGACCGATGGGCGCGCCGGGATTCAGTTCGACAAGACTGCTCTCGAACCTCGCATTGGATTTGCATGGAAGGCCTTCGGCGGCGACCGCACCGTGATTCGCGCCGCCTATGGCATCACCCACGATTCTTCCTGGGATCAAGGCGGGCAGGGGTTATGGCAGAACCCACCGTATTATGCCGAAGTCGATCCTTGCGCCTTCTGTCTCGCGTATGGCGTCGCTGCGGGTTCTCTATCCGGAGGCTTTCTTCTCACGTCTCCGGGTCCGTCTGAAATCGCCGTCCCGGGCGGCTACATATACAACGCACCGGTCAATCCGAGTTCGTACACCGGAACCATCCAATCCCAGAATCGCAACTTCAAACAGGGCATCGTTCAGCAGTTCAACTTCAACGTCGAGCATCAACTCCCCGGCAATGTCGTCCTGACGGCCGGTTACGCCGGCACGCGCAGCGCCCACATTCTCACCAGCCAGTTGAACGAGAATCTCAACGACCCCGCCGCCTGCGGCACCGGGACCTACACCCTCGGCTGCGGCTTTGGATACTTCCCATATGCAGAACCGTACCAGAGCGTCGACACCAACAACAGCATAGGCCAGGCGCGCTACGATTCCTTGCAGGTGAAAGCCGAAACCAAGAGCGCCCGCCACGGCCTTTATGCCCTGCTCGCCTATACCTACTCCCGCAATTTCGACAACGGCATGCCTGATGGCCTCGGCACCAACCCCGGCGCTTTGTACTATCCCCTGCCCGGAACGCAGAAGCTCGATTGGGGTCTCTCGGAACTCAACCTCAATCAGGTTTTCAGCGCCAGTGTCCTGTATGACCTTCCCTTCGGCAAGGGCAAGTACTGGGGCAGTGGCTGGAGCACTCCCGTCGACGCAGCTTTAGGGCACTGGTCGGTGAACCTCATTGAGAGGGCCACCACCGGCTTTCCGCTTTATGTGGTCGATAGTGCCGACGAATCGGGAACTTACTTCTCATATAACGGCAATACCTTTCAGCGTCCCAATCAAGTCAGCGATCCCGAAAAAGCCGGAATAGTGCCTGCCAACCCCAACAGCAGATGTCAGGTCTTCACCGATCAAATTGACCCGGTCACAAATATGCCAGGACTTGCTCCGCACCAGATTCATACCATTCCAGCATGGTTTAACGGATGTGCGTTCGCATTCGCGCCTTCCGGCCAACTAGGCACCGGCGTCCGAGCCCCGGTTTACGGCCCGCACTTCGTGAATACCGATTTCTCTCTGATCAAGGATCTTCCGTTGACCTTCCGCGAAGGCATGGGTCTCCAATTCCGCGCCGAATTCTTCAACCTGTTCAACCACCCGCAATATTTCCTGCAAGGCGCGGGAGGAACAGGCGAAATGGATATCAATACGCAGTCAAGCTTCGGCGTAATCAACAACACCGTGAACAACCCGCGCCTAATTCAGTTCGCGGTGAAATTGAAGTTCTGAGGTCAAACAATGGAGGCACGGACACCCCGCCCGTGCCTTGCAAAATGCGATGTCATATGTTCCGCTTAAAAGCTCATTTATCGCGCAATCGAACCACAAATTCCTGAATCTCACCCCGCTCCTGCTCAGCCTGCTCCGCAGCTTGTTTCGCCAGCTTCTCGTGTAGCTGTAGTTCTCGCTGCGCCCCCGCCTCGTCGCCGGCGCGCTTATAAGCCATCCCGAGCCGGTAATGGACCTCGTCCATCTCTGGGCTAACCTCAATCGCCTTCTGATACGCCGCGATAGCGCGAGCATTGTCCCCGCGCTGCCCGTATAAAATACCAACCTGCAATTGAGCGGCTGCCAACTTCGGATCGAGCCGAATCGCCGTCTGGAGCAGCTCTTCGATCTTCGTAGCGCTGGCTTCATTAATCGAACCCGTGGATTGCTTCGAGTTCCACAATCCAACCGCATAATAGTAATTAGCCAGCGCATTGTCGGGCGCATTCTGCGCAAACCGCGCCAACCGCTCTAGCACCTCTGCGGACGGCACGGCCTCCGCGGTCTGCATCCTGCCCATGAACAAATAAGGAGCCGGATTACTAGGGGCGAGATCGGACGCTCTCACCAAGTACTGCGCCGCGCGATCATACGATCCACGCGCATACCAGGCCACACCCAGCCCAATCAGCATGCGCACCGACTGCGGATACAGTGTGTTTCCCTTGGCAAACACTTCGGTCGCCGGCTCGAGCGCCCGATGGGTTAGCAACTCCGTCGCCCAATCAAATACATTCGTTTCGCTCGGAGCAAGATCGGCCGCCCGCTGATATTCGTGCACCGCCTCGAGCGGATTGCCAAGTTTCTCGTCGATCTGTGCCAGCCGGTGATAAAGCTCCGATCGCTTCTCTCGAGTTGGCGCGTCGAGCTTGAGGTCTCCCTGGCCTTTCTCATCCGCCCAGTTCGCATCCCCCGCGTTTTCCTGTCGCAGAATCTCGGCCTGAATCTCCGCGCCCTCCTGCAACAGAACGCCGTCTTCAGCAGAATTGTGGGCCGCCGGCGCCGCCGGCTTCCCCGCTGGCTCTAAAGAAACCGTGTCTCGCACAAGAGCTTCACTGTTGCGCAGCACAGCGTCAGACCCATGCCCTCCGGAATTAGAGGCCGATGCCATGCCGGCAACGGTGAATTTTGGATCGTCGAAAAGTGGCGGCAACTTCGCGGCCGGCGACAAATCGTCTTGCGATAGTGAAGAAGAACTCGCGCTACTTACGACCAGATCGACTTTCGTGGTCTCGCCCGCCGCCAATGCCACCGATTTGACAACGGTGAGACTGCTTCCGCTCTCGCCAGTGCGCAGCGTATAGTCGCCGGTCCAGGGCCCTACAAAATGGAAGGCCCCGGCGGAATCGGTCCGCGTGTTCCAGTTCTCGGTCGTCACGCCGTTGGTAGACTGCAAAGTGACGGCCGCATTCGCCATCGGCTTGCCGTCGGAATCCCGGACGTGTCCCTGCACGGTGGCGGTTCGGGGCTGCGATGAGGATTGCGCTTTCTCCTGCCCGGTGAGCGAGCTGGCGACAAACGCGATCATAAGAAGAATAAAACAAATGGAAGGAGTGAATTGAAATCGATGGAAGCAACTCAAGGTCAACCGAAGACTCCTGCGAAAAACAGCGGATGCCAAACGAAGTCAAGCACCGTGATCGATACAATTCTATTCGCCCCAGCTCCGCCCCGCAATCGACACACCTCGCAGTAAGCTTTAGAATGGCAAGTCCCGGAGGGCGGCTGTCGAATGAAAATACGATTCAACCGAACATTCATTTGCGCATTCATACTCTGGTCTGCCGCGTTCTCCCACGCCGCTGCCCGGCGCAAAATCATCATTGATCAGGACGCCGCCGGCCCCGCTGGCAGCGATCAGCAAGCCATCCTGCTTCTGATCCAGTCTCCGCAGACAGAAGTGCTCGGCATAACCGTTGTTACCGGCGACGCCTGGCTCACCGAAGAAGTCGCACATACCCTCCGCACGCTCGAACTTATTGGCCGCACCGACATTCCCGTTGTCCCCGGAGCGGAGATGCCACTGGTGAGGACACGCGAAGAAACGCTCGGAGACGAGCAGCGCTATGGCTCAATCGTGTGGCTGGGCGCCTGGACGCCCAGCCTCTACCACGCGCCCCGCGAGCTCGGCCCCATGCCGGAAGGCATGCCGGCCACCAAGCCCGCTAACGAAGACGCCGCACACTTCCTGATTCGGATGGTCCACAAGTATCCGCACGAGGTAACGATCGAAGAAGCCGGCCCCATGACGAACCTGGCGCTCGCGATCGCCATTGACCCGGAATTCGCCAGCCTGAGCAAGGAACTGGTCTTCATGGGCGGCAGCCTGAACCCGCGCACCGACGATCCCGAATTTGTAGACGACCCACGGCACGAATTCAATCTGTGGTTCGATCCCGAGGCCGCCCGCATCGTCCTGCGCGCTCCCTGGAAAAGAGTAGTCTGTACCACGGTCGACATCTCCCTCAAGACCCGTCTTACGACAGATCTGATCAATAAAGTCAAGGCCGGTAACACGCCGGTCGCGCACTATGTCGGAACCTACGCGCACCTGCGCGGACCTTATAACTACCTTTGGGACGAACTAACATCGGCCACATGGCTCGACCCCTCCCTGATAACAAAGACGGAGACGAAATATGTGGATGTGAATCTAGACCGCGGCGCCGGTTACGGCGACACGCTAACCTGGAGTGAGGCTGACAAGCCCAAGCGGGATATTCGGAAAATCGAGATACAGGTGGACCTGGACACCGAAAGATTCTATAAGATGTTTGTGGATTTGCTGACGGCCGAGACACCAAAGCCGTAGCCGCAGACAACCGCATTAGGTCAGAACTTTGACCCTATCAATCGTACCGGCCGATTTCCGAAAGCATCTGGAGCGCTGCGGGATGGTTCGGATTTCGAGTTAGAAGTCTTTGGAGGACGGCGCGGGCGGCTTCTTTGTTCTCTTCGATCAGGTAAACCCGCGCCAGGTTCAGATAGGGTTGGTCGAAGTCGGGGGCTGCCTGGATTGCCCGTTCGAAGCTGGCGACCGCTTGGTCTCGCCGCTTGGTGCGCAGGTAGAGAATTCCGAGGTTGTTCAATGCTTCGGGATAATCGGGCCGGGCTTTCAGAGCCTCCTGTAGGCGTTCAAAGGCACGGGCTGTGTCATCCTGTTGCGCATAGACCATTCCCAATCCGTAGTTCGCGTCGGCATCGTTTGGGTTGAGGGCCAGGGCTCGCGCATATATTTTCTTTGCCTCGTCCCATTGCTTTTGCTGGCGGTAAGCGCTGCCCAGATTGTTAAGCGCGATCTGATGGTTGGGGCTTAGGCGGAGCGCTTCATGAAAGTAGGCGACGGCGTCGTCGAGGTGGCCTTCGCGTCCTGCGATCAGCCCTAGATTGTTCCAGGAATTGGCTAGCGTATCGGGATAGGTCGCGCGCATTTTTAGAGCGCGCTCGAAGTACTTCTGCGCTTCGGAGTTTTTTCCCTGGTTGAGATAGACGCTGCCTATACCGTACACGGCCTCGGCGCTTTCGGGATCATCGCGGAGAGCGGCCTGGAATGCGGCTTCAGCTTGATCGAAATATCCTCGCTGAAAGAAAACGGAGCCGTAGGAAAGATAGTTGCGTCCGAACTCGACTACTTCCGTGACTCCGGGAAATGGTAGAGCGCGGGCGAGGCGATCGGCCGGTTTCTGCGGGATATTGCGAAAATCTTGCTCGATGTGCGTGGGATCGGCGGGACCTTGATAGATCTTGACGATGTCGCCTTTGGCGTCGATTAAGAAGCACGTCGGAAGAGTCAGATCGCGATGGCGGTCGAAGAGATAGCGATAGATGATGTTGTAGACTGCAGCCACTGCGTCTGAACCCTGGAGGACTGAATAGGAAAGTTTGTGGTCGTGAAGGAAGACCCGAAGGCTCTGGTCGCTTTCAACATTGATGGCGAGGAGTTGAAATCCGCGCCCACTCCACGCCGCGTAATGCTGGTTTAGAACGATCCAGAATCGCGAGCAGCGCTCATCGCCGACAGCGCCGAAAGCCAGCAAGATCGGTTGTCCTCGCAAGGAGGATAAGGATTGCTGATGGCCGTTGGAGTCTTCAAGTGAAAACTGGGGTGCGGCGATTGGCGCCAAGAGCCACGTTTCGGCGATCTCGGGAAGAGTCTCAGGCGGTTGCGGCTTGACGCCCACAGCCTCTTGCGAGGTCGGCTCATCTCGGTTCGCTGGCGTTCGAAATGGCTCTACCCGCACACGGGCTGCGGCGCCTTCTTGTATCGAGATGCAATGGTTGATCGGCAGTTTGTCCAATTTCTCTACATCGCCGCTGGGCCAGCGGATTGTTGCAGCGACTGGCCCCGTGGCTCCTCCGAGTCCGAAGAAGACGTCTTTACTGTGTTGCGACAGAAAACCGGAGCCTGCCTGGACGGAGCGTATCTGACTTCCTTTTTCGGTTTCGATTTTTATTACTGCGCCGATCGCATCGCGATTGCTCTTCGTGCCTTGCAGGCGAAAAGCTATGGACGGAGGCAGGTTTGGCAGAACGTTTTTCAGAATGCGCAGTTGTGGAGCATTTCGATTCTTCAGGAAAATTTCCTGGCGTCCATCCCGATCGAAGTCGGCGATGGCGAACGCGCGACCGTCCTCGGGAAAGTCGAGACCTGCGACTCCGGAGATATCCGAGAACGTGCCGTCTCCGTTGTTGGCGTAGAAGATATTGCGTTCGAAGCCGCTCCAGGTGCGATCGGCGCGGATCAATTCGTTTATAGCGCTCCAGCCTTGCTCGTAGTCGTGGGACGGCTTTGCGTCATCGGGAGATTTGGCGACTACCTGGCGCCAGAAGAAGCTGTTGAGGTCGTCTCGGTTGGGGGCGCTCACCATACCGTTGGTGATGTAGAGGTCTGGGTGCGTGTCGTGGTCGAAGTCGAAGGCATCGCTCGACCAGGCCCAGCGGCCGACGCGGGTTTGGGATAGATCCGTGACATCCGCGAACCTGGTGGTCGCCGCGTGGAGCGATGAGATCGACGCGTTTGAGTCAAAATCTTTAGCCGCGGGGTTCGCGGAGACTGCAGAGGACGTTGAGAAAAGCGAGTTGCCCATAACATGCTTGTGATACTGCGCTCGGACCTCGGCGGTCGAATTTGGCTTGAATTGGGATTGCATAGTGATGCGTTCGCCAGCGGCGGTCCACATGTTGGCGATGTATAAGTCCTCGACATCCTTCTTTTTTTCGCCGACCATTTCATCGTCAAACCAGCAGACGCTCATGCCGGCGCCAATATCTTCCACACCGGCTTCGGCGGCTACGTCTGTGAAGGTTCCGTTGCCGTTGTTGCGGTAGAGATTGTTTCGGCCGAAATCATTGACTACGTAGAGGTCGGGCCAGCCGTCGCCATTGATGTCGTTCCAAGCGCAGCAAAAGCTGTAGCGGGTGTTGTTTTGGTTCAGACGCGCTTCGGCAGTAACGTCGCGGAAGGTGCCGTTGCGGTTGTTGCGCATCAGAAAATTCGGTGGGCCGTTATTGGCGTCGTAGTAAGGGCTTGGATATTTGTATTGGCTTGTGCCCTGATAATAGATGTAGAGACAAAAATATATGTCGAGCCAGCCGTCGCGATCGTAGTCGGCAACGGCGGCGCCGGTGAAAGTTCCTTGCGGCGGAGTTGCGAACTGGAAGGCATCGGGCTGCTGGTGAAATCTCCCATTGCCATCGTTGATGAAGAGGAGCGGCCCGGTGTTACGAACTACGATCAGATCCTGGCAGCCGTCGTTGTTCACGTCGACGAAGAGAGCGCAGGACGTGTTTTCGATGACGCCGACGCCGGAGGCTTGCGTGATGTCTTCGAAGGTGCCATCGCCGCGATTGCGATAGAGGCGGTTGGGAAGGCCTCCGGGCTGGCAGATGTAGAGGTCATCGAAACCATCGTTGTCGATATCGCCAACGGAAATGCCGTTGTGGCCGTAGATGTCGATGCCGCAGGCTGCGTCGAGGATGGTGCGCCAGTAGTCGGTGCCGTGCTGGAGTTGGGCGCTATATGAGGCGTTGCTGGAAAATGCGGCAGACGCAATATCGGCATAGACGCGGCGGGTGGAACGGCTTTCAGTTTCCTCGATTGGTTGCCAGAGTAGGGCCCGAAATTCGGCTTGAATCGGCATCTCCCAAAGAATCAGCCATTCTCCGATTCGTTGTTTGCGATAACAGTCCTGGCTCGTGCCGACGAGCTCGTAACGGATACTAGTGACGAGTTTCGAGTTAGTAGTGTATAGCTCCGAAGTCGATGGTGGCGACGGCTCTGGAAACTGGCCGGACGAATTGATTGCGGTTATTTGGAACTCGGCAACGAATATAGATGAAAACTCTCCAAGACGGGAGCGAAGGTCAGCGACGAATTTATCGCGCGAGAAGTGTATGGTGCGGTCGAAGGAGTTGCGGTGAGTTTCAATCGCTCCTGTCCGCAGGATCTGCGACGACTTCGGCGTGAAAGGTGTACCAACGAGGTTAGGAAGAAGAGACTTCTCAATCGCGCTGGTATCGTGGGAGGCGCGAAGCAGGCTCGCGCTCCAATCGGAGAGGATCACAGCAATTTGTGTCGCATATTTTTCGTTGATGAATTCGTCCTGACCCGGGCCGGTGAAGAGGACCAGCGGGTCGAGCGGCGTGGCCATGCGATAGTGCGGATGGAGGTGCAGGGCGCTCTTGGTAGGCGTTTCCGGCGGATCGAAGAATGGATAACCTCGAAGGTGTGGGGCGATCACCGCTCCTGAGAAAGTCTTGCTTGCCTGAACTAGAAAGTCGCGTCGGCATGGATCGGCCGGCAATAGGCGCCGGTCTGTTTTGTCGCTCCGGTTCAGATTGGTTCTCCGATTCTGCGTGCGTTCGGTGAAAGTAACAGTCGCTTTCCTGCGCGTCAACTGTGTGACAGCGCCAGTCGATATAATCATCTCCGATCAGGAGCCCTCACAGTGAAACGTACGACTCTCTTTTTATTTGCGGTTGTCTTGTTTTCTGGGTGCGCTTTCTCGCAGGCTCGCAGGAAGGTCATTCTCGACCAAGACGGGCGCGGGCCGGCAACCACCGATCAACAGTCCATGCTGATGGTTCTTCAATCGCCTGGGATCGAGACCCTGGGAATCACTATGGTAAGCGGCGATCAGTGGCGCGACGAAGAAGTTGCGCATACGCTGCGGATGCTGGAATTGACTGGGCACAGCGAGATTAAAGTCTATCCGGGCGCTGTCTTTCCGCTCATCAATAGCAAAGAGGAGATCGCGCGCTGGCAGAAACTTTACGGCGTGGTGAATTATCAGGGGGCGTGGAACGAGAGCAAAATACATGGTGTAAACGGCACAAACAATTCGGGGGCATGGAATTCGGGCGTGTATCACGGACCGTTTGAGGTGCCGAACCCACTGCCGGAGGGGAATCCCGCGCTGAAGCCAGAGACGGAAGACGCGGCGCACTTCATGATCCGGATGGTGCATCTGTATCCGCACGAGGTGACGATCTACGCGGGCGGCCCGCTGACGAATCTGGCGCAGGCGGTCAGTCTCGATTCCCACTTTGCGGAACTCGCGCAGGAACTCGTGGTAATGGGCGGGAGCATTGAGCCGGCGGCGCCAATTGAATGGGTGCAGGCAAACCGTCGTGAGTTTAATTTCTGGTGGGATCCCGAAGCGGTGCACATTGTTCTGCGCGCGCCCTGGAAGAAGATTACGGTTACAATCGTCGACATTTCGGTGAAGACGCATATGACACGCGCGATGATTGACGAGATCGCAAAGGCCGGGACACCGTCGGCGCAGTACATCGGAAAATGGGCCGATGAAGAATTTTTGTGGGACGAACTGGCGGCGGCTTCATGGATCGATCCAAGCATCATTACAAAGGAGGAAATGCTGGCGATGGATATCGACATTTCGCACGGAGCGGGTTATGGGAATACTTTGGTGTGGCTGCCGACAAATGCTCCGGGGCTCGGGGAGCAGGTGGTTCATGTGCAGATGGACTTGAATCTGGAAAAGTTCGATCGGATGGTAGTCGATCTCTTGTCTGGTCGGGTAAAGTAGCGGCCCATTGCAGATTTCAGAGTTCCGGATTGCAGAAATTGACCCCTGGGAAATTCTCCTGTCGGCCAGGGCATTAGCGGTTTACAATTCCCACCGAATCCTCTCTTCAAGCAATTGACTATGGCTAAGACGAAACTGCCTGCCGGGGTGCACGCCCGACTTGTGCGGGCGGCGCGGAACGCCATGAACAATGCATATGCTCCGTTTTCCCACTTCAAAGTGGGCGCGGCGATTCTTACTTCCAAAGGAGATATCTTTGCGGGCTGCAATGTCGAGAATTCTTCGTATGGAATGACGAATTGCGCGGAGCGCACGGCAATCTTTTCGGCGGTGGCTGCGAAGGGACCCGAGCTTGAGATCGTGGCGGTTGCAGTGACCAATGCCCAGGGCGTGCCGTGCTCTCCCTGTGGTGCTTGCCGACAGGTGATCTATGAGTTTGGACCGGAGGCGGTCGTGTTTTATCAGGGCAAAGACGGCGATGTGGAAAGCTCGATTACGGAACTTCTGCCGGAGGGCTTTCGACTCAGGTGAGCCAGACAGGCGTTGCTCTTCCGCCATTCCGTGTAATTGACCTCATCCGCAGGAAGCGTGACGGTGGCGCTCTTTCGGCGGCAGAGATCGGGTACATCGTAGATGCCTACACTGCGGGGAACGTTCCCGATTATCAGATCGCGGCGTGGCTGATGGCGGTCTTGCTTCGCGGCATGACGGGAGAAGAACTCGCGGCTCTCACGAATGCAATGCTCCATTCGGGCGAAGTGCTAGACCTCAGCTTTCTTCCCGCGAAAAAGGTCGATAAGCATTCGACAGGCGGAGTCGGCGATAAGACTTCCCTGGTTCTTGCCCCTCTGGTGGCCGCGGGTGGCCTTTATGTGCCTATGATCAGCGGCCGTGGGCTTGGGCACACGGGAGGCACACTTGATAAGCTTGAATCAATTCCCGGATTTCGCGTGGGCTTGTCGGTAGCGGAGTTTCATCGCGTGCTGAAGGCGTGTGGAACGGCGATGATTGGACAGACGGATAAGATCGCTCCGGCAGATCGCAAACTTTATGCGCTGCGCGATGTGACTGGCACGGTGGAGAGTCCGAACCTGATTTGCGCTTCGATCATGAGCAAGAAACTGGCGGAGGGAACCGACGCGCTGGTGCTGGACGTAAAGACCGGATCGGGCGCGTTCATGAAAAAGGAGGAAGATGCGGTTCACCTTGCGGAATTGATGGTGGAAACCGGCGAACGCATGGGCAAGAAGATGGCCGCTCTCATCACGAATATGGATCAGCCGCTGGGGCGGGTGGTCGGGAATGCGATGGAAGTCGCCGAGTGCATCGAGGTGCTGCATGGCGGCGGGCCGGAAGATTTGCGGGAGCTTTGTCTGCACTTGGCGGCGTGGATGTTTCATCTCGGCGGGACGACGAAGACAGTCGCGGAGGGGAAAGTGCTGGCGTCGGAGATCCTCGCCTCCGGCAAGGCTTTTGAGCGATTCCGCCAGATGATTGAATTGCAGGGCGGCGATATCAGCGTGATTGACGACCCAAAAAAGTTGCCGTCGGCGGAGTGCCAGGTCGAAGCACTGAGCGCGTCGGCAGGATTCGTTACGTCAATCGCATGCGAGGACGTGGGGACGGCGTGCGTGATTCTGGGCGGCGGGCGCGAGAAGAAAGAAGATGCCGTCGATCCTGCGGTTGGGATTGTGGTGCACAAGAAGATTGGGAATCGGGTGTCGGCTGGCGAGGCGCTTTGTACGATTCGTTGTCATTCGCGGACAGCGGCGGAGCGGGCTCGAAGGATGATTGCGGAGAGTTATACGATTTCGGCCGCGCCACCGGTGCATCGGCCCGCGTTGATTCATCGGGTGATTTATAGAGGAGAGCATTGATGGGACGATTCACGGGCATTCTTGGGCTGATTACGATGCTGGGGCTCGCCTACATCTTTTCCACCAACCGGAAAGCGATTCGGCTGAAGACGGTGGCTTGGGGATTGGGCTTGCAGTTCGCGTTTGCCGTCTTCGTTCTGAAGATTGCATTGGGACGTGACTTGTTTCAGAAGGCTGGGAATGGGGTGAAGTGGCTGCTCGACTTTTCGTATGCCGGCTCGCAATTTGTTTTTGGCGATCTCGGAAGGCACTCGCCCCCGTTCCCTTTTTACTTTGCGTTCCAGGTTTTGCCGACGGTTATTTTTATTTGCGCTCTCTTTGCGGTGCTCTATTACTTCGGCGTGATGCAGGTCATTATTCGGGTCGCCGCTTGGGCGATGACGCGGTTGATGGGGGTTAGCGGTGCCGAGTCGCTGAATGTGGCGGCCAGCATTTTTATGGGACAGACGGAAGCTCCGCAGACGATCCGCCCGTTCTTGCCCGATTTGACGCGCTCGGAGTTGATGACGGTGATGACGAGCGGTATGGCGCATGTGTCGGGCGGAATCATGGCGGCTTATATCGCGTTCGGGATCGAGCCGAAACATCTGCTGAGCGCGGTCATCATGACAGCTCCGGGGACGCTGTTGATGGCCAAAATGCTGGTTCCGGAAACCGAGGTTCCCAAAACAGCGGGGCGCGTGGTGATGAGCGAAGAAGAACTGGACAAAGAGAAAAAAGAAAATCTGCTGGGGGCGATTGCGCGCGGGACGACGGACGGGTTGAGCATGGCGCTGAATATCGCCGCCATGCTGATTTCTTTTCTTGCTCTGATTGCGCTGTTGGATGGACTGATGGGTTGGGGTCACACGCATGTGCATTGGTTTCCAGCGAGCCTGGAATCCGTGCTGGGCACGCTGTTTGCGCCGATTGCATTCGTGATCGGAATTCCCCGGCATGACTGCACGGCGATCGGCAATTTGCTGGGCGTACGCATGGTGCTGAATGAACTGGTGGCGTATTCGATGCTGGGGGCGCAGAAGACGGGGCTTGATCCTCGATCGGTTACGATTGCGACATTTGCGCTGTGCGGATTCGCCAACTTCAGTTCGATTGGAATTCAGATGGGGGGAATTGGCGCGCTTGCTCCGAATCAGAAAGGACAGTTGGCTAAGCTCGGACTGCGCGCGATGCTGGCTGGGACGATGGCGAATTTAATGTCAGCCTCGATCGCGGGCATGTTGCTGTGAGGCGCTGACCTTTTTTGCGGGCTCGACGAAATCAAAGTCTTAAACCCCGGAAGCGGAGATGTAGAGGACACAAAGAAAATCATCTCTTGACGCTGGCTAGAGCCTCCGTTGTTGTTACCACCCGTGCCCCCAGTCGCTGAAATTCCGCTTCGCACTTTTTTCCTGCTTCTGGTGAGAGCGTTTCGATTGCGTCTCGCACTACTGCTACGCGTCGTTTGCGGTTCAGCAGGCCTTTTACTGCTAGACCTACGCAGTATTCCGTAACTACTCCGAAGACTACGAATTCTGGTTGCGTGCCTAAGCGCTCGACGAGTTCATTCGCATGCAGCGATTGGAAAATGTCTAGCGTCTGTTTTTCCAGGATGATCTGCTGATAGGCGAAAAGATCGGCTGGCAGCGGGGCGTCGGGTCGATTCTCGATTTGGGTGAATCTATCGGCCAGCGCTTCGGGGACAAACTCCGCGCCGGTCGTGCCTTTTACGCAGTGCGGGGGGAATTGCGCGAATTCCGGATCATCGGGTGCGTGGAAACATCCGTGCGAGACAAGGAACACTTCGTTCCGGCGAGCCACATCGGTTAGCCGACGAATGTTGGGGAGGAGTTTTTCGGCTCCGGGGACATAGAGCTTGCCGCCGGAAAGCATGAAGTCGCGCTGGACGTCTACTTCCCAGAAGATGAAGTTGCGCTTCAACATTGCCTTTATTTCCGTCTCCCCGCGGCAGCGGCGGTACTGGCGGCACGCGGACAGGAGTGTCCGCGCTACACGTCCGCCGCTTATTGCATGCCCAAGGACGCGGCCACTTTCTTGCCGTATTCTCGACCTTTGGCGATGGCGGCGTCTTCGTCTACTGTCAGGACCTTGTGGTCTTTCATTACCAGGCGGCCGCCGATCATCACCGTCTCGATGTCGCTGGCTTTCAGCGCGTAGGCGAGTTGCGCATAAATGTCATACATCGGGACGGCGTTCGGTTCGTCGAGGCTGATTATTATGAGATCGGCTTTCTTGCCTTTTTCGAGCGAGCCGATTTCGTTCTCCATGTGCAGGGCGCGGGCTCCGTCGATGGTGGCCATCTCTACTACGGCTTTGGCGCTGAGTGCCGTGGGAGTCATCTTTGTGATTTTGGCTAGCTTCGCTGCTAGATCGATTTCCTCCATTAGATCGAGATCGTTGTTGCTGCCGGCGGGTCCGTCGGTGCCGAGGCCTACGGCGATTCCGGCGGCGCGCTCTTCGGGAACGGGCGCCACGCCGCTCGCCAGCATCATGTTGCTGGATGGATTGTGAACGCAGCCAACGTGATGCTCGGCGAGAATCTTGCGGTCGTCGGCGTCGACGTAGATACAGTGCGCGGCGACCACGTCGGGACCGAGTACGCCGATGCGTTCGAGGTATTGGACGGGCGTTGCGTGGTTGTTCTTGAGGCTGTCGTCCAATTCTTTCTTCATTTCGGCGACATGGATGAGGATGGGCGCGTGATATTTGCGCGCGAGGGCAGCCGAGTCTTGCAGTGTTTTTTGCGAGCAGGTGTAGATCGAGTGGGGCGCGACAGCGGCGTGAATGAGCGGGTCACCCTGCCATTTTCGCAGATATTTTTCTGTATAGGCGAGCATCGCGGCATTCGTTTTATTGTCGGGCGCTGGGAAGTCGATGAACGTTTCACCCAGCACTCCTCTCATACCGGCGGCTTTGGTTTCTTCAGCAACCGCGTCTTCGAAGTAATACATGTCGGCGAACGTGGTGATACCGGAGCGAATCTGCTCGGCGGCGGCGAGTCGCGTTCCCCATCGCACGAATTCTTCATTCACATTTTTCGCTTCGGCGGGAAAAATGTATTTGTAGAGCCAGTCGTTGAGGGTGACGTCGTCATGCAGGCCGCGGAAGAGGGTCATGGGGACGTGGGTGTGTCCGTTGATAAAGCCGGGCAGAATGAGTTTGCCGCGAGCGTCGATGGTCTCCGGCGCTTGATAGTTCGCCTCAATTTCCGCGCGTGGGCCGACGGCTAAGATTGAGTCGCCATGGATGGCGATCGCGCCGTCGTTGTAGATGGAGCGCGCGGCGTCCATCGAGACGACGGTGCCGGTGATAATGGTGTCAGCAGGTTGCCTAGTGTTTCGAGCGTGCAGAGAGAATGCGATAGAAAAAATGCAGAGGACGAGGCAAGTCTTGGTTTTCATTTGAGTTCTGGTCAAGTCTCAACGCGCTGTTCGTTTATTTGATCGGAACGCGGAAGATTTGTACAGCGTCCAGAATATGCGATGGGGGGCTTGCGAGTCGACAGCGGTGTTTTTTCATACTACCCTGCCGACGGATTTTATTTGCCCTCGCAACTTACCTTATGTAATGCTGTTTTCCGCAGAAACTCTTTTCCTAAGGAGCCCCTAGATGCGCATGAAGCTTGTTTTTGGATTGATTATTCTTTTTCCGGTAACCGCAATGGCCGGCAACATATTTAATGCAAAAGAAGGCCTCTGGGAAACGACTGTGACGACCAGCGGTGCGGGCATGCAGGGGATGTCAGCCGACACGCTTGCCAAAATGACTCCCGAGCAGCGCGCCATGGTTGAGCAAGTTATGAAGCAAAGAGGCATCAGTATGGACGGTAACACGATCAGGGTGAAAAGCTGCGTAACGAAGGACAAGATCGCAAAGGGTGAAGCCTTCAGCGACAACCGCAAGGATAGCGGCGATTGCACGCACACGGTGGTCAAGCAGACAGCCAGCCATATTGAAGCAAAGTTTCACTGCGCGTCGAAGAAGGGCGACACCACGGAAGGAACTGTAAATGTTGACATTGTGGGCGATGGGGTTAAGGGCGTCACGCACGTCACCAACACGAGCGACGGGAACACTCGGACGTTTGAGACGAACTTCACCTCCAAGTACCTCGGCCCGGATTGCGGCGACGTTAAGTAACGGTCTTTAACAACGACGGGAAAAACAAATGCGCGGACTCCATCGTCCGCGCATACCGTTCCTCCGCTAGCATACGGACAGGAGCGTCCACGACGATATTTCCCGGATGTGGCGGCTTTCTTAGTTCGGCATCTGTGTGGTGTCGATCACATGGATGACACCGCTCGACTGAGGCCCAGGGCTTGCCGTCTTCCAGCATCATCGGTTCGACCTTACCCGTGTCTTTCTTGATCATCTTTTTCAAATCGTGCGCGCTTAGCGGTCTGGCGACTGCGTGATATTTGGGGCGGCGGCGGTGACCATCGCCCTGCAAAATCCCCGTAGTTGTTTGCTTTTCTGCCGAGTGCAGTTGAGGATAGTAGCGAATGATCGTGAACTTCGCTGAACGGGCGCACAACCATAACTGGGAACTGGATCCGGTTATCCGATCTCTCCTGGACACCGACTTTTACAAACTGCTCATGCTCCAGTTCATCTGGAAGCATTATCCGAAGACGCAGGTTTCGTTTTCGGTGCTGAATCGCAGCACCGCTGTGCGACTGGCGGATATGTTCTCACGCGAAGAACTCACGCACCAGATGGAGCACGTTCGGCAGCTCCAATTTCGGCGGTCGGAGTTGGTATGGCTGGCTGGCAATACGTTCTTCGGGCGGCGCGGAATTTTCGAGCCCGCATTCCTGGAGTGGCTGGAGCGAGATTTCCGTCTGTCGGATTATGAGATTTCGGTCAAAGATGGCCAGTATGATCTGACCTTTCACGGCTTGTGGACCGAAACGACAATGTGGGAGCTGTATGCACTTCCGATCATGAGCGAACTGAAGACACGCGCGAGTTTGAAGACGCTGCGCGAATTCGGGCTCGACATTCTTTATGCGCGCGCGAAGACGAAGCTTTGGAGCAAGATCGAACGGCTGCGCGGCGTTCCCGGGCTGAGCGTGGCCGATTTTGGAACGCGGCGGCGGCACAGCTTTTTGTGGCAGGAATACGTGGTAAGCGCGATGGCCGCGAATTTGGGATCGGCGTTTGTGGGCACGTCAAATGCGTTTCTGGCACACAAACATGATCTCGAAGCGATTGGAACGAACGCTCACGAGATTGCGATGGTGCTGGCCGCGCTCGCTCCCGATGACGAGGGACTGAAGGCTTCGCAGTATCGCGTGCTCGAGCTTTGGCAGAATACCTATGAAGGATCGCTGCGCATCATGCTGCCGGACACGTTCGGCACGACACAGTTTCTGGAAGGTGCGCCGGCATGGACTGCGGATTGGACGGGGCAGCGCATCGATAGCAAGAATCCGTATACGGCGGGCGACGAATATATTCGATGGCTGGAAGGACGTGGAAAGAATCCGCGCGAGAAGCTGATTATTGCCTCGGACGCCTTGGATGTGGACGACATACTTGGGCTGCACGCTTATTTTGATGGGACGATTGCGGCGAGATTGACACCTGCTGATTTTAACTCGGCGGCGGATTTTCTGGATCGTAAGAAGTGGACACCGGGACGGCGAATTCGACTGAGCACGGGCTGGGGCACTCTGCTGACGAATGATTTTCGCGATTGCGATCCCGCGGGTGGGAACGGATTTGATCCGGTCAGTTTGATCTGCAAGGTTTCGACTGTGGAGGGACGGCCTGCGGTGAAACTGTCCGACAACTACGCGAAGGCGGTGGGCCCGCCCGAAGAAATTGAGCGCTACCGACGCGTGTTTGGGACAGCGGGCGTCAGCAATGTGCCGGTGATCACGTAAGCGCGCTTCGCTGACGTGCTCAGCCAGCCAGCGATTCGATGGCTCGGACCGCTTCGGGCGGAAGCGCGATTTCAAGGCTGGCGAGATCCTGCTTCATATGCTCGGCGCTGGTCGTGCCGGTGAGCGGCAGGATTCCAATTTCGCGCGCGAAGGCAAAGATGATTTGCGGCGCCGATGCAGCCATGCGTTCCGCCAGCGCGGCGATCGTCGGATGATGAACCACGTCGACGTTGGCCGTGAGCAGTGAAAAGCCTTGATAGCGTATTCCGAGTTTGCAACAGAACAGACGGACCTCGCGATCCCAACCCAGGCTGGCGTGGCACCGGTTTTGGACAAATGCGGGAGCTTCGCCGCCGGCATCGGCCATCTGCTCAAGATGTCGCAGAGAAACATTGCTCACTCCCAGCAGGCGGGTGCGGCCGGCATCGCGCTCGTTGCGCATCGCCTCCCAGACTTCCGCGTCGTCCGCACTCCAGTCATAGTTGGAGGACGGACCATGCAGAATGAAACTGTCGACGTAGTCGCAGCGTAAATGTTCAAGAGAGCTAGCAATAGATTGGGCGACCTGCGCGGACAGACTTGCCCCAGGATCGTAGGGCACCCGATGATCCTGGCCGCGGCGATAGGTGAATTTGGTCTGCAAGAAAAGATCGGCGCGCGTTACGATTCCGGCCTGGTACGCGGCGGCTAAGCCCTCACCGACTCCGGCTTCACAATAGTGGCGGCGCTGGTTGGCGGTATCGATGGCGCGAAAACCGCTGCGGAGAGCGAGTTCCGCGAGTGCGGCAGTGCGGTCTTCCTTCCAGGCCGTGCCGTAGAGGAATACGGGTGTTGGGAAACTTTGTGGCGTTGGCATTCAGAGTTTTCTTCTTCGGAATCATTGCGGATTCAAGACAATCTTGCCGAACATCTGGCTCTTTTCTAAATACTCGTGGGCGCTGCGGATCTCCTGCATGGGAAAGATGTGGTCAATGACGGGTTTGAGGCGTCCGGCGAAGATGTGGCCGAGGACTTCGTTAAGTTCGCTCATCGTTCCCATGTAGGAGCCGAGCAGCGAGAGCTGGCGCGAGAAGAGGAAGCGGAGATCGAGATCGACTTTGGGGCCGGTGGTTGCGCCGCAGGTCACGAGCGTGCCTCCGGCTTTGAGCGAGCGAATGCTCTCCTGCCACGTCGCGGGGCCGACGTGCTCGACAACAATGTCGACTCCTTCGCCCTTTGTAACGGACCGGACCTCCTGCGCGATTTTTTGCTGGTAGTGGTTGATGACGAAATCAGCGCCGAGTTCGCGGGCGCGCTCCATTTTGCGTTCGTCGCCGGCGGTAGTGATGACGCGGGCGTGGAAGAGCTTCGCGATTTGAATGGCGGCGATGCCGACCCCAGAGTTCGCGCCAAGGATGAGGACGGTTTGGCCGGGACGGATGGCGGCGCGTCCGGTAAGCATGTGCCAGGCAGTCACGAAGACGAGAGGGACGCTGGCGGCTTCATTGAAATCGAGCGAATCGGGAATGGGAATGGCATTGACGGCGGGGACTGCGAAAAGTTCGCAGTTGCCACCATCGACCGCGTTGCCGAAGACGGTGAACCTGCGACATTGATTTTGCAGTCCGGCGACGCACTTTGCACAGTGATTGCAAAAGCTCATAGGCGCGACGAGGACGCGCTGGCCGACTTTGAGATCAATGACGTACTCGCCGACTTCGACGATTTCTCCGGCTGTGTCGGTGCCGAGGATGTGCGGGAGGTTGACGCCCGGGAGCCCTTGTCGCACCCAGATGTCGAGATGATTGAGCGCGCAGGCACGAACGCGGATGAGAACTTGATCTTCGCGCGGCCTGGGTTCGGGGACGGATTCGTAGGTGAGTACTTCCGGGCCTCCGAACTGGTGAATGCGGACGGCTTTCATGCGGGCTCCAGCACAACATCGAAATTGAACCCTTTAAGCTAGCACATCTGCAAACTCATTCGCCGCCATCGAGAACAACAGACCTCGTCTGATTGACCTTCCCTGTTTACTGAAAGACAATCATAACCATGGACTTGTACGAGGAGATCGTCCGCCTGCGCAGAGACGGGCGTCGCGGGGCGGTGGCGACCATTGTGAATGTACGGGGTTCAATTCCTTCGTTTAAGACCGCGAAGATGCTCGTGCGCGATGACGGATCAATCGTTGGGACAATCGGCGGCGGCTGCGTGGAGGCCGAGGTTTGGCAGGCGGCGCGCGAGGTCATGGAATCGGAACGTCCTCGAACTCTGAACTTCGACCTGAATAACGACCCGAAGTACGACACCGGCCTCGTCTGCGGCGGGACGCTAGAGATATTCATCGAACCGATTCTGCCTCCGGCGGAGCTCTACATTTTCGGCGCAGGCCACGTGGCGACGAGTCTTTATCGTGTGGCGCGAGTTGTGGGGTTCGACGTCACCATCGTGGATGATCGCGAGACTTATGCTAGCCGTGAGCGTTTCCCGGAAGCGCAGCAGGTGATTGCCGATGATTTCGACAAAGCGACCGCCCAGCTTTCGCCAAGCGAATCCTCCTACATCGTGATCGTAACCCGCGGACATCGCGATGATATGCGCGTGCTGCGGTGGGCCGTGCAGACGCCGGCTCGATACGTGGGCATGATTGGATCGAAGCGAAAGACGATCGGAATATTCAAGGAGTTGGAAAAAGAGGGATTGCCTGCGAAGTTGTTCGATCGCGTCCATGCGCCCATTGGCCTCGATATAGGAGCAATTACGCCTGATGAGATCGCAATCGCGATCGTGGCCGAGCTGATTGCGAAGCGGAGAAACGTAGAGCGCGAGTTGCCGCACATGAGCTGGTTCCAGCGCCGAAAGGCTGAGGCTGACTCAGAAGCTTTAACCTCAGATGCCGTGAAAGATGCTGGAGATGCGAAGCAGGCTTGATCTCATCATTGGCAGCTAGGATTTCTGCATGGCTCAGGAAGTTGAGATCAAATTTCGAATTGGAGATTTGAAGGCTTTGACTCGGGCGCTCAAGCGAGCTGGCTTTCAAAACATCACTCGCCGTACCCACGAGATGAATTCCCTTTACGATCTGCCCGGACAACCACTGCGCAAGCGAGGCGAACTGTTGCGCCTGCGCAAGCATGGCGATATCTGGGTGCTGACGCACAAGTCGAAAGGAAAGACCGGCCGCCACAAGGTGCGCGCGGAACTGGAAACACCCGTTGAAAAGGGCAAGCAGATGGACGCCATTCTGCGGGCACTCGGCTTCGCGCCTACGTTCCGCTATGAAAAGTATCGTGCGGAATGGAGCGACGGAACCGGCCATGCGGTGTTGGACGAGACTCCGATTGGAACGTTTGGCGAACTGGAAGGCCCGGCGCGGTGGATTGATCGGACGGCGCGGAGCCTGGGGATCGAATCGGCAGACTACATCACGCAAACTTATGCCGATCTTTTTTTCAGGTGGAAACGCGCCACCCAGAGTCCGGCCCCGGAAATGACTTTCAGAGCTGTGGGCAGCCGCAGGCGATAATGCGGTGAATAGCGATATCTACTCAGTATCGCTCTTATCCTTCCGATTCGCTTCTTTGGCTGCTTCGCTGAGGTCCGCCGTTTCAACGCCATCGGTCTTATCGCACGGGCGGGCGGCATGCGATCGCTTGCACTTCGAGCAGAGTTCGGTAGTCATGCGTTCGACTCCTGCTACACATCCGCTCAGGCGCCGCAGCACTTTTTGTATTTCTTGCCGCTCCCGCAAGGACAGGGATCATTGCGCCCGACTTTTTCGCCGGAGCGCACGACCTGCTGCACCTGTCTGTCGCCGGCGCCTGCCATACGAGCTTGCTCGAGTTCGCGTTTCTTCTTGCGCTGAAAAGCCTCTTCAATTTCGTCCACTGAGGTTGCTACTTTACGATGCGGATGGCCGTTGCCCCCTTGGCCTCCGGTGATGACCGAAGGCACACTTGTTGCGGGACTCGACTCTTGTAGACCATTCGGCGCGCCCGGCATCACACTCGCGTCGAGCGGCCGCTCCAGAACCTGCATGAGGTAGAGATAGCGCACCGTCTCTTCCTGGAATCGGCGCATCATGTCTTCGAACATTTCGAAGGATTCGCGCTTGTACTCGACGAGCGGATCATGCTGTCCGTAGCCGCGCAGGCCGATGCCCTCTTTCAGGTGGTCCATCGAGAGCAGATGATCTTTCCACTGCGTGTCGATCACGCTCAGCATAATCATGCGTTCGTGGTAGCGCATGGCATCCGGGCCAATGAGCTTTTCCTTGGCGTCATAGCGGTCTCTAAGTTGCTGGAAGACGGCGTCGCCAAGTTCCGCGCGGTTGAGATTTTCTGGCTGTAGGCCTTCGGCGTAAATGTCGACGCCAAACCGGGTAAAGATGGCGTCCTTCAGACCCTTCAGGTCCCAGTCGTTGACGTGCGCTTTGGCGGGGCAAAATTGCTCGAGGATGTCGCCGAGAATTCCAGAGACGTAGTCTTCGACGATGAGATCTTTTTGGTCGAGGCCTTCGAGCAGGCGGCGGCGCAAGCCGTAAACGGCCTCACGCTGCTTGTTCATCACATCGTCGTATTCGAGTAGATGCTTGCGGGCCTCGAAGTTCTGGCCTTCAACGGCCTTCTGCGCGGCTTCAATGCGGCGCGAAATCATACGCGACTCGATGGGCACTCCTTCTTCCATGCCGAGACGCTCGAGAAGCTTTGAGACCCATTCTTTCGCGAAGATCCGCATCAGGTCGTCTTCGAGCGAAAGATAAAATCGGGAAGAGCCGGGATCGCCCTGGCGGCCGGCTCGTCCGCGAAGCTGATTGTCGATACGGCGCGCTTCGTGACGCTCGGTGCCAAAGATATGCAGCCCGCCGGCGGCGATTACCTCATTGTGCTCGCGATCCGTGTCGGCTTTGTGGCGCGCGAAGATTTCGTTCCATTGATCGGTGGGCACAACATATTCGTTGCCGGCGTAGTACCAGGTCGTGCGGTTGGAATCGTCGTCGACGTTTTCGATCTTGCCCTGCGCGGCGCGGACTGGCTGCGCGAGCCCCTTCTTGACGCACTCCTGCTTGGCCATGAATTCGGGGTTGCCGCCGAGCAGAATGTCAGTGCCGCGGCCAGCCATATTCGTGGCGATCGTGACCATGCCTTTGCGCCCGGCCTGCGCGACGATTTCGGCCTCGCGCTCGTGATACTTGGCGTTCAGGACGACGTGGCGGATTCCCTTCTTCTTCAGAAGTTCGGAGAGGCGCTCGGACTTTTCAATCGACGTGGTACCGACCAAGACAGGTTGTTCGCTATCGTGAAGGCGCTGAATCTCGTCGGCCGCCGCGAAGTATTTCTCTTTTTCAGTGCGGTAAACAATGTCGGGATTTTCGATGCGCAGCAGCGTTCGATTGGTCGGGATGACCAGCACGTCAAGGCGATAAATGCTTTCGAACTCGGACGCTTCCGTTTCCGCGGTGCCGGTCATGCCAGCCAGCTTCTTATACATGCGGAAATAGTTCTGGAACGTGACGGTGGCGAGCGTCTGATTTTCGCGCTCGATTTTTACATTCTCTTTGGCCTCGATGGCCTGGTGCAAACCGTCCGACCAGCGGCGCCCGGGCATCAACCGGCCGGTGAACTCGTCGACAATGATGACTTCGCCATCCTTAACAACGTACTCGACATCTTTCTTGTAAAGCGCGTGCGCCTTCACGGCAGTTTCGACGTGATGCTTCAGCGCCCAGTTCTCAGGATCGGCGACATTGCCAATGCCGAGCAGCTTTTCGACTTTTTCCCAGCCATCGTCGGTAACGGTAATGCTACGGAGCTTCTCGTCGACCACGAAATCCTTGGTGTAAATCTTGGGCTCGCCAGGCGCCGTGTCGATCTCTTCCCCTTGTTCAAGCTTGGGAATGATGCGATTGACTGTGTAGTACTTGTCGGTCGATTCCTCGCTAGCGCCGGAAATGATGAGCGGGGTGCGGGCTTCGTCGATCAGGATGGAATCGACTTCATCGACGATAGCGAAGTTATGAACACGCTGTACGCAATCGCGCAGATCGAACTTCATGTTGTCGCGCAGATAGTCGAATCCAAATTCGTTGTTGGTGCCGTAAGTGACGTCGGCGGCGTAGGCGGCGCGGCGCTCTTCGTCGTCGAGGTCGTGGACGATGACGCCGACGCTGAGGCCAAGGAAGCTGTAGAGCTTGCCCATCCACTCCGAGTCTCGCTTGGCGAGGTAATCATTGACGGTAACGACGTGAACGCCGCGTCCACTGAGCGCGTTCAGGTAAACGGGGAGCGTCGCGACGAGCGTCTTGCCCTCGCCGGTTTTCATTTCGGCGATAGTGCCTTCGTGCAGCACCATGCCGCCGATCAGTTGCACGTCGAAGTGACGCATGTTGAGGACGCGGCGACCGGCTTCGCGACAGACGGCAAAGGCTTCTTCGAGGATCTCGTCGAGGACCTCGGCCAGAACACGGCTGCGCTCGGCTTCAATTTCCTTTTGGCGATCGAAATCGACCTCAGGAGCCTCGCCATCGGCGCCGGCAGCCTCGGGCGCGTCGACGACGGTCGCGAGGCGCTCCCGGATGCGGGCGCGGAATTCGTCGGTTTTGGCGCGCAGCTGGTCGTCGGAGAGTCTTTGCATCTCCGGCTCGAGCGCATTGATGGCGGCAACCCGCGGACGCAAGCGCTTGATCTCGCGATCGTTCCTGGTGCCGAAAATCTTGCCAAAAAATTCGTTGATCAAAAGCAGATTCCTTGGGCGGACGCACCTCCGCACGATGATCTAAAGCCTAGCACATTAGATGCGGGAGTTATGCAGATTGGCTCTTAGACGGCCTCTTCCTGGTTTTCAGCAGCTCTCTTTAGTATATTCACTCCGACCCATGGCGACGTTCTACAAGCGTTTTCAAGAATCTGCCCGCAGGTTCCCCAACAACATCGCGCTTGAAATTCAGCGGCCGCAGACCGTCGAGCGCGTCACCTTTGCCGAACTCGCGCGCATGGCCGAGAGCGTGGGGAAATGGCTGACCGGTCGCGTGGCGAAAGATGCCAAGGTTGCAATCCTGGCGGCGAATCACCCGCGGTGGGTGGCGGCATATCTGGGGATCATCGCTTCGGGTCGAGTCGCTGTGCCTCTGGACACGGCTTTCCACCCGGATCAGGTTAGGAGGCTTCTGCTGGATAGCGGGGCATCGCTGCTTTTTTGCGACGCCAAGCTTCTCGGGATAGCTTTGGAAGCAGTTGAAGGAGCGGGCGCGGGCTTGGTGATGACATCTGCCGCAGCGGAAGTCGTGGCCGCGCTGGAAGGCACGGAGTCCAGCGTTGGGGAGACCAGTCGTCGCGCGGGAGGTCAGGGACTTGATTCCGGCGGCCCCCCTCCGTTCCGGATTCAATTCGCCGGCGATTTGGATTCGATCTTTGCCACAGGCAACGCTGGCTTTGAACCAGTTTCGCCGCGCGAGGATGACCTTGCGGCACTACTTTACACGTCAGGCACGACGGCCGATCCCAAGGGTGTGATGCTGACTCATGCCAACCTGGTGGGCGAGGCGAACTCGGTTTTCTCCGTTCTCACGATTGGGCCGACCGACGCGCTGCTGGGAATTCTCCCGATGTTTCACATACTGGCGCAGATGGCGAATTTGTTTCTGCCGCTATTCAACGGCGCGCGCGTGGTGTATCTCGAGACCCTAAATACGACCGAGTTACTGCGCGCCTTGCACGAGCGAGATGTCACTGCGTTTTGCGTGGTGCCGCAGTTCTTCTACCTGATCCACGAACGAATCTTCAAGGAGATCAACACGCAGGGGAAGTTGACTATGCGACTGGTGCGGGCTTTGATGGCGATCAATCGAGGCCTGCGGCGAGTTGGGGTGAACGCGGGGCCGGTTTTGTTCGGAAGAATCCACGCTACTTTTGGAGCCCGCATGCGGTATCTGATAACGGGCGGTTCGCGATTTAATCCGGCGATCCAACGCGATTTTTATTCTTTTGGAATCGATGTGCTCAACGCATACGGGCTCACCGAGACGACCGGCGGTGCGTTCCTCACCCGGCCGGGCAAGATTGTGTTTGGGTCGGTGGGGCCGCCGTTGCCGGGGGTTGAGGCGCGAATTGTAAATGAGGAAGTAGTGGAAGAAGGCAATCCGCGTACCGGTGAAATTGCAATTCGCGGCGCGATCGTAATGAAGGGATATTGGAATCGCGTTGCGACGACGGCTGAAGTCTTACGCGGTGGCTGGCTCTACACGGGCGATCTCGGCTATTTCGACTCCAGCGGAAACCTCTTTATTTCCGGCCGGCGCAAGGAAGTGATCGTGCTCGCCAATGGGAAGAACGTCTACCCCGAGGAGATCGAGGCGCATTACTCGCAGTCGCCACTCGTGAAAGAGATCTGCGTGATGGCCATGGAAGAGCGACCGGGTGATCCGACCTCCGAGCGAATCTACGGCGTGGTCGTTCCGAATTTCGATTTGCTGCGGGAACGCAAGATCGTCAATACGAAAGAGGCCATTCGATTCGATATCGAAGCGTTGTCACACAAGATCGCGTCCACCAAGCGGCTGGGCAGTTATAACGTCTGGCAGGAAGACCTGCCGCGCACGACCACTCGCAAGCTGAAGCGATTCGAGATTGAAAAGCGCGTGCGCGAGTTGCAGAACCGAGGCGGGGGCGACGCGGATATTGGCATTGAGAAACCGCTGACGGAAGAGGAGCAGGCGTGGCTGGAGCGCCAGGACGTAACCCGGGCGCTCGGCATCGTAAAAGAGGGGGCACGGAGCCAACTGGAGTCGATTCGCCCCGGCCACAATCTGGAACTTGATCTGGGACTGGATTCGATGCAACGGATTGAACTCTTGACGGCGCTTGAACAGCAGATGGGAGGAGAAGTTCCGGAGGCGCGACTGGTCGAGATTTATACGGTGCGCGATCTGGTGGATGCGGTTCTGGAAAGCGAAGGCCGTGGTGAAGGCGGCGGCAAGTCGCGGGCTCCGGCCTGGTCGACGATTTTTGCTGAACCGGTGACAGATCCCGAGGTCCAGGCGCTCGCAAGACATGACTTGGCGGCTGAAGTTTTCTTTTTCATTTTGTCGCGTTTTATGTACATGTTCTCGCGCGATCGATTTGACTTCAAAGTGAGGGGCCTTGAGAACCTGCCGGCCGACGGGCCTTATTTGCTCTGCTCGAACCACCAGAGCTACATAGACCCGTTGCTGCTGGCCTCGGTGCTACCATGGGGCCTTTTTCGGAACGCATTTGCCGTGGGCACGAGCGAAATTTTTGGCGCGGGGTTTATGCGATGGCTTGCGCGGAAGCTGCGAGTAGTTGTACTCGATCCAGACGCAAATTTGGTGCCGGCGATGCGAGCCAGCGCCTTTGGACTGAATCATGGACGCATTCTCTTTCTGTATCCGGAGGGCGAGCGAACGAACGACGGCAAACTAAGACTCTTCCGTATGGGTGCGGCAATTCTTTCCGTTCACACCCGCGCGCCGATTGTGCCCATTGCGATTGAAGGCTTTTACGAGGTGTGGC
Organism: Terriglobales bacterium; assembly: GCA_049300195.1. Taxonomy (GTDB): domain Bacteria; phylum Acidobacteriota; class Terriglobia; order Terriglobales; family Acidobacteriaceae; genus Acidiflorens. The sequence goes on along the minus strand of JBAQJF010000128.1, from coordinate 23,177 downwards.
CGCGCCACAAGAAGTTTCCCAAATTCGGCCCACTGGAAATAACCATTGGGAAGCCGATGATTCCTCCACCGCTGAGCGAGGCCAGTGAGGCAACATATGAACAATTCACGGCTGAATTGAAGGCGAGAGTGGCTGGAATGTGGGAAGGCCTGCGACAGAAGAACGGTGGCCGCGGAACATCTGCTGATCAACCTGTCTAATCCAGCCCATCTAGGCATTCGCGGCGCGAGCGCGGTTGCAGAACGCTTTGGCGAAGGCTTCAACGACTCCGGCGTCGAACTTACTGCCCGCGCCTGCCATGATCTCTTCTTCAGCTTTCTGGGGCGAGAGCGGACTGCCGTAAGAGCTGTTGGTGAGCTTCTGATAAGCATCCGCGATGGCCAGAATGTGGGCCTCGATGGGCACGTTAGCGGCACGCGCGCCCTGATCCTGTAAAATCTGCTCGGCGACGATGATGGGAACTACCCGTCGCACTGCGTTGCCCACCGATTCCGTCCGCAGAGCGGTCTTCCCCTTACGAAAACCGGCGACTACTTCGGCGTGAGTAACGTCTGCAGCCTTATAAAGAGTGTCATTGCTGATGCCCAGCTCGCTCAGATCGCGCAACAGGATTGCGGACCGCAGAAGTTCGATGCGGTCGGAACTCAGGCCCAGCGTCTCGGCAATCTTGACAGATACGTCGATTACGCGCTGACTCTCGTTGTCAGTGCGCTTGTCCTTCACGATCACGTGCTGTAGAACGATCAACAAACCGCTGAAACTGTTGCGAAGATCGTCCGTCATTCCCTGGGCGCGCTCGTACAGAGTGCCCATGGCATAACCGGTGACCGCGAGAATTCCGGCCCAGATCGCAAAGTTAAAAAGACGCTCCTGCGGAAGAGTAATGACAGGGTGCTTCGGAAAGAAGCCGCTGGCGTAGTTGAGCAGAATGACGAGAAAAACGCAGGCAACGGCCGTGAGCGTGGCGTGGCGTCGGCCGAAATAATAAGCCGAATACGTCGTCGGCAAGAAGTAAAAGCAGACCGCCATGGGCAGGGATTGGGCGAAGAACTGCAAGGTCGCGGCAATCAGAAACAACGACAGAAGCAGCGCGAGTTCTTTTGTGAGCTTGCTCATCTTCTCTCTTTTACCTTCACAGCAATTTCATCCGCTCTGGCACACAAAGGCCTGCCTTCATGGTGGAACAGCGCTAGGGCACCGACAAAGTTACGTGAGTAACGGGTTAGTCCCGGAACACTGATCGGAGAGAAATGGGATAGGAAATGGTCGCAGGTATCGCGCCGACTTACTTCGCTCGTACGCTTCGCTATTTCGCACGCGGATGCGTCTGATCGTAGACCGACATCATGTGCTTGACGGATAACTGGGTGTAGCGCTGAGTGGTGGCCAGGCGCTCGTGCCCGAGGAGTTCCTGAATGGCGCGCAAGTCGGCTCCTTCTTCGAGCATGTGCGTGCCAAAGGCGTGGCGAAGGGTGTGCGGGTGTACGTCGGGGGAAAGCCCTTTGGCAACCGCGATGCGTTTGACGATGCGGCCGACACTGCGCGTAGTAAGGCGGCCTCCGCGCTGGTTGACAAGAAGCGCGGGCGTGGACTTTTTGTGCGTAGCGAGCAGTTGCTGGCGCCATGGAAGATAATGCACGAGCGCCTCGCGTGCGGATCCGCCGAACGGAACGTAACGCTCTTTTTTCCCTTTTCCGCGAATCAGAATCGCTTCGTTGCTCAGGCGAATATCGTCGAGATTGATGCCGACCAGCTCCGAATTACGAATGCCGCAACCATAGAGCAGTTCGAGGAGCAAACGGTCACGCTCCGGGAACGATGCGACTTCCGGCATTTTCCCATCAAGCACGGAGTTGACTTCTTCGATGGTCGGAACACGCGGCAGTTTTTTGGCGAGGCGCGGAGTAGAGACGAGCTTGGCCGTATTCTGCTCTACGATACCTTCCTGCCCGAGCCAGCGATAGAGTGACCGCACGGCGGCAAGAGCGCGGGCGACGGAAGTCTTGCTCAGACCTTTGTCATAGAGTTGTGAGAGAAAGCCACGGATGGCGATGTGATCGATCGACTTCCATTCGCGCGAGCCAATGTAGGCGGCGAAGACGTCGAGATCCCCGGTGTATGCCTTAATGGTGTGCGCAGACGCGTTGCGCTCGCGCAGATGGCGAAGGAAGTCGTCGGAGGCGCGCTCGACAATGGTGCGGCGGATTTGGGCGGCGGCGATCACAGGGATTTAGAAATTAGGCAATTGCGTAATTTGGCAATTTGAACCGCTCCCTCGTGCCGATTGCTTTGCTTCGTCTTAGATTTCACAAGTACAAAATTGCCTAATTACTCTATTACACAATCTTCTTGGCCTTCGCTCTCGGATGATGCTTGGCATAAACGCTCTTCAGTCGGTCAAGCGCGACGTGCGTATAAATCTGCGTGGTCGAAATGTCGGCATGGCCGAGAATGGTTTGCACGGTGCGGAGGTCCGCTCCGTTCTCGACCATGTGAGTTGCGCAGGAATGACGCAACATATGCGGGCTGGAGTGGCGTCCACTGGCGAGCGACGCCTGGCCGACTAACTGCCAGAGCCGCTGACGGCTCAAACACCGGGCTCCCACTCCAAGGAATAAAAATGCAGAGCTTTTTTTATTTGCCAGCACTTCCCTGCCGACCTTCAGATATTGCCGCAAGGCATGCTGCGCGGGCGCTCCAAGGGGAACGATGCGCTCTTTATCGCCTTTGCCTTGTACGAGAATGTATCCGAAATCGAGCTTCAGATCCTCGAGGCGCGCGCCAGCAACTTCAGAGACCCGCAGGCCACCGGCATAGAGTAGTTCGAGCATGGCATGGTCGCGCAGAACGAGTGCTTGGGTCCGGACAGTTTGGGTGCGCGCTGCTTTGGGCGGCTCGGAACCGTTTGGCTCGGCACTGCTCGAATTCCTTGCTTTCAGGATGGATTCCACTTCGTCGCGGGTCAAAGATTTCGGAAGTACCTTCCACTGCTTTGGCGAGTCGATATTGAGCGTGGGATCTTTGTCCACCTTTCCATCGAGCAGTAAATAACGATAGAGATGGCGCACAGCCGAAAGCTTTCTTCCCACCGAGCGGCCGTCAAGCGAGCTGGAAAAGAGTTCCTGAATGAAGTCTCGGACATCTTCCCTTCGGGCGTTGGTCAGGGAAAGCTGGCGCCCCTCCAGAAATTCCGCGAATTGCGCGAGGTCGCTGGTGTAAGCAGCTATCGTTAGCTCGGCAGAGCCGCGCTCGACTCGGAGATAGCCGAGAAAGCCGGAGAGCACGCGGGCATTGGCGTCGGAGGCCATTGATAGAGTATCGAATAGGGAAATCGGCGCCGTTGTTTACTAGTTGGGGTTATTATTTACTTGACTCGCCCACGGATAAGTGCTACATTTTAAAGCATGGAAACCGAATCCAAGCCGAAAATGCTGCCCGAACCCAGGAGCTTGCAAGAGGCTATTATCTACTTTGCAAACCCAGACAACTGCATTGATTACTTGGCGATACGGCGCTGGCCGAATGGCCGTGTGATCTGCCCCGGCTGTGGCTCGGATAAGGTCAGTTTCAATGCCAATCGGCGCACTTGGAAGTGCTCCAAACATCACTCCAAGCGTGAGTTCTCCATCAAGGTTGGCACCGTCATGGAAGATTCGGCCATCGGTCTCGACAAGTGGCTTACCGCAATGTGGATGATTCTCAACTGCAAGAACGGTGTTAGCAGTTGCGAGATTGCAAAGGACGTGCGCGTCACCCAGAAGTCGGCGTGGTTCATGCTCCACCGCATTCGGCTGTCTATGCAGGATGAAACTCTCGGGTCGAAGTTCAGCGGCGAAGTAGAAGCGGACGAAACTTTCATCGGCGGTAAAGCGCGGAACATGCACAAGAGCGTGAAGGCTCGCCGCATCACCGGACAGGGACGAAATACCGATGACAAGATCATGGTTATGGGAATCTTGGAACGTGGCGGGAAGATTCGCACCAAGATCGTCGCGGATCGCAAGCAGGAAACTCTTCACGGTGCTGTAAGGGCGAACGTTGAATCTGGTGCTGAGTTGTTCACCGATACCTTCGGAGCCTATAAGGGTTTGGAAAGCGAGTTCGCGCATCAGGTAGTTGACCATGCCCTGCGCTACGTAGATGGACGCGTACACACTAACGGCTTGGAGAATTTCTGGTCCCTGTTGAAACGCTCTCTTGGCGGAACCTACGTTAGCGTGGAACCTTTTCATTTGTTTCGCTACCTTGACGAACAATCGTTCCGTTACAACAATCGCGGCACCAAAGAAAACCCAATCACTGATTCTGAGCGTTTCAGTATCGCTGCTTCTCAACTAGTCGGTAAGCGGATCACTTTCGCTCAACTCACCGGCAAGGTGGGAGAAACGATTAACTAAACCTTGGTCACTGAAACGTGGAAAGCGGGCTAAAACTTAGTCCGCTTTTTTGTTTAATCTCGGAGAACATATGTCCGATCCAATCGCAAAAGCCATGAACAGCTTGCTCGTAAACTTCTTGCAAAACACTAGCTTTGTGGCTCAGATTTCTGCCGACGTTTCTGCTCTGAAGTCCGTTGTTTCCGCGCTCGGGCCAGAGGTGCGCTCTGCTCTAGAGGAACAGGTGGCCTTGGAGCGGAGTAAGATGCAGCAATATATTGAAGACCAGCAGAAGACGATTGCAATATTGAAATCAGGGATTCAGGCCGCTCGCGGCGATGCTTAGGCTTCGGCCCCGGTTTCCCTCTGCCTTCCAATTCTCGCTCTCGCTGCCATTGTTCTTCTCTTCGCTTCAATTCATCGTGAGAGACGGAGAGAATCTTCCGCACGCCAGTATCAAATTTTTCCGATTCGCTTTTTTGCATAATGTTTTTATCCGTGCTTCTCTTCCCATTCCTTGAACCGCATGAGCGATTCTCCCGAAGTGCGCTCTTTGTGGACAAGGTGTTCAAGTCCCCATCGCTGAACTGTTCTTACGGTTCTCCATTCTTTGTGCGGGTGCTTATCGAAATCTTCCCATGCCAGTTTGGCGTAAGGAGACATTGGCTTGTTACAGAACACTTGTAAGGCAACTTGATATGCCAGCCACGCGAGAAGGTCTGCGCATTGCAATCCAGGCACCTCTCTGCGAGGACGAAATCCGAAGTGCTTGAACTCGTCGGTATTTCCAGTCATGTCCTCTGCTTGCTGCATTACTTTTTCGATCTCCTTACGGTTCGCGTCTGAGGGGTCCATATAGTCAAACACGTACTCCATTGGAGCTCCGCTAAGCGCGCGTTCCTTCTGATACATCCATACAATGAACTGTCGCATCGCCCATGTGTAATGATATTGCCCCCAATATTTCTTCATGTCCGCTGGAACGACTTCGTCGTAATCTTTTTTCAATACCGAGAACGCTACACACTTGGCCCCGTACTTTTTGCAAATTTGCCTTACTCGCAAGAAAACGCGGGCATGCTTTTCATCCGTCCACTTAGCAAACGCTGATTTGTAATTCTTGGCAACAAACTCAGACGTATGGAAATCAGAGAATCCCTCTTTCTCCCTCAGGCGATCCCATTCTTTTTGAAGTGCAGGGATTCTAGCGCCCGGAATGATGAGCCCAGAGGCAACCGCTATCCGTTGGTTCGGGTCGGTTCCACTGTCATCTACGTAATTGGTATAAAGGCCAGCCATTACAAGATTGACTTCCCTCCAATGAGCCCCCCAATAGCTTACGAGCATGTGATGGGTACATCCGATTACCTGCAAGACGCACCCCCGCTGGGGTCATCATCTGCTCGACTGTTGGGCGAGTCAAGTAAATAATCACCCTAGTTGGTATCGGATACCCCCTCCCGTCGATATATTAAAATCAATAACTTAGAGCGACTTTCCTGCTAGATCTTTGAGTAATAAAGACTTATCGGATCGATCTTATAAATCAATGACTTACGAGGAAATCTCCGCTTTGGTGTCCGCGAGGAGGTCTACCGCGTAGAGCGCGCCCTCGGGCGTTTCTTCGTGTTTGAAGTAGGCGAAGACGTCGCGACCTGCGGCCAAATGCTGTTGGATTCGGCTGACCATCGCTTTGCGTTCTTCGGGCGTGTAACTGGGCTTGCGGTAGCGGTAGTAGGCGAAGTCGGCGGTGAGGACGTCGGGGGTATCGCGGTCTTCGGATTCGGCTACGCAGAGGGCGGCATTGCGGGCGCGGAGGGTCTGCCAGGTGGCTTCGTCGTCTCTTACGTCGCCGACCTTGCTCTCTCCAGGCTTTTCTTCCGCAAACTTTTCTTTTCCAAACCAGGAGGCATGGCGGAATTCGAAGGCGGCGCGGACGCCTCGGGGGATGGTTGCGAGGAATTCGGCGAGGACGGACTGGTCGGCTTTGAAGTTGGGCGGAAGCTGAAAGAGGATGGGACCGAGGCGCTTGGCGCGCTCCAGCGGCTCGAGGGTGGCGAGGAAGCGCTTGAGGAATTCCTCAGAGCTTTTCAGGCGCTTGATGTGAGTGAGCACCTGATGGGCTTTGATGGTGAAGCGAAAGTGGTCAGACGTGTCGTTGAGCCAGTTTTGAATCGTTGTTTCTTTGACCAGTTGGCGAAAGGTGAAGTTGACCTCGACTGTATTGAGCTTGGTGGCGTAGAAGTTGAGGAATTTTTTCTGGGCTAGTTTTTCGGGATAGAAAGCGGGCTTCCAGGTTGGATACGCCCATCCGGAAGTGCCGACGTAGAGAGGCATGGCAGAGGTTAGAAGTCAGATTGCAGAAGTAAAAACAACTTCTTTTCCGCGGATTCTCGCGGATTTTCGCGGATCAACGGATCATTGGAATTGTAATCGTTGGAAGGCGAGCGTGTGAAAGAGCGGATGTCGGGCAAGACTGCTCGTCGATCCAAGAGACCAAGCGTTACCTCGAGGACTTGTATCGGGAGCGGAAAAACGCGACGTCCGACCGGGAGATGTTCGATCAGATGACCGAGCTATGCTCTCAAGACGCCCAAGGATTGAGCACACCCGCTCCCGTGCGCTCAAAGTCGGCTACATTCCGGGTTGCGACGGTCAGGCCGTGCACGAGGGCTGTGGCTGCGATGAGGGCGTCACGATCGGAGCGAGGGTTTGGTACGTGAAGGGTCGCGCATCGCTGGGCGACGGCGGTGTCAATCGGCAGAATGCGTCCGGAGAATGTGGGCAACACGTGACTGTCCATCCAAATGCGAAGGATCGCGCCTTGCTCTTTGTCACGGCGGTCGATGAGAAGGATTCCGATCTCCAGTTCCAGCCCGGAAATCACAGAGATGTAGAGGCTCGCCGAGGGTAAACGTTCGGCCCATTTCTTGACGGTTGGATGCGTCTTCCTGCCTTTTCTTAATTCTGAAATGACGTTGGTATCCAGCAGGTACATCAGGTGAGATCCGCCGATTCGTGCAGGTTTCCTCGCAGACGAGGCGGCTCAAATTCGATCTCAGCGGCCGCCGGCATGGCCAATAAATCCAGGACGCTCTTTTGCCCTCCGGTGATCCTTTGATACTCCTCCACTGAGAGCAGCACGTGGGACGGACGGCCTCGATCGGTGATGAAAACGGGACCTCGATTGGCGGCTCGCTTTGCCCTGCTTGTGTCCTGATTAAAATCTCGACTCGACAGTTTTGTAATGGGCATGGTCTGCGGTCTCCCAATGTAGCAACGTAGCAACATTATAACATGTCAGCGATGAAGAGCCTGGGCCACCTGCTTACGACTTCAACATTTCGGCACCCATCTTAGCCATCAAGTCCAAGAAGAACTCTCGCGTCGCCGGAAGCGCTTTCGCGATGCCGATTTCGAACAATTTCTTCTTAGCGGGGACTAAGTCTGACCTTGGATCGGACATTACGTGCTGCAATATGCCCCATAGCTTTTCGCGGTCGGCTTCACCCAACTTATCATCGTGCCAGAGGAGTTCTCTCGCGGTTGCTAGGCGATCCTCCATCCAAGGATAGGGACGACCGCACTTGTAGCAGAAGCAGGGGCGCACGTAGCTGTTAGGTGAATCGTAGATTCTTCCCCCGCGAATCGGTGCCTTACACTTCTGGCAGGAGTCGATGCACGGATCGCCGCACTGTTGGCAGTGTTCATCCCGGTTGAATTTATTTTTCCCGTCCGCACTCTGGACATGTCCACGCATGCAAATCTGTGCTGCGTAGAAACGCGCATCAGGGTGCTCTCCCCAATTCCAGATATCGGATTCAAGTTTCCGTTGTTCGAGAGCGTTCGCGACTTGCTGTATAACGGAGTAGTTGCGCCCATCGGTGATGACGATTTCGCCGCCAAGGTTCAGAGGCTCCGGATCAGGTTGGCGCACCTGACGCTGTTTTAACCAATCCAGCGCATCCCCAGTTGCTTTGGGTGGCGCCAAGACACGAAATTCTCCACCCCCTTCGGGATAGACCGTCGCCACTCGCTGTAACAGCGACTCGTTCTGCGATCCCTTCAGAACCGCGTTCTCGATGACAACCTTCAGCGCCATGAGAACGATTCTATTCGTGCCTACGGTCGCTCAGGATGAGAATTTCATTTAAGGGGCATACTGACCTGCTACCGGCGGCGCTTCGTTTTGGAGGATGATTTTGCACCCGTCTGACTCGGTGCTCCCTTTGCCCCTATTTCTTTTGTATCCGGTTCGGAGTCCGCTGTCAGGTTGGAGAGTTTGGGAAGTCTTTGCTTCAACGTTTGCACTGGCGCGAAGAGGTCGTCCATTTTTTCTACGCGGGCCAGCACGTCTTTGGATTCGAAGACCAGCAGATTTGCGTCTTTCCTCTTTAATGCCTGTTCTACTTCTTCCCATTTGATTGGAGTTGAGACGGTCGGATGCTCGCGGGCTCTTAGGGAATAGACCGAGATGGTGGTCTTGTGCCGATCGTTCTGGCTCCAGTCAACGAAGACCTTGTTCGTGCGAACTGCCTTTTTCATGTCGGAAACAACCAGGTCGGTATGCTGCTGCTCAAGCAGACGCGCGATCGCATGGGCGAAAGGCTTGGTTTCGTCATAGCTCGTTTTCGTATTGAGCGGGATATAAATTTGCATCCCTTTGGAGCCCGACGTTTTTGCAAAACTCTGCAAGCCGAAGTGTTCGAAGATTTCGCGCACCCATAAGCCGACCTGGCAGCACTGCACGATGTTGGCAGGCGGTCCGGGGTCGAGGTCGAAGACGATCATGGTGGGCGTCGAAATGTCCGCCCCTCGCGAAAGTGAGGGGTGCAGTTCAATTGACGCGAGGTTCGCGATCCAGACAAGCGTCGGTAGGTCATTCGCCATGATGTAGTGCATGGTGCGATTGTTGCCCTCGCTCCAGACCGGCGTCGTTTGGACCCAGTCGGGGCGATGCTTGGGGGCGTTCTTCTCGAAGAAATATTCCTCATTCACACCGCTGGGGTAGCGTTTCATGGTGAGCGGACGGCCCTTGAGATGCGGAATCAGCACGGGCGCGATGCGGATTGCGTAGTCGACAACCTGGCCTTTGGTGAATCCAGTGGCGGGATAGAGAACCTTGTCGAGATTGGTGAGGCTGAGGTTGCGGCCGGCGACCTCGACGATGGTGGGAGCGGGCATGTGCTTGGTTGCTGAGCTGTACGGACCGATATAGCGGGACCAGTATAGTGCGTCGGCCATTTCGATTCACATTTCGCGCCTTCGGTTGGAATTCTGGCCCCGATTCGGTTGCGGGCATTCACTCACTGCAACGTGGCTGGTTTGACAAGCTTCCCGCCTCCACGTAATTTCGATTTTTGGGCATATTGTCGTGGAGGTAGGATGAAGTTCCGGTTAACGCTGACTATTGTGGTATGTTTCATTTTTTGCTCACTCTGCTTCAGCCAGGATCTGGCTTCCTTTGAAAAGCGAACTACCGTTAAGAAGCTCGCCAATGGCCTGACCATCATCATCTGCGAGCGGCCTGAAGCGCCGGTGTTTTCGTTCTTTACCCATGTCGATGCCGGCTCAGTGCAGGATCCGATGGGCAAGACTGGCCTCGCGCACATGTTCGAGCACATGGCGTTCAAGGGAACGGACACGATTGGCACGCGCGATTATGCCGACGAGAAAGTTGCGCTTGCCAAAGTGGAGGAGACATATGCCGCGTATATCGCGGAGCGCGACAAACCCGTGGGACGAGATGAGCAGAAGCTGAAGCGACTCGAGCAGGCGTGGAAAGATGCGATCGCCGCGGCCGACAAATATTCGACGCCCTATAACAATGAGTTTGGACAGATCGTCGAGTCGCAGGGCGGCGAGGGACTGAACGCGTTCACCGACCTCGACGAAACCGGGTACAACTATTCGTTCCCCGTTAACCGGCTGGAGTTGTGGGCCTATCTCGAGTCGGAGCGTTTTCTCCATCCGGTGATGCGGCAGTTTTATAAAGAACGCAATGTGGTGATCGAGGAGCGGCGCATGCGGACGGACAGCAATCCTCCGGGACGACTGTTCGAGCAGTTTATCGAGGAGGCGTTCGCGGCGCACCCCTATCACCGGCCGACAATAGGGTGGATGTCGGATTTGAATACGTTTTCGGCAACCGACGCGCAACACTTCTTTGATAAGTACTACGTTCCGGCGAACATGGTGATCGCCCTAGTGGGAGACTTGAAGGCCTCCGAGGCGATGCCGGTGATCGAGAAATATTTTTCGCGGATTCCGGCGCGTCCAAAGCCTGATGAGCGGACCACGACTGAACCGCCGCAGAACTCCGAGCGCCGCGTTGTGTTGCATGAGCAATCGCAGCCTATCTATATCGAGGGTTATCATCGGCCTGACTATCGCAGTCCCGACGATCAGGTCTATGACGCGCTTACCGATCTGATGTCGGATGGGCGGACTTCGCGGCTTTATCGCGCGCTGGTTCGCGATAAGCAGATCGCTTCCGACGCCGAGGGATTTACGGGACTTCCGGGAAATAAATATCCGCAGCTCTTTGCCTTTCTGGCGATTCCGCTCCCGGGACACACTACACAACAGGTCGGCGACGCGATTCATGCCGAGATTGACCGCGTCAAAAAAGAAGACATTTCGGATGATGAGTTGAAGATGATCAAGACGCGGGCGCGGGCGAGTTTGATCCGGTCGCTGGGATCGAATGAAGGGCTGGCAATGGCGCTCGCTTTGTATCAGTCGCGCTATGACGATTGGCGGGAGCTGTTCGGTTCGGTCGATCGAATTGAGAAGGTCACGAAGGCGGATATTCGACGTGTGGCCAATCAAACGTTCGTTCCGGAGAATCGCACGGTCGGGGCGATTGAGTTTGCTGGACCGCCTTCGAGCAGGGCTGCTGCTCCGCAGGGAGGTGGACAGTGAAGCGCGTGCGCTCGTTTTTTTCGTACTCCTTGTCTCTTTCCTGCTCGCTTGCTCTTCTTCTGTTGATTGGGTGCTTGAGCGGCAACGCTCGACTTTGGGCGCAGGCCACGAGCTGGAGGCAGATTCCGATTCCCAAGCTGCCTGCCTTTAACCCGCCGAAGCCGAAACGCATTCAACTCGCGAATGGCATGGTGATTTTTTTGCAGGAGGATCACGAGCTGCCGCTGATCGATGGCACGGCTCGCATCCGCGGCGGAGAGCACAGTGTTCCGGCCAACAAAGTCGGAATGATGGACCTCTACGGCGAGGCCTGGCGCACGGGTGGAACGAAAACACAGACCGGCGACCAACTCGACGACTATCTCGAACAACGCGCGGCGAAGGTCGAAACCGGAGCTGCGGGCGATTCGACCTCGATCAGCTTCTCCTGCCTGAAGGAAAACTTCGACGAAGTTTTTCGCATCTTCGACGACTTGCTGCGCAATCCGGAATTTCGCGCCGACAAAATTGAGATTGCGAAGAAGGGTGAATACGATTCGATTTCCCGGCGCAATGACGATCCATCGCAGATTGCCGGACGCGAAGCGGCACAGCTCGTCTATGGCGCAAGCAGTCCTTATGCGCGCATATCTGAATATGCGACGGTTGCGGCCGTAACGCGGGAGGACCTTGTCGAGTGGCATTCGACTTACGTTCATCCCAGCAACATCATTTTGGGAGTGGTGGGAGATTTCGATACCGCGAAGATGGAAGCTCAGCTGCGCGAAGCTTTTGATTCGTGGCCGGCGGGAAAGAGATTCAAAGAGACGGCGGTCGATCCGCATCCCGCTCCACCGGGATATTATCTGGTCGAAAAAACCGATGTAAACCAGAGCGACATACAAATGGTCGGAGTCGGCATCACGCGCAGAAATCCCGATTACTTCGCGCTTTCCGTTTTCAACGAGGCCTTCGGCGGAGGCTTTTCTTCGCGGCTTTTCGGAGATATCCGTACTACCAAAGGCCTTGCTTATGCGGTTGGGGGAGGAGTTGGCGCGGGGTGGGACCATGACGGAATGACTCGCATGATGGTGATGACCAAGAGCGCGACTACGTTTGAATCGATCGAAGCGATCGATGAAGAAATTGCGGCGCTCAAAAACAATCCGATCAGCGAGAATGAGATTGAGCAGGCGAAAGATGCAATCTTGAATTCGTTCGTGTTCCGCCTCGATTCGCCGGAAAAAGTTTTGCAGGAGCAAATGGCTTATGAATTTTACGGGTATCCGCTTGATTTTCTGGAAGAGTATGAGCGGGGGATCCAGGCGGTGACCAAGGGCGATGTCACGCGCGTCGCTGCAAAATACCTGCATCGCGATCAGATGGCGGTGCTGGTGGTCGGCAATGCCAGCGACTTCGATAAGGAACCGGCATCGCTTGGGCCGGTGCATAAGATCGATATCACGATTCCGGGGGCACCGCCCGGTGCCATTTCGGGAAAAAGCGAACGTTAATCTTGACCTCGGATGTGTTTTTGACAACGAGGGGTACCCCCCTCCATAGGCTTACGTCTAAAGTATTTGTGAATCAATCACTTACTAAAAATGCCCGCTCCAGGTCTTTGAAGAATAAGGAGTTGTTAGTAAAGTATTTATAAATCAATGAGTTAGGATAGAACTTTCTCGGATTACCGCCAGGTCTTTGAGGAATAAGGAGTTAGCTTGCTTCCCTCCATCGGTCTATTCGTAGGTCTCTGAGAAATAAAGAGTTAAATCTAGCCCGTGGATTGGCTCGTCTTCCTAGTGCCTCGGCTATGCCCGATCAGAAAGGCGACGCCACCCGCAGCATTCTCGTCTTTTTCAGTTGTCAAAGAGCGCATTCAATCCCTAGCACTTGTGCCCACTCTTAATTTTGGGTCTTGTGTGCGTTAAGTCAAGCAGTGTTTGGTCCATAGTCAGTTTGACTAGCCGCGCTCGATCAGTTTCCTGAAAGTGCGGAGGTAGCTTCAGACGGCCCGCATTGAACTCTTCTCACCTCGGGAATCAGCTCGCGGGAAGCGGTATCTTTGGTAACGAATCCATGCGCGCCGGCGGCGAGGGCTTCTTTCATAAAGCTGCGGGAACGGTGTTGAGTGAGGAAAATGATCTTGATGTGCGGGAGCTCGTGCTTGATGAGGCGCGTGGCTTCGAAACCGCTGACGATGGGCATGGAGATGTCCATGAGCACGAGATCCGGATTGTGCTCTTTGGCGAAGCGGACGGCGTCTCTTCCATTGGAGGCTTCGCAGACGATGTCGATATCGGAGTGCAGCTGAAGGATTTTGCAAATCGCTCGTCTGACGATGTCGCTGTCGTCCACGACCAGGACGCGCAGGGGCGTTGCCCTGCCTACTTGATTTTCAGCATGTCCGGTTTGCGAAGTCATTCATGGCGCCTGAAAAGCCAAAGTGGTGCTCAGGCTATTAACTCGCAAATGTACTGCTTCGAACAATCGGGGAATCGCTGTAGATTTTGCGTTTTGCCTGGTGCCGTGTTTGGAGCTGAACGACGAATCCGCGGATTTTGTGGTGAGTGTTATATTCAAAACCGCAATGATCCCGGAAGCAAATAGCTTGCGCGCGCTTGTGCGCTATTGGGTTGACGACACACTCACGTTTTTACGGCACGACGTTCCGAAGATTGTCTTGGTTCTCGTCTGCGCGTTTGTACTGATCCGGTTGTTGAGGCTGGTTACCCGGAAAATCATTTCCTTTCAAACCCGAGGAGCAACCCCTGAAAACAGAGTACGAGAGGTACGCACGTTAATCAGTGTTGTAACCAACATCGGGATTTCGGTCATTCTTTTTGTTGCTGTTCTGGAGATTTTGCCGATGCTGGGCTTGAACGTCGGTCCGCTGCTGGCCTCAGCTGGAGTCGCCGGATTGGCGATTGGGTTCGGCGCGCAAACGCTGGTGCACGACTTCATCAACGGATTTTTTATTCTGCTCGATAAAGAGTATGAGATTGGTGACAAGATCCAGGTTGCCGGCGTCACTGGGTCTGTGGAGGAAATGACGCTTCGATATACGGCGCTGCGCGGGAGTGACGGGACGCTCCACTTTGTCCCAAACAGTCAGATCACGGTTGTCTCGAATGCCACGCGGGCGCGGTAAGGAGATTTTCGCGGCTTGCGCCGCCGATTCTTCTTTTTGGGAGAACAACTGACCCGAACCTGATTTCAACTGCCTCGCTATGGGGATTGTAATCACGACGAATCTCTGGGGAGCACCTATTCATAACGCAGCGCCTCGATGGGATCCAGATTGGCGGCTCGCATCGCGGGGAACATTCCGCTGACTACTCCCACCAGCCCCAGAATGATGGTGGCTACGATCAGAATCTTGGGCGCGACGATCAGCCGTATGTCGCCGGCGGTAGCGTACTTTGCGAGAGCAGAGTAGAAGGTCAAGCGGCCGACCGAAAAAGCTACGACATAGGCAAGCAGAATCCCTAGAAGGCCGCCGAGTCCGGTAATTACTAAAGCTTCCGCGAGAAACTGAAATAGAATGTCCCCCTTGCGGGCGCCCAACGCTTTCTCCACGCCGATCTCGCGGGTGCGCTGGGTTACGGAAACGAGCATGATATTCATCAGGCCGATGCCGCCAATGCCGAGAGTGACGGTGCCGATGAATCCCAGCAGAATCTTCAGTCCGAGGAGGATGATGCCAAACTGCGACAGTTGTGTCTGCACGTCGAAGACGTGGACCGCCCGGTCATCGCCGGGCTTGAAGTTGTGGGCGATGGCCAGCGCGTTGCGGATCGTCCCAGTCAGGTGGGCGTGGTCGAGTCCCTGAGAGTCGAGCCAGATACCGCCGATGTAGTGAATGTCTTGCAGAACATCCATCGAGTTATAGGGGATATAGAGAACCCGGTTGTCGTTATCACCCTGCTCTTGCATTCTTGGCTGTAACACGCCAACTACCTCAAAGCTTACGCCATTGACGCTCACCGTCTGGCCCAGGGCGGTCATTCCGGAGAAAAGCTTCTCTTTGGCTTCGGAGCCGAGAACCACATAGAGGCCATGGCTGGAATTGTCCTGATCGTTCAGGAAACGGCCTTCCGCGGTTTTCAGGTTCCAGATGGACTGGAGGCAGGGATCATCTCCGAATACTTCCATGGAAAACGAGCGGGGACTGTTCACCACCGTCGCCGTCATGTCGGATTGGCGGCAGATATGGCGGGCCAGGGGCAGCACGTTGCGAAGCACCTCGACGTCGGCGTCGGTGAAGCGGATCTGCACTCCCGCCTTGTTACCGCCCGCCTGCAAGGAGGTGCGCCCCGGAAAAACGCCAACCGCCGTGGCGCCGAAGCTTTCAAAGATGTTATAGATTGCCTTTCCGAAACCATCGCCATAGGCGAGCAGAAGAACAACCGTGGCGATGCCCCACGCCATGCCCAGCATGGTGAGCATGGTCTTGCGCAGATCGTGACGCATGGCGCCGTAAGCGTGATGGAGTAAGTCGCGTTTCATCGTTATTCTTTGGTCGTTATTCTTTCGTCGTTATTCTTTCCTTGTTTTTCTTTCATCGTTATTGCCGGTTATTCCCTGCGCAGGGCTTCCACGGGCTGGAGCAGGGCCGCTTTACGGGCAGGGTAGAGACCGGCGATCACTCCGGAAACGGCCAGGGCTCCAATGGCCGCGACGGCGCTCCAGGGAACGAGGCGGGGAGTGTTCCAGCCGGGTGGCTGAGGGAGGAATGAAAGCACGCCCATCAGCGCCGCTGCTCCGGCCATGCCCAGGCCGCCGCTCAGCAAAGTGAGAAACGCGCCTTCGACAAAGAACTGGAACATGATGCTGAGATTGGTTGCGCCCAGCGCCTTGCGCAGGCCGATCTCGCGCGTGCGATCGGCTACCGCAACCAGCATGATGTTGATCACGCCGATCGCTCCGAGGGCGAGCGTAACCAGGCCCACGCTCCCCAAAAACAGGTTCATCGCGTCAAAGATCTTGCCCACCGAGTCGACGGTGCCCACCGTGTCCCATTCGTCGTAGGAGTCCAGGTTGGTGTAGTCAAAGCCATGGTTGCGGGCGACGACCTTGTGGACTTCCAATTTGGCGGCCTCGTGCAACGCGCGCGAGCGAGGCTGATAGTTAATCAGACTGACCGCATCCTGCACCTCTCCCACGTTGAGCATGGGAAAATCCTGGCGCATGGTGCTGAAAGGCACGAAACTCCACAGATTCTTGTCGTTGTTGTCGCCGTGGCCTGTGCGCTTTACGGAACCGATGATCTGATAGCGAATTCCGTTGAGCAGAATGGTACTCCCGAGAAAAGGACGTCCGCTAAAAAGGACGCGGCGCGTCTCGTCGCCGATCACGATCACCCGCCGGCTCTGCGCCACATCCAATGCGTTCAGCCAGCGCCCGCTTGCGAGCGGGACGTAGCGGATTTCGGCAAAGTTCGGCAGAACTCCAAAGATCACCCCTGAACTCTGGTAGTAATCACTCACGGCCCGGATGTCATTGCGCCGAATGTCTGGAGTGACGGCGCGCACGTCGGGGCATTCCGTGGCGATATCCCGGTAGTCTTGGTCGGTGAGGTAGTACTGCCGGAGGCTGTTGAAACTGCCATCCATCGCGGGAGCGCGGCCGCCCCAGATGAACATGACATCCTCACCCAATTCGTCAAATTGCTTGCGGTTGCCGGAGCGGAAGCCCTCGCCGAGGCCAACCAGCAAGAGCAGCGATCCTACTCCCCAGGCAATGCCAAACATGGTAAGGAACGAACGTAGTTTGTGAGCCCAGAGGGTCTGTAGAGTCTGGCTCAGGATGTCGAGACTGAGACGCATGCTGTCTTTATGATACGTGGTAGGCGGGGTTGAAGGTGCCCGGCGGCTCGGGGAAGAGACATAGGCACAGGAGGGCAGAAGTGATTTGAATCCCAGAAGTGCATTTGACAGCCCTGAAATTCAGGGATAGTCTAAGGAGAACATATGGCGAACATCGCCAGCCCGCTGATGGAGTTTCTCCCCTGGAGTCGGGAGAGCGGCGGAGACGTGGCAGGCCGCGTCTCTACGGACAGTGCGGGGGCGCAGGATGATTGCCGTCCGCGGCCTCAACTGGTCGGCATCGCGCGGATGGCGGCGGACGGGGAGTCCGTCCGCGATGGGCACAATGTTGAGTACTTCACGCTCCAGTCGCGGTCCTTGCTGAGCAAGGTGGTGAGCCAGCGTAACCTTCCTTTTACCTGGGCGATCAATCCTTATCGCGGATGCGAATTTGCATGCAAATACTGCTACGCGCGCTACACCCATGAGTTCATGGAGCTGCGCGACGGCGCGGACTTTGAGCGCAAGATTCTTATCAAGCAGCATGCGGCGGAGCTGCTGCGGCAGGAATTGAAGAAAGTTAAGCGCGGCGAACAGATTTCGATCGGGACGGCGACCGATCCGTATCAGCCGGCGGAGCGGCGTTTTGAAGTGACGCGCGCGATTCTGGAAGAGTTCGCGCGGCATTCGGGGCTGGAGATCGGGATTGTTACGAAGTCGAATATGGTGACGCGGGATGCGGAGATTTTTCGGCGGATCGCG
This sequence comes from Terriglobales bacterium, assembly GCA_049300195.1. GTDB lineage: Bacteria > Acidobacteriota > Terriglobia > Terriglobales > Acidobacteriaceae > Acidiflorens. The sequence continues at coordinate 5,329 of JBAQJF010000128.1, read as the reverse complement.
GAGAGGAATGAGCTGTTCGTGAATGTGACGGTGACGACCGTGGATATCGAACTGGCGCGAAAGCTGGAGCCGCGGGCGCCGCGTCCGGATTTGCGGCTGGAGGCGGTGCGGCAGTTGACGCTGGCGGGGGTGAACGCGGGCGTGATTTGCGCGCCGGTGCTGCCGGAGATTACGGATCGTCCGCGGGATTTGGAGGCTCTGGTCAAGGCGGCTCGCGAGGCTGGGGCGAAATATGTTTATGCGAATGCGCTGTTTTTGAAACCTTGTTCGGCGGCGGTGTTTTTGCCGTTTCTTGAGACTGAGTTCCCTCAGCTGGTGGAGGTTTATCGGGCGCGGTATCGCGACCGGGCGTTTTTGCCGAAAGGATATGCGGAGCGGTTGTCGCGGCTGATGTCAGCTTTGCGGGAGAAGTATGGATTCAGTTCGAAACAAACGCGGATGAGTTCAAGGGCGCGGGTGGTTAGAGACGAGCAGATGGGATTGTTCGGGTAGCGGTTAGCGGTTCTCTCTCAGTTCTCAGTTCTCGGTTCTCGGTTCTCAGTTCTCGGGCTTCGGGACAGGCCACCGTAACGAGATGGCTGCTACCAGATTCCTGGGATCATGGCGGGGACTCGGCGGGCGTAATCGTCGAAGCGGGGGCCGAAGGTTTCGCGCAACAGGCGCTCTTCGACGCGCACGCGGATGTAGGTTCCGGCGAGGAAGATCGCGCAGGCCAACAGCAGGGGCAGGAGCGGCGAGATGATCAATCCGGTAGCGACCAGCATCCCTAACATGCCGGTATAGATGGGATTTCTGACAAAGTGATAAGGTCCATCATCAATCAACTCGTGGCCGTGGACGATGCGGGCCGCCAGGGACCACTGTTTTCCGAGACGGCGGGCAGCGGCATTCACCAGCCACGCTGAAGAAACTCCGATGGCTAGCGCCAGCGCCGTCATGGTCCACGCCAGCCACTTCGGCCTGGAGGCGATGGGTGAGCCGCGATGGAGAAGGAAGGGAAAATCCCACATCCAAAAATAAGCGGCGGCCTGGAGCGCCATCCCGAAGTATGAAGTCAGGTCGCGCTTCGCCGCATTCGCCCGAGGCGGCCGTTTGCGGAGCCAGAAGGTGAGGGCGAACCACCACCAGCAGGCAATCATTCCGTAAAAGGCGACCTTAGCGGCTAGGGTTGCGCCGGGCAAAATTTCTGGCCTCCGCCCATCAGATTCGTCGCGTAGAACTTTCGTAACTCTACACCAGAGGTGTGCGTTTCCTATACTTGAACCGGATGCGCATGATGCGGTTAAGAATTTTCTTCGTCATTTTCCTGCTGCTGAGCACTCTGGCCGCCGCCCAAAGCTCTTCTCCGGACGCGCTTTATGAGCGCGGCATCGACGCGATTACGGGCGTTGGGGAGTCGCACAATGACCAGCTTGGCGTCGAATATTTTCACCGGTCTTCCGACCTCGGGTATGGGCCAGCGCAGATCGCGCTGGGCTACTACTACGAAATGGGCATTGTCACTCCCGCAAATCAGGGGAGCGCGGGCCAGATTTCGCTGGATCTTTACAAGAAAGCTGCACAGCAGGGCGATCCACTGGCGGCGTGGATGGCCGGGCGGCGTTACTTCCTGGGCATTGGAGTGGACAAGGATCTTGACGCAGCCAAAAAATGGTTCAAGGTCTCGGCCGATCAGAACAACGCGTACGGAGCTTACTTCCTCGGGCGCTTGATGGCGGAGCGCGATCCGGCCAAGGCCCCGGCGCTTTACAAGATTGCTGCCGATCAGGGTTTGCCGCAGGCGCAATATTTCTATGGAAAGGCGTTGAGAGAAGGCAAGGGCATTGCCGCAGACCCGTTCAACGCCTATCTCTGGCTTTTTATCTCAGCCGATGCGGGATATCCGGCGGCGGGCGCTGACTTGAACGAACTGCGTAGCCATCTCACGGGCGACGAAATCAACCAAGCCGGGACCAAGGCTCGCGAGATGGAACAGTTTGTGATTCGCGCGGTGTCGGCTCGCGGGTGCTCAGGATGGGATGGAGAGTTTGCCGAGTTTCCCACGCCGCCACCGCCGAGTTTACAGCGGTTTTGCCACTAAGCTAGAGAGTACTTCCCCGCTTCCATCGTCCTCTGCGCAATCTGCTGGCGCAATGCGATCGTGTTGAAGGGCTCGTGCTTCGCGAGCCGGCGCACGATCGCGAGTTGCGTCCGCAGCATGTCACCTTCGGCCACGTCGGCGATGACCTTCTTCGCGGCCGCTTCAATCTTTTCGAGAGCCTGCGTCATATAGACCTGCGTCATTGCTATTGGCAGCGCTGCAGCTGACTCGCCCTTCTGCTCGACCAGTTTTTGCGCTCGCAGAACGGCCGACTCCATGGCGTAGATCTCAATCGTCATATCGGCGATCGCGCCCATGACTTCCTGCTGATCCTGGATGGTCGTCATATATTTCTGCGTCGCGGCGCCGGAGGCAAACAGGCCCAGCTTCTTGGCGTTCGCTACGAGTTTGCGCTCGTCGGCCAATGCTCCTTCGATTTCTTCGCCCATTGATGGGCCGCTTAAGACTTCGTCCATCAGTTTTTTGATGGCGGGCATCAGGGGCAACTGGCCACTCATGGCCCGCTTCAGCAGGAAGCCGGTGATGATGAGGCGGTTGATTTCGTTCGTGCCTTCGAAGATGCGATTGATGCGTGCATCGCGGTAGGCGCGCTCGGCAGGGTATTCTTCGACGAAGCCGTAGCCCGCGTAAATCTGCATGGTCTCGTCGACTACGTAGTCGATCATCTCCGAGCCCCACACTTTGAGGATCGAGCACTCGACTGCGTATTCCTCGATCGCCCTGCGCGTCTCTTTGGCCGCGTCGGGACTCGCCTTGTCAATCTCGGACAAGAGTACGTCCATCATGCCTACCGTGCGAAAGACGAGCGACTCGCCGACGTAAATCAGCGTAGCCATGTTGGCGATCTTTTCGCGGACCAGGCCGAAGTCGCCGATCACTTTGCCGAAGGCCTTCCGCTGCCTGGCATAGGAGACGGCATGCTCGACTGACACACGCGCGCCGCCTACGCACATGGCGCCGAGTTTGAAGCGTCCGATGTTTAGGATGTTGAAGGCGATGGTCGCGCCCTTGCCGATTTCGCCCAGGAGGTTTTCAACCGGCACTTTGCAGTCGTTGAGGATGATGGGGCAGGTGGAGGAGCCGCGGATACCCATTTTGTGCTCTTCGGCGCCGACGGAAAAACCGGGGAACGTGCGTTCGACCAGGAACGCCGAAAATTTTTCGCCATTGATTTTCGCGAAGACTGTGAACAGGTCGGCGAAGCCGGCGTTGGTAATCCACATCTTTTCGCCGTTCAGGATGTAGTGCTTGCCATCGGGCGTGAGTTCAGCGCGGGCGCGGCAATTCATGGCGTCGGAGCCGGAAGAGGCTTCCGACAAGGCGTAGGCGCCGACGATCTCTCCGGCGGCGAGGCGCGGCAGATATTTTTGCTTTTGCTGTTCGGTTCCGAAATAGACGATGGGCAGCAGGCCGATGCCGCTATGCGCTCCCCAAGTAGTCGCGAAGCCGGCGTACTTGGCAATGTGATCGGCGATGACGGCGGCAGTCACCTTGTCCATTTCGAGGCCGCCGTAGGCTTCTGGAATTTCGACGCCGCTCAGGCCCAGTTCGCCCGCCTTTTTGAGCAGGTCGCGCGAGATGGAGAAGTCCTTGTGCTCGATCTTCTCGACGTTGGGCACAATCTCGTTGACCGCAAACTCTTCCGCCGTCTGCCCGATCATCTGGTGCTGTTCGGTGAAATCTTCGGGAGTGAAGACTTCGGCGGTCTGGCGATCTTCGAGGAGGAAGCTGCCGCCGAGAATCTTCGTTTTCGTTCTTGGAATTTCTGTCGTGGTCGCCATGATTTAGACCTCTAATTCAATGTTCTGATTTGAAAGGACCGTATGTTGAGAAAGCACAATCAAAAATGAAGACGTTGCGTAGGGATAACGCAAGCAAGTCAATTTTAACGCGGCAGGTTCGGAAATGGGCGTTACGCTCGACTGCGGACGTCCGTTGCGCGGTGCCTAGAAATACTGACCAAAGCTTGCATCGCTGAATAAATAAGAGGAGAAAGGCTCGGCGCCATAGCGACTCATACACTGGCGGTACTGATTCAGCATGCTCTGATAGCGGAGGCTTGCGCCGGAATCGCCTCCCAGCCGCATCCTTTCGCGCTCCGCGGCCAGTTGATCGGCCAAGGCTCGGCAGCCGTCGAACCACGAATATTGGTCGTACTGCGCGCAGGAGGAACTGTTCCAAACGCGGCCGGTCTGACAGGCTGGGCGAATCGGGAGTCTACAACTCTGTCCCTTTTTGCAGTGGAAGGGAGGATTGGTTGCAAGTTCGGGCGCTGGCTTCTTGTGATGCAGGAAGGAGAAGAAGCCCTTCTTCTCGGGCCGTTCCTCAAGCTTTTCGGTGACGGGAGACCTCAAGAGATTTGGCCGGATGTTTAGTCCTGTGGCCGCGGGATCTTTCGGCGATCGTTCCGAACGTGAGGAGGATCGTTGCGAGGAAGACCTATCTGATCCCATACTGCTGGAATTGCTCCTCCAGTTCGATGAAGACGACGAGGCGATGCCGGAACTGTGAGAACTTCCCGAAGTGCCTGACGATCCGCCGTGGGACGAGCCTGCCGAGCTTCCGCCCGAGAAACCGCCACCGGAGTGGCCTCCGCCGCCACGCTGTGCGAGAACGGATGCAGGTGATAGCAGGATCGCTACGACGACAAGAGCGGAGAGCCGCATGAAGCACCCCCAAGCCCGGCGGGCGGTTGCCGGTCGAATCCTTAGCCTTCTTGTCTTTCTACTAGCTGGCTTTCCTATTTACTCGGACGTCGGATGACGGATAAATCGTAGCGCAAGATAACGTAAAAGAACATTGCAATTACGTAAAGATTGCGTAGAGATTCTCTGCGCCTCGTTCGCTGGCTGTTGTTGCCGCTAATTCAAATTTTCAAATATTCCCGCCGCGCCCATGCCTCCTCCGACGCACATGGTGACCATGCCGTAACGGGCTTTGCGGCGTTTGAGTTCGCGGATTATGCTCGCGGTGAGCTTGGCTCCGGTGCAACCCAAGGGATGACCTAGAGCAATCGCTCCGCCGTTTGGATTGACGCGGTCGGGATCGATTCCGGCTTCTTTGATCACGGCCAACGACTGGGCGGCGAAGGCTTCGTTCAGTTCGATTACTTCGATGTCGGCTAGCTTGAGCCCGGCTAACTTCAGTGCTTTCGGAATCGCGAACACTGGGCCTAATCCCATTTCTTCCGGCTTGTATCCGGCGGTGGCGAACGAGACGTAACGCGCC
>JBAQJF010000127.1:0-2235 GCA_049300195.1 Terriglobales bacterium | reverse complement strand
AGATTTTCGAGAAGGTGCGCAACACGATGATGTCTTGATCCGCGGCAACCTGATCGATGACCGATTCGTCGTTGGAAAAGTGGAAGTAGGCTTCGTCCACAATGACCACCGAACCGGCAGGCTTATTCTTCAGCAGCCAGAGGATATCCTCTCTGGGGGTCATGGTGCCTGTGGGGTTGTTGGGATTGACGATGTAGAACGCGCCAGCTTTCGGGTCCGCGGCGACCATGGCCTTGACGTCGTGCGCGTAGGTACTCGTGAGCGGAACGAGCTTCAGCGGCGCCTTGGCGGCGTCGGCAGCGCGGGGCCCCTGCTCGTAGCTTGGATCGCCACAGACGAGGCCGCGATCCGGGCTGATGTTCGACATGAGCGCCATGTCCAACGGGCCGCTCGAACCGGGATACAACTCTACATAACCCGGCTTCAGGCCAAATTGTTCACTGATGGTTTTCACGGTGGCTCGGGCTACGCCGGTCTTGTCATAACGGCCGCCGAGAGGTGCGGCTTCGGTCATTGCAGCCCGCGCCACGTCGGCAGGGCCAAGGGGGTTTTCATTGCTGGAGATGATGATTGTGCCCGGCGGCAATTCGCGCATTTGTCCCATGCCTCGCTGGCGGGGCATGGTATCGGAGGCGACGGTTGCCTGTTGAGCAAAGGTAGGAAGCGTTGCGGCGGCCGTGACTCCGGCGCCAACTAGGCGCACAAAGTTCCGGCGAGAAATAGGGGTACCAAACTGCTCCAAGCTCATTGGGAATCTCCTCTTGATGAAGAATCCGATGCACCGGATTGCGAATTGCAGGTACGACAGCAACGGCAAATTGCGGTGCACTGGTGTTGCCCAAGCCAAAAACGTTGAGACTTAAATTTCCGGGTCTTGCTTGAAACTCCAAAGACGGTGGCCGACGGTTCGGCGTGAAATCGATTTCCTGAATGCGCGATCTCCTAAGAAAGTGAGCCTCTCGCGAAACACCGAGACGAATACGCCCCGCACGCGCAGCCGTGCATGTTACGGCGCGATGAGACGGGTTTTCTCAACCAGGAGATCTTCGACGGGGAAGATGCCGCGGAATACACCCTCAGACGGGGAGGGGCACTTATTATGAATTCGCGGAACCCTCTGCTTGTAACAAAACGAGGGTTGCCCTACATTAGTCACACGGCACGTGCAAAGTCAAGTCCCATTTTGCGACTTTCCAATGATATCGCGGCAAACGGAGGTGCAGTTTTGAACGAAGTGATTCATACCCAAGAGGAAGCTGGCGACATCGATTTATTGCACGAAATCGGGAGTCGCATGGCGGCAGCCGATCCATTTCACGAGGTTCTGACGCGCATCATCGACATGGTGACCGTCGCCGTCCGCTGCGACTCGTGCTTTATTTACGTGCTTGAGAAGGACAAACTGGTGCTTCGGGGCTCAAAAAATCCACACACCGATGTGGTGGATCAGCTTGAAATTGCCGTGGGCCAGGGTGTAACCGGATGGGTCGCCAAGCACCAGCAAACGGTAAGCCTGCCCGCGAAGGCATGGGCCGATACGCGGTTTGCCAAGTTTCTGAACCTCCCGGAGGATCGCTTTGAGGCCTTTCTCGCGGTCCCGATTCTTTGCCGCAGAAAGCTGGTCGGCGTGATCAACCTGCAGCATCGCGAGCCGCACCACCATTCGCGGCGGGAGATACGACTGATTACGTTGATCGGCTACCTGGTAGGCGCGGAGATCGAGATGGCGCGCATGGAATACGAGAAATCGCAGCTCGCCGACCAGTTGGAGAACCGCAAGCTGATGGAGCGCGCGAAGGGACTGCTGCAGCGGGAGCTGAACATTGACGAGGAATCCGCCTATCTCATGCTTCAGAAGCAAAGTCGGCAAAAGCGCAAATCGCTGCGCGAGATCGCAGAGGCCGTGATCCTGCTGGAGGACTTGAGGCGCGGAAAAGCTCCGCCGCCCACCTAGCCACGGCGCATCGCTGAGAGCAGCGTGGCCTGCGCCGAAGATTTCGACCCCTGCGAAGGTCGAACGCTCCTGCAGCCCTACTTCTGCGATGGAGCCTGCGCCATCCGGTGCATCTGATTCACCGTAGCTGGCGGAATGATTCCGTTCATACGCAGGTACTCGACCATCTGTCCATAATGATCGCCGTCGTCATTCAGAATAGCCATGACGGCCGAAATTCTCGATAAATTTCGCGGCCCCGCGATTTCCCACGCATTCTCGGGCGTGATGCCGGCGATGAC
>JBAQJF010000126.1:0-5823 GCA_049300195.1 Terriglobales bacterium | reverse complement strand
TCGTTCGCCACGCCATTCTCGCCCGCTCCCCGGCGGACGCTTTACACTGCCGCACTCGCTCCGCTCGCGCGGCAGTGTAAAGGATGTCGTGATAACAACTGTAAAGAATGTCATGGAACAGAACAGGTTCACCGCTGCGATAAAAGGCCTGTTTTTCGATCGCGGCTTCAGCCGCTGAGGGCAACAGCCGCGCACCGCCTCACTTTTTCAGCAAACTTCTGAGCCACTGAGGGCGACTCTCAAGCCAACACGGCCTTTTTCCGTAGCCTGATTATCCATTTTCGACGCGCTCCTTTATGTCCAGGTACGCCACCTCGATGAGCCTGCGGAGCGCCGCAGCGTTTGTGGCTTTTCCAGGTCTCAGCTTCACGTGCCGCATGAACTTCCCGGTGCCTTGCAACAAACTTGCTGGATCCGGCAGTCCCGCACCCTGAAAGAACCCCACGTTTACGTGCGAACTGAATACATTGACGTAGCCGAAGGGCGCATCTCCCAAACATGCCACCGGACACCCATCATGCAAAAGCTCCCGGACTTCGTCCCCGCATTTCCGCATCACCTCAAACCACTCCCGCGCGATGGCTCCCAATTCACCCGCATGCTCTTTCATCCACACATCAATGGCGGGATCACGCTCGACAGCGCCGTTAAATCGCAGCAATTCCGTTCTCACCACTCCTCCAAACCTAAAATCCCAACGTAAACCCCGTAAGATGTTTATTCCTTAACAGCATAGATCGAAAAACCACATCAAAATAGCCCATGGACAGACTCTAAGTTATTGATTCATAAATATCTTGCAGCTAACTCCTTATTCCTCAAAGATCTAGCGTCCGAGCACCCGCTAAATCTCTGATTTTAAAAGATCACAAAGAGAGGGGGGGAGATAACTAATAAGCCAACAGGCCCCATCATTCCCATTTCAGCCATCTTCGCGTAGACTTCCGCCAGGCATCTCACTCAAGGCGCGCTCCCCGAATGTCACGCTGCCCTTCATGCGGCAAACAGGTTCCGCCGCTCTCGCGGTTCTGCCCTTCTTGCGGCAAAACGCAGTCCTCCGACGACGTCTCCACGCAGCTCAGGGACGAGACCATGGCAAGCAATAACTCGCCCAACCGCAGCCCCGATCAGGTCTCCACGCTGATCTCGTCGGAACTGCCCCGGACTCCGCGCTCGCCGCGTCCCGCCTCGAAATCCAGTCACCCAAGTTCTTCGTCCGATGCGCTCCTCAACCACGGAAGGTTTCTCCCCGGCTCGTTGCTCGCCGATCGCTATCGCGTAGTCGCGCTCCTCGGTCGCGGCGGAATGGGAGAAGTCTATCGCGCCGACGATCTCACGCTCGGCCAGCCAGTCGCGCTCAAGTTCCTGCCCGAAGAAGCCGCGCAGGATCCCGCTCTCCTCGATCGCTTCCGCGCCGAAGTCCGCATCGCCCGCAAGGTTTCGCATCCCAATGTCTGTCGCGTTTACGACGTCGGCGAGGTCGACGGCCAACCCTATTTGTCCATGGAGTACGTCGACGGCGAAGACCTGGCCTCGCTCCTGCGCCGCATCGGACGGCTGCCCAATGACAAGGCGCTCGACATCGCGCGCCAGCTCTGCGCTGGCCTTGCCGCAGCGCACACCAAAGGCGTTCTCCATCGCGACCTAAAGCCCGCCAACATCATGCTCGACGGTCGCGGCCAAGCCATCATCACGGACTTCGGTCTCGCCGCTTTCGCCGATCAGGCCCAAGGCGCAGAAGTGCGCAGCGGAACGCCCGCGTACATGGCGCCCGAACAGCTCACCGGCAAAGAGGTCACCGAGAAGAGCGATATCTACGCCCTCGGCCTCGTGCTCTACGAACTCTTCACCGGCAAGCGCGCCTTCAGCGCCGACAATCTTGCCGACCTCGTTCGTTCGCGCGCGGCGGGAGAGATCAGCCGCCCGTCGTCATTCGTCAAGGACCTCGACCCGCTGGTCGAGCGCGTCATCCTGCGCTGCCTCGAACCCGAGCCCGCGAATCGCCCAGCCGACGCACTGTCAGTCGCGGCCGCGCTGCCCGGAGGCGATCCGCTGGCCGCCGCGCTCGCCGCCGGCGAAACGCCGTCTCCGCAGATGGTCGCCGCCGCCGGCACGACCGAGGGCATGAAGCCGAAGCTCGCGCTGCTGTGCTTCGCCGCATGTGTTCTCGGTCTCATCGCCTGCGTGTTCCTGATTACCCGCACCGACGCGCTGTCGCACATGGTTCTCGATCAGCCTCCCGATGTCCTAACGCATACCGCACGCGAGATCGTTGCCCACCTCGGTTACGACGCCAAACCGGTCGATTCCTTCATCGACTTCGACTACGACGTCGACTACCAACGATGGCTGGAGAACAACGACAAACATCCCGACTGGAACAAGACGCTCGCCGAGCAGCCTCCAGTGCTGCGAATGTTCTACCGTCAAAGCCCTCGCTATCTGATCCCTCTTGATTTGCAGCGCTCCCTCACTCCCGGAAATGTGACCTTCACCGATCCGCCGCTGACGCAATCCGGCATGATCAACCTCATGCTCGATACCCAAGGCAGGCTCGTCCGCTTCGAAGCGCTGCCGCCGCAGGTTCAAGTTGAAGACGGCGCAGCTCCCGCCAAACCCGTGGACTGGAACCCCCTGTTCGCCGCAGCCGGCCTCGATCCCGCCCAATTCCAATCGGCTTCTCCGCAGTGGACTTCGCTCGCGAGCTCCGACACGCGCGCCGCCTGGACCGGGAAATGGCCAGGCAGCGGCCTGCGGATTGAAGCGGGCGCGTGGCGCGGCAAGCCGGTCTTCTTCCGCTTAATCGGGCCGTGGACGCGACCGGAGCGAATGCGTCCTTTCGAGGAGACGACGGGCGGGAAAATCAGCCAGATCGTCAGCCTCAGTTTATTCTTCCTGGTGCTGGTCGGAGCTGCGATTTTGGCTCGCTACCAATACAAGCGCGGCAAGAGCGATCGTCAGGGTGCCTTCCATCTCGCCACCCTCGTCTTTGTCATGCAAATTGCCATCTGGTTGTGCTTCGGGCATTTTGTTCCGGACTCAGGGGTCGTCGGGTTCTTTGTGGTCGCGGTCAGCGGCGCCCTGTTTATGTCGGCGCTTTCCTGGATCCTCTATCTTGCGCTCGAACCTTTTGTGCGCAAACTTTGGCCGCAAACCATCATCTCGTGGACCCGCCTGATGAGCGGACGTATTCGCGATCCGCTGGTCGGGCGCGATGTCCTCTTTGGCGTCATTTTGGGCCTGACCTGGGACCTGATTATCGAGATCCGCTTTGTCTTCGGGATTGCACGGCTGGGTTCGATTCCCCAACTGCTTTCTACCGACTATCTGCTGGGTTTGCGCAGCACTCTCGGTGCCGCCATCGTGCAGGTGCCCGGGGGAATTCAGGGCACGCTCTTCTTCTTCGTCATTCTGGTCGTCCTGCGTTACCTGCTTCGGAATCGCTGGGCTGCTGCGGCCGGTTTCGTCGTAATCTTCACACTCCTCAACGCCTTGGGCAGTTCGCATCCCTGGGTTGCCGCGAGCAGCGGCGCTCTCGTATACGGAATTGCCGCCTTCGCTCTGGTCCGTTTCGGACTCATCACTCTCACCGTCGCTGTCTTCGTCGCCAACACGCTGCTGAACGTACCCGTCACGTTCGACTTCTCACGCTGGTATGCCCCTTACGCGTTGTTCGTTCCACTCTTTGTATTGGTTCTCGCGGCTTGGGGCTTCTACACCGCTCTGGGTGGGCAAAAGTTGTTCGAAGCCGCGATCCCGGACTAATCGCCGAGCGTCCGCTCACTTCGCGTCCTTCAAATTTTCATGAACTTGGTATCCTGAACCGGAATCCCTTTTCTGAGAGCTGAGAACACCATGCCCACCGAAAAATCCCCCTCCCCCGACGAGCGTCTGCAACAGGAATTCAACCGCTGGGCCGAGCAAGGCGAAGGCCCGAAAATGGAGAACCATCATCTCGACATCACCGAAAAGACCCTTCGCCGTATGGATCTGCGTCCGGGCGAGCGCGTGCTCGATCTCGGCTGTGGCTCGGGTTGGGCCACTCGGCTGCTTGCGCGGTTGGTCGGGGAGGGGCCGGAGGGATTCGGTCAGGTGGTTGGCATCGATATTGCCGACGAGATGATTCGACAGGCCCGTATCGCGTCGAAAGACTTCGACAACGTCATGTTCGTCGAGGGATCAGCGGGGCACATTCCGTGGGAAGAAAATTTCTTTGATAAGGTCTTGTCGGTCGAGTCTTTTTATTACTACCCCGATCAGGATCGCTCGCTCGCCGAACTGTTTCGCGTGCTCGCGCCCCATGGGCGGCTTTATATCCTTATCAATCTTTATAAAGACAATCCCTACTCGCTCCAGTGGGTTCCGAAGCTCAAGGTTCCGGTGCACGTGCGCTCGGCTGAGGAGTATGTTGCTCTGCTGAAGGCGCATGCCTTTGAGAAGGTCGAGTACGCGCAGATTCCGGATGACACGCCTACGCCGGAGAATTATCAGACAACTTCATTTCATTCGATCAACGATCTGAAGGCGTTCAAGCGGATTGGCGCGCTGTTGCTGATGGGATCGAAGCCGGATGTTAGGAATCCGGCTCCGGGGTACACGATTTATTGAGCTACGAGTTTCGAGCCGCGAGCCTCGAGCAAGCAAAGCCAAATTGCTGACCGCGTTTGCTCGTGATCCGCGGCTCGCGACTCGCGGCTAATTAGTCGTCGTCATCGTCACGGTCGTTGTCGCGGTCATTATCGTTGTCGTGGTCGCGATCTCGCGCGCGCTCAAGGTTTGTCGCTGGGCTCAACGTTTTCCCGTCGCTCGCGTGGCTGATCTCGATCGTGCCATTCACGTTCGAGAGCTTCACCATTGCTCCGCCTCCGCCTAATTGGCCGTGCAGGCTGTGTCCAACATATTGGTGGCGGATGGCGGTTAGGCCGAAATCGTTGGAGATACTTCCCGACACCGTGCTCGCCTCAACCTCGGCGCTGGTATCCGATGGCAGGGTGATGTGCAGCTTGCCGTTTACGGATGAAAGTTTTACTCCCGAGGAAGGCAGTTGCTGGACGTTTGCGTCCAGAGTGCCGTTGACAGTATTGAGGGATGCGCGCCCCTGAAGATTGCGCGCCTCGATGCGGCCGTTGACGCAGGATGCGCGGACTTCGCCGGCAATGTCCTGAATGTCGAGCCGGCCATTCACCAAGCTGATCTTGTCGAGGCTGGCCTGACGGGGCACCGAGATGGTGTATTCGACGCGCGCCGGATTGTTGTGCTCGTCGTCATCCCCGAAGCTGAAGTTGTGGTCGTGATTGGGATATTCGGTGCGGATGGAAATCCGGTCCTGGCTGGCTTCGACTTCGATCTTTGCTTCGGCGAGGCGCTCTTTGTTCCATGCGCTTTTGAAGGCGTCCACCTTTACTTCCGGACGGTCCCAACCAGTGATGTGAACGGGACCGTTGATGTTTTCAATCTCAAAGCGCCCCCGGGCTGAGAGCGGATAGACCTTGTGGAACTCTTCGGTGTAGGTGCCCTGGTGGTCGGAATGGTCCGAGGCCTGGGCGGTGGTAACCATGAAACTTGCGGCCATGCTCAGCGCGGCGGCCAGCACGGCGACTCGCGAGATTGAGAGTCTGTTTTGTTTTGTCATCGTTAGTTGCGCCTCCATCGCGGGTTAGACGTGGCGGGAGGGAATTGGTGAGTCCTTGCTTTCCCTCCCCTAACGCATCATCTTCAGGTATCCTGTAGCGCAAGAGGCCCCATGAGCTGGCTCCAGAACAAGTTCGAAAAAAACTTCATGATCTCGACGGTGGACTACGTCTTCAACTGGGCGCGCAAGTC
>JBAQJF010000125.1:0-37964 GCA_049300195.1 Terriglobales bacterium | reverse complement strand
TGCCACCGGCTCCGCGCGGGATTCCGCAGATCGAAGTGACGTTCGACATTGACGCGAATGGCATTTTGAACGTGACCGCGAAAGATATGGCCACGAGCAAGGATCAGAAGATAACGATCACGTCGTCTTCGGGTCTAAGCAAAGAAGAGGTCGAGCGCATGGCGAAGGAAGCCGATGCGCACGCGGCCGAAGACAAGGCGCAGCGCGATGCGATTGACGCCAAGAATCAGCTCGACTCGATGACTTACAACATCGAGAAGATGCTGAAGGAGCATGGCGACAAGATCTCGGGCTCGGAGCGCGGTGATGTCGAAAACGCGCTGGCGGACGCGAAGAAGGCCATCGAGTCGAATGACAAGGCGCAGATGGATTCGGCGCGCGAGAAGCTGACGGCGGCTTCGCACAAGCTGGCGGAGCAGATGTATAAGGCTACGCAGGCGGGGGGGCCTGGCGCGGGCGGCCCGGATGCTGGACCTGGAGCGGGAGGGTCGGGCGCTGGTCCGGCTTCGGACGGCAACGGGCAGGCTCAGCAGAAGAAGGATGAAGGCGTGATTGATGCTGAGTATGTCGATGTGGAAGACAAGAAGTAAGGAGCTTTGAGGCAGGAGCTTCACGCTTTGGGGGCGTCTGAAAACGCCCCCAAATTTTCTGCGACGGAGGAGAGACCTAAGTTGCTATTTTGTTCTCCTTCTGTTCGCTGGAAAATATTTTTTTAGGGGTGCGGATTCGCGTTGTTTTGCGGGAATTCCGGCATTGATTTATAAGGACTTGCAGGTTTTCATAGCATGGGTTGTCAAGTACCCTGGAAGTAACTGCTCTTTGGGTCGGATTTATATCTACTTAGTCACTATTGCCGCTACAAACCGGGCGGCGGCGGGTTTTATCTGGTGGAGACGGACTTGTGAGCGACGATCTAGTGAGGCAGGAAGAAAGAGGAAGCGAATTGAGATTCGAAGTCAATGGGCAGATGTTTTTCGTGAACTTCGTTCCTGAGGAGGGACGGTGGTATTGCTACGCTCCGACGGCGACTGGGGTGCAGCGCATTCCTGTGTCGATGGACGGCGCGCCGTTTGTTTCGTTTACCGTTCCGGTGGATGAGCAAGCGAAGGAAGTGGTGAACTAAAGACAGTTTGCTGAAAGATCGGGCGAGGAATGGGAACGAGCAGTTGACATTCGCTGGCGGCAGTCACGCGACGAATGAGAACACCTTGCGGCACTGCGGGTGATGTCAGCGGGCATGGGGTCCTTCGACTCCAAATGATCGATCGCTTCGCGGCCGATCATTTTCCGCTCAGGATGACAAAGATGAGAAGATAACTAGCTTACAAATGGCATCTCAAACCAAAGATTATTACGCAGCGCTCGGGGTGAAGAAGTCTGCCTCCTCCGACGAAATCCGCAAAGCCTTCCGCAAGCTTGCCCGCAAATACCATCCCGATGTAAATCCCGGAGACAAGTCCGCCGAAGAAAAATTCAAAGTCATCTCCGAGGCGAACGACGTTCTCAGCGATCCCAAAAAGCGCAAGATTTACGACCAGGTCGGCTTCTACTCGGACAATATCGATCCTGCTACTGCTGAAGCGTATGCGCGTGGAGGAGGGCAGCCCGGCTCGGGCGGATTTGGCGGCGGATTTTCGGGCGGGGCGGGCGGCGGCGCGGGCTACCCGGGCGGAACGGGCAACGTAGATTTCGGCGGGTTCGATTTTTCCGACCTCTTCGAGGGTGCTCGCGGGGGTGGACGCAAGAGCACGTCATCGTCCTCGGGCAGTGGCGGATTCCGCGATATTTTCTCGAGCATCTTTACCGGCGGAGCCCGCGGCACGGCCGATGAAGAAGGTCCGGAGGCGGGGTCCGATCTCGAATATCAAGTTAATGTTCCTTTCTGGACTGCGATTCGCGGTGGTGTTATGAAGCTCAACATCGCTCGTCGGGACGTGTGCGGCAACTGCCACGGCAATGGATCGATCGAGGCTCCGGGCGTGTGTCCGCAGTGCCATGGTAAAGGCACGATCGAGCAAACGGGCGGGCGCATGAAGTTCAACGTCACTTGCCCTCGTTGCCATGGAACCGGGAAGAATATTTCGACTTGCCCGGTGTGCCACGGCGAAGGGACGGTGGAGCGCACCGATCCTCTCGAAGTGCGCATTAAACCGGGAACGCGCGATGGGCAGCGCATTCGCATTGCGGGCAAGGGCAATGCCGGGGTGCGGGGCGGCGGGGCGGGCGATCTCTACGTGATTATCCGGATTGGCGAGCATCCGCTATTTCGGCGCGAAGGAGACGACATTTACATCACCGTGCCAGTGACTGCGGTCGAGGCGGCGCTCGGATCGAAGATCGATGTGCCGACGATTGATGGGCGGAGCACGCTGAAAATTCCTCCCGGAACACAGTCCGGGCAAAAACTGCGGCTGCGGGAAAAGGGCGTGCCTTCGGCGACAAAAGAAGGCGCGCGCGGGGACGAGATTGTGGAAGTGCAGATTACCGTGCCGATGCCGCGCGACGAGAAGACGAAGGAGTTGCTGCGGGAGTTGGCGAAGCTTAATCCCGAGGACCCACGGGCCGAGCTGTGGGGGAAAGTCTAAGTCAGCGGCATTTACCACAGAGGTCACGGAGGAACACAGAGAAAAGCCAAGCCAGGTTTCCTCTGTGTTCCTCTGTGACTCTGTGGTGGTCGCTCTTACTTCTGCCAATCTCTTCCATCCACCATCCGCTCGATCCCATCTCTTAATCGAGCTACGTGGAAGTTAATCAGCAAGCCCACGTTTTTCCCGCCTAGGCAGAGATACGCCGGCCAAGCGCAGTTGCTCGTCAGTCATTGCCTCTGTGCTCGCCCGCCGCAAAACTTTTTTCCCGTTTTTTGCAAAAAATTCTTGCATCTCCACCAAATTCCCGTAATCTCACACATGCGAACTAACTTCGCCGAAATGCCTGGGAAAACGCAGTCACCCGGGAGCCGCGAGAAAGATTTTCAAGGGAGACGCGGTGGTGAGAGTGAGTCGCTCTGAGGAGGAAGCCATAGGAATTGGCAACTGCAACCGCTCCAGCCAACATTCAACAGCCCGGCTTTAGTTCTGCCTCACCTGCTGTTGGTTCCCGCAAAAAATCGATTCGCCTCACGCTGTGGCCGCTGGTCGCCGCTACCTTCTTTATGGTATCGGGCGGCACCTATGGCACCGAGGACATCGTGCACGGCGCCGGATATGGCAAAGGCATTCTTATCCTGCTGCTGACCCCGCTCCTCTGGAGCCTGCCGACTGCGTTCATGATTGGCGAGCTTTCGAGCGCGCTGCCGTTCGAAGGCGGCTACTACGCCTGGGTGCGTCGGGCGATGGGGAATTTTTGGGGCTTTCAGGAAGCGTGGCTGTCGCTGGTTGCGTCCGTTTTCGATATGGCGATTTATCCCACGCTGTTCGTCGCGTACCTCACACGCATGTTTCCCTGGTTTCAGGAAAATCATCGCGGCGTGCTGGTGGCGCTGGGCGTGGTGATCGTTTGCGCGCTCCTTAATATTGCGGGCGTGAAGGTGGTTTCGACTACTTCGCTGTGGCTGTTCTTCGCGCTGTCGGCGCCGTTTGCGGCGATCGTTCTGCTGGCTCCGTTCAAATTTCACGCGCTGGCGAATGCGATTACGAAACCTACGACCTCGAATGTCAACATTCTTGGCGGGCTGCTCATCTGCATGTGGAACTACATGGGATGGGACAACGCTTCGACCATTGCTACCGAGGTGGAGCGGCCGCAACGGACTTATCCGCGGGCGATGTTGTGGGCGGTGGTGATCGTTGCCCTCACCTACGTGCTGCCCTTCGCGGCGATGTGGATGACCGGCCTTCCCGCATCGGCATGGGAAACTGGAGCTTGGGCCGATGTCGCGCAACTGATGGGCGGACCGGTGCTGCGGATCGCGCTGGTGGCGGGCGGCATGATGTCGGGGTTTGGGATGTTCAATGCGCTGGTCATGAGCTATTCGCGCCTGCCTCTGGCCATGGCTCAGGATGGCATGCTGCCGAAGGTGTTTGCCAAGCTGCATCCCAAATCGCGTGCGCCGTGGGTCGCGATTATCGCGCTGGCCGTTGGCTGGGGTCTGGCGCTCAACATTGGATTTGAGCGGCTGGTCACGCTCGACATCATGATTTATGGGGCCAGCTTGACGCTCGAGTTCGTGGCGCTGATTGTGCTGCGCGTGCGCGAGCCGGAGCTGAAACGGCCATTTCGGGTGCCGGGCGGGTGGTTTGGGGCGATCGCCGTTGGAATTGCGCCGACGCTGCTATTGGGCTTTGCTGTGCTAAATAGCGAGCACGAAGCGATTCTTGGGATGAGCGCGTTCTGGTTCGGGCTTATCGTGATGGGCGCGGGCGTGGTGGCTTACGGGATCAATCACCTTGTTAAGCCTGGGGGATGGGCTCGGCCTGAACCGAAACCGGAGCTGGCAGCTTAAATTGTTCTCCGCGGATTTGCGCGGATACACGCGGAGTTTTTTTTTGAAAATGTTTAGAGGCGCGGACTGACCGCGCCTCTTTTCTAGTCTCAAGTCTAGTCTCAAGCCGACTCCGTCCTACTGACAGGAATCGCTGAGCATCTTCAGGCTGGTAACCTGGAAATCGGCATACTTTTTGTCGCCTGCTTCTTTCTTTTCCGAGTCGTCCAACTTCGCTTCTTTGACCTTGGCCTTGTGCAGGACGTGGCCTTCCACCGTCACCTTGTGTCCGACGTGCTTCGCCCCAACTTTGCCGCTCAACTCCCACATCATGCCGCTGTCGCCGACGATATAGAAGCCGCCGGGTTCAGCGCCCTTCTGCAAGCAGCCAGTCACGGAGTGCGTTTTACTAATGTCGTCCTGCGCCTGGCTCATCATCGGCACGAGGAGCAGAGACAATGTGAAGATCGACAAGAAGATGAGTTTCGCGTGCTTGGGGGACATAGATTCTCCTTCTACTATCGAAAATCGTACATCCGCGTTCCCAGGAATGTCGAGCAGTTCTGGCGTTCGAATGGCTACGGTGATCCCAGAATGAAACCAGTTCCGCGAGGTGGACCCGTTAGGGTGGGCGCAAGCCGAGCCGCGCAACACGCAACCTTCTAGAAAATGGTGCACAGTTAGGTTAATGAGCAGAATGAATATCGAAATTGACGATGGGTTGATCCGGAAAGCGCGCAAGCTCACGCGCCTCAGGACAAAGCGTGAAATTGTAGACAATGCGCTTAATCTGCTGGTTGGTTCCGAGAGTCGCAAGGGAATTCTCCGTTACTACGGGAGCGGAATCTGGCAGGCGGAGCCGAAACAGTCTCGGAGAAATCGGGTGTGATTCTGGTGGCATAGTTCAGGATTTTTTCGGAATGGCCCGTTTCGCGGGGCTGAACCATAGAGATCCCCGGGACGAGTTCTCTTTAAAAAGAAAACTAACCTTTTTCATTCGCCCGATGCGATGATATTTCCCGACGATGACCAAGCGTAAATCCAAGGGTGCATACATGATCTCGGCCGTGGCCGAGATGTATGAGATTCATCCGCAGACGTTGCGGCTTTATGAGCGCGAAGGCCTGCTCAAGCCGAGCCGCACCGAAGGCAACACGCGCCTCTATACGGACGAAGATTTGCAGCGGCTGGAATTCATTCTTTCGCTGGCGCGCGATTTGGGCGTGAATATCAGCGGCATCGCCATCATTCTGCAGATGCGCGAACGGATGGAAGAAATGCAGTTCCAGATCCAGGATTTCGTGCAGTACATCCAGCGCGAAGTGCTGGCGCGCGCCACGGCTGCCGCCGACCCTTCCAAGGGCGCGATTGTGCCACTGCGAAGGCACGTCATACCCACGCTGGACGCAGTGCGGAAAAAAGACTCTTCGAAGTAGCCGCGGCGCATTGTTTTCCTGCTCCACAATCAAACCCCGTAAGCATCGAACTGAGTTGGGGTTTTCTCTGTGCCTCGGTGACTCTGTGGTGAGCAAAGGCAGCCTCCCAACCCACTTGTTACGAAACTGTTACATTTCCCGGCTACAATGGTGCCCGTGAAACCGACACTCTTCGTCGTGGAAGACGATCCTGATATTTCGCGCCTGGTGCGCCATCACCTGGAAGGCGCCGGCTTTAACGTACGGCTCTATTCGACCGGCAACCTGGTCGTCTCCGACGCCGAGCGGCAGCGCCCCGCGCTTTTTTTGCTCGACATCATGGTGCCCGGAAAAGATGGGCTCGAGCTTTGCCGCCAGATCCGCCAGTCGATCGCGCTCGCTTCCGTTCCCGTAATTTTCCTGACGGCCAAAGGCGGCGAGGCCGATCGCATCCTGGGGCTCGAACTGGGCGCGGATGACTACATCCCCAAGCCGTTTAGCCCGCGCGAACTTGTTGCCCGCGTGAAAGCGGTCATGCGTCGCTTCGAGCGGCCCCTGCCGCTTTTGCCTACAAAGATCGAAGACGTTCACATCGATCCTTCGGCCATGACCTTGACCGTTCGAGGCAAGCAGGTGCCGACTACTGCCACGGAATTCCGGCTGCTTGATTACTTCATGAGGCACGCGGGCCGCGTTTTTACGCGCGACCAGCTGCTTGACTCCGTGTGGCGCGACACGGCTTACGTCACTCCACGGTCGGTTGACGTATACGTGCGCCGTATTCGCGAAAAAATTGAGCCCGATCCAGAGAATCCCCGCTATCTGAAGACGGTCCGCGGAGCGGGATACCGCTTCGAGGTTCCGCATTGAGACCGCGCATCTTCGTGAAGTTGATGTTTGTTTTTCTCGTGGTGATTGCCGTCACCGCCATCACTCTTCAATGGACTGTGCGCAACGTCTGGCGGCACACGTTGCACGAGCAAATCGAGAACAACCTCAAAGAGAAGACGCTGATGTTTGCCTATCGCGTCGAAGCCGACCGCCAGCATTCGCTTGCCGACATCACTTCGCAGGAGGGCCAGGCGGCGGGCGCCCGCGCCACGGTCATCGACCCGACCGGCAAGGTGCTCGCCGATTCGGAAGCCGATGTCAGCACCATGGATAGCGAGCACAATGCCAAAGAGTTCGCGGCTGCGCTCGGCGGCTCTCTCGGGGTCGATGAACGAAAGAGCCACAAACTGGGAGTCGATTTCCTGTATGTGGCAGTGCCGGTCTCCGGGGGCGCTGTGCGGTTGGCCTATCCGCTCCCCGAAATTGAAACCACCGACCGGCCGCTGGCCAAGGCGTTGTTTTGGGGATCGCTGATCGCGTTTGCCATCGCTGTCTTGATTGCCGCGGTCACGTCTCAACGGATTGGGCGGCGGTTAAAGCGCATCGTGAATTTTTCCGAACGGATCGCGGCCGGGGATCTTACCGCCCGGATCGCGGCCACTTCGAGCGATGAAATCGGACAAGTCGCGGCCGCACTCGACAAGACGGCGCGCCACGTCGAAGAAAGCTTCGCCCGGCTGCAGACCAGCCAGCACGAACTCGAGACCCTCCTTAACAGCATGCAGGACGCCGTGGTTGCCGTGGGCGCGGATGGACGCGTGCAATGGGCCAACCGGGGCATGGCGCGCCTGCTGCGCCGTTATCCTCGTATGGATGCGCCGCTCATCGATAGCGTGCGCGATCCCGATTTTCTGGCAGCCGTCCAGGACGCGGCGCGCGATCAGGTCGTCACCTCGGCGCGCGCAAACACCATTACAGCCGGACGCACTTTCGACGTGACGGCCGCGCCCATGCCCGGAGGAGGCGTCGTGGCCGTGCTGCGGGACCTCACGGAAACCGAGCGCATGGAGAAAACACGCCGCGATTTCATCGCAAATGTTTCGCACGAGCTGCGCACGCCGCTCACCTCCATCCAGGGATATACCGAGACACTGCTCGACAGTGGCGTCGCCGACAATCACGTGCGCGATTTTCTGGAGATCATCCGTAAGAATGCCGCGCGCATGGCGCGGCTGACTGAGGATTTGCTGACGCTGGCGCGCGTCGAATCCGGCGAACAGAGGTTCGATATTCAGAAGGTCGGCACGGAAGAATTGCTGCAAGACGCGCTCGAAAGTTTTCGCGAAGTTGCCCGCTCGTATGGGGTCGAACTCGTCCTGGAGAACGCGGCTCCCGACGCGAATGTGAATGCAGATCGCGAGGCGATTCACCAGATATTTTCCAACCTGATTGAGAACGCGTTGAAGTATGCGGCGTCGGGAAAGAAAATCATTCTCGGAGCGCGTCCGTCATCCGGCGTAGCGTCCGCTTCGAGTTCCAGCGCGGCGACCGCGGGGGCATCGAGTTTGGCGGCGGGCGGAGGCACATCCAGTGTCACGGCCGTTGAGACCGCGCCGAGCACGGCAGATGTAAAAGAGTCGCCAGATTCCAGTGCGCGCGCCAACGCCGTTGAATTCTACGTCCGGGATTTCGGCCCGGGGATCTCATCCGAGCATGTGCCGCGGCTCTTCGAACGCTTTTACCGCGTGGACAAGGCGCGCTCCCGCGAATCCGGGGGAACGGGACTTGGCCTAGCCATCGCCAAGCACATTATGTTTGCGCACGGAGGAACCATCCGCGCGGAAAGCGAACTGAATCACGGCTCAACCTTCCTCTTCGTCCTGCCTGCTTCATCAGTGCGCTGACACAGTGCCGGCGTGCGCGCGAGGGTCATTCTTTTTCAAAACAAACGACAAGGCAAACATGACGAGAGACGCAATGCCAAGCACCCAGAAGGTGTCAATGTAGGCGAGCGTAGCGGCCTGCGCCTGAATCGAGGAATAGATTCGAGCCAGGGCCTGCCGCTGAGCGGCATACGGACTCAATCCAGCGTGAGTCAGCTTTTGAACCAGCCCACTCATCGCATCTTGAAACCGTATGTTTCCCCGGCTCATGTCCGTGACCAACCTCGCCTGGTGAAATTGCGATCGCCGCACGATCATCGTGGTCACAATCGAGGTTCCGACACTGCTCCCGATGTTCCGCGTGAAGTTCACCAGGCCGGCGACCGCATTGCTCTTCTCCGCTCGAATTCCGATGTAAGCGGCCGTGGTAGCGGGCACGAAGATAAAACCCATCGGCAAATACTGGCCAATGCGCAGCCAAGTGGCGGAACGAAAACTGATCAACAGGTCGATCCGTTGGGTGGAAATGTACATTCCGATTGCGAGAGCGATCCAACCAAACGCAATGAGATAGCGCGATTGGAATTGCCCGATCAATCGACCGACGAACGGCAGCTCGACGAGCAGCAGAATGGCCGACACCGATAGAACCATGCCCGCCGATTGCGCGGAATAGCCCATAAGCGTCTGAAGAAACTGCGGCATTAAGACGGTCGTCGCGAAAGAAACGGCGCCGACCATGAACATCATCATGTTCGCGGTTGCGAAGTTCGAATTCTTGAAGAGACGCACGTCGACAATGGGATCGGTGTGAAACCATTCATAGACGATCAGGATGGTCAGGCATACTCCAGCGACAATGGCCAGCGTGGTGATGAAATGCGAGCCGAACCAGTCGTCTTCCTGCCCTTTATCCAGCATGATCTGGAGTGCACCAACCCCCAGAGCGAGCAATGAGAATCCAAAGTAGTCGAGTTTCATCTCGGATATCTTGCGGCGCACTAATTGAGGCGGGTCGTCAATCAATCGCCATACGAGCGCCAGGGTGAGAAGCCCGACCGGCAGATTAATCAGGAAGATCCATCGCCAGGTGGTGTTGTCGGTGAGCCAGCCGCCCAGGGTCGGCCCAATCGCCGGGGCACAAACTGCGGTGATGCCGTAAATCGAAAATGCCAGGCCGCGCTGCTCGGGAGGAAAGGTATCCGCCAGAATCGCTTGGGCCATGGGCTGAAGGCCGCCACCTCCGGCGCCCTGGAGCACCCGGAAAAACAACAGAAAGCCGAGGCTGGGGGCGATTCCACAAAACAGGGAACTGACGGTAAAGATGGCCATGCAAGTCATGAAGAATCGCTTGCGGCCGAACAGGCTCACCAGCCATCCGGTGATGGGGAGAACGATGGCATTGGCAACCAGATACGATGTCAGCACCCAAGTACTCTGGTCGTTGCTCGCTCCAAGATTGCCGGCGATGTGCGGCAGAGCGACGTTCGCAATGGCGGTATCGAGCACTTCCATGAAAGCCGCCATTGACACGGTCACGGCAATCAGCCAGGGATTGACCGCGGGACGGGCGATCGCCGGTTCCAGTGAAAGTGCGACTGTGTCACTCATCGTATTTTCCCGCAGTTTCCCGGAAACGGGACTGGGGTCGATAACCCTTCAGCACGCTCCGCCCGTACGGGGACGCCGTCCGCCTCCAACCAAGGATGTTTCTCTTCACCAAGAAATAATAAATGGGATGGCTTTTGGCAGATCAGGACCAGCGGAAACGAACGAGGGCAGTTCGGATCTGTACCATCCAGCTTTCGTGCTGGAAGAGAGGACCATTGCTGCGTGTGATTATAGCTTTCGATCAAGCGCCCGCGGCACCTATCGCCGTTATTGTTGCGCTAACCCGAAATTCACTGTCTCTTAATCTCACTCGCTCCCACTGGGATATATGCTTTTTATGGGTGTGTTTCACATTGATTTAAAATCACCGAATTGGAGCCGCCGGGCGTCCTTCGGGGAAGTCACGCATCCAATTAGTTAGGCGGTTTGCCTATGAGCACGGCCAGCATGAAAACGCCTTCGCCGGAGCCAGACTGCGCTGCTCTCGTCAAGCGCACGGTGGAAGCCTGTGAGCTGGCACGCCAGGCAGCCGCCATCGCGGCCGAAGGCATTGCTACCGGCTCCATGTCGCGCCTCAATGCTATCCGCCAGTGCGAAAAAGATCTTGACGCGATTGATCTCGAAGTTGACTCCGATGTGACCCGCATCATCACGCAAGCTCCGCAGGAAGAAAGCGGCCACTTGCTCGCCTGCATGAAGCTTATGATCGGCCTCGAGCGCATCGGCGACCTGCTGCTAAGTTTTGCCACCAGCGCCCAGGCCGCCGGCTCCCAGATTGATCCGCTGGATGCCCGCGAGCTAACCCACATGGCGACCATTCTGGAAAAAATGCTGGCCGACGTGGGCCATTCTTTTTCCGAGCGCGACGTCAAGAAAGCCATCGAAGTCCTGCGCGCCGACGCCGAAATGGATCGCCTGCGCAACCTGATCTTTCTGCGCCATATCGAGAACCCCGAAAACCTCGAACGCCGCGCCAGCCTGCAAATCATCTTCATGACGCAATCCCTCGAACGCGCCGGCGACCACGCCAAGAACCTCGCCGAGGAAGTCTGCCACTTCGTCAGCGGGCGTAGCATTCGCCACCTGCTCATGGCCTACGACAAACCGAAAGAGCAGATGTTTATCGAGTGGCTAAGGCACAAAGACGAGCAGCCGCGGTAGTCGCCCGGTCAAACCGCCGCCCTCAGGGGCCGGGTCTGTTCAGATCAATTCATACCAATTCAGTCCTTCTCCATGGACGTTTTCAGAGAGTTGATTCAATATCCATCCCGTAGGAAGGACCCATAAACGGGTTCTTTACCGAGGCTCCTGACCTTCAAAGGGGCGCAGCATTTGAAAAACACTTTTTGGGCGATGAGCGATTTTGCCTCCATTTTGCGCCTTTCATAAGTAGAGGATCTGGTGAACAGTTTTCGCACTGGGCATGCAAGAACCGGGTTCCACCGAGGCTGCTTGCCTCACATAGGAGAACATTATGTCTATCGTAATTATGCTGATGATCGGCGGATGGATCACCACGTTGTCGGTGGTTTGTGTATGTGGCCTTAAAGAGTCGGGCAAACTACTTAGGATGCGTCAGCGGATGGCATCGCGGCTCGATTCTTCGGTTGTAGCCGCCATCCCCGCGGGCCCAGAAGCCATGCGACGAGAGGTTGCGTAAAAGACGGCTGAGGAGCCGCTGAGCCGCAATCTGTCGTCAGCGGTGGAGCGGAACTCTGCCAGGGGGGCTTTGGCACCGCGAGTTGCGAAAGCCGGACTCACCTGTTCGTTGCCGTCCGGAAAAGGAAGCGCGCGATCCCGGCCCACATCCGGATCGCGCGTTTCCCGCTCGGCGGTTGTTCCCATGGTGGGGGTTCTGCAAGCGGCTGAAATCTTCTGGCACAACCCAATCGGTTTCCGGCGGCCGTTCCCAATCGCTCCGCCCGGCCAAGGACTACTGTCGAGTTCCCTACCAACGGCCCTTGACAGCTTCACCTCGCACAGCGAGACTCGGTTCAGGCGCTTCCGCAAGCGTAATCATCGACCGACGGGTGTCTGCACCCGCCATGCGAAGGCTATGCCAACCGAAGCATCGCTAACCGAATCATGTCCGGCTCCCCGCAGTCCGAAGGCCCAGGATTCTCTATGCAACCCGGAGCAATGGGGAGCAGAGAGACCAACCCCGAACTCAACGGCAATTCGTCCGACCCTTCCAATCACAACCGAAGCAATCTCGAAGAGCGCGAACTCGAAGCCGCGCTGCAATTGCTTGTAGAGCGCGCACAATACATTACGGGAGCGACCGGAACCGCCCTCGCTCTTCCGCAGGGAGACGAAATGGTGTGCCGGGCCAGTGCCGGAGCATGTGCTCCTACGGTGGGCGCGCGCTTGCAAGTCCGCTCGGGGCTGACCGGCGAGAGCATCGCCCGTCGGCAGTTGCTGCGCTGCGACAATGCTGAAACCGACCCGCGCGTAAATCTCGAAACTTGCCGCGCGCTCGGCATCGCGTCCATCGTTGTTTTGCCCTTGCTGCGACGGACGGGCGAGGTGCGTGGCCTCTTCGAATTATTCTCCGATCACCCCTACGCTTTTGAAGAACGCGACCTGATTGCGCTTGAGCGCATGGCCGCGCTCACGCTGACGGCGCTCGATCTGGCCGAGCAAGGGCACGATTCGGTGAGTCCGCCCGCGGTGTCCGCGAAGCAAACGAGGCCCGCAGGACCGGCGACGAGTTCTGGCCCGAGCCCGATCTATCCGCCGAGGGAGATTTTCTCGCAATCACCTCGTCCCGAGACTCAGGGTAACGAGCGCGTGGCCCCTTTTCGCGCCGAACCCGTGGCCGCTCCTGCGTCGTCCAAATCCGCGGAAGAGCCGGAGCTTATGCGCGCGGCCGTTGTCGAAACACCGCTGCCCGAATCCGCGCCCGCGATCGAAAGCACAACGAAGCTGCCGGCGCCCGCCATCCCCACTCGCGTCATTGAAACCGCGGTTCCCGAATCGGCTCCCGTTCCCGAAGCCATGCGTCGCGTTCAAAAATGCGCCTCCTGCGGATTCCCTGTCTCCGAAGGCAGAACGCTCTGTCTTGATTGCGAGAGCCTGGAGCGTTTGAAAATCGAATCCGACAGAAAAGCGCGTGGAAACGCGGCGCGAGAAGTCCACCCGATCGAAGCGACCACAACCGATGCGGGTTCCGAACTGAAGCCGGCTCAGACGGAAGAGAACGCAAAACAAGACGGAATGAGTCTGAACGAGATTGAAGACGATCACTCGACAGAGTCGTCCGCGGCCCCGGGGCTTGACGAAATCCTTCCGCACTTCTTAACCAATCCCCAGCTCGTCGAAGAATCCTGGCTGGCGAGACACGTCAACTTATTAGCCTTCCTGGTCCTGATTGCGGCGGTTCTGGTCGCGGCGGTGGTCTTCTTTCATTGATCCGTCGGCGGTGGCGGGACGAGCAAAGGGGCTGGTGGCTAGTAAGTGCCACCCTAGTCAGTACCGTTCTCCTTGACAAATAGCGGCCAAAACTCATACTCTGCGCTTAAGTGTTCGCAGAACGATAAGGTGCCGAAGAATGAAAAATGTGTACGAAGTTCTCCGTCAGAAAGAACTCGAACTTACCAGGCTGGAAAAGGAAGTAGAAGCCTTGCGCGTCGCCGCGCCGCTGCTCTCGGAAGAAAAGGAATCGATATCTGAGGCGCCGAAGCCGACGCTCACAACCACGCAGCAGCCGATTCGCATTCCGGCGCCGGTCGCAGCGCAGGCCGTAAATCCTCCGGCTCGAGCCGCGGGATGGGAAGACGCCGCCAAGCGCTGGCCGTAGGAAGCACAGAATTCTTAAAAGAGGCCCAGATCGATCTTTGAGGATCGATCTGGATTTCTGTCGGCACGAAGCCTCGGTGGTCGTCGGAAAGAAAGCTTTTAACCACGGTGGACACTGAGGTGCGGGCGGAAAACTAGCCACTCTTTACTTCTGCAATCTGAAATCTGCAACCAGCTCTACCCCTGCGCCGTAAACGCCAAAGCCAGGATCGTCTTCTGCTCCACCTCGTGCGCCTTTGCTGATCCAGTAGCAGGACTCGCGCTGCCTGACCGTTTTACCGACAGTACGGGTCTCTCTCCTGCGATTCTCTTCAGCCGCGGCAGCATGTAAAACAGCGCGCCCATGTTCGACGGCTCTTCCTGCACCCAGACAATATCGCGAGCGCCGCTATGGCGTTCGAATTCCGCTGCGATCTCGGCTTCCGGGAAGGGATACATCTGGTCCAGGAAAACAATGGCGGTGCTCATATCCTGCCGGCGCTGGCGTTCGGCGCGCAGTTCGTGCCCGATCTTTCCGGTGCAGATCAAGATTCGCTTGGCGTCCTGCGCCTCGTTATCGGGAATGACCGGCAGGAATCGCTGATGCGTCAGATCCTCCAGCGGGGACAGAGCGTCCGGATTCCGCAGCATGCTTTTGGGTGTAAACACTACCAGCGGTTTTCTCCAATGACGCAGGGCTTGCCGCCGCAGCAGGTGAAAATACTGCGCTGCGTTCGAAGGCTGGCAAATCTGAAAATTATCGCGAGCCGCGAGCTGCAGGAATCGCTCAATGCGGGCCGACGAATGCTCCGGCCCCTGGCCTTCGTAGCCGTGTGGCAGTAGAAGCACGAGACCCGAGAGCAGTCCCCACTTGTCCTCGCCGGCACTGACGAATTGATCGATCACCGCCTGCGCGACGTTTGCAAAGTCTCCGAACTGCGCCTCCCAGAGAACCAGCGCCTCGGGATAATCGCGGCTATAGCCGTACTCGAATCCCATCACTCCCGCTTCGGAAAGCGGAGAATTGTAAATCTGGCACGGCGCTTGCGCGTCAGCTATGTGGCACAGCGGAACGTACTCGTTCTCATTCTCGGTATCGATGAGCACCGAGTGCCGTTGATTGAATGTGGCGCGCCGGGAATCCTGCCCGCTCATGCGCACCGGAATGGCCTGTTTCACCAGGCTCGCAAAGGCCAGCCCTTCGGCCATGCCGTAGTCCACCGGCTTCTTTCCCGCGCCCATTTCCGCGCGCTGCTCCAGCAGCTTTTTTACCTTGGGATGGATATGGAATCCCTTCGGGTAAGTCGTCAGCCGCTCGGTTAGCGCTTCTAACTCCTCTCGTGAGACGCCCGTCGGTTTTTCATATTCCGCCTTGTATCTTCCGCCGAAGTATTGGCTCCAGTAACCGGGCAAGGCGCGCAGCAATGGTTTCTTGGTTGCTTGAGACGCTGCTTGCTGCGCGGCCTCAAACTCAGCCTTGATGGCCGCTGCCTGCTCGGCAAAGTTGTCCGCGCCGATCCGCTTCGCATAAATTTCAAAGAGCGGACGATGCTCTTTGATCGCTTTATACATCAGTGGCTGTGTCACGGTCGGATCGTCGACTTCGCTGTGCCCATGTCGGCGGTATCCGATCAAATCCACAACGACATCGCTGCCGAAGGTATAGCGATACTCCGCCGCCAGGCGTGCGATGCGAATCACCGCCTCCACGTCTTCGCCATTCACATGAAAAATCGGAATCGCCTGCCGCCGGGCCAACTGCGCCGCAAAGCGCGATGAATGCTCCTCGCGCGCGTTGGTCGTGAACCCAATCAAGTTATTCACGATCAAGTGAATCGTTCCGCCTACCGTGTAGCCCGGCAAGTCGGCGTAATTCAGCGTCTCGGCCGTGATTCCCTGTCCCGCAAACGCCGCATCACCGTGCACCAGCAGCGGCAAAAATTTCGCGCGGCCACCTTCGCCGGAGCGGTCCTGCTTGGCGCGTGTGCGGCCCACCGTAACTGGATCGACCGCTTCGAGGTGGCTGGGATTCGACGCCAGGTGAATGTGAATCTTCTTCCCGCTCTTCGTGACGTACTCGCCGGTCGCGCCGATGTGATACTTCACGTCGCCCGATCCGAGCACGCTGCGTGGATCGACATCCTCAAACTCGGCAAATACCTCTTCCGCCGGACGCCTGGCCACGTGAATGATCACGTTCAGGCGGCCGCGATGGCTCATGCCCATCACCAACTCAAGCGCGCCGCGTTCGCCGGCGACATCCAGAATCTCATCCACCGCTGGCAAGAGAGAAGTGTTGCCCTCGAGCGAAAATCGTTTGTTGCCGAGGTAGCGCTGCTGCAAAGTCTGCTCGAAGAGATCGGCGCGCATCAGCAAATCGAGAGCGCGCTCGCGGTCCACCTCACGAGGCTCGGCCTCCATGCGCTCCTGAATCCAGCGCCGGCGTTCCGAATCGGCAATGTGCGTGAACTCGACGCCCACGCTGCCGCAATAAATGCGCCGCGCCTCACGCGCAGCTTCGCTCTCGTTGTCGTTATCAAACCGCAAGTCGGGATGAGGTTGCGGAGGCAAGAGCCCGAGCGGATTCAGCTCAGCCTCCAGATAGCCGAATTGCCGGAACAGTCCGAATACCCGTTCGCGTTCAAAGTCTTCACCGGGTTCGGAAGTCGCAAGTCCCCGAGCCCCCGCTGTATTGCGAGTCGAAGTCGCCATAATGGTCTTTATAGAATAACGGATGAGACAACACCGAGGACGGATTCACAGCCCACGGGCCGGTGAAGGGACGCTCCGCTTCGAAGATCAAGTCAGGCGCCGAAAGTTGAAGTGTTTCCTGGTCAGACCGCTTCAATCACGCGGATCTCGTCGGTGATCTCGGCTATAAACTTTTCCGGTTGCGCTGGAAACTGCTCCCAGGTAGCCGACGGAAACGTCCTTACGATATCGGCGTAGCCGCGCAGCCCGCGATAGTGTGCCACTCGAAAACCAAGCACATCCGCCAGCAAGCAACTGGGCGCGATGACTGAGGCCGTGCCTGCGCAACGTGTTCCCTCGGCGTGATGGCCCGATGTGATCTCCAGAAAAGCCGCGGGAAGATTCCACGCCCGCACGATCGCTGCCCCGGCCTCCGAGTGGTCCACTCCAAATAACTCCCGTTCCCTCGCCAGCAGATCCTGCGGGCGATCTGCCTCATTCTCCACGACGCGCGCATACGTGTCGGGCATCGTCGTCACCATCGCCACCCGTCCGATGTCGTGCAGTACTCCCGCGGTATAGGCGAAGTCGCGGTCGAGCTTGCACGAGGTGGCAGCCCGTTCCGCGATCATGGCGCAGGCCACGCTATGCCGCCAGCACGACTGCATCACGGGTGTAAAGGGAGCCTTCAGGTATTCCCTTAGTCCTACCGTAACCACGACGCACTTCAGGCGCCGAAAGCCGAGCAGCATCGAGGCCTGCAAGATGCTCGTAATGTTCTTCGAAAAGGCGATCAGCGGAGAGTTGGCAATCTTCAGGATCGCCGACGAAAACTCTGCGTCAGAGCGAATCAAGTTGCAAAGCTCTAACAATGAGGTATCTCTGCCGGCGATCATCTGCAACGCCTTGAGAGCGATCGTCGGAAAGGCGGGAAGATGTTCCGGCTTCCAAGCCGGTCCCACTGCGCGCAGCGTATTCGAGGGACTGGCCATAGATGTGCCTAAAATCTTCCAATCGGCGGCGGCGGCAGTTTGGTTTAGTACAAATGCGACCTTCCGGACAAACCTCGGACCGTTGTTGGCTCGCCGCTCACGGACTGCGGGTCTCTGCTAATCTGATTCTTCCCGAACAACCATGCGCTGGATCTCTCCGACCGTCGATATTTCCCAAACGCAAGCCCTGGCCGCTGCTCTGCCCGATTTGAAACTCAAGGTTCCGCCCTGCGTCCTTCCCGTCCTCGCCGATCTCCTCGTCCGCCGTGGCGTCGACGAAGTCGCAGCCGCCCAACGC
Organism: Terriglobales bacterium; assembly: GCA_049300195.1. Classification (GTDB taxonomy): domain Bacteria; phylum Acidobacteriota; class Terriglobia; order Terriglobales; family Acidobacteriaceae; genus Acidiflorens. The sequence continues at coordinate 20,046 of JBAQJF010000125.1, read as the reverse complement.
TTTCTCGCGCCCACGCTCGACCACCTGCATGACCCTTTGCAGATGTCCGGCATGAAGCTCGCGCTCGACCGCCTCGCCGCCGCCGTCGAGCGCAAAGAGAAAATTCTGATCTATGGCGACTATGACGTGGACGGCACCACCGCCATCGTCATCCTCAAAACTGCGATCGAGCTCTGCGGAGGCGCCGCCGCTTTCCACGTCCCGCACCGGATCCGCGAAGGCTATGGCATGCGCGATGAGGTGATCGAGCGCGCGGCCTCCGAGGGAGTGCGGCTCATCATCAGCGTCGATACCGGAATCCGCGCCTTCGCCGCCGCCGATGCCGCGCGCCGAACCGGCGTCGATCTGATCGTTACCGACCATCATCTGCCGGGACTTGACGGCGTTCCGCAGGCGCTGGCGGTGGTTAATCCCAATCAGGCTGGATGCGACTATCCCTGCAAGCATTTATGCGGAGCGGGGGTCGCTTTCAAACTTGCGCAGGGATTGATGCGGCGCCGCCTCTCCCCCAAAGACCAGTCGCGCCTGCTGATGTCGTTCATGAAGGTGGTGGCCATTGCCACCATCGCCGACGCGGTGCCGCTGCTCGGCGAAAACCGCGTCTTTGCCAAACTTGGTCTCGAGGGCCTGCGCCGGCCCGTCAACCCCGGGCTCAAAGCGCTGCTCGAAGTCGCGAAGCTCGGCGACGGACGCGAACTGACTTCGACCGAAGTCGCCTTCCGAATCGCCCCACGCATAAACGCCGCCGGCCGCATGGATGTTGCGCGCGACGTGGTCGAACTCTTCACTGTGAAGGACATGGAACGAGCGCGCGAGATCGCCGGCCGGCTCGACAAGCTCAACTCCGAGCGCCAGGACGAAGAGCGGCGCATCATGGAGAACATCGAGCGCCGTCTCGAAGAAGAACCGGCTCTGCGCGAAGCCTATTGCATGGTGATTGATGGCGAAGGCTGGCATCGCGGCGTGATCGGTATCACCGCGACACGCGTGGTTGAGCGCTATGGACGCCCAACGTTGATTATCTCGCGCGAGGCCGATGAAGCCCACGGCTCGGGCCGATCCATCCCTGCGTTTCATCTGCTCAACGCCATCGAATCCTGCCCCGAGCTTTTTTCGCGCTACGGGGGACACGCCCATGCAGTCGGCTTCGCGCTGCCGTGCGCCAATGTTGAGAAGCTGCGCGAGCATCTCGACCAGTACGCCCGCGCCCGACTGACGCCCGCGGATTTTGAGCCACAACTGGACTTCGATCGCGAACTGCCGCTCGACGAAGTCACGCCCGAACTGCAGCGCGCGCTCCGCCTGCTGGAACCATTTGGCATGGAAAATCCAGAACCAGTCTTCACCGCCAAAGCGGTGCGCCTGATGACTCCTCCGCAAGCCGTAAAAGAAAAGCATGCAAGACTAAGAATCGCTCCGGCCCCAAATGGAGGCACGGGCGGCCCGCCCGTGCGACCACCAATCAGTGCAAGCGCCGAAAAGGTAAGGATCGGAAATTCGCAAACAGTCGGTCACTCGGTCCAAGTAGCAGAATGCCCATCTTCCGCAGTATCGGCCCCCGCGCCGACCTGGCGCAGCAACGTCACCTTCAAAGCCATGGCGTGGGGACTGCGCGAATCGTGCGAACGCCTGCAACTACTGGCAGGGGATCGCCTCGACATCGCGTACACGCTCGGTTTGAACGACCATCCGGAATTTGGCGGGCTGGAGCTAACTCTCCGCGACATCGCGCGCACCAGTCCGTAGCGACATCCGCTGACTCCAGCATTTTTGCGGCCTACCGCCCTTTACACTTCCCAGCGAAACCCTTATATTTCCGGCCATGAATGCGACTCTCTTCTGCAACAAATGCGGCACAGCGAACGATGCCAGCGCTCAGTTTTGCAGCCGCTGCGGCACGGCCTTCAACCCCGCCCTGGCAGCCTCGCCCGGCCAGGTTGCGCCACCCGCACCGGTAGCTGCCTATCCCCCGCCTGCGCCGTACCCCGCCCAATTCGTGCGATACGGAGGCTTTTGGATTCGCGTCATCGCCTGCCTCATCGATGCCGTCATCGTGCGAGTTGTCCTCCATCCGATCGCCGCCATATTCGGCCTTGGCGGATTGGCCCTCGGCGGATTTGGTGAACGCGGCTTTCGGCACGGCCTAGGATTGCCGCTCCTCATCTTCGGCGGCGGCGTCTATGCAGTGCTTGTCATTGGCGCTTCCTGGCTCTACGAAGCGCTTATGGAAAGCTCGTCGTATCAGGCAACCCTGGGCAAGATGATCTTTGGCATGAAGGTCACCGATCTTTACGGCAACCGTATCGACTTCGCGCGGGCCACAGGAAGGCATTTCGCGAAAATACTCTCGGGCTTGGCGCTCTGCATCGGCTTCATCATGGTCGGCTTCACGGAGCGCAAGCAGGGACTGCATGACATGATCGCGGGAACGCTGGTGAGAAGGAGCTAGGTCGGATTGCAGAGGTCAGATTGTAGATTTGAAAACCCACAACCTTGCTTTCGTCAGAGCCCAGGAGATTTAACCTCTGCAATCTGACCTCTGACCCCTGCAATTTAGCACCGCGTCTTTCAGCCTCTCCCGCCGCACCAATTTCCTTTAGACTTGCCTAATGCCCCTACCTGTAACCCGTCTGCGCCGCTGGTTTGCCGGTGCGGCGATCCTCATGATTGTGATCGTCGGGGGAATGTATTTCTACGCGCGCTGGCGCGTCAGCAAGGCTGTACATCAGATTCCCGCCAAGCTCGGGCTCGACATTCAGCAGACTGCCGAGGGCTTTTCAATTTCGAAGTCCGAGCAGGGCCGGACCGAATTTACGGTCAGCGCCTCCAAGGCGGTGCAGTTCAAACAGGGTGGCCGGGCCGACCTGCACAACGTGAAAATCGTCGTCTACGGCAAAGATTCCGGCCGCTTTGACCGCATCGCCGGAGAGAATTTCGAATTCGATCCCGCCTCCGGCGACGTAACGGCCAAAGGCCGCGTCCTCATCGACCTCGAAGCGAATCCCGAAGGCATCAAAGGTTCCGACCAGTCGCCTCCCGCCGAGATGAGGAAGCCCATTCACCTGGAAACCGACGACCTCGTTTTCAACAAAAATAGCGGCGACGCCACCGCCAGTGGCAAAGTAGTCTTTGAGACACCCGATGCCACCGGCTCCGCAATCGGAGTGCAATATGAGTCCAATGCCGGCAACCTGATTCTGCGCTCGCAGGTCGATGTACGCATCCGCCGGCCCCACGAATATCATCTGACCGCGGACCGCGGAGTTATCAACAAGGTCCCACACACGATCGTCCTGAGCCAGGTTCAGATGCGGCGCGAGCAGCAGGATCTTCGGGCGGACGAGGCCACATTTTTCCTGCGCAATGATGACACGGTCGAGCGCATTCTCGCCGACGGCAACGTAGAAGGCACATTTCGCGGGACATCAAACGCCCGCTCCAGATCCGATCATGCGGAAATGTTTCTGACCGGCAACCGAAATCTGCTGACCACCGCCATCTTGACTGGAAACGTCCAGCTCGACACCGTGGGAGGACAACCGGCCGAGGCGCGCGCCGGCCGGGCGACGCTGCACTTCGGCGCGAATCAGATTCTCCAAACTGTGCACGCGGAAGACGGCGTACATCTTCAACAGCAAAGGCAAGGTACAAGCGGCACGCTTTCGAAGTCAGCATCACCTTCGGCCCAGCCGCCTCTATCCGCGGCGCTCTCATCCACAAGCCAGCAAGATATAGAAATGGCGGCGCCAGTGATGGACTTCGTGGTCAAGAACGGCCGTCAACTTGAGTCCGCCCAAACCAGCGGCCCGCCCCAAATCACAATTACGGAACCGGCCACCAAACAAAAGACCGTAGTCACGGCCGGCCGCTTCACCGCAACCTTCACGGCCAATAACCGTCTCAGCCTGCTCCATGGAGAGCCCGATGCGAAGATAGTCTCCACGCAACCTGGCCAGCCCGACCGGGTCTCTACGAGCGCCCGGCTTGACGTCCAGTTCCAGCCGCAGGGCGGGATCTCCACCATCACGCAGTCTGGCGGGCTCGCCTACGTAAGCGGAACACAAAAAGCATGGGCCGAGCGCGGCACCTACACCGAGGCGGATCAGATGCTGGTTCTCGCCGGCTCGCCGCGCGTCGTCGATACCGGAATGACGACCACTGCCCAAACCGTCCGCTTCAACCGCGCCACCGGAGATGCGATCGCCGACGGCAGCGTGAAAAGCACCTATTCCGACCTCAAGCCTCAGCCCAACGGCGGAATGCTTGCCTCTTCCGACCCGATCCACGTGGTGAGCCGCACGATGACAGCCCATCGCTCCTCTGCTGTCGCGATCTACTCTGGCAACGCTCGCCTCTGGCAAAACGGGAATGTAGTCGAAGCCCCCAGTCTGCAATTCGACCGGGACCACCGATCGCTCGTCGCCGAGGGCAACGCAAGTCAAGCCGTCAAAACAGTATTGGTGCAAGTCGACAGCGCCGGAAAAGTCACGCCCATCACCGTCACTTGCGCGCGTCTGACATACGTCGATGCCGACCGCAAGGTTTTCCTGACCGGCGGCGTCACTGCCAAAGGGTCCGACGCCACTATGACCGCGCGTCAAATGACGGTCTATCTCTCGACCAGAAACAGCTCACAATCTGCGGCGACCCAATCTTCCCTCAAACCATCCGCCTCCACCTCGCTCGGCCAAGTCGAGAAAATTGTCGCCGAAAGCGACGTGATCGTCGTCGAACCGACCCGCCGAGCCACCGGCGACCATCTCGTGTATACCGCGGCCGACGATAAGTACGTCCTGACGGGCGGACCGCCCAGCATTTTTGATGCCGAACACGGCAAAATCACGGGCGATTCGTTGACTTTCTACAGACACGATGATAGGGTGCTCGTTGAAGGGAAGGCAACGTCCCCGGCAGTCACAAGGACGGAAGTGGCACGATAAATGCACACGCTGGCCACCGACGAAATTGGCAAGACCTACCGGGGCCGACGCGTAGTAAACGGAGTCAGCCTCCGGGTCCTCCAAGGCGAGGTAGTAGGCCTCCTCGGACCGAATGGCGCCGGCAAGACTACCTCTTTCTACGCAATCGTAGGCCTGATTCCTCCCGACACTGGCCGAATTCTCTACGACGACGAAGATATCACCAGCGTTCCCATGTACTTACGGGCGCGCCAGTATGGCATCAGCTACCTCCCTCAGGAGGCTTCGGTCTTTCGCAAGCTCACGGTCGAAGAGAACATTCTGGCCGTTCTGGAAGTCCAGCCCATCTCCTGGCACGAACGCCGTGAAAAGGCCGAGACGCTGATCGATCAGCTAGGTCTGGAGCATATCCGGCAGAATCGAGGCTACGCACTGTCTGGGGGCGAACGCCGCCGGGTAGAAATCGCGCGTTCGCTGTGCATCAACCCGACCTTCATTTTGCTCGACGAGCCCTTTTCCGGGATAGACCCGATTGCCGTCCTGGACCTGCAAAAGATCATTTCGGACCTGCGTGCCAGCGGCATAGGAATTCTGATCACAGACCACAACGTCCGCGAAACGCTTTCGGTCACTGATCGCGCCTACATCATCAACGAAGGCCGCATTTTCCGCTCCGGCACGCCCGAGCAACTGGGCGGCGACCCAGAGGTCAGAAGGGTTTACCTGGGGGAAAGCTTCTCGCTGGTGTGAGGATAGCGAGAAGATAACTGGTCGGCGGCGTTGAGTTTACTGAGAACCGAGAACGGTTCCGCTGGCAACTGAAATCCCGTCCGCAGCACCCGATTTCAGTTACCAACGCGTAAGCAGATTGAACCTTAGTACCGAGCCGAAAGGCCGTCGCACATGAGAACTTAGAAGAGAGGTCAGAAGTTAGAGGTCAGATTGCAGAAGTAAAGCCCTTAGCTTGCGTTTGAAGGCGTAGGCTTTTTACTTCTGCAATCTGACTTCTGCAATCTGACTTCGATAAACGTAAGAAAGCAGCGGAACGACTGTAGATCATGGTTCTTCTCCAACACAGACTGAACGTCAAGCTTTCCCAGCGGCAGATCCTGACCCCGGGCCTCGTCCAAATGGTCTCGGTACTCGCGCTCAACAAGCTCGAGCTCAAGGACATGATCACCGCCGAGATGGTCGAGAATCCGGTCCTCGAAGAACTGGAAGACGCGGTCCCGATGCTGGACGAGGTCGGACGCCAGGAAGAAGAACGCGACCGCATCGCCGCCAAAGCGACCACCGAAGAAAATCCCATTACGGCAGCTGAAAAGAAAGACCCCTTCGAGGAGATCGACTTCGGCTCGTTCTTCCAGGAGTACCTCGATCCCGGCTATCGCAGCTCGGGCGAGATGGAAGAAATTGAAAAGCCTTCCTTCGAAAATTTCTTGTCCAAGCCCGGCAATCTGACCGACCACCTGCTCTGGCAGCTGGGAGCAATTTCGCTTCGGCCCGAGGTACACCAGGCCGCCGAGGTAATCATCGGCAACCTGAGTGAAGATGGATACCTGATCGCGAGCGACGACGAACTCATGGGAGTCGTGCCCGCAGCCGCTCCCGAAGTGGACGCGGTCGTGCAAGCCAAAATCGTAGGCGAGGCTGAAGCGCTTGGAATTTCAACCGCCGCCGATTCCGAAGCAAGCTCAAGTGCCGACGATCTTCTCGCGGACAGCAATCTCCTGAAACACGATCCCCCGGAGAATGGGGGTGCGCAGGTCGAATCGCTGGGATCCGCTTTTGCGCTACAAGATTCAGCCGCCAGCTATTCTTCGCCGGATGGCAATGGCATTGCGTTCGCGCAAGACGCGGCCCTAGCGGCTGCATTCCAACAACCTCAGGTTAATTTGAACGCTGAAGCGCCCGCCTCAACCGAGACTGCGAAAGGATATATTCCGTCTCCCGCGCCGCACAGCACAGTTTCGCCGAATGCGCCGTCGAGCAACAATGGGACGGCCCCCAGTCATTATTCAGCGGGGCATGCAGCCGCGGCAACCGCGCCTGCGCAAATGTCAGTAAGCTTTACCCGCGCCGACCTTCAGGAGGCTCTCGAAGTCGTTCGCCAGCTCGATCCCCAGGGCGTAGCCTGCCGCGATCTCCGCGAATGCCTGCTTCGCCAATTGCGCTATCACATGCAGCAGTTGCACCAGGGTCGTGACGGTAATGGTCACGCGCGCAATGGCATTGCCAACGGCAATGGCACGAACGCCGACTCGACCGAGCAGGTCCTAAACGACGCCATCGCCGTAGTCGACCAGCACCTCCACGCGGTCACGCTTAAGCAGTTCAAGGAAATCGGCCGCGCTGTCGGCCGCCCCGTTGAAGCCGTGCAGGCTGCGCTCGACTACGTTCGGACGCTCGATCCGCGCCCCGGCCTGCAATACAACAAAACGCCCGCGCGCCTGATCGAGCCCGACGTAGCCTTCGTCAAGCACGGAGACGAATGGCTCATCATCATGAACGATGAGGACATGCCGCAGTTGCGCCTGAACCCGGCTTACAAGCGGCTCCTCACGCGCGACAACAACGATAAAGACACGCGCAACTACGTCAAAGACCGCTACAAGTCGGCCATTCAGCTCATCAAGAACATCGAGCAGCGCAAGCAGACGATCACCAAGGTCTGCTATTCGATCGTGGCGCGCCAGCAGGATTTCCTGGAACGCGGCATCGATCAGCTCAAGCCGATGATGATCAAAGAAGTCGCCGAAGAGATCGGCGTGCATCCCTCCACGGTCAGCCGCGCCGTAGCCAACAAATATGTGCATACACCGCAGGGTGTATTCGAGCTGCGCTACTTCTTCTCCGAGAGCGTACAGGGCCCCGAAGGCGGAGGCACCTCGCTCCTCATTCTGAAGCGCCGCGTCAAAAAGTTAATAGAAGATGAAGATCCATCGCGCCCGTTGACCGACGAGCAGATCACCCGTATTCTCCAGTCGCAAGGAATCGATGTAACGCGCCGCACCGTCGCGAAATACCGGGAAGACATGAAGATTCCGAGTACGCACCAGAGAAGAGTGAAAAAATAATTGCAGAGGTTAGAGGTCAGATTGCAGAGGTCAGAAGCCGCGAGTTACGAGTCTCGGGCCACGAGCAAACGGAAAGGTTTGGTTTGCTCGAAGCTCGCGGCTCGTAACTCGCGGCTGACTTTTGCAATCTAAAACCTACCCTCTGACCTCATTTTTTGTGGAGGTCGTCCAATGAATGTGGAGTACACCGGCCGTCAATACGAAATTCCTCCTGCCATCCGCAAAGAAGTTGAAACTGGACTCAACAAAATCCGCAAAATCCTCGGCGACCGATTCGAAACCAAGGTGACTCTCGCGGTCGAAAAGCACCGCCACAAAGCTGAGATCTCGATCAACCCGCCAAATGGCATAATCGTTGGCCTGGCACAGGCCCACGACATGGTTTCGGCCGTCAACGACGCGCTTGACCATCTCCACAAGCAGGCACTGAAATACAAAACCAAGTGGCTCAGCAAGAAACGCAAAGCGGTCAAGAAATTCAACGGCGATGGAGCCCTTCAGGAAAGACTCGAGCCGTTACTAGGCCTGGCCGAAAGCACCACCGTCTCCGTCACGGTTCATAAATTTCCGTCCGTCGCCAAAACGACGGAAGTACATCTCGTCCGCTCGGCCGACTCGGTCGCGCTGCGCCCAATGACTCTCGAAGAAGCCATCAAAGAGGCCCACTTCCGTGACCGCGACGTTTTCGTATTTCGCGATCCAAAAGGCAAGCTCATGATCCTCCACCGCACCCGCGACGGAAAGATGGAACTGATCGAAACGCCCTGAAGGCGATTGCAGAGGGCAGAGGTCAGATTGCAGAAGTAAAAGCGTTTTTTCGGTAAGCCAACAAAAGGCTTACGCTTTTTAACTCTGCAATCTGACTTCTGACCTCTGCAATCTGACGTCCGACCTCTGCAATCGCCTCACACGTTTCCCGAAACTTCCTGCGCCCAGGTCATAGCCTGCCACCAGGCCTGCCCCACGCTGTCATCACTCAGCTGCAACTCTTTTGTCAGCGCACTGGCGCTCTCCCACTCCCCAGATTCCTGAGCCAGCATAAGCTGATACAGAGGTCGCAGGACACCTGTTTGTCCGAGCAGCGCCGCTTTCGTATCGGCATCCACCGGCACCCGTTGGAGCAGCATATTCATGTCGATTTCAAGAATCGCGTCCATCACGGAAAGCAATCCCATCAGGAATAAATCGTTGTTCGTGCGCACCTGGTCGGAAAGTAGCTCGCAGAACCGCGCTCGGGTCAGGCCCATCAGTACCAGTTCGCTGCATCCTTGCTCAGCCGCGCCTACTGTCACAATCAAACGGATCCAGCGTCGCAATTCCCGCTCTCCCAGAATCGCCATGGCATGGCGAACCGATTTCACTTCCAGCGACAGCCCGAATATCGGAGAGTTCAGATAGCGCAGAAGGCGATAGCATATCCCCGCCTCCTGCTTCAGCAGCTTTTCAAGTTCCCGCATTTCGATTTCCGGACGCGACACCATCTCCAGCAATTGCAAATAACGCAAGCGGTTCGCCGGAACCTCCCGCCCACTCACCAGCTCCGGCCGGCAGAAAAAATATCCCTGAAAATAGGTGAAGCCCATGTTCCGCGCCTGATGAAATTCCTGCGGCGTTTCCAGTTTCTCAGCCAGCATCTTGCACTTCGCCGAGCCAAACCGCCGCATCATGCCTGCCCGTTCTTCCATCTTCGTGGCCCGGATGTCGACCTTAATGATGTCGGCAAGGTCGGACAGGAGCGCCCGCGGATCGTCCGGAGCAAAGTCATCCAGCGCGATCAGATATCCGGCCGCCCTCAGGCGCTTACATGCAGCTACGACGCGATCGTCGGGCTCAACCGTTTCCAGAATCTCGACTACGGTTTGAGCGGGAGGCAGTAGCGTCACCAGATCCTTAAGGAGCATCTCGTGCGTGCAATTCACGAAGGCGCGGCTGTTGTGGCAAAGGGTGTTCAACCCAAACAGCAGGGAACTGTCCAGCGTGGAGCGCGCGGCCACCTCGGCATCGCCCGCAGAAAAGTAATCTTCAATCCCGTTGCGAAAAAGGAGTTCATAGCCGAAGACTTTTTGAGCCCGGTCAAGAATCGGCTGGCGCGCAACAAAACGCTGGCCGGCGGCGGCCATTGGGTCGGAAGCGGATATTGATTCCACGGAGCGATCAAATCTCACTCTTCTTGTATCGGCGAGGCAGTCTTAAACTTCAGACGATCTCACGAGGGCCAGCCGCAATCTTTCGTAATGGCCAAAATGTGGAAAACTAATGCCTTCCCCCCTTGCGCAACCCGCCCCATCATGGGTAACATCAAGGTGTTCTCTAACGGCTATGCGTCTCGCTAGCCGTCGCGCCCAAATACCTTCAGGCGCCCATTTACAGTTTGAACAGATTCTTTAGCATCGTTCCTGAGTAGTATCCAGCCGAAGTGGGTTCGGCCAGCCGTGCCGGTGTATGTCACTTCTTGGTAGTCCACACCGATGCGGCGCGAAGCGCGAAAGCGCGTAGCAAATCGGAACAAAAGAAAGACGAAACAATCAGGCCTCGGATTTTCGATCCAGGCTGGGGATTAAATTCAAAATCTAACAAGAGACAACGTATGAATGCAGGACCCGGACACGCCTCCCAGGGAGGCGGGAAGCATAAACGGCGCCGTGGGCGCCGTTCACAAAGACGCAGCGGAACCGGAAGCCAAGGCGGCGGAATGTCCCGTCAGCGCCAGGATCAGCAGGGAATCTTTACCGCCCCCATGGATCACAGCTACCGCGCCGTTCTCAACGGAAACAACGGCAGCAAAGGCCCAAGACACCCGGGATTTGCGGCCGCGTATCCGGTAGCGGACCCCGAGCCCCTTCCCGCTCCAGCCTTAGACTCTGCCTCCCGCGTGTTCGCCTTTGTTGAAGATCTTTTCTTCCTCAGCAAGATTCAGGACACCGGCCGCAAGATGAATGTCAAAGTCGAATTCGTCAAGACCGAAAAAGATCTTACCGAACACATGAAGAACAACGGCGAAGAGAAACCGTCGCTCATCATCTTCGACTTGAACAATGCAAACGCCAAGCCGCTGACACTGATTCCAAAATTAAAGAGCAAACTGAAAAAGGGAACGTCGATCATCGGCTTCCTCTCTCACGTGCAAGGAGACCTGAAGCAAAAAGCGCACGAAGCGGGATGCGACATGGTGCTGCCACGCTCGGCCTTCTCGCAGAACTTGCCGCAACTATTGCGCCGCCACGGAGCGCCTGAACCAGACAGCAGCGCCGCCGACTAGGTAACGTAAGTAACAATGTCATCCTGAACGAAGCGAAGGACCCGTCCTTATTGGCAGCGGTGCGCGGTATTGCTGCTCGCAGCTCTTGTTCGCCTGATACAATTTCGCCGTGTCCCGTCAGAAAATCTTGATCGTCGCCGTGGTGATGGCAGTTTCTCTCTCCGGTGCGCTTTGGGCGCAATCCTCATCGGCGCAGCAACCGCCCTCTCAGCAGCCGCAACTCAAGGTGAATCTTCTCAACGTCTGCGCACCCTCTCACGAAGAGCAAAAAGAACTCTCCGCTGCCCTCGCCAAAGTCCCGGCCAAGCCGGCCTTCGCCAAAGACTACGAGGTAGCCCGCGGACACTCCACCCTCGACCCAAACATGCCTATGCCCGGGATGCAACAACTCCCCTCAAGCGACGCCGCGTCTGCCGATTGGGTGCGCGTGCGCCGCGAATTCCCGAACTCCGCGACCTTCAGCACCGTCCAATATTCCTTTAGCGTCGACGCCAGCTCCATGATCGAAACACTCGTGCTGCGCGTGCGCGACCCAAAAGACCTGATGCAGGTTTCCGTCGAAGACAGCGCGTCGGCGGTGACGAGCGCCAGCGCGATGCTCTCGTCCGACACCCCCGTCTCGAGGATCCGGCTCGAGCGCTTTGGCAAGCCGTCGGTGGCGCTATCGCGCTGTCCGGCGGAAGAAGGCCGGCCAGCGCCTGATCAGACCGCCTACGAACCAATCTTCCGAGCGGCGACGACAATTCTCACGCGCTACCGCGAAGCCCTGGGCGTGCGGAAAATAGTTCCTCAGGAACTGGCGAGAATGGGTAAGGGTAAAGGGACGCCGTCAAAAGCGAAGCCAAGATGAATTCCCCAGCGTCCTCATGTTTTTCCCTGCGCCCTCTGCGGTTAAGATTTGCTGATGGCGCTAAGCCGAACTCTGCGCGTGGAAACGGGCTCTGCAACCAAATGACGCAAATGGAATCTACTGAATTAACCCTATGGATATTCGCAACGTAGTCATCATCGGCTCAGGCTGCGCCGGCCACACCGCCGCGCTCTACTCCGCCCGCGCGAATCTCAAGCCTCTAGTCATCGAAGGCCACGAACCGGGCGGCCAGCTTGGCATGACCACGTCGGTTGAAAACTTTCCCGGCTTCCCCGACGGCATTCAAGGGCCGGAACTCGTCGAAAACATGCGCAAGCAAGCCTCCCGCTTCGGCGCGGAATACCGCATCGGTCACGTAAGCAAGGCTGACCTCGGCAAGCGCCCTCTCGAACTGACGGTCGGCAAGGACGTAATCCAGACTCGCACACTCATCATCGCAAGCGGAGCCTCGGCGCGCTGGCTGGGCCTGCCGAGCGAGCACGCTCTCATCGGACACGGCGTCTCGTCGTGCGCGACCTGTGACGGCTTCTTTTTCTCCGGCAAGGAAATCGCCGTCATCGGTGGCGGCGACTCGGCCATGGAGGAAGCGACGTTTCTTACGCGCTTCGCCAGCAAAGTCACGCTCATCCATCGCCGCGAGCAGTTCCGCGCCTCAAAAATCATGCTCGATCGCGCCCAGGCCAATCCAAAAATCGCCTTCTTCACCGACACGGTGGTCGACGAGGTTCTCGACGTCGGTAAAAAAGAGGTCACGGGCCTGCGCCTTCGTAACCTTAAATCCGGCGCCAGTTGGGACTTCCCGACGAGCGCGATGTTTTTAGGCATCGGCCACATACCGAATGCAAAGATTTTTGAGGGCCAGCTCGATGCCGATGCCGACGGCTACTTGATCACACACAAGAATGTATTCACCAAAGTGCCGGGAGTTTTCGCCTGCGGCGACGTGCAAGACCGACGCTATCGGCAAGCGATCACCGCCGCCGGTTCCGGCTGCATGGCCGCGCTGGAAGTAGAGAAATATCTGGAAGAGGAAGGCCACTGAGATGGCATCGCAGTAATCCGACCTGGATTTGATTGCAACATTTAAACTTTTTGGATCGCAATCCGCGCCCATCGAATCCATATTCCTGAATGCGAGGTTAACTGTATGAACTATCGTCTCTTCGGAAACAGTGGGTTGCGCGTCTCCGAAATCTCCCTCGGCACCATGACTTTTGGAGAAGACTGGGGCTGGGGTTCGTCGAAAGATGAAGCGCGCAAGATCTATGACGCCTACCGTGCTGCGGGTGGAAACTTTATCGACACCGCCAACCTCTATACCAACGGCACCAGCGAAACTTTCCTTGGCGAGTTCATGCGCGATCATCGCGACTCCGTCGTCCTGGCCACGAAGTACACCAACGCCGCTCCCGGAGATGACGCCAACGCCGCCGGCAATCACCGCAAGAGCATGGTGCAGGCTGTCGAGGCCTCGTTGCGCCGCCTCAAAACCGACTACATCGATCTCTATTGGCTTCACAACTGGGATGAGATGACTCCGATCGAGGAAATCATGCGCGCCTTCGACGATCTGGTCAGTCAAGGCAAGGTCCTGTACATCGGCATTTCCGATGCGCCCGCCTGGTTGGTCGCGCAAGCGAATACACTTGCCGCGCTGCGAGGCTGGACGCAATTCGTCGGCTTGCAGATCGAGTATTCATTAGTTGAGCGCACCGTGGAGCGGGAACTCATCCCGATGGCGAAGGCCTTCAATCTGGGCCTGGTTGCGTGGTCACCGTTGGCGGGCGGCTTGCTTAGCGGCAAGTACCACGCTGGCACCGGCAAAGGTGACCAAGACAAAAATGCCCGCTATACGACCGACATGAGCAAGTCTTTCCGGCGGACCGGAGAGCGCCCCGACCGCATTGTAGCTGCCCTTCAAGAAGTGAGTGGAGAGGTGAGACGATCGCCGGCGCAAGTTGCGCTGGCATGGCTGCGCTATCGCGACATCCCGGTCATCCCCATCATCGGCGCACGCCGCGTCGCGCAGTTGCAGGACAACCTCGCCAGTCTGGAGTTGACTTTGACGAAGGAGCAACTCTCAATCCTGAATAAGGCGAGCGCTATCGAAATGGGTTTCCCGTACGACTTCTACGCCAAGGAAATGGTAAACACGTTCAGGTACGGAGGTTTGCGCGACAAGATTCTCGCGGCATAAGTAAGTGTTTTCCGTGGAACGGAAAACTCAGTTCAACCAGGAAAGGTTCGGCCATGGCGACAACTTGCACGCACACCGGAACAATTCGCAACGTAACTCCCAGTGGTAAAGGCTGCAAGGAATGCCTCGAGATGGGCGACACCTGGGTGCACCTGCGCCTCTGTCTCGGATGCGGCCATGTCGGCTGCTGTGACTCCTCGAAAAACAAGCACGCCCGCGCCCACTTCCACAAACTCAAACACCCAATTATCCAGTCCTTCGAACCCGGAGAAAATTGGCGCTGGTGCTACATCGACGATATGTACATCGATTGATTGGAGCGGCCGGGTAGATCCAGCATTTCGCTTATCCGCCGATCGCAAAAACAAAAATGCCCGGAACTCTTGCGAGTCCCGGGCACCTGTGTCTCAGAGATTTTCGCGGCTAGTTAGACAGCCGTTACGTTCTCCGCTTGCCAGCCTTTTGGGCCTTTGGTCACGTCGAACTGGACGGTCTGGCCTTCTTGCAGGCTCTTAAACCCGCCCGACTGAATCGCGGAGAAATGCACGAAAACGTCTTCGCCATTTTGACGGCTGATGAAGCCATAACCCTTGGCGTCGTTAAACCACTTCACTGTTCCTTGTTCTGCCATGTGTTGAAGTTCCTATTCTTTGTTTCTGATTGAAATATGCTGAGCAGATTCGTTGCTTGTGGAAGTGGGGTGACGCTGGTTGGCGATACCGACCTTCAACTCACTTGAAGTCAAACTTAGCACCTAAAGTGTAGCATAGTCGCCCAACCGCTTGCCACAAGATTTGCTGCGGGCGAATCTGCGGCGAAAGGTTAGAAATCATAATCCTGATTATGCGGTACGCTATCGCTTATCTATGATCACTTGTCTATGATTGCCTCTCTCACGCTCGAACTTCGCATCGAAGCGGCACAGTCTCTGAAGGACAAGCGGCAGGTTTTGCGCAGCTTGAAAGACCGGCTGCGGACTTCGTTCAATGTCTCGGTTGCCGAAATTGATCCCTCCAGTCTCTGGAATCAAGCGACTATCGGCGTCGTCGCCATTTCGCACTCCCGCGACTATCTCGACGGGCTCCTGAAAAATGTGGAGCGGGCCGCGACGCGGATCGCCAACAATCATGGCGCGGAGATTGCGGATTCATTCGTCGAATTCCTGTAAACAAGGTCACAGGTCATAAGGTCGCGAGAAACCTTCAAGCTAACTCGCCAAGTCCTTCCGGTGACCTGCGACCAGTGACCTGCGACCTCAACCCTGCATTTCTGCTATGCTGATCGGTTTTGATCGAGGTCTGCCTTGGAACGCCGGGGAGTCAAATATCATCGCGAGCGCCTAAGCGAGGCTTTACGCGAGGAAATCGAAACCTTACTCGAGGGCGAGCTGCGAGATCCGCGCATCGGTTTGGCCACCGTTTCCGGCCTGCACATGGCGGAAGACGGACGCTCCGCGCACGTTCTGGTTTCGGTCGAGGGCGACGACGACGAGGCGCAAAGAACGCTGGAGGGATTGAACGCGGCCAAGAATTTTGTCCGCCACGAACTGGTGGAGCGCCTGCGCCTGCGCCGCGCCCCAGAACTCTTTTTTCAGGTCAATCGCTCGCTCCAGTTGGAAAACCGCGTGGACGAACTGCTGGCGCGAGCGAAGAAGCGGAGCAAGAAGTAGGTCTCAGCCATCAGTCGTCAGCTGTCAGAAAAGGCAAAAACATTTTGATGGAGAGCATTTCTGAGACCCGGCCGATTCCGAAGGTGATGAAAGATTCAAGCTGGTGGTTTACCTGATGGCTGATGGCTGACAGCTGATAGCTGACTGCTTTGTTTATGCTCGACCAGGTTCTAAAGGCGATTCGCGCGCGGCAGCGATTTGTGGTGACCTCGCACGCGCGCCCCGACGGCGATGGCATCGGCTCGGCCCTCGCTTGCGGCCAGATTCTGCGCGCGATGGGCAAAGAGGCCGACGTCATCATTTACGATGGCATTCCGCGCATTTACCAAAACTTGCCTTTTGCGGATCGTGCCATCCAGTCGCATACGGTGCCGCCGAACGATGCGGTTATCCTGCTCGAGTGCGACAGCACGCGCCGCGCTTTGCTCCAGGGCCTCGACCAATGCTTCCTTATTAATATCGATCACCATGTCAGCGGGCGCAAGTTCGCGCATATCAATTGGATCGATTCCACCGTGATGGCGACCGCCGAACTCGTTTACCGACTCGCGCGCGTGGCCTGCGTTCCCATCGATCGCGATATTGCCACTTGCCTTTACACGGCGCTAATGACCGATACCGGTTCGTTCATGTTTGAGGGCACCAACGAGCATACATTTACGGTGGCACGCGAACTCGCGCTGGCCGGAGCGGACCCCGCGCAATGTGCGCGCCATATCTATTTTGGACATTCGACGGCGAAGATGCGTCTTCTTGGAGCGGCGCTCAGTCATCTGCATCGCGAAGGCGCACTCGCCTGGATTTGGGTAACGCAGGAACAAATGGCGCGCTTCGGAGCCCGCGAGGAAGATTGCGAAGGCCTGGTGAACTATGCGCTCTCCATGGGCGATGTACAGGTCGCAATTTTTTTCCGCGAGCTGCCCGATGGCCGCTATCGAGTGAGCCTGCGTAGTAAAGGCGAGGTGAATGTCTCGACTGTCGCCGAGCATTTTGGAGGCGGCGGGCACAAATGCGCGAGCGGATTTTCCCTCGAGGGACCGCTCGCCGTCGCGGTTTCACGCGTGGTGGAACGCCTGCACGCGGAACCGGTGGCAACGAATTCAGCATCAGAATGATGCAGCGCCAGAAAAAATACGATTCGCAAAATAAATTTATGGACTTGATGCGGCAACTCATTTCTTTCGTCGGAGCGCTCCTTATTCTGATCGCCTATGTCGG
Source organism: Terriglobales bacterium (assembly GCA_049300195.1). Taxonomy (GTDB): domain Bacteria; phylum Acidobacteriota; class Terriglobia; order Terriglobales; family Acidobacteriaceae; genus Acidiflorens. The sequence continues at coordinate 2,836 of JBAQJF010000125.1, read as the reverse complement.
CCATCAGATGGGATGGATCAATGCGCGGCGGCCTGCCTACAATATTCTGAACGGCGCGGGATCGGTGATTCTCTGGTGGATTGCGCTCCATCCTTTTCAGATCGGCTTCCTCGTGCTCGAAGGCGTCTGGACGATCGTCAGCGTGTGGGCACTCTTCCGTCCGCGTCCCGCCTAACCTCTCATGCGATTACGCACCGAACTCTTGCTACTGGCAGCCTGCTGCGGATTTCTTTTCTTCTATGGTCTGGGAGCATTCGGCCTGCTGGGAGCCGACGAGCCGCGCTACGCGCAGGTGGCGCGCGAAATGCTCGATCGTGGCGACTGGATCACGCCCACGCTGAATGGCAAGCCGTGGCTCGAAAAGCCTCCTTTTTATTATTGGCAGGCGATGTTGGCGTATCGTGCGGCGCGAGCGCTCGGCGCGGGGAATAACGGCGTCAGCGAGCGAACTGCGCGCTTGCCGGGCGCGATTGATGCCGCCATCATGATTGCGGCGATTTTTTTCTTCCTGCGCCGCTTCCGTCCGGCCAGCGAACTCGATGGCGCGCTCATTGCTGCCAGTTGCGCCGGCGTGATTGGATTCGCGGACGCCGCTTCGACGGATATGCCGCTCACTGCGGCGTTTACGATCGCGTTGCTTGCCTGGTACGCGTGGTACGAGAGCCGGCGCAAAACGAATCTCGCCATCTTCTATTTATGTCTTGCCCTCGGCACGTTGGCTAAGGGTCCGATTGCACCTGCGCTTGCCGGTTTGATTGTTTTGATCTTTGTGGCTGCCCGCCGCGACTGGAGCGTTCTTCGCGGCACGTTCTGGACTCCGGGCATCGCGCTGTTTTTCGCGGTCGCGCTGCCCTGGTATGTTGCGGTTCAAATGCGCAATCCCGAGTTCTTCCGCGTCTTTATTCTCGAACACAATCTGGCTCGCTTCTCAACCAACATCTATCACCATCCGGAGCCGTTCTGGTTCTATGTGCCAGTCTTTCTGCTCGCGGCAATGCCGTGGACGCTGTGGCTGGCCATGGTGGTCGTCGAACGCCTGCGGCTGATCTGGAGCGAACGCCGCGAAGCCCTCGGCAACCCCGACGATTCATGGGCGCTCTTTCTTCTTATCTGGATGCTCGTGCCCGTTCTTTTTTTCAGCGCGTCGGAATCGAAACTGCCTGGCTACATTTTGCCGGGCTTGCCAGCCGCTGCGCTCCTGGTCACTGAATATCTCGCTCTGCGACGCGAGCACAAAACTACCATCTCTTGGCCACTCGCCACCGCGAATGGCCTGCTCTGCGGAATGCTGATTTTTGCGGCACTCTCAGCTGCCTCGATCGCCCTCAATCATCGTCTGACATTGGGCCATGGAACCTATGTCGCGGCAGCGATTGCCTCAGTCTTCGCGATCGGCATTACGGTCGCTCTAGTCACGCGCGCCGGATCGCAACTGCTTCGTTCGGCTACTCTGATTGCCGTCATTGTGAGCGTGGCCGCTGTAATTCGCGTGGCGGGGCCGGCGATCGATGCGACGCAATCGTCGCGGCCAGTCGCCGAAATCATTCAAGGCTTCTCGCGCGAACCGGTGCCCGTGGCGCTTTATCACGTTAGCCGCGTGCAGCAATACGGGCTCGATTTTTATCTCGATCGCCCGACGCAAGCCTACGACGAAGGCAACGTGCCGAGTGAACCGCATCTTCTGGTCGCCGCTCCGGACGCGCAATCCGCGTTCAGCGCGCTGATACCGGGCCGCAAAGTGTCATACTTAACCAGCATTCCCGCCCAGAAGCTCGCACTATATTGGGTTTCGAAATAGGGTTTGCAATGAGTAAATGCTTCAATGACTAAATCATTCAATGACGAGATGTTGCAATAATTCGAAACGCTAGAGCTCAGGCTGGCCTCGTCCATGGAAATCCTCGACCTCCGCCATTTTTCTTCCGCCGACCTTCGGCCTCTTCTCGAAGAGGAGGTCGCGGCGTGGGGAAGTCTGCTGGCGTGGGATTACGGGCAATCGGCAGAGATGATTCTCCGCTATATGGAGGCGAAGATTCTTCCCGGTTACGCGGCCATCGAGCGCGGCAGTATTTTCGGCTACTCGTTTTTTGTTTACGAGCAGAGCAAGGGCGTGATCGGCGATCTGTTCGTTCGTGACGGAGGCCGCGCGCTGAATCGCCTCGAAGTCGAGGAACGGCTTCTCACGCATGTCATCGAGACGCTCCAGCAATCGCCGGGAATTCATCGCGTCGAGGCGCAACTGCTGCCGCACGAAACAGGCGAGGTCGCGCGGCCTTTCCTGGCGCAGGGCTTCAGCCGGCATCCGCGCGTGTTCATGAATTTCGAACTGGCTGCGCATCCGCAAACTTCGCCGACACTCGCGCCTGAGTTCGAACTTCGGCCGTGGTCGGAGGATCACTACCAATCCGCAGCTGCGCTTATTACGGCCGCTTATCGCGGGCATGTCGATTCCGACATCAACGACCAATACCGCACGCTCTCGGGCTCGCTGCGTTTTCTGAACAACATCGTGCGCTTTCCGGGGTGCGGAACTTTTGATCCACAAGCGTCGTTCGTCATTTTTCAGCGCCGTACGCGCACGCTGATTGGACTGATTCTCTGTTCGCAAGTGCGCTCCGATGTCGGCCACATCACTCAGGTCTGCGTATTGCCGGAGTATCGCTCGGCCGGACTCGGCGTTGTGCTGCTGGCCGCAACCACAAAAAGCCTGCGCGACCGCAAATTCAACGCGATCTCACTTACTGTGACCGAGGCGAATGACCGGGCAATCGTGCTCTACCATCGAATTGGATTCGAGTCCAAGCGCGTGTTCGACGCGTTTGTTTGGGAAGGGTGA
>JBAQJF010000124.1:0-18052 GCA_049300195.1 Terriglobales bacterium | reverse complement strand
GAAAACCTCCCTGTCGATTTTGGCTGTCACCTGTGACCCGTGACCGGTCACCCTCAGACTTCATACCTCCAACCTCCTACCTCTTCCTGATCCGCACAAACGAACTCAACCCGAACCACCCGAACGAAACCGTGAAGCACAAGGCCAGAATCAGCCGCCCGGGCCCCGGCTCCAGCCCAGCATGGTACTTGCCATATTCCCGAAATCCCTCATACGCCCCAGCGGCGGCAATTACCAGGAAGACGAATCCGGTAACCTCCAGCCAGAGCTGATGCAACGCCCCGCCGAGCGAATTGGCGGTTGCGCGCAATCCCTTAAGCACTGCCGACCCTGTCCGGCTGCGCGCGGCCTGCGTACCAATCTGCTGGCCGGCCACACGTGCGAACAGCGCGATTCTCTTCGCTTTTTGGGCGGTGGCCATTTGTCGATTTTAGCAGCGCCCGAGCGTACAATAACGATGGCTGAAGTCACAATCGATCGAGACTCTGGCCGCATGCAGCCAGCATGCCTTGGTTGTGCCAAAGGCGGGGGGAGCGCGTGGATCAGCAATTGAAGCAGCTTATGAAGGAACTCGGCGAGGCCATCAACGGTTCGCTCTCCGATTCCGAGCAGATCGCTGAAGTGGTCGCCCGCATCAAAGAGGGCGGCTACGATATTTTCTTGGTCCTCGAAGCGACCATCGGCGTCAGCAAGCAGGGCGAGCAATCCACCGACAAGACCTCCCTCGTTTCCACGCTAAGCACCAATCCGGAGCTCAAAATCAGCGATCAGGATTTGAAGTTTCTGAAGTCGCTCCGCATCAAGCTGGATGAAGAGGAAGACGAATAACTCTCGGTCTAGCGTAACGAAGTCTTTTAGTATCACTCCTGCCCGCCCCTTCCCTCCGCCGCATGAACCAGTGACCAGTGGCCGGTGACCAATGACCGGTGACCGGCGACCAATGAGCTGTGGCCAGTGACCAGATTAAAGCCCCCTCCAATGTGGCCGATGATGCAAGAGAGAAACCATGGGCACAGCGGCGCAACCGGCTCCCGAAAAACCGACTCCCTGCATTGCGCGCCAGGCCATTCTCACGGCGGACGAGAACGTCACCGGCTATGAATTATTGTTCCGCGAGAATTCCGACAAAAACCACTTCACGTCCGATGTTGACCACGCCACCGGCACCGCCATCGACACGCTGAACGTGGTTGGCCTCGACGTCCTCTGTGACGGGCGACTGGCCTTCATCAACTGCACCTACCACATGTTAATGAAGGAGTTCTTTCTGCTCTTGCCCTCCGACGAGATCGTGATTGAGATCCAGGAAACCGTTCGGGCCGACGCCACTGTGGTAGCGGCATGCCGCCGTCTGAAGCAGCGCGGATACGTGCTCGCGCTCGATAACTTTGTGAAGGATGACGCACGGGAAGATCTTGTGCCCTTTGCCGACTTCATCAAAGTTGACGTCAAGATGGTTCCCCAGGCTCAGAGCGCGTTTCTGGCTGCCCGCTACGGCAATAAAGACTGCCAGATGCTCGCGCTCAAAGTGGAAAACCTAGAGAGCTTCGCGACCGCCAGGCAAAACGGATTTACGCAATTTCAGGGCTATTTTTTTCACCACCCGGAGCGCATGCGCGCCCGCCAGATTCCAGCCAATCAGGCCACCTATCTCGGCCTCCTCCAGGCAATCTCAAAGCCGAAAACTGATTTTCGAGAGATCGAAGATCTCATCAAGCGTGAGCCCTCGCTCTGCTATCGCCTGTTGCGCTATTTGAACTCGCCGGCGCTGGGTATGGGGGCCCCCGTCACCTCGATTCGTCATGCCCTCGACCTCCTCGGCGAGCGCGAATTGTTTCGCTGGATCAGGATGGCCACCACGCTCGTTATGGGGCAGGACAAATCGTCAGACCTGGTTTTGTCCTCACTGGTGCGCGCCCGCTTTTGCGAATTGATGGCGCCCAAGCTAAAACACGGCGCGGCCGACCTTTATTTGCTGGGCATGCTCTCGCTCATGGACGCGATTCTCCAGGTCCCGATCGGAGCGGTGGTCGAGAAATTGTCGCTCGAGCCGGAGATCAAGGCGCAGCTGGTAGCCGGCAAGACCGGTAAAAAAACGCTTCTCTCGCCCATTTACGATTTGATGTTGGCGCGCGAAATAGGCGACTGGAAAACCGTTACCAATCTTGGCAAGGAGCTCAACCTCTCGCTCTATTGCGTGAACATGAACTACAACGCAGCCATGCGCTGGGCTCACGATGTCACGAGCGCGGCTCGCCCGGAGCAGATCCAGTGCAGGTGATGCCGGTAGACTGAAATCGCGCAACTCGGGCTTTGCTCGAAAATGGAGAATTACCAGTAAGCCAATAGCCCGGAAGGCGATGATGTGCACTTCCCACTCCCTAATTTGCCCTCCCGAATAGGAAAAACCTTGCAGGGAGCCCTCGCCCCTCTGATACCATGGAACCATACTCCCGTAAGTAGCTTTGGGGCAGCATCTTACTGGCGAGTATTTCCTTCAATAATGGCCTTCGGCGTGCACTTGAGCTGAGTGGAAGTGGGTTCCTCGAACCGTCTCCCGCAGTTCTTAAACTGCCGCTTTGTGGGGTTCAGCTACTTCTGTCGGCTTGGCCCGGCAGTTGAGTCCTTTTGAGGTGCCGTATGGCTTCTCGCTCGCAATTGGCTGTTTCCGAATCTGACGTTTCACAATTGGCTGCTCCCCAACCCGCCCTCCTGCACGTATCGGTTTCGCAGCCCGGTACTGCCTCGCTGACTCTCGGCCTGCTTCCCGAGCCGCGTACGCGCTGGTCAAGGTTTGTGCTCGGCTACGGTATGCAGTCGGCGGTGATGATTCTTTTCGTCCTCGCGATCATCGCGCAGCCGGTCATCATGGTCCTGCCGGCGCACGATTACCACTTCATCGGATTGGTCAGTACACCGGTTCCAGTGCCGCAAACTCCGGCGCCCGTCAAGAATTTCGCCGCCCCCAGGGTCGCTGAGAAAATCGAGCCTGTGACGCCGCGGCCCCAGGCTCTGCGCGTGCCGGCCGAATTCGTAGTGCCCAAAAAACAAATTGCCGATATCGAGCCGCCCAAGGTCGCGATGGCTCCCGCTAAACAATCTCTTCCCGATGTGAAAGTTGTGGTTCCGCGCCAGCTCGTCAAGACCAATGTTTTTTCCAACGGAAGTTCGGCGACGCCCACCATGGCAGCCGCTCCGCAAAAAGTTCAGACCGGCGGCTTTGGCGATCCGAACGGCGTCCCGGCACAGGATAATCACGGCCGCCCCGTGACCATCCGTCAGGCGGGCAGTACCGACCTGCCAGGTGGCCCCGGCTATGGCAACGGCACCGGTGGAGCGCATGGAACGCCCGGTATCGTCGCAAGCGCCGGCTTCGGCAACGGCATCGCCACCGGAGACAACTCGGGCCGGGTTTCAGCTTCCCGCGGTACGGTGCGGTCGGCGGGCTTCGGCGACGCCGATGTGGCCGCCCCCACCGTAGTCAAAAGCGCATCCGCCCAATCCAAAGCGAAAACGGTTCCCGCCGAAATTACCTTCAAGCCGCGTCCCGTTTATACCGATGAGGGGCGCCAGCTTAAAGTTGAAGGCGAGGTGCTGCTCGACGTCGTACTCACCGCCTCCGGACAGATCAAGATCAAGGGCGTAGTGCACGGGCTCGGCCATGGACTGGACGAATCCGCCATTCGCGCCGCCGAAAAGATTCGATTCAAGCCGGCCCTGAAAGACGGGCAGCCGACGGATTCTCCGGCGGTGTTACATATCTTGTTCCAACTCGCATCCTAGTCCACAGTTCTGTGTTCGATCCGAGTTCGATCTGCGGTAGATTTAGGAGAGAGACCAACCCCGACAATGGCCCGCTCCCCCGTGGCAAGCTTTCGTTCTCTGTTCTTGCTCTTTCTGTTCTTGTGCGCCGGGCTCGCGCTCGCCCAGACCGCGCCGCCAGATCCGTCGTCTGATGCGAACCAAATCTCAAAACCGGATTCGAAGCCGGATATAAAAGAAGACTCGAAGCCCGCCCCCCAGCTTTCCACGCGCGACGTAGTTTCTCAACCAGCCTCGGCCGCCGCTACCTTCGATCAGGTCATCGACCGCGCCATTGAGCGCGAACACTTTTTTATCGCCCAGATGAAGCAGCTTCATCCGCTGGTTGAGACCTATCTCCAGAATTTTAAGCCGGACAAGGACCTGGGCATTTCCGTTCCCGCCAGCGACGTCTATTTTCTCGGCCGCTTCGATATGTCGAGCGGCTCGCCCAACGACCTCGCATTCAGCTCGCCCGGTTCCGACAAACTCCGCAAGCGCATCCTGGAGAAGATATCGGGCAAGCTTTTCAGCACCTATCTGCCGCTCGGCTTTGCCCAGATGGCGATTCTCGACCAGAATTTTCAGCGCCAGTATTACGACTTCACTTTTGTCCGCCGCGAGTTCCTCGGCGAAGTGCGCTGCATCGTGATGGACGTCGCGCCCAAAAAAGACGCGGGCACCGGCCGTTTCGTCGGCCGGGTCTGGATCGAAGATCAGGATTACAACATCGTTCGCTTCAATGGAACCTATACCACGCACTCGCGCGGCAATTATTACTTCCACTTCGACAGTTGGCGGCAAAACATGCGTCCGGGCCTGTGGCTGCCGTCGCTGATTTATTCCGAGGAGTCCGACCTCAAGACAACCTTCGGTCAAAAACTGGATTACAAGTCGCAGACGCGGTTTTGGGGATACAACCTGAATTTCACGCGTAACTCTGAATTCACCGAGATCACCGTCGACGCGCCGCAGGATGTACAACTCAAAGATCAAAGCCAGGGTGCCCAGGACGCATCGCCCATCGAAGCCCAGCGCGCCTGGGAGCACCAGGCCGAAATCAACGTCCTCGACCGCCTCCAGCGCATCGGCTTGCTTGCCCCCGAAGGTGAAATCGACAAGGTGTTGCAGACCGTCGTCAACAATCTGATGGTCACCAACAACCTCGACATTCAACCCGAGGTTCACTGTCGCGTGCTCATGACCACGCCGCTAGAATCGTTCACCATCGGTCATACCATCGTCGTCAGCCGTGGCATGATCGATGTGCTGCCCGACGAAGCGTCTCTCGCCATGATCCTGGCGCACGAACTGGCTCACATCGTGCTCGGCCATCATCTGGATACAAAGCTGGCTTTCAACGATCGCCTGTTTTTCCCCGACGAGCGCACCTTCGAGCGCCTGGATTTCGCCCGCGACAAAAGTGAAGAAGAAGCGGCCGACAAAAAAGCACTCGAACTGCTCAACAATTCGCCATACAAAGACAAGCTCGGCACCGCCGGCCTGTTCCTCAAGGCCGTGCAAGCGCGCGCCCCCGAGTTAAAGAATCTGATCCGCGGCCACCTCGGTGACAGCTTGCTGAACGGCGACGCGACCCGCATGTCGTCGATCATGACCGCGTCCCCGCCATTCGATCCGAAAAAGCTCGATCAGATTGCCGCTCTTCCGCTCGGCGGCCGGGTCAAGGTCGATCCCTGGACCGATCAATTGGAACTGGTCAAGACCAAGCCAGTGGCAATCACCGCCGCCACCGAAAAAATGCCCTTTGAAGTCACGCCCTTTTTCCCGTTCCTGACGCGGCTCGGAACGGTTGCGCCCGAGCCGATTGCGCCAAATGTTGCGCCCAACCAAGAAAACTCCACTCCGGCCGCCCCGCCCGCAGCCAAGAAACCGCCAGCCGCTCCTTCCAGTCAGTAGGGCGCGCCCCCCTCTTCAATCGTGTCCGCATAATCTCCCGTGTAGAGACGGGGCCTGCCCTGTCTCGGGGCCATGCCTGAACCAGGTTCAAGCAACATGGAGGGGCAACAAAGAGAATGCCTTAGGGGGACGACTGGGTTTCTTACGACGGACGGCCGGGCGAAAGATCGGCTGAAGCGCAGACGCGTTTCAACGCGCGAACAAATCCCGGCCGCAAAAGAATCCGGCCTTTTCAAGTCACTCTTTGGGATTTGGCTTTAGAACAGGGCGTAATTTCGTGGAGAAAAGAAGGGAACGGTCCAACTACTGCGACATCGCGCTTCCAACCTGCGAAAACACAGTGTTCGCGTTGCTGCCGATCAGGCGTACCGTGCCGATCACGATCACCAGGATCACAGCCAGCATCACCGCATACTCGGCGACGTCCTGACCGCTCTCCTCGCTCCAAAGTTGACGGATTCTGTCGATCACGGTTTTGTCTCCGATCTCCAATCACTGAACGCGCGAAGCCTGCGAACTTCAGACGCAAGTCGCCGTCGTGTGCATTTAATGTACCGGTAATAGTTTATTCGACCAATAGCACGCGCGTGACCCCGAATGGCACTTTAGTGCCATCCCGGGAGTCCTTGTACCTTCGGGTCATGACCACCTGCCCATTAGATGATTGTTTTCAACGGGAGCCCTTGATTGACCGCGAATAGAGCCAGTTCCAGCCGGGTCGAAACCCCAAGTTTGTCGAAAATATTACTCAAGTGATGCTTCACCGTATCTTCGCTGATCTTGAAATATTCGGCGACCTCACGATTGGCATAGCCTGCCACGATCGCCGAAACGATCTCCAGTTCGCGCGGCGTCAGCCCGAACTTCTTCTGCTTTGTCTCTTCGTTGGTCGTCTGCATCAGGTTGCGTAAATATTGAACCAGGTTGGAAACGCTTTCCCGGCCCACCCAATACTCTCCCGCCATCACCGCATGAATACTCTTGAGCAGAAGTTCGGTGGCGGAATCCTTCAGCACCACGCCGCGCGCCCCCAGTTGCAGCGCTTCCACGATCTGCTTCTTCTCGACCGCCGCGGTCAGCAGGATAATACGGACCGGCCCCGCAACTCTGCCGGTGGCGCTCATCTCCCGCAGCGCGTCGAGCCCGGTGTGTCGCGGCATCGCGAGATCGAGCAGAAGAATGTCAGGCTTGATCTCAGTCGCCAGCTTGACCGCCTCAAGTCCGTCGCAGGCTTCGCCTACGACTTTCATGTCGTTCTCGGACTCGAGCAGCCGCCGCAAGCCGTCTCGGAAAATAGGATGATCGTCAGCGATTACAATGCGAATGGGAGTTAGTCTCTTTTCCATGATTCATTTTTCCTGATAGACGAATCAATACGACGCATTCAGAAGAATCACGATCCACATCTTACTCTAGGAGTTATTACTGCCCGCTTTTCTAGTCGGCGGAATTTGTACCTCCAGCCGCGCACCCTGTCCGGGATTCGATTCTATCGTGAGTTCCGCCGCCAGCAAGCGCACTCTTTCGCGAATCACCGCCGGACCTTTGCCGTTGGTTGCCAGCTCCGCTTCCGACATTCTCCCGGAAAAAGAAAATCCGCGGCCATCATCCTCGACCGTCAGCCGCAAACTGTCAGCCCTCTTTCCCAGCCGCACCAGCACGTGATGGGCGCCGCTGTGCTTGCGCACATTCACCAGGCTCTCCTGCACGATGCGCGCCAGTTCGCGGCACACCTTCTGCGGAAGCTCCACGCGTCCCAGTTCGCTCGTAAACTGCGCGGAAATCCCGGTCTCCCGCTGGAAACGCTCCACCATATCAGAAATGAACCCCAGCAGGCGGTCTGAATCGACCTCGAACGACTTCATCGCCTGCATCAGTTCCCGCAGCTTGAGAACCTCTTCGCGCAGCAGCTTCTGAATTCGCGTCAGCTCCGCGCTCACCACCGGCGCCTGGCCCGATTGCCTCCGCAGCACATCCAGCTGCATCTCGACCGCGATCAGCGATTGGATGGCCCCGTCATGCAGTTCGCGCGCGAACCGTGCCCGCTCCACGGCGCCCGCGCGCTCCCGCAACCGCCGCATCAGGTACACGTTATAAATCGCAGGCCCGACCTGCTGCGCGAATTCCTGCAAAAAACGCAGTTCTTCCTCGGGCTCGCCCATCCGTTTCGGATCGAAAAGAAACACCCGCCCCGACCACTCCTTGCCGAAGAGGAAGGCGACCGAAACCACTGTCTCAAAACTTTCCGTACGTGCCAGCGGCTCCAGAAATTTTCCGTCGATATCTTTCCCATCGCGCAACCGCTGGCCCTCGCGATCCAGAAAAACCGAGGAGAGGTCATCCGCGTTTCGCTCCGCATAGATCGCCTCCGCCGGCGTTTCAAAAAGATACGCGCCCACATTCTCTGGCGCCGACTCGCGCCAGCGTACCTCGCCTGGCTCGCCATCGGAAGCGCGGGTCATCTCGGCAAGAAACACGCGATAACTGTTCGATTCCTGCGAAGCGCTCAGAATCCGGCGCGCCCCGTAAATGCTCATCATCTCGCCGAGAATCTGCTGCATGGTCCCGGTCAATCCCGCTTCCACGCGCGTCGAACTCAAAACCCGCGTGATTACCGCCCGCTCCGCGCGAACTTTTTTCTGGTTCTGCGCCATATAGCCGAGCAGAAATCCGAGCACCAGCAAATACACCGACGTCATGATCAGTTGCTGCGGATCGAGTTCCCGAAAACTCAAAGCGGCAGGCAGATGGAGCGGCGCTAACCAATCGCGAAGAGCCGCTTCCAGTCCCGCGCTCATGGCCAGATACTCGATCCACAACAGCGCAATCGCCGCCGCCGCCGTGCTCACCGTCTCCCATAATCCCCACCGGTACGCGGCCTCCGCCATCACAAATACAAAGAAGAGAAAAAACGGACCGCGCTGGGCAGGCGCAAACATCGAAATCAAAACCGGCCATAGGATGTCAGCCGCATGCACCACCAGCCGAAACGCGAAAGTCGATTGCCGCCGCGCCCTGACCAGCAGCATCACCACCGTGGCATGCGTCAGATACACAATCAGCAGCCACAACAGCCATCGCGAATAGGCAGGGCCCCGCCCTGGCTCCATCACCATGGTGGCCAGCGCGGCAATGGCCAGTGCGACGCGCGCCGTAGCCAGCCACCGCTCAGTCCGCCGGATTTCACTGGCGCTCAGCGGAGCACGAAAGCGCCACAGATCATGATTTTGCGTGATGACCCAGGACACAGTTCTTTCGCCCGTTACGAATCAAATTCTAAAATGGTTTTGCGTTGCCCTCTATCTTACTCGTAACAACGAACCAGCGCCCCCGCAACACTAAATGGAGGCACGGACGCCCCGCCCCTGGGAAGGCAATCCTCACCTGGATACGACAACCGGCACACGTGCAAGCCATGGTTACCACAGTAACCCACTCGCCGACTTCCACCCGCGCTCCCGCTCTAAAATAAATCAGAGGTGTCGCCAGACTGTCGCGCCGCAATCAATTCTGGATCGCATTAATCACGCTCACGGCCGCCCAGGTGGCGGCGTCCCTCTTCATGCGGAGAGGCCCGTCGCTGGCCATCGCCAGCGACCTGATCCAGGGTTTGCTCCTGCTGGCCGCGACCGCCGCCTATCTCCCGAAGACCGTCCGCGCCCGCTCCACCACCACTCACGTCCGCATCTTCTGGATTCTGATGACCGCCGGAATGATCTTCTGGCTCTCCTACCAGTTCATGTGGAACTACTTCGAGGTCGTCAGACGCATCGATGTTCCCGACCCATTCGCGGGTGACGTCGTCCTCTTCATGCACCTCGTTCCCATGATCGCTGCCCTGGGCGTCCTGCCGCATCTGCAAGGAGACGAGCGTGACGAGCGCATTCGCATGCTCGACTTCACGCTTCTCCTCACCTGGTGGATATTCATTTACGTCTACATGGTCATCCCCTGGCAAACCGTGCGCGTCGACGAGCCCACCTACAGCGCCAATTTCAACTTCACCTATCTGACAGAAAAATTGGTGCTGCTCGGCGCGCTCGTTGTGCTTGCCTACACGGCGCGAGGTGGCTGGCGCCGCCTCTACTCCCAATTTTTAGGCGCGTGCGCCCTTTATGCTTCGAGTTCTTATTTTGCCAACTGGGCCATCGGTCATAAGACGTACTACAGCGGCAGCGTCTATGACATTCCACTGACGGTTTCCATTGCGTGGATGGCCGCTCTTCCCGTGCTCGCCACCCGCTACGACCTCTCCGACACAAAACCGTCTCGGCCCCTGCTCGGAATTGGGATCACCCGCCTCAGCATGCTGGCCCTCTTCACTTTGCCGTGGGCGGCGCTGCAAGCGGAGCTGGATTCTAAGCTCCCGAGTTCGGTAAGAGCATTCCGCATCGTGGCCAGCCTCGCGGCCACCATCGTAATGGGCGTAATGGTCTTCTGGCGCCAGCGGCTCCTGAGCGGAGAACTCAACTACTTCCTCGACAGGTCTCACCGCTCCTTCGACGAGCTGAAGCTTCTCCAGAAACAGCTGATTCAATCCGAAAAGCTGGCTTCGCTCGGACAATTAGTAGGTGGAGCGGCCCACGAAATCAACAATCCGCTCACCGCCATGCTCGGCTACTCCGATCTCCTCAGCGCCTCCGACCTGCCAGTCCCTGAGCAGCAGCAGGCGGCCAGGATCGGCGAGCAGGTGCGCCGCACAAAAGCTCTGGTCGCCAGCTTGCTGACCTTCGCCCGCCAGGCTCCGGCAAAACTCGCCGCGGTCGATCCGAATTCGCTGCTCCAGACCGCCATGCGTCTGCTCGCCCCGCAACTCGAGGCGCAGGGCATCACGACGCGCCTGGAACTCGGCCCATCCCTGCCCAACGTGCTGGCCGACTCCAACCAGTTGCTGCACGTCTGCCGGCATCTTGCCGGACAAATCGGTGGCCAGTTCGATTCCGAAACCCACTCCGCCCTGCTGGTCAGGACCAGCGAAGAAGAAAACTCAGTCGTAATCGAATTTCTGACCGGGACTCCATCCATGCACAGGCCGGTCTGCGATATGTTGCTTACCTCGGAAGGAACCAACAAGCCGTCCACGCTTTCACTGAGCGCGTGCAGCCGGATCATAGAAGAGCACGGTGGCCGGCTCCTGCATCCCTCGAAGCCCGGCGTCCACGCCTTTCGCGTGGAACTCCCAATCGCCTCAAAGTCAGCCCAGCCGAGAGCAGTAGCCCAAGGCGCCTACTAAGGGTTCACGAGAAGGATTCGCGATCAAGATCGAAGCGAAGGCGCCCCCAGAAATCGCCGATCAAGAACGAACTTAAAAATTACTCAATTACCCAATTACAAAATTACCCAATTACTCAATTACGCAATACCAGGGCCCGCCTCAGACCATCGGCGCGATCTCCACCGTCCTCTTCAACTGCCCGCAAGCCGCAAAAATATCCCGCCCACGCGGCCTCCGCACAAAAGCCGGTACCCCGGCCGACATCAGAATTCTCTGAAAAGCCGCGACCCGCTCCGCGTCCGGCGTGCGGTAAGGCAACTCCGACCCCGGATTCAACGCAATCAGATTGACCTTCGCCCGCATTCCCCGCACCAGTTTCACGACTTCACGCGCATGTTCCGGAGCGTCGTTCACGCCCTCCAGCAGCACATATTCAAATGTAAGCCGCTCGCGCGCCCGCAACGGAAATTCGCGCGCCGCCTTCATCAATTCCGAAAGATCCCACTTGCGATTAAGCGGCATAACCTCGCTGCGTAACGCGTCATTCGATCCATTCAACGAAATCGCCAGCTTCGGCCGTACCGCCTCGCGCCCAAAATCGTATATCCGCGGCACAATCCCAGCCGTCGAAACCGTCATCCGCGACTCCGGAATCCCAACGCCCTCAACCAGCAACCGCACCGCCTTCATGAAGTTGTCATAGTTAAGGAACGGCTCGCCCATGCCCATAAAAACAATATTTACCCGCTGCCCGGGCGGCTCGACTCCCTGATCCCGCAGCACCGCGGCGATCTGCCCGACGATTTCTCCCGCTTCAAGGTTGCGCTTCACCCCCAGCAGCGCCGTAAAGCAAAACTTGCAATTCACCGCGCAACCCACCTGGCTCGAAACGCATATAGTCGAGCGCGGCCACGCAGCATGATTTGCTTCGACTGATTTTGATCTCGCTCCTGTCGGCCGCCCCCCGTCCAACTCCTCAATCTCAATCTCATCCCCGGCCTCGCTCCCATCGCCGCTCTCGCCCCCATCGCCCGCGGGCATCCAAACCGTCTCCACCGTTTCGCCATCCGCCAGCTTGAGCAGATACCGCACTGTCCCATCGCTCGATGCAAACTTGCGATCGATGGAAGGCACTCCCACGGCCCAGCTCTCTTCCGCCAGCCGTCCGCGGAACTCCAGCGGCAGCGTCGAGACCTCTTCTACCCGCTCCATCTTTTGGCGATATACCGCATCAAATAGCTGTCGGCCCCGATACGCAGGCTGCCCAAACCGCAGCGCAAGATCGGTAAGTTCCTCAAGGCTAAGGCCCAGCAGCGAATTGCACGAATTGAAAGCCGGAAGCGTCATTCTCGTTCGAGTGTAATCCCTGGGGAATCGCGGGAACAAATCCCTGCAAGTAACAGAAAAATAAGGGACGATTGCGGTGTGACCGCCGCACGCCAAGTTTGTGGGAAAATAGACAAGCGGGTGCCTCAGGTCTCGTATTGTTGGTTTCGTACTTTTCGAGAGTTGGGATTCCCTCCACGGAACCCGCTTGGTGAAAGTCAGGGCTAGTGAAAGTCTGGCCCGTAGCAGTCGAACGTCTTTAAGTTGAACTCTAGAAAAGCGAGCCAATGGTAAAAGAAACACGCAATATCCGCCGTCAGGTGCTCCCGAACGGCCTGACCGTAATCACCGAGCAGATGTCCCACATCCGCTCCGTCTCCATCGGCATCTGGCTGAAGACCGGTTCCCGCGACGAAACCTCCGAATGGAACGGCATCTCCCATTTCATCGAGCACATGGTCTTCAAAGGCACGGAGACGCGCTCCGCCGAAGCCATCGCCCGCCAGGTCGACTCCATCGGCGGCAACATGGACGCCTTCACCGCCAAAGAATGCATCTGCTTCAACATTAAAGTTCTCGACGAGCACCTTCCGCTGGCCATGGATGTTCTGAGCGACCTCGTCCTGCACCCGGTTTTCAGCGCGGAAGACATAGCCCGCGAGCGCGGCGTTATCCTCGAAGAAATAAAAATGGATCAGGACAATCCCGATTACCTGGTCCACGAAATTTTCACGCAGAGTTTCTGGAAAGATCACTCGCTCGGCCTGCCGATCCTGGGCACGCGCGAAACCGTGAAAAAGTTCGAGCGCCCGGTAGTCTCCCGTTTCTACGGCCATCACTTCGCGCCCGGAAATCTGATCGTCTGCGCCGCCGGCAATCTGAATCACCAGAACTTCGTCGACCTGGTAGCCAAACATTTCGAGCAGGTAAAGCCCGCCGAAAACGGCCTGCACTCGTCTGCCCCCAAAACTTTTTCGCGCATCAACCTGCGCAACAAAAAATCGCTCGAGCAAGTCCAAATCTGCATAGGGGTCCCGTCGCATCCGGTAGCCCACGAGCGCCGCTACGCGTCATACATTCTTAATACGCTACTCGGCGGAGGCATGAGTTCGCGCCTCTTTCAAAACATTCGCGAACGTCAGGGCCTGGCCTATTCCATCTATAGCGACCTGAATCCCTACCGCGACACCGGCTCGATGTGCGTCTACGCCGGCACCTCGCGCGAGTCCGCCATCAAGGTAGTAGAGAGCGTGGTAGCCGAATTCGCCAACCTGAAATCGACCCCAGTCCCGGAAGAAGAACTTCGACGCTCGAAAGATCAACTCAAAGGCAGCCTGATGCTGTCTCTCGAATCGTCGATGGCTCGCATGTCAAACCTGGCGAGGCAAGAAATGTACTACGACCGCTTCTACACTCTCGACGAACTGATCGACCGCATCGAAGCAGTCACCGTCGATGATGTTAAACAAACCGCCGAAGAATTCTTCCGCACCGAGCAGATTGCCGTCACCATCCTCGGGAATCTGACGGGAATAAAACTAACCCGAAATCAACTCGTCTGCTGAAGACGGTTTGTGCCGCCCGCCTGCGGCGAAAACGAAATCTTGCCCACCTCCGGTTCGGGGGGAGAGATTTGTATGTACATATTTATATGGACATGCATTTGGACCACCAGCGCCGGAAAATGATCGAAAATAATTTTTTTCATGACTTTTCAGCGGTGCAGATTCGCGAACGCTCGACCAAAGAAATCAGGGAGTTAGCGGGGTTAAGGCGCGGATTTTGTTAAATGCATATGTTGTCAAGTGCTTTTGAATCTAAAGAGGTTAGCCGGAGGCAGGGCGGAAGATGCTGGCAGGTGATGGAAAACACGAGAGTTGCGACATGGAAAAAATGGGGGAAATTGTGTTTTGTTCACCGAGGTGATTGAGTTTTTGACCACGTCCCACTTAGGGGCTGGATTAAGCCGAAATTGGGGTTGGGAGGACCACCATAGTTCGTCCTCAGAAACAACTGGAGTACGTCCCGTCCTGTCCCCAGGTTTTCGAGGATTTGAAGATGGGTCATGAGGTCCGGGTACGCTTGACCTTCCTCTGGTTTCCCCATCTGTTCAGCATACGCCCGGATTACGGTATGGCGCAATTTGGCGCATATACAGACAAGATTTATTGATAACCTCACCTTGTCAGGGTGACACTGTGGATACTACACGGCGCTTTCCGTGGCAACGACACTACGAAGTTGCCATTACCGAAACCGATCCCACGCAACTGCCTGTTCTGATAACAGCCGCTCAAGCTGCGATTGACGCCCGCATTGCTGAAATTCGCACCATGAAGGACGGCACTTCTGAAGAGCATCAAGCAATCGAGGACGCGAGAAACGGTCTGCGCATTTTGATTAGCGAATTGAGCCCTCAGCAGGAGGTAGAAACGACACCAGGCTACGCATGGCAGCGGCCTTATGAGGCCGCTATTCTTGAAACCGACCGCACGAAACTGCCAACCCTGATAGAGGCCGCGCAAGCCGCAATCGACGAACGCCGCGCCCAAATGGACGGCACAGGCACCCCCGCTGAATTGCAAGCAATCGAGGACGCGCGTTCCGGTTTGCGGATTCTCATTGCCGAAACCCGCGCTCTGTAAATCCACTTTTCGAGACGTGGGTACCACAATCGCTGGCACCATAGCCTTACGACGCTGGTATTCGTATCTTCAACTTCAGAACTCCCCAGTCATTGAGCCGCAATGCTGTGTTGGAGACTACCCTTCGCTTGTGACGATTTCTCTGAACTGCAGCCACCCACGCTTCGAGCCACGATCGGGGACACCTGCAGTTGGGAAGTTCTAGGGCGAGGCGCTTCGGGATAGACAGTCGCGCCTCGCCTTGCGCTGTAACTTGAGCGAACAGCGGTCATGCCCACTCATTGTGACTGTTTTCAACCTTCGGCTTCCTGAGTTAGCCGAAGCAAAAAGTAAAAGTCGTTCTTTTCCTTTAACGTGGCTCCGTGCTCACAGTAAGACTGGGCCGCTTTGCCTAAGAGGCTGGTCCCGGCGATTCCTGGTGCGACGGCCATAGCTGCTTTAGCAATCGCGGGCATGATTTCCGAAGAAATCCCGGTAGCTGCGGCTGCAACACCAGGGACAATTCCGCCAAATGCCCCCAGTGCCACGCCGGCAGCCATAGCAGCCAATCCAGTCAATCCTGCTCCAATTCGTCTCCGCTGCCTACGCCGTTCTTGATAAAGCTCAGACTTCATCTTTGCCAGTTCGGGTTCGATCTGTTCCTGAAAGAGTTGGCGGACCTCCCTCTTGCTGATTCGCTTACCGCGCCGGGAAACATCCACCAAGATTTGTCGGATAGCGAGGCGATAGCGTTCGAAGGAGTCGCGTTCGTCGCGTCGAATCGCGAGAAGCCGAGAAATCGGGAGGTCAGCCAGCAATGGCAGAGTGTGACTCATGCAGTCGTTAAGAGCGGCGCTACTCGCCGATACTTCAACGTCGCTTGTCAGGTCCTGGAGCAGCATTGCCTCCCCTCGAAGGTTAGTAAGCAGGCGAGCATTTCGGTTCCTCCCATAAGCAAGGTAGAAGGAAGTGTCCTCCCCGATGCCCGCGAATATCTCGGAGAGCACCGCAGCTTTCCTCAACCCTCGGACCTCGACCTTGCCCTCTTTGTCGAACTTCCACTTTTTGAGCCTCCACCCTGGCATTTCTCCAAACAGCAGAATCCTTTCGCCGTGTTCCAGAAAATCCTCCGGACCCTCGATGTAAATTGATGGAATACCCGTCGGGGCCTTTTCTGGGATTTGAAACTTGACCACGAAATCATCTACGCTGGTATCCAACATGTGGTCTGTCGCCTTGTAGACAATGCGCTTCATGTCCTCACACCATTTCAGGGTGTGCTCACAATGGAAGGAACGCCTAACAACGGGGTAGACGATGCCGGCGTCGATAATAGGTCTCAGGCGAACTAATGCTAGAGATGCCTGGGAGAGTTCACGGATTGCATCCTTCGGCCCATCCAGCTTCGAGGTGGTTGTGAGAGGCAGCGGCAGGATAACCTGGTTCGAATACAGAGCGGCGTAGCGTCCGAGCATGTCAAGTCTGTTGACTCGGCAATCAAATTCCGAGCAGACGTCTCCACCTAGGGACCTCCCTGCCAAGAAGGTGAAAGGATCGAGTTGCTGCCTGTTGTCGAGGCCAGCATAATAGTCCTCTTCTTGCTTCGTAACTATCGCCGAGAACAATTCTTCGTGCAATTGCTCGACTCTCTTACCGACGATTTCAGTCACACGCAGCGAATCGGCGTCTCGGACAACTCCGTACTTTTCCAGAATCTCAATCGCTTCGTGCATTTACTCCAAATTCTATCAGCGGCTAACTTGGCCCATCGCATTTTTTCGCTGCTGTAGTCGCGGCCTCCAGCAGGTTGAACCCAGGCGCCTGGCCCACCTTAACGATCTTCCCCTGCACCATTCCCACTGAGGGTGCCCCATTCTAAAATCGCGTTCTGTGCGATTTTAGGGTGGGAACCACGGAAGCCGACGGCAAGCGTTAGACACTTCACTCCGCCCGAAGAATTTCGACCCGAAATCGGGAACAGACGGAACTGCCCCCAATTTCGATTAGGACTCGGTGGGAACAAATGGGGTCACTTCCTTCTGTCCCCGATTTCCGCTTGCCCAAATTGTTGTCGAAAGAGGTCGTACCTAATGGAACCGGCACGACCTTCGGGTTACGGGCGTACAATCCCGAAGTCTTTGGGAACCCCCCTGTGGCGGAGGTGTGCGCGATGGAATATCGGCTCTGGCTGTCAGAAACCATCCGAGAAGCAGCCGCAATCATTACAATCCTGTTCGCTGGCGTGCTTGTGACGGTGGCAATTCTTCATCATTGGCTCCCTGCCAACAATCTCTATCTCTTCTCGTGGGATTTGGCCCACCAAGTCTTGTTTTACATCGGCGGCCTCTTGGCTCTTGTGGAGTGGATTATGGTGAAGTACCTAAACACTCCAATCGAGAAGCACGTATTCACCGGAGTGGTGTTAGGTCTTATGTTCATAGCATCATTTCAAGTATGGCTGGACGAACATCACAACAGTGAAGAACTGATAAAAGAAAAATCTCAACTCGTCGGTGAAATGGAATTCTGGAAAGGCCAGAGCTATGCGAAGGATGAGTCCTTAAGAACTCGCGACGCCTTACTCTCTCAGAACTTCGGCACGCTTTCTGGGACACAGCAGAGCCTCTCACAACTGTCGAACAAGATTCTAGACATTAGCAAACCAGAGCATTTGGCGATCCACCCCATTGCTCTTATGCCAGCAAAAGACACTACTAACTCCGTCGCACAGTACCAAAAGGTCTTTGTGCTACTCGTTAATAAGGCAATCGTGCCCGTTCATATACTGGTTAAATGCGACAAGCCTATCGTCTCGGCGAGTGGTGGAATCTTGGGAACTACAATGACACTAATGAATGATACATGGCCCGGGGCAAGATCGGATGGCAGCTTCGGGGTAGGAGCAGGCGGCGGTGTTTGGGGTCCGCTATCTCCCCTCGTCGTTACTATCTATTTTGATGAAGGAGATGATCGCAAGTGCTCCTTCAATGAGCAGTGATTTTGAATCGAATCGGGGACAGACGGAACTGTCACCAAATCCGGTTAGGACTACGGCGGGTGGCCAGCCTTTAACGATCCTCCGCGCGCCATCCCACCGCGGGTGCCCCATTCTAAAATCGCGTTCCATGCGATTTTAGAGCCTGCCCTGAGCCTGTCGAAGGGGTGGGAA
>JBAQJF010000123.1:0-24713 GCA_049300195.1 Terriglobales bacterium | reverse complement strand
GCGGCGGCATCTTTCTCGGTTTCAGGAGGCAGGAATTTGAGCGCAACGTGCCGGCCCAGGCTGAGGTCCTCGGCTTCGTAGACGACGCCCATCCCGCCGCCGCCAAGCTGCGAAAGCACGCGGTAGTGCGAGATGGTCTGGCCGATGATCTCCACGAGCACTCCTGGGGGTGCCTCGATGTTAGGCGTCAGCGTTCGGACAAGTCAAACATTGTGCGTGAAGTCGCAACCTCTTCATCCAGTTGTACGATGCGTGCCTGACGAAAGTTTCAACCTGGCGAAAGTTTTGCCCTGGGCGCCTCGGGACTTAACATTTCGTCTGCTCGCGTTTAGTCCCGATTCAAAGTGAACCCCTGCCGGTCGGCAGGCGTGGAATTATGCCAAGAAGTGGTAGGATCGTCGACCCGAACCCAGTCCGGCATCAGGTTCGACCGCTCAATTTCGCGACTACTGAATTTGAATTATGTTCTCCGAGGCGGTCGCTTTAATCTCTTCCACGCGCGCCACTACTCTGCGGGCGAACTCGAAAAGAGATTTAGCGTGCGACGAGCCTTCGCCCTTCAACACTGCGGGCGAGCCGTTGTCACCGCCGCGTCCGATTTCGGGATCGAGTTCCACGCTGCCGAGGAACGCCGCCTCAAACTGCTTCGCCATTTTTTCCGCGCCGCCGCGCGAGAACACGTCGACCTCATGCTGGCAATGCGGGCAGACGAAGTAACTCATATTCTCGACAATGCCGACGATATCGACCTTCATCTGGCGAAACATTTCGATCGCCTTGCGCGCGTCCTGGAGCGCGACATCCGAGGGGGTTGACACCACGATCGACCCGGTAAGCGGCACGGTCTGAATCAGCGAAAGCGCCACATCGCCTGTGCCCGGAGGAAGGTCAATAATTAGATAATCAAGCTGTCCCCAATCCACCGAGCCAATAAATTGCCGAATGATCGAATGCAGCATCGGCCCGCGCCAGATGAGCGGCTTGTCTCCAGGATTAAGAAAGCCGACAGAAATTACTTTGAGTCCATGCGAGTTGATGGGTGAGATCCGGCCTTCGTCCTGCACCTTGGGCTGCTCATTCGTACCGAGCATGAGCGGAACATTGGGCCCGTAAACATCGGCGTCCAGGAGGCCGATGCGAAGTCCCATTTTGCTAAGCGCGAGCGCCAGATTGACAGCCAGGGTGGTTTTGCCGACTCCACCTTTGCCGGAACCGACGGCGACGATGGCGTTGACGCCGGGAAGAGCTTGCGGAGTGGGCTGTTGCTGGCCGGAATGGGAATGAGCGCTCATAGGCCGATTATACGGGAGGTTGATTCAATTGCAGATCTCAGAAGTCAGATTGCAGATTTGAAAACTTTCGTGGCGAAGGTTTTCCAACTCTGCAATCTGACTTCTAAAATCTGCAATTTACTAATGCGCCTCTCCCGTCTGCACCTTGCCCCGGAACATGCGATACACGAACACAAAGTACCCCAGCGCCAGCAACGCGCCGAGCGTCCACCAGATCAGGCCGACCGTCAGGCCGTGCGCGCCCGCCATGGTGTTCTCGATGGTCAGGTCATAGCGATGATCGCGCGCGGGCAGCACTACCGGATAGAGCGCAAACGCCGCCCCAACTAACAGGCCGGTGATGTACAGGCTTGACGCGACGAAGGCCGTTTTCTCTTTGCCTTTCGGTGTCGCCCAGAGCATGACAGCCAGGCTGGCGAAAACCAGAATCGGCACGAGAAGCCCAATCTTATGGTTGGCGTAGTTCTTCATAACCTCGGGCCGAATGAAATATGTGGCGAGCAGTGAGATGCAGGTCAGAAAAAATTGCAGCGGCCAACAGAGGAGGGCGATGCCGCGGGCGCGCCGCCCAAGATCTTCATCGGTCTTGAGCCCGATATAGTGCGAGCCGTGCGCGGCCAAAGTCACGAGCGCGAGGACTCCGATAAGTACGGTGTACCAGTCGAGGATTCCGGTCTGGGGGCCGAGTTTGAAGTTGGTCCAAAGCGGCTCGAAAAAGTAGCCGGTAGCGTCCAGCGGAACTCCCCGCACCACGTTGCCGAGCGCTGCGCCGAAAAACACGCACAGCAGAATACTGGAGACGGCGAAGACAACATCGAAGAATTCCTGCCAGATCGGCACCTCGATGTGCGCGCGGAATTCGATGCCGATGGCGCGCAGCATGAGCAGCCACAGAACCATCATCAGCGGAAGATAAAATCCGCTGAAGCTTGAGGCATAGAGTTGTGGAAAGGCAAAGTAGAGCGTGCCGCCGGCCGCGATGAGCCAGACCTCGTTGCCATCCCAGACGGGGCCGATCGCGCCCAGAACGCGCCGGCGCTCCTCCGTGGTCTTGGCCGCAAAAAGATAAATCACACCCGCGCCCAAATCGAAGCCGTCGAGAACCACGTACACCGTGATCATCACGGCCACGATCCAAAACCAAAGCGCTCCCAACGTCATTCTTATTTCGCCTCCGCCGCAGCATCCAGGCCAGGCGCAGCTACAAGCCCGACAGGTCCGTGCTCAATCTCCCGCCAAATCAGGAACAGACCCAGAATTCCCAGCACCATATACATCCCCATGAAGCCGAGCAAGGTAAACATTCCGTTGCCCGCCGATACAGCCTTCGAGTAGCCGTTCTCGGTGCGCATCAGCCCGTAAACCAGCCAGGGCTGGCGGCCAAGCTCGGCGGTCAGCCATCCCGCAGTGTTCGCGATATATGGGAACGGCGCGGACAGCATGAGAATCCAGAGCATCCAGCGCGCGTTGAAAAGTTTGCCCCGCCAGAGCAGCATGAGCGAGATCACCATGACCGCGATAAAGAACGTCCCGAGTCCAACCATAATGTGATAGCTGTAATAGAGCAGCGGGATATTGTCAGGCCAGTCTTCCTTGGGGAACGCGTCCAACCCGCGAACTTGCGCGCTCCAGCGCCGGTAGGTCAGAAAGCTCAACATCCCCGGTACCTCGAGCGCGTTGTCGATTTTCCCCTGGACTTCATTCGGCTGGCCCAAAAGAAGCAGCGGCGCTGCGGTCTGGCCGTGGAACAGGCCTTCCATGGCGGCCAGAGTCACAGGTTGATATTGGGTGATCAGCTTGCCTTGCTTGTCACCCGTCGGAAACAGTTGCAGGACGCTGAAGATGCAGCCCACGATCACGCCGACCTTGACGAAGATACGGCCATGCTCGACGAACTTTTTGGAGAGCAGATAGAAAGCTCCGACCGCGGTCATGATGAAACAACCCGTGATAGCCGCTCCGCCCATGTTGTGCGCGTATTGCCAGAACGCCCAGCGATTCAGAACGAAATCCCAAAAGCTGGCGAGCTGCAGGCTGCCGTCCGGCGCCTTGTAGTATCCGACCGGGTATTGCATAAAAGCGTCAGTCGCGATAATGAAATAGCCCGACAGCCACGACCCCACAAAAACCGCGACCGCCGAGAGCCAATGTGCGCGCGGGCTCAGCCGCTTTTCGCCGAACAGGAACAATCCCAAAAAAGAAGATTCGAGAAAGAATGCAAACATGCCTTCCATAGCCAGCGTCTGCCCAATCACGCCGCCGGCAAACCGCGAAAAGACAGCCCAGTTCGTGCCGAACTGAAATTCCATCGGAATGCCGGTAACGACGCCCAGCACGAAATTAATGCCAAAGATTTTTGCCCAGAAGCGGGCGGCCCGGTCGTACACAGGATCCTTGCGGCGCAGGGCAATCGTCTTGAGAATAACGATCAGCAGCGCCAGCCCCATTGTGAGTTGCGGGAAGAGATAATGAAAGGTCGCGGTGAACGCGAAGTGGAGGCGGTGAATTAAAAGAGCGCTTTCCATGTGGAAGCCTCAAATGTACGCCGCGGCGAGATACTAAGTCATCAAAAACTCTGACTAAGGCCGCGCTGTTTTTCTGCGATCCTTCTCCGCCCGGCGGATTTCGCGGCGGCGTACGGCATCTTCATAACGCCGCTTCTCGTCGGCAGTTTCGGGGATCACGGGTGCCACGGCCAGCCGATTTCCCGCCGCATCGATGGCCACGAATGTTAGATAGGCGGAACTGACATGGCGCGTCTCGTTCGAACGATAGTTCTCCACCCAGACCTTGACGCCGACCTCCATGGAAGTATGAAAAACGCGGTTCACCGACGCGCGCAGAATTACCAGGTCGCCGACCCGCACCGGGACGAGAAAGTCCATGTGATCGATGGATGCCGTGACCACGCGCTGCCGCGAGTGCCGGTGCGCGGCCATTGCGCCGGCCAGATCGATCCAGTGCATAAGCCGTCCGCCGACGAGGGCGTTAAGCGGATTGGCGTCATTGGGCATGACGATCTCGGCCATCTCCGAAATCGAATCGTGCACCGGCCGCGGAGTCAGTTGGTTGCCATCACCAGTCTGCTGTTCATTCATAGGGGAGCGCATAGGGGAGCGGCGCTTTGCCGCATGCGATAGGCCTGAAGGTAGCTGCTTGCGAGCCGGCGCACCCGCGCGTCGTTTGTTGTATCGGATATAGCGCCGGCCGGGTCGCGCCAAGCCTCGGCTGCGAGATCGTAAATTAATGTTCCATGCGCCTTGGGCGCATGAGCGAATTCGCAAACGTAGCAGAGTGTGATTTGCGTCGGAGTCGTACCGGCAACCGAAAAGCGAACAGCATCCCAGTCGCGCACGCTGGGAAGATGCGGGCACGCGGTCGCATAACCGAGGTTGCAGAAGTCGCGGATGAGAACGGGGTCGATAGGCATGGATACTGCAACGGCGTTTGGGTTGGCTTGCGCTTGCCCGACATGGGCGCAACAGCCTCCAGTCCATCCCGCGCCGAGGGGCAGGCGCGAGGGATGCGGCCATGCGATGTCATACACAATTTCCCGCGGCACAAAATATGGGCAGGCCAAATTGCTCTCCGGAGAACAGCCATTGTAACGCGCGTCGTGATATGAATGGGAGAGGCAGCCATCAGCTCTCAGTTTTGCGGCGGCTCGAAAAGCCTGCAACACTGAGCATCGAAAAGCTGAGAGCCGACGGCTGAAAGCTGAAAGCTTCTTTTATGGACCGCATTGCCGCACTAACCGACATTCTGGCCGCGAATCCCGCAGATCCCTTTGCGCGCTACGGCTTGGCCATGGAGTATTCAAACGCCGGCGACGTCGAGCGCGCGCTAACCGAATTCAAAACACTGCTGGAAAAGAATCCCGACTACACTCCCGGCTACTTCATGGCGGCCCAAACTCTAGCCAAAGCCGCGCGCACCGACGAAGCCAAGCGCATGCTGGTCGACGGCATCAGTTCCGCGCGGAGAACCGGCAACCAGCACGCCCAGTCAGAGATGACGGCCATGCTGGAAGAGCTGAAATGATTGCAGAGGTCAGAGGTCAGATTGCGGAAGTAAAATGTCAAGGTCGACACCGCCGTTTCCAGCGCAGGCTCTTAAAATCTGCAATCTGACCTCTAACCTCTGCAATCGATCTGCGATCATTGCCATCAATGCTATCATTGACATCATGGCCAGCCTGACCATCCGCCAACTCGAAGAAAGCACCAAGCGCAAGCTCCGCATCCGCGCGGCACATCACGGCTGCTCCATGGAACAGGAGGCGCGCGAGATTTTGAAGTGCGCATTGAGCCAGACTCAAGAGTCTCCGAAGGACTTGGGAAAGGCGATCCACGATCTCTTTGCGCCGCTCGGGGGAGTTGAATTGGAGATCCCGCCGCGCGAGCCCATTCCCGAAGAACGAATAAAGAAATTGTTCGCCGATGATCGTTCTTGATACCAACGTCATTTCTGACGCGATGTTGCCCACACCGGAAGCCCGGGTACGACACTGGCTTTCGAGGCAACCGAGCCAACAGATGTTCACCACGACGGTGAGTCTCGCCGAAATTCTGTACGGACTTGAAATCCTTCCACTCGGGAAGCGCCGCGCGGGCTTGTCGGCGACCGCTGAAACGATGTTCGCCACGCTCTTTGCTCAGCGGATTCTGGTCTTCGATTCGTTGGCCGCGCGAGAGTTTCCGGCCATTGCCGCCGGGCGTCGCCTGCGGGGTCGGCCAATCTCGGTGCTCGATGCGCAGATTGCTGCAATCGCGAAGGCGAACAGCGCGACCCTGGCGACCCGAAATACATCAGACTTCGAAGGCTGTGGCGTGCGTCTGGTCAATCCCTGGGAGTAGACTACTCAGTCTTCTTCCGGAGGTTGTGTGCATGCGTCGTCTCTCACTTCTGCTGATACTCTGCTTGACCGTTCCCGCGTTCTCTCAAACCAAGCATCCCTTCACTTTTGAAGACATGATGAAACTGAAGCGCGTCGGCGAGCCTGTGCCTTCGCCAGATGGCAAGTGGGTTTTGTTCAGCGCCGTCGACGTGGACCTGGCGGCGAATAAGAAGACTCCGCATATCTGGATCGTGCCGCTCGCAGGCGGACAGGAACGAGAGATCATCGCCGATCAGGATGGTGACCGTCCCCGCTGGTCGCCGGATGGAAAGCGGTTCGCGTTCATTTCGAATAAAGAGGGCGGCTCGCAGGTTTGGATTGCGGAGTTTGATCGCATTGCTGGAACTGTGACAGAGGTGCACAAGCTCACCTCGATTGCCACAGAGGCTGGAGGCGAGCTCTGGTCGCCCGACGGCAAAAATATTCTCTTCACCTCCGATGTCTATCCCGAGTGCGATGGAACTCCATTTGCGGAGATCGGGTGCAACGGAATGAAGGTCATTGAGGCAGTCAAGTCCCACGTTAAGGCGCAGGTTTTTACCCGCTTGCTCTATCGGCATTGGAATGCTTACAAGGATGGCAAGCGCACGCACATTTTCGTCATGGCGGCATACCTGCGGGACACGCCTCTCAGTGGAATGGCAAGGAACGGGATTTCACCGAAGGCATTCGAACTTCCGCGCGACCTCACGCCCGGCGACTACGACGCGCCCGTGTTCTCGCTCGGCGGACAAGACAACTACGCCTTCTCGCCCGACGGGCAGGAGATTTGTTACACCTCGAATCACGAAAAGGTCGAAGCCACTTCGACGAACAACGATCTGTGGACCGTCCCGGTGAATTGGCCTGCGGACGCCACGCCTGCCGATGTGCTCGCCAGGACCAAGAACCTCACCGCCGACAATCCCGCCAGCGACTCGACTCCGCTCTATTCGCCCGATGGCAAGTACATCGCCTACCGCGCCCAGCAGCGTCCGGGATACGAGAGCGACCGCTTTCGGCTGATGCTGTACGACCGGAAGACGGGGGAGAAGAGAGTTGTGGCGAAGGATTTCGATCGCTGGATCGGGACTTTCGTGTGGGCACAGGATTATTCCTGGGCACCCGATTCTTATATCTTTGCTGTAGCCGACGATAAGGGCGAGTCCCCTGTTTACGTGCTTTTCCCAGGTGGCGATCTTGCCATACCGCTGGTGAGAGGGTTCAACGACGACCTGGCGGTTGCAGACGGCGGCAAGACCCTCATATTCACGCGCATATCACTCCAGCGCCCTTCCGAGATTTACGGCTTAGGCGGGCTCGGCCAGTGCCAGTTCTTCCCCGTGAGGTGCGACGCCCCGCCGGCCACAAAAACTAAGTATGGGACCCTCGGAGCGGGACGCGAACAACGGTTCCCCCTCGTTGACGAGGCCAAGGCGCTGACGAGCCTGAATCGTGCAGTTCTGGAACAGATTGACATGCCGCCCCTCGAATCCTTCTGGTTCACCGGCGCCCACAACGACAAAGTCCAAGGCTTCCTGGTCAAGCCCCCAAACTTCGACCCCACCAAGAAATATCCCGTGAAGTTCCTGATCCACGGCGGCCCGCAGGGCGCCTGGGGAGACGACTGGTCCTACCGCTGGAATCCCGAACTCTTCGCCGCACCAACTTCATCAACGAGCAGCGGATACGTAGTCATCATGATCAACTTCCACGGCTCCACCGGATACGGCCAGAAGTTCATCGACGCGATCAATGGCGACTGGGGCGGTGCTCCCTTCGAAGACCTGATGAAGGGCCTCGACTACGCGGAACAGCATTACGAGTTCATAGATAAGACCCGCGAGTGCGCCCTCGGCGCCAGCTACGGCGGATACATGGCCAACTGGGTGCTCGGCCACACCGACCGCTTCAAGTGCATCGTGTCGCATGACGGCATGTTCAATCCGATTTCGGCGTGGGGCACGACCGAAGAACTCTGGTTTAACAACTGGGAGTTCAAGGGCACGCCGTATACGAATCCGGAAATGTACGCGAAGTGGAATCCGCGCCTCTCGGCCAAAAATTTCAAGACGCCGACGCTGGTAATTCATGGACAGCTCGACTATCGCCTCGACGTAAGCGAAGGCTTCCAGCTTTTCGACACGCTGCAAATGATGAACGTGCCCTCAAAGATGCTCTACTTCCCCGACGAAGGCCACTGGGTTCTGAAGCCGCAGAATTCCCAGCTCTGGTACAAGACCGTGAATGACTGGGTCGACCAGTGGACGAAGAAGTGAGTTCTCAGAGTTAGTCGTGCAGATTGAAACATGGCCGGGGCATTCGAGGCGTCATGCAAGGAATCAGAAATTCAGGATGCAATTCTCGCCCCCTGGGGCAATGTTCCGCTCTCGCCACAAAGTCCGCGGGGCCAAAACGGGGTCTTACCGCGAAATTCGGCAGCTGCGTCCCCAAAAGTTACCATGTGCTAAACAGTCTCTCGCCCGAAAAGATGACGGTCCCAAACATTCGTAGGACTTCAAAGCCTTTCCAACAAGAGACTTATGCATCGTTTTTGAATTCTCTATTACCATTGTGTTAATAACCATAATGCTCTTGACAGCCCATGCCTATCCTCAGGTGTCGAATAAGTGCTTATAAAACAGCGGTTTACATTTTGAGATTTTTCTGAAATCCAACCCTATTCCATCTCCTCGAAAAAATATTTTGCGGCGAAATACAGGCGAACACGCGCGATCCGATCTTCGCCGCCCATTCTCCCCTTGACAACCCTGGGAGTCCTCGATATTCTATGCATCGAATACCGAGGTATAGGGTGAACTTCAAGGGAACGCTCCCGACTCTGATTCTGGAAGCACTGGCGCACGAGCCGTGCCACGGCTACCGCATCGCCCAGCAGATCAAGGAACGCTCCCAGGGGGTGCTCGATTTCAAGGAAGGCACTCTCTATCCCGCGCTGCACAAGCTCGAAAACGAGGGCCTGGTCGAATCCCACGAAGGCGTTGAAAAGGGCCGCCCGCGGCGCTATTACAGCATTACAAGGTCGGGACACAAAGTATTGTCCAAAGATCGCGCCGAGTGGCGCCAGCTTTCGCAAGCAGTCACAGTCATTTTAGGGGAGGCATAAACTATGTCTCAATTGTTGAGCAACCATTCATTGAACCAAAACTTGTTGAATCAAAGCTCGTTGAATCTGAATGATTGGCTGATTCGGGCGACGCGGCATCTGTCAAGCGATTCGGCCACCCAGGTCCGAGCCGAGATTCAGGAGCATTACGATTCGGCACGTGAGGAAGCGATAAGCAATGGCGCAACGGCCGAGAAAGCCGACCGCGCCGCCGTTGCCGCCCTGGGCGATGCGAAGAGGGCGAACTCTCAGTATCGCAACGTCCTGTTGACGTCCCGTGAGGCAAAACTGCTCCGCCAAAGCCAATGGGAATCTCGCGCCATTTGCTCCCGCCCGTGGCTCAAGTGGGTGCTTCTCGCCATGCCCGCGGCCGCACTATGGGCGTCGGCCGCATTGTTCCTCACCGGCAAAAACGAACTCGCGCGCACCCTGCTCGTAGGCGGAGCGGCGTTGCTTCTCGCATTCGGCGCACCCTTCCTTCCCATCTACACTCCTAAGCGCGCCCGCATTTTCCGGCGAGTGAAATACGTGCTCCTCGCAGCTACCTTCGCGCTGATTTTTGGAAAGACCGTGCTCGATTGGTCTTGGCTCCTGGCCTGTTCTGTCTGGCCCTTGTTCTGGATCGAATGGACCCGAACCGCGATCCGCCGGAAGCTACCGGAATCGCGTTGGCCCAAACACCTGTATCTGTAAGTAGCGGTCATCTATCTATCTGCCGCAACCTGCTCACCGAGGGACTGGTCGCCAAGTTCCACACACTGGGTTTTACGAAGCTCGTCTGCACCGACGACGCAGACGACACATTCAGTTTCGATCCCCTCGTCCAAGCTGTTTCACCCGTCGCCGCTCGAAAAGACTATGTCGAAATGTTTTCTTACTCCACTCCATCCGTATCGGCCAAGATTGTGTCGATTTCAGCCCCAAGATCCTTACCGTCCGACCCGGCATTCTTATAAGGACTCGAAGACAGCAGATGATAGTCTCCGCCGTTGCCGTTTTTGTAGTTGACGAACTGAACTGCATCGGGATTCGCCGGGAACATGTTCTTCGCCGGCCATTTCGAAGGCCCATACTGTTCGGGCGAGCCAATGATTCCGTTTGTTGTGAATGCATACGGATCAAAGCAGTTATCCAGATTATCCTTTGGATAAACCGAATGAGCGCACGCCTTCGATCCGCCTTCATTCCAGATCGGATATCGCCCCGACAATAATAGATTGTTCGTAAATCCTACGTTAGGGATCTTAGGCAAGTCAGTAGGATCGGTGACACCCAGCATCGAACTCGACAGATCGCCGAACCCGGTAACATGCTCAACCAGAATCGAGTTCAATCCATTCTTCGGCCACGCATTAAGGATCTCGAACAGACCGCCACCGCCGTAGTATTTGTCGGCATCGATGTCGTCCATCGTAATGTCGTGAATGCTGTAGCGCGCCGCCGCCTTTGCCTGGTATTTGCCTTTGGGCTCGCCAGTAAGTCCAGCCGCCATGACGATGCCCTTCCCGCTGTGGCTCGTTCTCGAATAGCGAATTGTAATGTCCGTTACCTGGCAAGCGGGACAAACGCCCGTATGTTTCTTCTGGTTGTATTGGCTCTTAGGCGTCAGCAAAATCACGGAGCCGCTTTGCGTGAAACCTCCCCATGAGTTCTCCATGACGTTGCCCTCAAAGAGCACCCGCTGAGCATTCTTGAGTTCGCTGAGGTTCAGCACCGCGAACGGATTGCCATTCTTGCCTCCCACAAAGCCCGGCTGGCCTTTCATCCAGATCAGCGGCTTGAACATATGATTGCGGCGAATCTCGATATCAGCGGGTGTCGTGGTTGCGTGCCCCCCGCCCATCAAGATGTTTTCGCCCGAAGCTTCCAGGTAATTATTGACGATTTTGTAGGGACCACCCGGCTGCTCGCCGACTCCAGCCGCAACCGCGTGCGCGTCAGTGCAGGAGCCGTCGTGCCACGTGCAGTGAAAGTCGCTCAGATAGGAATCGATGACGGCCGCGAATGTCATGCCATCCATGCTTATCGCAGATGCGGTGTCATCATGCGTCGAGCCGTGCGCCCACACTCGGTCGACGATAATGTTGTTGGCCTGGTAGTCCTTTTCCACTCCAATGAGCGGGCCGATGAAGCCGGTGCCCGCGTTGCGCGTGATTTCGAGTCCGATCAGGCGATAGTGATTCGCGCCATCCCTGAGCTGGAATGCCGGCGACGTTTTAGGACTGACGACCTGCGGAATCACACGCTGCGGCTTCGAGCACGAATAGTCCGGCCTTCCCGGCAATGAGGCAACGCCCGCGTAACAGGGGGTGAGCCGCGTCCCTTCCGCGGGCAAACTGGAATCGGGAGCGGAAGTGCGAATGGTTATCCAGTGGTTGGCGTCGCATTTGTTTGCATTCAGATGAAAGTTGCCGACGAGGGTAGCTCCCGGGTCGATGCTGATAGTGTCTCCGCACTGCACTGAATTAAGAGCGCCCTGAAGGTCTCCGCCCGCCTTCACGCTGATGATCTTGCCAGGCGAGGGCGTCGCCGACTCAGCGGAGTAAATGCACGCCTGAGGCAAGGCAGCCGGTCCGTCATGATCGCCGAATGTTGGATGATTGCCTGCCTGGCAATATTTGTTGTCGGGGCCGGAACTCGCCCAGGCGGTATTAGCCGGAATGATGAAACAGAAGAAACCGCAGACCATCAAAACGAAACGCACGGATACTCCGAAACGCATGGACACACCTTTCCCTTTCGTGATGAATGCTTTTTCTTTACCGCGAGGACGTCGAGTAACGTCTTCTCGACCTGAGCTAGCGGCGCGTTTGGATGACGGCCGCGAAATCGCTCATGGGAATGGAGAAACTATAGGAACTTATCCGGCTCGGCGCAAAATCAGTAGTGCAGGTTGCGCGGAAATGAGAAGTGGATGATGTTCCTGATGCGTGATCGCCAAACTCGTCGTCAACTCGGAGGAGTTTACTTCAGAAGCGCTTTCACCGCTGCGGGCAATTCGAACACGGAATCCACAATCGGCTCATAACTTACCGACTTCATCGTGAATGTTCGGATATGATCGCCGGTGCGGACCTTCTGCTTCGTAGTGACCAAGCGCCTGCCACGCTCGCGAACATGACAAATGCCAATCTGGTTATCCGCATAAGCGGTTAGACGTTGGATCCGACTCCGGGTCACCAATTTTGGGCTGGGAAAAAACAGGTTCCAGCGGCGATTCTCTTCCCGCTCATGACCCGCTCACAACCAAGTCCCACGATCGTCTAAAGTCTACACATGCGCAACCGGGACGCTCTACTGTTTCCAAGCCTCTTCGCGCTGTTGGTCGCATCGGTTCTGGTGCCCGTGGCCCTTGCACAAGCGCCAGCTCCGAAATTGATAGGCGAGGACACTCACAGCCCGCAACTGCCCGAAAAGGACGCTGTCCGTATTCGCGAGTTCTACCGTCTTGCGCCGCAGATAGCCGACGACCTCTGGCCAGGTTGGTCGCACACTCCTGCGCCGCTGTTGCTGGTCACCAGCCAGACCGAATTTCTCACCCATTATCCCGATCCGCCCAAGGACTTTGAAAAAATCGGCAACAATCTATATGCTCGCCCGCGCCACTTTTCCACCAAGCTGCTGGCTACCTTTCCGGCCTTCGGGCCACAATCGGTCATTGTGATCGGAGAACCTGAAAATACCGACGCTAAAACCAGCACGCCCTGGCTCATTACGCTGATGCACGAACATTTTCATCAACTGCAAGACAGCCAGCCCGGAATGACAGCGGCAACGAAAGGGCTCGGCCTCGCGCATGGCGACGAAACCGGTATGTGGATGCTCAACTATCCGTTCCCTTACGAGAAGCCAGAGCTGGTGCGGTCGTTTGCCGATCTGCGCGACCTCCTGCTGGCAGCGTTGAACGAGAAAAAAGCGACAAAATTTCGTAAACTGGCGCGTCAATACGCCGTCGCACGTAAGAAATTTTTCAGCCAGCTTTCGCCCGACGATGGCAAGTATTTGAGCTTCCAGATTTGGAGGGAAGGCATCGCGCGCTACGTGCAAGTCGAGTCCGCCGAGGCCGCCGCGCACTATGAACCCACGCCCGAGTACATGGCGCTCGCGGACTACGAGTCGTTCCCGAGCTATGCCGCCAAGGCACGCGCCGATACGATGCGCGAGCTAAGCGAGGCCGATCTCGCCAAGTGGAAGCGTGTTGCCGTGTATTCTTTCGGGGGATGCGAGGGCTTTCTCCTCGACCGCCTCGATCCAAAATGGAAGGACGGCTACTTCACCAACCTGTTCACGCTCGATCCTTACTTTCAGAACTGATGCGTGGGTGCGTGCCGCCGGAGTTTCATCTTGACCTCGGCTCAACGGCAGCGTAGATTCCCCTGCGAAGTTCACTTTTGTGGCATTGATCGCAACCCTTAAGGAGGCTGCGCATGGAATTCCTATCCGCTCTCTGGCTCCCTATCATTCTTTCGGCTGTCATTGTGTTTATCGCCAGTTCCATCCTGCACATGGTGCTGAAGTATCACCAGAGCGATTGTTACCAGATTCCCAACGAAGAGCAGGCGCTGGCCGGTTTGCGGACCGCGGGTATCAAGCCCGGTTATTATCATTTTCCCTACACCACGCATCAGGATATGAAGTCACCCGCCTCGCAGGAAAAGTTCAAGCAAGGACCCGTCGGCTTCCTGACCGTCTTGCCCAGCGGCCCGCCCGCGCTGGGAAAATATCTTGGCGCATGGTTTGGCTATTGCCTGCTGATCGGCTTTTTCACCGCCTACCTCACGTATCACACGGTTCCGCAGGGAGCGCCCTATCTATTCGTTTTTCGCTGCGCCGGAACTGCCGCATTTATGGCGTACGGCCTCGGGCCGCTCGCCAATAGCATTTGGAAGGGACAGCCCTGGGGCATGACGATGAAAGAAGTATTCGACGGTCTGATTTATGGATTGCTGGTCGCCGGCACATTCGGCTGGCTCTGGCCCCGGTAGCAACGCGCGTTGAGGCGGCCTGCTACCGCTGCGTAACGTCTTTCAGGAACGCATAGTAAAAATCCACGCCACGGTAGAAGGCCTGCACGCCAATCCGTTCATCCTTGCCGTGCGCGCGAATATCGTCGCGATCATATTGCTCCCCGGAGACGGCATAAGTCGGCATACCCGCCGCATTGGTGTAGACGCCGTCCGATGCGCCAGTGCTCATGGTGGGCAGCACGGGGATCCCCGGCCACATTTGCGAAACGACGTCGTGCAGCGCATCGAACACCTCTGTGCGCGGAGGCGGCGGCGCTAAACTATGCCGGTCTGAACCGTGATCCATGATCTTGCCCGTGTTCTCCAGGAACTGCACTTTGATCTTCGCATCGGCGATCTTCGGATCGGCCACGATTTTCTCGAGCGCCAAACGAGTCTCCTCGAGCGAATGTCCGGGAAGAATGCGACAGTTCACATTGGCCTGCGCCGTCTGGGGTAGCGCATTGTTGGCATGGCCGCCGCTTAAGCGAGTTGCCACGCAGGTGGTATGCATCGTCGAGTTGTCGATCGGATCCTTGGACAGACGCGCCACGGCTTCGAGGTCGGGCGGAGTTTTCAGAATTGCAGCGAGATCCGCCGCCCGCTGGCCGGTCGCAATCTTCAGCTGCCCTTCGTAATAAGCACGCGTAATGTTGTTCAGCTCGAAGGGAAACTGGTAACCGGCGATCCGAGTCAGCGCCGCGGCGAGTTCATAAATAGCATTGTCGGGCCTCGGCAAAGAGCTGTGCCCGCCCGGGTTCGTCGCCGTCAACACGAAATCGCTGTACAGCTTTTCGGTGGCATCCACCTCCATCATCAGCGGCTTGCCGTGATCGGCGAGCACGCCGCCGCCATCGTGATTGAGCACGAATTCCGCATCGATTAGGTCGCGATGATTCTTGACGAGCCAGTCAACGCCGTTCGACGTCCCACCTTCTTCGTCCGCGGTCATTGCGAGAATGATGTCGCGGCTCGGAACGTATCCTTCTTTCTTCATGCGGATGAGAGTCGCCGACATGATGGCGTCGCCATCTTTCATGTCGCTCGAGCCGCGCCCGTAGAAATATCCATCCTGCTCGACAAATTTGAAGGGGTCGGTAGTCCAATCCGCGCGCCGCGCTTCGACCACGTCGAGATGGCCGATCAGCAGAACAGGCTTGTGCTTGCCCGAACCGTGCAGGCGCACGACGACATTCTTTTTGCGGTCATTGGAACTCGGGCCCAGCACGTGGATGTCGCTATCGGCAAATCCGGCGTCGCGAAAGCGCTGCGCCATAGCTTCGGCGGCCGCTGTCACGCTGCCGACCGAGTCAGTCGTATTGATTTCGATCAGTTGTTTGAAGATGTCATGCGCAAGACGATGAGTTGTTTCGTCGGGTTGCACGGTCGTTTGGGCATGGACGGATAAAGCAAGAAATGCACACAACACTCCAGATATCAGCCACTTACTGCATCTCACAAGCGTTTCTCCGAATGAATTTGGACTGAATGGCAGTATTGAACCTAACGGCTTCCCTCGACCTCAATCACGACAAATGAATCGGGCGCGATTTTCCGGCTCTCGCGCGTGCCGCTCACTTCCGCCGTCACCGTGAAAAGCTGGTGCGTGTTCTCATCAATCGCCATGGTACGCGCGCCTTTTTGTGTGGCCACGGTTTGCGCCACGCTGAAGTTGTCGGCATTGTCTTCCTTAACGATCGTGATCGTTCCGTCGCCGGCCGAGGCGAATGCGTAGCCGCGATCCGGGTCGAACGCCGTTGCATCGCAGCCCGCGCCAATCGCCGGACTCGCTATCATTTTTCCGCTATCTGCATTCACGATCGCCATCTTTTTGTTTCCGCTGCAACCTGCGAATAAGCGGCGGTTCGCGCGGTCAATTGCGAGACCGGTAGGCTCCTCGCAGTCCGCCAGCTTCCAACGCGACTTCACGGTAAGTTTTCGAGGATCGAAAGCGACAATCTCAGATGTGTCCTCAATGTTCACGAAAACTGTTCCCTTCTCATCGCTCGCGGCAAATTCCGGCTTGCCGCCCAGGTCGAGTTTGCCGGCGACCTCACCCTTGGCGGCATCGATGGCGGTCGTGTCATGGCCCTTGCCGTTGAAGGTGAAAACGCGTTTCGAGAAGGAGTCATAAAGAATAGCATCCGGCCCGCTGCCGACCTTGATCTTCTTTTCCACGGCAAGCGACTTCAGATCGAACAGGCTGACCGTATCTTCACGTCCATTGCTCGTGTAGCCGCGTCCGTTGGCCGCATCGAGAGCAATACCGTGGACGCCGGGCGTGTCCGGAATCTCGCCCAACTGTTTGCCCGATGTCGTATCGACCACCATCACGCGCGTGGCGCGCGCTATGAATAAGCGATGGCCGTCGCTATCCGCCTTGAGATAATCCCAGCCGCCGTCACCGCCCAGCTTCCACGTCTTAACGACTTTGTAGTCCGAGGCAGTAGCTACCCTCGTCAACGTGATCGTTGACAGGAAGAGCAAGAGAACCAAGGTCGTTCGGTTTTTCACAGTGATAATCTTAATCTGAATCCGGGAAAAGCCGCGATTCTGGACGGCGCGCTCAAAGAAATCACATTGAATGAAGAACACTTCTGAAGCCACCTTGAGCAAAGTTCCTGAGGTTACCCTGCTGTTCTGGATCATCAAGATCGCCGCCACCACCCTCGGAGAAACGGGCGGCGATGCCGTCACGATGTCCATGAAACTCGGCTATTTGGTGGGAACTTTGATCTTTGCCGTAATTTTTCTGGTTGCAGTCGCAGCGCAAATCAAGGCCAAACGATTTCACCCGGTTCTCTACTGGACGACCATTATTGCCACCACCACCGTGGGAACAACGCTCGCCGACTTTGCGGATCGCTCTTTGGGCATTGGCTATGCAGGTGGTTCGGCGATGTTGCTCACTCTGCTGTTGGCGTCTCTTGCCATCTGGTATCGAACCATGGGATCGGTCTCCGTCGACACCATCGTTGAACCCAAAGTAGAAATGTTCTATTGGGTCACCATCATGTTTTCGCAAACCCTGGGTACGGCTTTGGGAGACTGGACGGCCGACTCGGCAGGGCTGGGATATAAGGGCGGCGCGCTGCTGTTCAGCGGCTTGATCGGGTTGGTGGTCGCAGCGTACTACCTGACAAAGACTTCAAGAACCCTGCTGTTTTGGACGGCGTTCATTCTCACCCGCCCTCTCGGAGCGGTATTAGGCGACTTTCTGGATAAGCCGCTGAACGCCGGTGGATTGGCCTTGAGCAGGTATTCAGCAACCGCCTGTTTGCTGGCATTTATCGCGCTGTGCATCGTGATCTTTCCTCAGCGAGCCAGCCAGAAATCCCATTGAGAGCGGACGCCAGCGAGCTGCATCCGCAGGCTCCGTCCACTACCACAACTGTGAAAACAATTGCCCAGTAACCAAAGGTAACCCACGCCAATCCCCCTATTTCAGGGGGTTGAGGTTTGGTCCAGGCGTTGCATTTATTCCCGGTGGAGGAGTTAACATCCGCGGCCCGGCCGCCGATTCCCTCGCCTTCTCCAGGATTGGAGAGATTGCCATGAAAAAGACCTTGCTCATCCTCAGCCTGTTTATGACGACCGCGGCATTTGCCCAATACGTCGGCGGCGGATACATCAGCGCCCAGCCGCAGATTTATCACGCACCCGAACATCCGGCCCATGCGGGCTTTGCGCCCATGGCGGCGGCACAGAACATTTATCCGGGGACCAGCTACACCTTCGCGGAAGGCGACCGGCCGGCGTCGGATTTCCCGCAGGCCGCCAGTCCCTCGCTCGGCGACATCGCACGCGAACTGAAAAAGGAGCACGCGCTGGTGAAGAAATCGCCCATCGTCTGGGTGAACCAGTAGACGCGGCAAACCGCATCAAGCCGTTTAAAACCTTCGGATGGAGCGACGGGCACATGCCCGTCGTTCACCAACCGCCCATCCCGCGGGACCGGATGCTCAAATGGAGTTGCGCAAACCGCGCCTCCGCGATAGAACACCGGAGATGAATTCCAGCAACTCTCCGAGCACCGCCAATCTAGACAATTTGCGCGTAGTGCTCGTGGCAACGCGAAATCCGCTCAACATTGGAGCGGCCGCACGCGCCATGAGCAACTTCGGAGCCGCGCAGCTGCGCGTTGTGAATCCCTACGAAATCGCCTTCCGCGAAGCGCGTTCGGCCGTCGGCGCGGCACAGTTGCTGGCAAACGCAAAAGAATATGAAAGTGTGGCAGAATCCGTGGCCGACTGCAGTCTGGTGATAGGGACGACTGCCGCGACCCGCCGCGCGTTGCAGCTCGAATTGCGCCGGCTCGAAGGTGGCGCGCGGACTATCCGTCGGCAATTCAAAACAGCACCCGTTGCAATACTCTTCGGTTCGGAAAAAGTCGGGCTCTCGAATGAGGACATGAGTCATTGCCACTGGCTCATGCGGATTCCGACGCGCGAAGATCATGGCTCGATGAATCTTGGGCAGGCCGTCGCGGTATGCCTCTACGAATTGACGCGTGAAACGAAAGGCGCGGCTGGGGACAAGGCCGCTAGCCGAATCGCGAATGGCCGGGCGCAGGAAGAAACCACCAAAGCCAAAGCAGGCGATCTCGAGCGCCTCACGCAATTGCTGCTCGACGTTCTCGACGCCAGCGGATACACAAAACCGGGCGTCGCCCGTGCTACCGAAGAGAAGCTCCGCCGCATGCTTCGCCGCCTCAGACTGAGTACCGGCGATGCCGAGCTGTGGCTGGGAATGCTTCGGCAAATCCAGTGGAAGCTGGATAAGAACGAAGAACCCAACCGCTCTCAAGGCTGATTCCGCATCCGCCCCTTCTAGACATCACGCTGTTATAGGTGTCAGTCTTGGGCGCTGCCGGATTGTTCTTCTTACATCCCAGCCGCCGCTAACCCTGGCAGATCCCAACAGTCCAATAAGAAAGCGCGGCCGCCGGCCCTGATCGCCGACGCAAAGACAGGAGACGCCATCATGCGCATGCTGCTGGACACCTTCTCCCAGACCATGCGAACGCTCTGGGCGCACAAGCTGCGTTCGTTTCTCACCATGTTCGGAATCGCCTGGGGCGTCGGTTCGCTCCTGCTGCTCGCGGGCGTGGGCGAAGGCTTCCGCAACGGCAACCGCAAGCAACTCGAAAGCTTCGGCAAGAACATCATCTTCTTCTTCGGAGGCCGCGCGCCCGCCGTCGAGGGCAGTTTCAACTCGATGCGCTGGTTCAATCTCACCTACGACGATTACCTTTCGATCAAGGCGCAATCGACCCTCGCGCTCAACATTTCGCCGGTCATTGCTCGTGACGACATCCGCGCGGTCAGCGACTACACCAGCACCAATGGCCAGGTTTCAGGCGTGCCCGCGGTCTACAGCCACGTGCGGACGATTCCTCTGGCGATCGGACGCTGGATCAACGACGACGACGATGCCGAGCGCCGCCGAGTGTGCGTGCTCGGCGTCGAAATGACCAAGAACATGTTTCCCGGCCGGCCCGCGGTGGGCAATACGATCCTGCTGAACGGCGTGCGCTTTCAGGTTATCGGCGTCCTCAACAAAATCGGCCAGGAAGAGCAGAACGCAACCAATGTTCGCATTTTCGTTCCGTTCAACACCATGCGCGAACTGTTTCCGCTGACCGGCGACAACTCAAAAGAAGGCAATGCGCTTACGTTCATTAATTATCAGCCGCGCAGCTTCGCAGAAAACGAAGATGCCAAAGCTGAATTGCACCGCATCGTAGCCCGCAATCACGGCAATTTCGACCCTACTATCCAAGATACGTGGGAAGAATGGGACACGGTAAAGAATCAAAAAACCATGGGCAAAATCTTCACCGCCATGGACTGGTTCCTAGGCGGAGTCGGCCTCGTGACGCTGGCGCTGGGCGCGATCGGCATCGTCAACATCATGTTAGTTGCGGTTACCGAGCGTACGCGCGAAATCGGACTGCGCAAAGCTCTTGGTGCGACGCAGCGCAGCATTCTGTTTCAGTTTTTCCTGGAGGGCGCGTTTCTCACCCTGCTGAGCGGCGGCATCGGTGTGTGCGGAGCGATGCTGGTCATTCACCTGCTCAGCGGCGTGCATCTGCCGCAAGGTTTTGACACGCCAAAAATCGTGCCCGCATCGGCGATCGGCGCGGTGCTCTCGCTATCGCTGGCGGGAATTCTGGCGGGCCTGTATCCCGCCCGCAAAGCGGCCATGTTGGAGCCAGTCGAAGCGTTGCGGCAGGAATAGCGAGCTAAGACGGTTACCGGTGACCGGTCACCGCCCTTGAGGACAACATCATGATGCGCGATCTGTTACAAGAAGCCTACAGCG
Source organism: Terriglobales bacterium (assembly GCA_049300195.1). GTDB lineage: Bacteria > Acidobacteriota > Terriglobia > Terriglobales > Acidobacteriaceae > Acidiflorens. The sequence continues at coordinate 4,088 of JBAQJF010000123.1, read as the reverse complement.
CCATGCAGCACAACCGCCGCCGCACCATGCTGACCATGCTCGGCATGGCCTGGGGAATTGCCACCGTAGTCATCCTGCTCGCCTTCGGCTCTGGCTTCGAGCGCGCCATCAGCATGATCTTCAGCTCCTGGGGAACCGATGTGATCGGCGCGTTCCCCGGCCGCACATCGCTGCAAGCGGGCGGCTCGAAAGCAGGCAGCGAGGTCAAGCTCAAGCTAGCCGACGTCGATTACATTCGCAACGAAGTCCCCATGATCAAGGGCGTCACGCCGATTTTCGACAAGGGCAACGGGGTTACCATTCAGCACGATACCCGCACCTATACCAATCTTTTTTTCACCGGCGTCTATCCCGTCTACGATCGCATCCGCGGATTCCAGGTCGCGAGCGGCCGCGCCATGAGCGAAATTGATCTCGCCGAGCACGCGCGCGTCGCAGTGATCGGAGACGAAGCCCGGCGCAGGCTCTTCTCCGGCGAGCAAGCCCTTGGACAGAACATCCGGATCAATGGCGTGACGTTTCAGGTGATCGGCATCTACCAGCACAAGGTCCAGGGCGGCGACAACAACGACAACACGATGGTGGTGATCCCGTTCACCACCATGGGCGATCTTTTCGACACGCAATACATCACCGGTATGTTCATGGATTACGAAGGAGAGAATCACCAGCAAATTGCGCGCGTCGTGCGCAGCGTGCTCGCCGGGCACCACAACTTCCGCCCGGACGATCGCCGCGCGATCTACATCGCCGACTTCAAACAGGACTTCGACGACTTCACCATCGTTACTACGGCCCTGAAAGTATTGCTGGGATTCATCGGCGCGCTGACGCTCGGCATCGGCGGCATTGGGCTCATGAATATCATGCTGGTTTCCGTCCAACAGCGCACAAGAGAGATCGGCGTAGAAAAAGCCTTGGGTGCCCAAAAGCGCCACATTCTGCTGCAATTCCTGGCCGAGGCGCTGGCGATCACATTCGCTGGAGGGGCGGCGGGAATCGTGATTGCCTACCTGATTTCGTGGGGAGTAGGCGCGTTGCCGCTCATGAGCGCTTTCGGCGACAACCTGCAAGCGGGAGACATTCACCTGCAAATCAGCATCGGCAGCCTGGCGGTGGCGACAATCATTCTTAGCGTCGTAGGAATTCTAAGTGGAATGGTTCCCGCAATCCGCGCGGCCCGACTCGATCCGATCGAGAGCCTGCGCTACGAATAAGCTCGCGGCCGGTTCATCGAATCGACAATGACGGTGGCGATCACGAGCAGCGTCATCAGAGTGATGATGCCAAGCGATATAACGCAGTAAATGCACCATACGCCAAGCAGCATCGACTCGATATCCGCCAGGTGAATCGCGAAGGCAAACGCGCCCGTCACAAACGGCAGCATCCAGACGTAAGCTTTGCGCCACGCCAGCAAGCCGAGAAAAAGATATCCCGCGATGCCAATCACCGCCACCGGCATACCATGGACCATGGCAAACGGGCTCTTGTTGACGATCCCGCAATCCCAGCGCTCGTTGATACTGCACGGAGAAGCGTCAGTGCGATAATGCTCACGCAGCGCAAGACTAGAGGCGACAATCCCAAGCAGCGCCAGCACTACCAGAATCCATTTCATGCGAAAGTCTCCCAGAATCCCAAATGAAATTGAATTTTCCGAAACACTATTATGCGCGATTTCCGACTTCTGCGGCGATGGCGCCGTCCGACCTCGCCCCACGAGAAAGCAGCGCCGGCATCTCGCCGGCTGTCGTGGCGGCGTCCCCGCCGCCCTGGCCCGCATCCAGCATGCCGTGGCCTTAATTCACGACGGGCTCCTCACGTCCCCGGTATGCAACATCTATCTTTTCACGCAATCCGATCCATGCTACAAAACACCACAATGAGTTCCGTGCGCCCCAGAGACTCGCAACAAAAACCCGCCGCTTCTTTGCCGGCCGGCCTCGCCACGTCCAATGTTGCAGGGGAAGGCGCGCATCGACGTCTCGACGCCTCCATGTTCTGCCCCAATTGCTCGACCGAACTCCATGCCCACCGCTGCAAAGCAGTCTGCAAGAAATGCGGCTTCTATCTCAGCTGTTCCGACCCGTGGTAGCGGCAGGTGTGCGCTGCCAGGTCTTCCGTCGCAGCATGCGACCTTTTTCACGGCGCCGGCGTTCTATGATCTAATAGAGGCCGTTCATACGAATCTGTAACTGACTTTGTCACGAACTGGGAGGAACCATGAAGAAGTTCTCTATCCTGATCGCGTCAGCCCTGCTGGGCCTCTCCACCTTCGCCTACTGCCAGGCTGGAAGCGACGTAAAGACCGCCGCCGATGACACCGGCAAAGCCACCGACACCGCCGCCAAGAAAACCGGCCACGCCACGAAGGTAGCCGCGAAAGATACAGGCAAGGCCACGGAAACCGGCGCGAAAGATACCGGACACGCAACCAAAGTCGCGGCCAAACGTACCGGCCACGGCGTCAAGAAGGGCACCAAGGCCGTAGGCCATGGCGTCAAGAAAGCCGGCAAGAAGACGGAAGAGGAAGCCAAGTAGGGTAGCGCCGTTACTGCGCCGGCGAGTGTGGAGCGAACTGCTTCCGCAACAGATCCTCCACGTCGCCGATTTTGTCTCCCAGCAGATTGAGCTTCTGAGCCAGCCCCTGAATCTCGCTTTCTGCGCGGCGGTTGACGTCGAAGTCCAACTCGCTGCGTAGACGATCCTTTTTGTCCTGCCGGTTCTGGCTCATCATGATGACCGGCGCCTGGATCGCCGCCAGCATCGACAAAAATAAATTGAGCAGAATAAAGGGATAGGGGTCCCACGACCGATGGCCCATCGTAATGCTGAGTGCGGTGTAAAGCAAAAGCGCGACCAGGGCCGCGATGATGAACGTCCAGGATCCGCCAAACGAGGCGACCGAGTCCGCGATGCGCTCGCCCACGGTTTCCTTTTCTTCGATCACCACATTGGGATTGCGCGCCGCCCGTAAGCGCACCAGTCGCTGCGAGGCGTGAAACTGCCGTCCCAGCACAGACAGCATATCCATGCCGGCATGAGGCTTGCGCTCCAGCAAGACTGAAATGTCATTGCGGTCGACTTCCACGCACACCGACTCTTCTGTGGCCTGCGCATTCGTCTGGTGCGCAGTCTGATCGAGTAGAGAAGCGAATCCGAAGAAATCGCCGCGCGTAGGTTCGTCGACAACAACTTCCTGATGATCCTCGTCGACCGTTGTTAGCCGGACGTTGCCGGAAACCACCACATATGCCGGGCCGGAGGGGTCGCCGAGCTTCCAGATGCGCTGGCGTGGAGCAAACGTTCTAAGTTCGACCTGGCTGGCCAGCACCGCCGCTTCATCGTCGTCCAGCAGTGAGAAGAGCGGAACCTGGCGAAGCACTTCGGGTTTGCAGGGCATGGGAACCTCCTGAGAGCGTGCGATAACTGCGCCGATAAATAATACCCATAACTGCGAGTTCTTAGCCGCGAGTTCTCAGTTCTCAGCAAAACACTTGGTTCTCGCATGGTTTAATTGGGAACTGAGAACGGGGAACTGAGAACTGAATTCAGGAACTGATTTAGAATTTAACTTTCGTACTCACACGCATGCTCACAGGCTCCGAAATCCGCCGCAAATTCCTCGACTTCTTCATCCAGAAGGGCCATCGCGAGGTCCACTCCTCGTCGCTAGTCCCGGCCAATGACCCGACGCTCCTCTTCACCAACGCGGGCATGAACCAGTTCAAGGACGTCTTCCTCGGCCTCGAAAAGCGCGACTACAACCGCGCCACGACGTCGCAAAAATGCGTCCGCGCCGGAGGCAAGCACAACGACCTAGAAAACGTAGGCTTCACCAACCGCCATCACACATTCTTCGAGATGCTGGGCAATTTCAGCTTCGGCGACTACTTCAAAAAAGACGCGATCGCCTACGCCTGGGAGCTCTTCACATCGCCCGAGTGGTTCAACCTTCCGAAAGAAAAGTTGTACGCCACGATCTTCAAAGGCGAGAACGGCGTGCCGCGCGACGCCGAAGCCTACGACCTGTGGCTAGGCCAGGGCGTGCCGAAAGAACGCATTTACGAATTCGGCTCCAAAGA
>JBAQJF010000122.1:0-11684 GCA_049300195.1 Terriglobales bacterium | reverse complement strand
GAGTTTGGCATCCAGGGAACGCCGGTCATCGATCCGACGAAAAATGCCATCTACATTGAGGCGATCACCAAAGAGAATGGCAACTACGTTCATCGCCTGCACGCGCTCGATCTCGGCACCGGAGCCGAATTGTTTGGCGGCCCGACTGTAATTTCCGCATCGGTTGTGATCGACGGCCAGACTTATACGTTCATCGACAAATATCAGCAAGCGCGCCCCGGTCTGCTCCTCCAGGATGGAATCGTTTACATCGGTTATGGCGGTCCGGGCTGCAACGTCAAAACCGAAAACGGCTGGGTGATGGCCTATGACGGAAGCACCCTTCAGCAGGTCGGTGCCTTTGACGCATCTCCCAACGTAAAAGCCTCTGCGGTCTGGCTCTCGGGCGCCGGGATTGCGGGCGATGGCAACGGCAACATCTATTTCAGCACGGGCGACGGCCTTTTCGATGGCCCCAGCGGCACGCACTGGGGCGACAGCGTGATCAAGCTTTCTCAGGGGGACGGTGTGCTTAACTTAGCCGACTCGTTCACTCCCTACAACCAGGCCTATTTCCAGAAACATGATCTGGACGTGAGTTCCGGCCTGGTGCAAATTCTGCCGCAACAGCCCGACGGCAGCCAGTTCGTCCTCGCCATCGACAAAAATGGAACTACGTATCTGCTCGATCAGAATAACCTGGGCGGGTATAATCCGGTCGGCGATTTCCAGATCCCGCAGGAACTCGACGTTCCAGTTCTAGGTCAAGTCCACGCCGGCCTGACCTATTGGAATAACACCATATTCATCGCCGCGGAAAATACTCCGCTCATGGCGTACGCATTCGGCAACGACCAGATTTCGCTTCAGCCGATCTCGCAGGCGCCGAAAGCCACCGCCAATCCTACCGGCGGCATCGTCTCGTCCAACGGCACGCAGAATGGAATCTTCTGGCACGAAACTTTTTCGATCGCCAAGCTCTACGCCTACGACGCCACCAATCTGGCGACCGAATTGTATGACAGCGGAATGGAGGGTACGCGCGACAGCATCGGAAAAATGGTGCACTTCGGAATGCCCATCGTCGCCAATGGCAAGGTCTATGTGGATGGCGCCACCGCGCTCGGGGTTTACGGCCTGTTGCCGGCGTTCAACGCCGTCGCTGGAAATAATCAGAGCGCCCCTGCCGGAACCCAACTGCCCATCCCCTTGCAGGCTGGTCTGATCGATCCCTATAGCGGCAATGCGATCAACCAGGCTGGCATCCCTGTAAGCTTCACGGCCAGTCCAAAGGGCGGGATGTTCTCAACGCCTAAAACTCAGACCAATGGCTCGGGCGTTGCCAGCACCAATTACACTCTCTCCAAAACTCCGGGCGTTTACACCATCACCGCCACCAGCAAGGGCTATGCCAGCGCGACTTTCACCGTGACCGCCACCGCCAGCGCTCCGGCAAACATAGCGATTGCCGCCGGGAACAATCAGTCTGGCCCGGTGAATTCGAGCTTCAAATCTCCGCTCAAGGTAAAGGTCAAAGACGCAGCAGGTAACGGAGTCTCCGGAATTTCCGTAACGTTCTCCGATGGAGGCGCGGGCGGAACGTTGTCTCCAGCCACCGTCACCACCGACTCAGGGGGCTTTGCGGCCACCACCTACAGCACTGGAACAATAGCGGGAGCCATTGCCATCACCGCCTCGGTGTCCGGAATTCCTTCAGCCGCCTTCAAAGCCACCGTGCTGGCCGGGCCACCCGCGTCGATGGCCATCTATGCGGGCAACAATCAAAGCGTAAGAGCCGGCAAAAATACCGCGACACAGTTGCAGGTGCTGATCGAAGATCAGTACGCAAATTTGGTGAAAGGCGCTCAAGTCACCTACAGCGATGGCGGGGCAGGCGGCAGCTTCTCGCCGAATCCGGTCACGACGACGAGCAAAGGGATTGCCGGAGCGCGCTATACGGCTCCAATGCAGACGGGAACAGTGACGGTAACTGCATCCTCACCGGGCGTGGCGAATGCGATATTTTCGGTAAACGTGGATTAAGCGAGAAAATCAGAAAAGCGTTTGATCCGCGTGAATCCGCGGAAAAGAATTGGCGGACTCAGGCCTCGTAAACCACCGAACCGCCGACAATCGTAGCCACAACCTTCCCCGTCAGCTGCCAGCCATCAAACGGAGTGTTCCGCGACTTCGAGCGCGACTTTGCCGCTTCAAACGTCCACTTCTTTTTCGGATCAAAAATAGTCACATCGCCGAACGCTCCCCGGCCCAACGATCCACGACCGCGAAAATCGAAGCAGCGGGCTGGGCCCGCGGTAAATAATTCGACAATCCGCCGGAGCGGAATCCGCTTTGCAATGTGCAGCCGTGTTATCGCCAGGGCCAGCGCGGTTTCCAGCCCGGTAATCCCAAATGCCGCCCGCTCGAACTCCATTTCTTTTTCATGCGAGGCATGGGGAGCGTGGTCGGTAGCAATGGCATCCGCCGACCCATCCTCGAGCGCGACGAGAATCGCCTCCAAGTCCGCCCGCGACCGCAGCGGAGGATTCATCTTGAAATTGCTGTCATAGTCTCGCATATCCTCGTCGGTCAACGTGAAATGATGCGGCGTGACTTCAAACGTAATGCGCGCCCGCGCACGTTTCCCGCGCCGCACCGCCTTCAACGCATCGGCAGTAGAAAGATGGGCCACATGCAGCCGCGCGTTGGGAATCGTAGTCGCGAGTTGCACATCGCGCTCCACAACCGAAGCCTCCGCCTCCGCGGTCATTCCGCGTAGCCCGAGCCGAAACGACCGGGCCCCCGCATGCATCGAGCAGCCCTCAGTCACCCGCGTATCCTCGGCGTGCTGTACCACGGGAAAATTCAGCTCGCCGCCCAGGATCAGCGCCTCGCGCATAATGTGGTCGTCCAGAATCGGCTTCCCGTCATCGGTGACTGCGATTGCTCCAGCTGTTTGCAGCGCGCCAAAATCCGTAAGCACCATTCCTTTGCTGGCGCGAGTAGCCGCCGCAATCGGAAAGACGTTCACTACCGCCCCGCGCTCGGCCGCCGCAACCCATTTCACCCAATCCGCGGAATCCACGACCGGGGCGGTGTTCGGCATAGTGCAAACCGAAGTAAACCCTCCCGCCGCCGCGGCTGCCGTTCCAGTAGCAATGGTTTCTTTGTGCGACTGGCCTGGCTCGCGTAGATGCACGTGCAAATCGATGAATCCCGGCGCAATTACCAGACCGCGAGCATCGAACTTGCGATCCGCACCTTTAATTTTCCGCGGAGGCGCTACCTCAGCCACCCGCCCATCCTTCAGCAAAACATCCATGGGCGCATCGATGCGCGCCGCAGGATCGATAAGGTGTCCGCCAGAAATCAGCAAACTCGATTTGTCGTGAGTCTTCAAGTCTGTTCCTTCAAATTTTCATCCCTGAATCCGGAAAACTGATCCCTATCGCATCTTCCCGACGGCTCGCGCCAGTATCGCCATGCGCGTGGGCACGCCGTTCTTTACTTCTTCCAGAATGCGCGCCTGCGGCCCGTCCGCGACTTCGCTGGTCAACTCCAGCCCGCGAATGATCGGCCCGGGATGCATCACGATCGCATCCTTCCTGGCCATCTTTAGCCGCGCCGGAGTCATCTGGTAGCGCGCAATATATTCCGGCAGGTCGATCTTCACGCCGGCGAGCCGTTCTTTCTGCACTCGCAGCAGCATCACGACGTCGGTCCCGCGTAAAGCATCTTCGATGTGGCGAGTCACGCGCACTCCGGGAGCGATCGTCGCCGCAACCTCCGGCACAAGCTCCTGCGGTCCGCACAAGATAATCTTGACCCCAAATTTCGACAGCAAATGACAGGCTGACCGCGCCACCCGGCTATGAAAAATGTCTCCAACAATCGCGACCTGGAGTCCCTTAAAACTCTTTTTGTTCCGCAGAATCGTATATGCATCGAGCAGAGCTTGCGAAGGATGCTCATGCAATCCATCCCCAGCATTAATCACCGGTACGTCCAGATGCTGCGCCATTAGGTGGGGCGCGCCCGCGTTCGGATGCCGGATCACAATCACATCCGCGCCCACGGCCCTCACCGTGTATCCCGTATCGAGGAGTGACTCGCCCTTTTCAATGCTCGATCCCGTTGCCTGAATCAGCACCGTATGCGCGCCCAAAGTCTTGGCGGCAATCTCAAACGAGCTGCGTGTCCGCGTCGACGCCTCATAAAACAGCAAAAGCACCCGCCGCCCGCGCAGTAAGGGACGCGGGCGGTCCGGATTCATCCGCCGCGCCACCTTTAATATTCGAAGAATCTCGGCGGCTTCCAGGTGCTCAATGCCGAGCAGAGAACCGCGCGCTGCATTCATATCTAAATTTCGAAGCCGAACTCGACCTCTATCCCTTCTCCATCAGCAACACCTTTTCCGCGTCATCCACCTCGCGAAGCTTTACTTCAATAATCTGATTCTCCGTCGTCTGCACGACCCGTCCTACAAAGGCCGCCTCAATTGGCAGTTCGCGATGCCCCCGATCGATCAGCACGCAGAGCTGCAACCGCCGCGGACGGCCCTCGCGAAACAGCGCATCCATTGCCGCGCGCGTAGTCCGGCCGGTATAAAGAACGTCGTCGACCAGCACCACCGATTTGCCCGCCACCGAAATCCCGATCTCGCTCTTCTGCACCACCGGCTTTGAATCGCGAGTGCGCTCGTCCAAAGATAGATCGTCGCGATACAACGTGATGTCCAGAGTCCCGACCGGCACCGGCTTCTTCTCGATCCGTTGGATGATCTTCGCCAGCCGCTCCGCCAGCGGAACTCCCCTGCGCCGAATCCCTACCAGAGCCAGATCCTCGCACCCATTATTTTTTTCGAGAATTTCGTGCGCTAACCGGATCAGCGTCCGCTCCACCTCCGACGCCGACATAAGCTGCGCCTTGAGATGGATCTCCACCGGACGCCCCGTACTGCGTGTAGTCATAGACGCTGCATCATACGCGTGCGGGCAGATTCAGGGCAAGGATGCGCGACACCAGCGAATAAAAAGCGATTTGATTTGAAAGAATGCAGGCTCAGAGAGCCGCTATTCACCGGGCTACGGAAGACCGTGGCGCCGCGTGCAGCCCTTCAATGGCGGCCTTCACCTTCGCGGAGACCGCCTCCGTGTCCGCCAGCGTCAGCCCGTCGGTCGAAATCGCATCGCCAACCCGCATTTCCAGCGGCTGGCACTTGATGTGATAGGTATTCATAGGCAGCAGGTCAAACGTCCCGACCAGCGCGATCGGCACAATCTCAGCCCGCGCCTTGATGGCAAGAAAGAACGCTCCCGGCAAAAACGGCTGAATCTGTCCATCGCGAGTGCGTCCACCCTCGGGAAAAATAACCAGCGGCATTCCGCTGCGCAGGCTCTTCAGCGACGACTTAATCGCCCCGATCGAAGCCGACGGGTTCTGCTGATTAATGCAGACCTGTCCGGACCGCTTCAGATGCCATCCAACAAATGGATATGACAAAAGCTCGCTCTTGAAGACGATGCGAAATTGAAAGGGCAAATAGACATAGAGAATCGGAATGTCGAGTGCTGAAGCGTGCGTAACCGCAAAAACACGAGCTTTGCCGTCTGCCCCGCAAGCGAGCGCCTCCGCGTTCCCAGTCAATGTAACCGGCGACAAAATCGTCTTCATGACCAGCCATGACCAGAACCGCGCCAGCCGATGCTGGATTCGCCCATTGGAGTCAAAGAGCGACGCGAGCAGCGAGATCGTGCCCAGCACAATCGTATAGGCCCAAATCAGTGGATCAAGAATAAAGTAGGAGCGCAGCCGACTGCCCCACCCATGCCGGATTGCGGCGCCACCGGCAGATGCGCGTATCTCAGTCCAGGTGGGGACGGTCGCCCTAGGCTGTTCAGCCGGGCGCACCTCGGCGCTGACTTTCTCCGGCTCGACGATTGTGTCGATCTTATTCAAGCTCGAAACTCTCTAGGAATCGCGGTGATTGCGAGCCTTTCGCCCGCTCATTCTAATCTTAGATGCACTCAGGAAAACGCGGATGAATTGCCCCGTGTCCCCTTGTGTACCCTGTGCTTAACATCCAATTTCAGCATCGCCAACGCAGCGTTTCAGTGCAACAAACGCCAGCCCTCTTAGATGCGAATCCCCATGACCCGCATCGCCTCGCCAACAATGTAAATCGAGCCGGTAACGACCACCAGTCCCTGTTCCCCGGCTAGCCGCCGGGCCTCCTCCAGGGCCGCCGCGACGTTTTCCGCACCGGAAATCTCGATCGGGACTCGCCGCGCCGCCTCCCGAATCTCCGGCACGCTGGCCGATCGCGGATTATCCACGCGCGTCACAATCACATGTTCGGCAATCGGAAACAGTATCTCTGCAATCTCCGCTACGGCTTTATCCCGCAGAACGCCAAACACCATCGTCACGGGGCGATCCTCATAGGCCGCCGATAGCGTAGACCGCAAAGCCCAGGCCCCAGCCGGATTATGGGCCACATCAAACACAAATTCCGGACGTCCGGCGGCTGCGGACAGAACCTGAAACCGCCCCGGCCAGCGAGCCGCGCGAATTCCGCGCTCAATCGAGCGAGCTGTAATCTGCGCAAATCCCTGCTCCTGCAACTCGACCGCCGTGGCAATCGCCAAAGCAACATTGCGCAGCTGATGCCGGCCAACCAATGACGACTCGACCAGAATCTCCTCACCCAAAACAGCCAGAGGATATCGCTGCCGCAAGCTCTTCTCTGCGTTCTCGGCGGGTGTCTCGGCGCGCTGTGCGGCGAGATCTGCGGTTAAAGGTTTTTTCTCCGTGCGCCAGAATGAATCGCTACCCGGAGACACAGGAGGCACATAAGGGACAGCATTAACAGCCCGCGCGCCCGCATCCAAAATCGCATGCCCAATTACGTCGTTGGCATCCGGCATTTGCGGCAAAGTGACGACCACACCGGAGCGGCGAATGATCCCAGCTTTCTCACCGGCAATCTCGCGAACCGTCTCGCCCAGATATTTCTGATGATCGAGCGAAATATCCGTAATCACGCTCACTCGTGGCTCAACCACGTTGGTCGCATCCAGGCGCCCGCCCATGCCAACTTCGAGCACGACCAAATCCGGCCGGCTGCGCGCAAAATACTCAAACGCCATCGCCGTTAACATTTCAAAAAAACTGGGATGCCACGGCAAGTCCCCCTCGCTTACCAATCGCTCGGCAGTGCGGCCAACCACGTCGTGCAACATCGCAAAATCGTCGTCGGAAATCTCGACGCCATCCAGCCGAATCCGCTCGTTGATCCGCACCAAGTGCGGCGAAGTGTAAAGCCCGGTCTTCAACCCTGAAGCCACGAGAATCGACGCCAGCGTAGCCGAGGCAGAACCCTTGCCATTCGTCCCCGCGACCAGGACACTGGGAAAGTTGCGTTCAGGATTTCCGAGTGCGGCAAGCAGCACCCGCATGTGCGCCAAGTCAAACTTGTGCGAGGGCATCGAGGCCAGTTCATGACCCAACGCATACATCCGCGCGACTGCGGTTTGGTAGGACAAAGGCAGCTCTCGGCGTGAACTCTCAGCTATCAGTTTCAAGCATGAGGCGACAAGATTCCATAGACGCGCAACGAACAGCGCAAGATGCACACTGAATGGAAGTCCAAAAAGCCTGACGGGGCGCGAGAAAAAGTGACAAACAAGAGATTTAACCGACGGCTGATCGCTGATGGCCGACGGCTGACCCCATAAATTCCAGGGCCCGCGAAATATAGGACTTCAACTCCCGGCGCGGAACCACCGCATCCAGCATCCCGTGCTCCAAGAGGAATTCTGACCGCTGGAACCCCGGGGGCAGCTTCTGTCGAATCGTCTGCTCAATCACGCGCGGGCCGGCAAATCCAATCAGCGCGCCGGGCTCGGCAATATTCAGATCGCCCAGCATCGCAAATGAAGCCGTTACGCCGCCCGTCGTAGGGTCCGTCAATACAGAAATGTAAGGCACCTTTGCCGCATCCAGCCGCGCCAACGCCGCCGAAATCTTTGCCAACTGCATCAGGCTGATCGCGCCCTCCATCATCCGCGCACCGCCCGACGCCGAGACGATCACGATGGGAGTTCGCGTTTCCGTCGCCTTCTCAATCGCCCGAGTGATCGCCTCGCCGACCACGGCGCCCATGCTCCCGCCAATAAAGGAATACTCCATCGAGCTGACAATGACCTCGCGCCCGTTCAATTTCCCGCGCGCATTTACGACCGCATCCTTCAGTCCCGTGTCTTCCTTGGCCTGCTTCAGCCGCGACCAGTACGGCTTCAAATCCACAAATTTCAGCGGATCGGTTGAGACCAGATTGCTGTCGAAAACTTCGTATTGATCGTCATCCAAAAGGTGCGCCAGCCGGGTCTGCGCGTCGATGCGAAAATGCTTGTCGCACTTCGGGCAAACGTTCAGATTGTCTTCCAGGTCTTTCTTCCAGATGATCTGCCGACAGGCATCACACTTGACCCAAAGCCCTTCTGTGCGGACTTTTTTCTCCCCCGCCGTGTCGATCTCGCCGGATTGTCGTTTAAACCAAGTCATAAGAATTGTGCAATTGTGTAATTTGGTAATTGCGTAATTTAGAGTCCCCCCGGGCGAATTGCCGGGGTTCCTTCTGTCCGGTTTTGAAATTACCCAATTACAAAATTACCCAATTACTCAATCAGTATTCGATTCCTCTCTGCGCCATGACGCCCTTCTCGTAGGCGTGCTTTACCTGCCGCATCTCCGTGACAGTATCCGCGATTTCAACAATTGTCGGATGCGCATTCCGTCCGGTCAAGATGACGTGCACCATCTCCGGCTTCTTTGTCAGCGCGTCGGCCACTTTTGCCGCGTCCAGCATCCCGTAGCTGATTGCGTAATTGATCTCGTCGAGCACCACCAGATCCCACTCGCCGGACTGAATCGTGCGTTCCGCCTCTGCCCAGGCGTCTTCCACCATGCGAACATCTTCCGGATCGGGCTTTTCAGCGCCGACCTTCACAAATCCGCGGCCCATCTGCTTCATAACAAACTTGTCGCCAAACGCCTTGACCGCGTCGAGTTCGCCATAGTGCCACGATCCCTTCAAAAACTGGAGCATCAGAACACGCATCCCCTGCCCAACTGCGCGCAAGGCGGTTCCCATGGCTGCGGTCGTTTTCCCCTTGCCCGGCCCTGTGTTGACGATGATAAGACCGCGCCTGATGTCCGCCATGATTACTTAGGATGAATGAGTGATTGTACGCGGACGCCAACGCCCGCGCCACAAATCTGCCCCACAAACCAAAAGCGGGCGGCCTTGGCAGGCCGCCCGCATCGCAGAGAGGAGGGGGAGAATCCGTTGGGGGAGGGAAACTTTATCTTGCCGAATTAGGGCATTTCGACCACGCGTGTGAGCGTCTGCCCTTCACTGCCATTGCCGTTGCCGGTGCGCTTATCCTCGGCGCCCAGCAAACGCGCCGCGATCCGTAAAGCATCCATCTCTTTGCGGACCTTGATCAGTTCCTGCTCTTTCGCTCGTAAAACGTCGTACGGGTTTTTCATCAAGGAAGGGCCTCACAAAAATTTCAGACTCAATTGGTCTGTGAATTAAGAGTATGCCAACCCCGCGCCGCTGAACAGTCTCAGAGGTACATCGCAATCGGCCAGTTTCCAGTTCGGTTCTGCTGTCTAACCGGCCCCTGCCCATTTACTGATTAGTTAATGGACGGAGATTGCCGCTCAGCGCTCACCGTTTACCGCTTACGGCTTACCGCTTGCCGCTTAATGCCCTCGATGATACGGATGGTTTTTCAAAATCGTGAATGCCCGATATATCTGCTCCACCAAAACTACTCGCGCCAGTTCATGCGGCAAAGTCATTTTTCCCAGCGAAAGCACTAAACCAGCCTCGCGCCGCGCCATGTCGCTAAACCCATCGCTTCCGCCAATGGCGAAAAGCAGCGGAGCCCCATTCATCTGCTCGCGCTCAACCATCGCCGCCAACTCTTCCGACGAATACTGCTTCCCGCGCGCATCCAGCAGGACTAATTTGCATCGTTCCTTGCGCGCGCCGCGACCGTCGCCCGAAGCTAGCGTCAAAATCGCCGCTTCGTCCTTCACGGCCAGGCCTTCAACTTCCGCATACTGTGAAATCCGCTTCAAGTATTCATCGGTCAAAGTTTGAATCGCCGGCTCTTTTGTCTTCCCGACCCACGCAACTTTGATCTTCACGCCCGCTCACGCTTTTCCCGAGGCCAGCACGACATCAGCCCCAAACCGAATTTCGTCGCCCATGCGATACCGCTCCATCGTCGCGACGGCCTCCGCGCGAATTGCATCCCACATCGCTTCCGGAACACGCTCCAGCATTGGACGAAACGGAGCCGCCACCGCGCACGCATATTCAAAAACTTCCTCCGCATCGCCGAGCCACGTCCAGGGCAAATTGCGAGTCGATTCTTCAACCTCCCGAAATCCGGCGGCGCGGAGAACTTCGGAGAGCGATCCGGCCGCCGAAAACCGAAAAGGATTCCCAGCGCCGTCCGCCAGCAGTGGTCCGCCGATGTGCCTTTGCACAATTTTCATGGTGGATTGCCAATAAGGTTGTTCCACCGGACCCCACGCGGCAAAGCAAGCGCGCGCGCCCGGCTTCAGCACACGCCGCAACTCGCCGAGCGCCCGCCGAGCATCGGCAAAGAACATCACCCCAAACCGGCAAGTCGCGAGATCAAAACTGCGATCGTCAAACGGAAGCGAGTGCGCATCCGCCCGCTGCGTCGTAAGGTTTGGGAGCTTCTTATTGCGCGCCCGCTCCGTCGCAATCGCAAGCAACTCGGTACTCTGGTCCAATGCTGTCACCGATCCCTCGGGCCCGACGCGTTCCGCCAAAGTGATCGCCGGCTCCCCAGTTCCGGTGGCGAGATCGAGCACTCTCATTCCCGCAACTGGCTGCGAGTATTCGACCAACGCCTGGGTGACTCCCCGTCCCAGCAGCGCCGATTTAGCCTTCCACTTTTCAGCCGCCACCAGCCGGTAAGAAGAACCCCAGGCAGATGACTTCGACGATGGCGGAGCGGATAGGGAGTCAAGTGATAGGGACGAGTCGGACGAGGTCGAATCGGGACCTGCCACTCAAGCCTTCTTCCTGCGCGCGACTTTGCGGCTACCGTCTGACGCGATATTGAGCGCTTCCGCCGACTTGGTCTTCAACGTCGCGCGCTTCTTTGGAGTCGGTTTCGCCATGAACTCCGCCGCTTCAATGCGCTTGGCCGACTTCCACAACCGTTCCAGATCGTAGAACTGCCGCGCCTTTTCGGAAAACACATGCACGACAAAATCCACATAATCCAGCAGCACCCACTCGGCCTGCTTATAACCTTCCCGGTGAGTGACGCGCATACCAACCTGTTCCAGGCGCTCGTCGACCGCATCGGCAATCGCCTGAATCTGCCGCGGATTGGTACCGCTACACATCACAAAATAATCTGTGAATGCGCCCGAATTCTTTTCCAGTTCGAGGATCGTGACTTGTTCAGCCTGTTTATCCTGACAGGCGAGAATGGCTTCCTGTACCTGCTGTTTGAGGGGATTCTTGGTTGGCATAAATGACTTGGTCAATTGTAACGTCCGCGATGAGGCATTGCAGAGGTCAGAGGTCAGATTGCAGAAGTAAAAGCCTTTGCTTCCACCGATCCGCCGATTCGGAGGGTTTCACT